>NZ_JALPTB010000009.1 GCF_023218075.1 Rhodococcus sp. HM1 | reverse complement strand
GCGACCGGGGCCGGGGTGGCCGGCCCGGGGGCGGCGGCGTAGCCCTTCGGTGGGATCAACGAGGTGAGCTGGTCGAACGAGCACCAGTAGCCGTACGGGGCGAATCCGGAGTCGGCGATCCACACGCGGCGGATGTCTGTGTCGGCGTAGCCCATTACGGCGACGTAGTGGTACACGTCGCCGCCGCTGTAGGCGGGGCTGATCGTCGACGGTGCCACGGCCTTCGGGTAGTTCGGTGGTGGGGCGACGATGTTCGCGACGACGCCGCGGCCGCCGTTGATGGACGCGGTGATGTCGGCCCACAGCCGGTCCTTCTGCGCCGAGGTCGGCGGATCGGCCGGCATCTGCACGTCGAAGTAGCCGGCGTCGCTGTGCTTGTTGAGGATCGGGGTGACCAGACCGATGTGGTCGGTGCCGCCGGTGTGCGTGCCGATCTCGCGGGCGAGCTGCGGTTCTGGGACGTGGATGCCGAGGCTGTCGAGGACGATCTGCGTCGACGCCGGACCGCACCAGTAGCCGGTCTCCTGCCGGACGATCGCGCGGTCGTACGGAAGTACCTTCTCCATCACATGCCCTTCCACTTCGGGTTGCGCAGGATCTGGCCGCGCTTCTTGCCGTTCATCTCCGCCGCGATCACCCGTCGCCGCTCGGCGTCGTTCGCGCAGTACTCGAGGTACGTGTTCACCGCGTTCGGTGTGTGATCCGCCGGGTTGAAGATCGGGCGCGCTTTCCCGACCGATGCCTTGTCCACCTCCGGCTCTGCCCGTTTGAGGACGCCGGTGTAGTACATGCGCTCGACGATTGCCGCCTGCTCGTGCGGGGTATACAAGGCAGGGTCGGGGATGGCGAACGGCTCGGGGTTCTCGTCGTCCATGTCGACCCAGTGGCTGGCGTTCATCGCGTGCTGCTGCCCGCGATACGGCGGCCGGTGCCGCTTGCGTTGCTGGGGCAGTTGGTCGACGTGAATCATGCCGTTCTCGTCGGCCAGTGCCCGGATCTGATCGACGTGCCGGTAGCCGGCATCGTCGACGCGTTGCGACCACGACGGAAGCAGGCGAAGGTCCGGGGTGTGAGGTTGGTTCTCACCGAAAGGCAGGTCAACGAACAACCATTGGTGCGCTGTCCTCGGGTCGTTCTGGTCGCAGGTGGCTTGCTCCGGTAGCCGCACCGGTGTCTCCTCTGTTGTAATGAATGAGCTACAGGACGCCGAGGTCCTGGAGCATGCCGAAGAAGTCCTGCAGCAACGCAAGGGCTTTCACGATCGGGTCCTGTGGTTCACGCTGGCCGATCTTCAACTGCCACAACGGCGCCATGTTGCGGCCCCACTCGAGGACCAGTTCGGAAATCTGCTCGACGAAGATCCGGCCCGGCTTCATTCCGAGCACGGTGAACCCGACCCTGCTGCCCAGGAAACAATGACCGTGTCCGTTTTGCCCAATTTTCCACGGTGCATTGTCAGTGACAGTTACGGTGCACGACGTCGTCTCGCGCGTTGCCCACATCGCCGAGCGCATCGCGAGTAGCCAGGACAGCGTGTACCCGCGGTCGCTGCCCTCTGCGAAGCGTTCATGCAGGTGTGACCAGCCGAGTCGTTGTGCGCGAGCGGGACTCTTCCACTTTCCGAACGCCAGGATCGTGTCGGTGTAGATCGGTTTGAGCACAGCATCGACAGCCGGGCCTATCTGCGATTGCCCGATCATCGATCCCAAAAACCCGACCAGGGAGATGATTCCGGCGGAGATGGTCTCATTCACGCCCGGGGCCGAGTGCCCGCCCCCGACCACGCCGACGTCCTGCGCCGGCCGGTAGGAGAACATCGATGTCTGGATGCCGGAGTGTTCACCGTCACGCCAGATCACCCCGGGCATCGACGGGTCGGTGCCGCGGGCACCGGGTGTGGTGTACAGCTCGGGAATGTTCGGATCGGCGACGCTCTCGACGGTTTCGGTCTTGCCGTCCGATCCGATGTTGACGAACTGGCGAACTAGCCCGTCGAACTCGTTGCCGCCGAACGATGTTCCAGTGGTGAAGGCCGAGTTGTCGACGAGGTCCCACACCAAGCAGCCGTGCTTGATGTCAGCGCCGGGCCACGGTGCCTCATCGCCCTCGAGGTAGCGGCGCGGCTCCCACGTGAGCTGAGCGTCCTCGACGATCCGGCGGCCGGTCTCGTGCACGTTCTTGAAGCGAGCGTGGACGATGCCGCCGACACTGTGATCGGGTGTGAGGTCCGGCTTGACGACCATGCCCCACGTCGACTGGTTGAAGTTGAACCACTGCGCCGGGTCCATCGGATCGTCGGGCAGCGTCCACAGGCTCGACTCGAGCCGCATGAGATTGACGAGCAGCGTGGTTTTGAGTGCCCACCGAACGTGATGGGAGAACAGAACCCACAGGCGTGGGAACTGAATTTCTGGTGGTAAGAATCAGGCTCTTTGCCTGGCCCCCCGCCCCGCGAGGCGGGGGGCCAGGCAAAGGGGTTGCTGAACACCAGGATGTGCTTGAGGTGCTCGTAGTCGTGCTTGAAGATCACACGGACATAACGGCGTCCCTGCTCGTCCTTGTGGATCTGCAGCTCGTCCATGAACCCGGACCAGCGTGCACCGTCCTTGTCCACGGTCAGGTGCACGCCTGTGGTCGGGCGTTCGTCGACGTCGGCGAGCCACTCGGACAGGTAGTAGTCCAGCGGCATTTCCAATGTGGCAGTGCCGGTCTCGTTGTTGAGCCATTGCACCCGCATCGACGTCTCGTGCTTGACGACGCCGCGCAGGTTCCAGTCGCCGTCCCACAAGCGGACCAGCGGCGGAATGAGCCGGGCCTCTTCCTCGTCCTTGAGTCTGGCGACGAGGTCCTCGAATGCTGTGTCGAAGTCGATTGTCTCGACAGTTGTCATCGGCGTTGCCCCCACGGCCGCGGCCAGGGCCGCGGACATTCGACCCGAACACCGACGCCGGCCGGGGCGCCCGATACTGCGACGGGAACCTCGACCGGGTCGAGCCTCGGGGGTAGCGGATACTTGAACGTCTTGCCTTCCATGCGCAGATAGATCTGCGTGTCCAGCGTCGAGACGACCTGCGGCCGCTTGGCCAGGTCGTCGGTGTCGATGTCGACGTGCTCGTTGGCGATCAGCTCGGGCATGTGCAGGACGCGATCCGCGTCCTGCACAGCACGCCCGAATGCCTTGTTGCCCCACGAAAAGTCGGGCAGCGTCCACTTCACACCGGGAGCGGGACCGTCCTGCAGGCGCCACCGCAGCCAGATCGGATACGGCGTCGGGTTGGACACCGTCACCGTCCCGTACTCGATCTTCGGGTCGCCGTACTCGTCGACACCGGTGGTGTCGGTCGTCGACGTCCACACATCGAACACCGACGGTTCCCACCACCACGGATTGCCGGATACCCCAGGGGTTTCGATCTCGGCTTTCTGCTCGCCGTTCGGATCCCACTGCATGTCGACACGCATGTGCTCGAGCTGCCGGATCAGCAGGTGACGACGAGAGTCCTCGTCCTCCACCCACAGTTTCGTGTCGGCCAGGGGGGACCACAGTTCGGCCCATCGCTCGTCGACGACCTTCCACGACTGGCGTTCGGTCGCACTGCCGAGGACCTTGATCAGTGGGGTTCGGCGCTCGATGCGCATGCCGTTGTACGTGGCGCCCTGCTCGAAGGCGTGCTGGGTGTAGATCGTCGTGAACGGAATGTCGTAGACGTCCTGCAGCCCACCTTCGAGCAGCTCGAACCCTTCCCTGCCTTGGCCCGGCCCTGAGATGGTGACCATGTCACCGTTGACTCCCTCGATCTCGACGAGGGTTTCGCTGCGCCGTAGCGCCACAGTCACCTCCTGAGATACGTACGCGAGTACTGATCGACCCGGTCGCGTTCGCGGCGATGCGCCTCGGACTGCTCGTAGCCGATGTACTGCGAGGTGTGCTGAATCGGTGGACGCTCCACCAACTGCCGGAGCTGGCCGGCGATCTCCGTCAACTGCCCGGCACCGGCACCGGATCCGCCGCGCTCGGAGCGCAGCACCGCCAGCTCTTCCATGTCCCGGTCGAACCGCCGTCGATCGGCCGCGGTCTGCACCCACTCGGTTTCACCCGAGAGGTTCAGGCCGGCCATACCGTGCGGCAGTGGACCACCGACGTCACGCAGGACCGCGGGGATCTTCAGCGATTCGGTGAGCTTGCGCATCCAGTCGTCGGACCCGGGGACCACAGGTCCCTGCTTCGCCAGATCGTCGGGCGAGAACGTCGGCGCCGTCATCGGCCCCTTCTTCGCCTGCTTCGTGACAGCTTCGACACCGAGACCGATCGCGGTGCCGATCGCACCGGACCCACCGTTGGTCAACCCGATGACACCCAGTGCGTCCTCGACCTGCCCCTGCACCGCCGCCTTCGCGGCGTTGCCGAACAGCTCGGCAATCGACGAACCGGTCAGGCCTTCGCCGCCGGCCTTGCCTTCGTCGAGCGCGTTGAGTGCCTTCTGCAGTTCCCGGTCCGCACGAGCCCGGTCCTTGTCGGTCGAGCGTGGATCGGCATACACGGCGTTGCGGTCGAGCTTGGCTTCCTCGACAGCATCCTCGAGATCGGCGATGCGCATCTCGTCGTCGCTCATCCGGGTCGTGAGCTCCGGTGCCTCCGGTGCGAACGCGAGTCGCTGCTCGCGCTGCTCGTCGGCGAGGGAGTTGATGGCCCGCTGCAGTTTGTCGTCTGCCTCGTCGCGCTCCCACGGCGCTGCCTCCGGATCGGCATAGACCTCGTCGCGGTCCCACGTCGCCTCGTCCACCCCCCGCTCGAGATCACGCAGACGCAGCTCGTCGTCGGTGTAGGAGGTGGTGAGCTCCGGTGCCGGCGGGATCGCCATGCCACCCTGTTCGGCGGCGGCTTTCTGCTCCTCGAGCTTGCGGACCTTCTCCTCAGCCTGCGCGACCTTGTTGATCGCCTGGTCCTTGTCTGCCTGCGACTTCTTCGGATCGTTGAGCGCCTTGTCGCGGTCCTCCTCCGCTTGGACCACCGAGATGCGGGCCGAGTCCAGTTTGAGTTCGTCCTCGGTGTCCCATGTCTCGGTGTTGCGGGCCCGTCGGCTGCCGCCGCTGTACCCCTGGCTGGAGCGACCAGGCGGGGAGAACGCCGCGGCTGGAAGATGCCACTTGAGTGGCAGGTCCGGATCGCTGGCACCTTGGGTGTTTCGGCCGAAGAACACACCGGCGGATGACGACTCGCCCGGAACACCGGCGAGGGTGAAGGCCATGTGCGAGTACTCGCCGCCCCCACCCCGGTACACACCGATGCTCAGGTCACCCGGGCCGCCCATCCCCGACTCGAATCCGAGTCCATTGAAATCGGATTCGGTGGTGAACCACCGCGCGTACGGATCCCGCCCGGTGAGCACCGCGTACGCGGCGGACGCGTACGCCGAGCAGTCCCACGACGGGGTGCCGACCCCGGCGTACTGGTACGGCTTGCCGTCCTCAGCGGACAGGAACTGCGCAGCCCGACGCACGGCGACGTCGTCTTCGACCGCACCGCCGACTTCGAACTGGCCGACCTGGCCGGCCTTGAGCGCGGCCCGGAACCGGTACACACCAGCCTGACCGCCGAGCGCGTTGACGTCGGACACGTCGAGCACGTGCTCGCCTGGCATTGCCAGGATCGGCACCGAGTCCACGCCAGGTATGCCGCCGGTGATCTGTCCACCGTCCGCACGCGTCTGGATCGGGATCGGCCCCTGCGTTCCAGAGTCTCCGAAGTACTGAGTACGTCGCGTCGGGTCCCACTGGTTGTCGAAGGTGATCCGCACCTGACGATCGCGTGCCGCCTTGTCGATCTCCTCGGACACGATCCGCGCGTTGTTGATCGCTTCCTGGATCAGGAGCAGGACGCTGGGTGTTGCCTTCGAGGTGTCGATCGCATCGAGTTCTGCGAGGGTCACGTCTCGACCGGCGAGGAAATCCTCGATGATCGCGCCAACTGA
This sequence comes from Rhodococcus sp. HM1, assembly GCF_023218075.1. Lineage (GTDB taxonomy): Bacteria > Actinomycetota > Actinomycetes > Mycobacteriales > Mycobacteriaceae > Rhodococcus. The sequence goes on along the minus strand of NZ_JALPTB010000009.1, from coordinate 122,531 downwards.
CGGGTCGACCTCTGACAGATCCAGCTCACGGAGCTTTGCGAGGACGTCCTCGTTGGTCACTTGGAACGCAACATCGTTGAGGTGCACGTCCGGACCGACGTCCTTCAGATCGAGCGAGTCGAGAAGCTCGTTGACGTTCGCCAGTCCGGTGAGCGCGAGCTCGTTGTCCGCAGTGATGCGGATCTTCCCGGTCGTCTCGTCGAGAAGTTCGACCTTGAGGCCCGCATCCTCGAGTGCCTGTCGTGCCTGCTCATCGTCGACGAACAGTTCCGCGGTTGCGGGACCTTCGCCGTCGTAGTTCTGCAGGGCGAGTAATGCAGAGGCGATCGCCACTCGGGTTTGGTCGGCGCCGCGAACCTCGAGCAGTGTGGATGCCACAGCCGGAACGAGCCCCGCCTGTGCTGCGAACTCCTGGATCTTTTCGATCGGCAGGTCGTACTGCCGGGCCAGGCCCTCGAGTACCGGCATCGCCCGCTCATACATCGCGTTCGTGTCGTTCCCAGCGTCGGCGGCCCGCAGGAACTGATCACCCATATTGTTGAGGGTGTCGAGCAGATTCCGTGCGTTCTGCTGGCTGACATCGAGCTTCCCGTCCTTGAGCAGAGCATCACCGAGACCGCCCGTCTCGGCAGCGGCTTCCGTCGCAGACTCGGCTACATCCGCGATTTCCTGCTCGAAGTCGGCGAGGGACTGCTGCGCATCAGCGGGGACACCGAGCAGTGCCTGGATCGCCGACTTGAGCGCCGACACTCGATCGTCCGCCGAGGACGACGAGTCCGCGAGGGTATCGACCGCGGCCGCGAACTGCAGGGTGTCATCATCTGTTTCCCGCAAGACTGCCTGCGTGCGTTCGTATTCCTCACGCAGTCCGCGGAACTCATCGAGCGCAGCCTTCCCACCGTCACCGGCGTCCACGAGTCGCTGCTCGAAACGAGCCCACGCGCCGGACGATCCGTAGATGGCGCCAGCCATCTCCTCGTTCGACATCTTCAGCGAATCGAGTGCGGCCTTCGTTGCTTCCGACGACGCCGCGACCCGGTCCTGTTCGAGCCGAGCATCCGCGAAGGCGCGGCCTGTACCGAAGACGGCATCAGCTCCGATCTGAAGACCGGATGCCACCTTCGAGAACCAGCCCGGTGCGGTACCTGCGAGCTGTTCGGTCTCCGAGCGGATCCGTCCGATGTTCTCAGCCGCGATGCCCATTGCCGAGTCGTCCATCTCGCCGGCCGATTCCATCAGGGCCCGGGTGAGCTGTCGCTCGGCGACCGCGGCTCCTTCTGCGGACTTCTCGAGAAGGTCGTGCTGCTGGCTGGCCTTCTGGATCTCGGAGACGATGGCCGAGACCGCCATACCTGCTGCAGCCAGGCCAACCATCCACGGTCCGCCGAACGCCGAGATCACTCCGCCCGCGGCTGACTTCAGGCCCGACAGGCCGGCGGCTGCAACGCCACCGACCTGGCCACCGAATGCCACTGCGGCGCCTGCAGCGTTGCGCAGCGAACCAGTGACACCACCGGTGAGGTGCGCGATGTAACTCTGCTGGCGAGCGAAGAGTTCAGCGCGTCGGGTGGTGTTCCGGTACGCCTCACCCATCCGAGCGACCGCCGGGGACCGAGCCTCCATGGTTGCCCACGCCGCAGCCACATCGGAGATCTGCTCTTCGTTCTGCTCGAGCAGCTGGTTGATCTGTTCGAGCTGACCCTCGTGAGTTGATGCGTCGATCTCCGGGTTCTGCTGTTCGAGCATGTTCTCGGCCATGGCAGCGCGGACTTCGTCCATCTGCCCGAGAAACTCATCGAGGTAGCCCGAGGCGCCTTCGACCCAGCCGCCGACCTTCTCGTCGAGACCGAAACCCTTGAGCGCGGCGAACCCGGCCACCGTCGCCTGAATCGGTGCGGGCAGGTCCAGGAAGGCGCCGACCAGGTCACCGACGATGTCGGCTACAGGGGCGAGACTCGATCCGACCGAGACCGCGACGTCTGCCACTCCGGACAGGCCGGAGATCAGTCCGGGTGTGTTTTCCGTGATGAACTTGCCGGCCCCGGTCGCGAGTTTTTCGAGCGGTCCGTCGACGAGGTCGTACACCTCGAGGGCGAGGCCTTCGGCTGCGTTCTGCACGCTCGAGATCGCGCCGGGCAGTCCTTGGGTCTTGGCTGCGGCGACCTCCGCCGCGGCTCCCTGGCGTTCGATCGCCGAACGCATCTGGTCCCAGCCCGTGACGCCTTGCTCGGCGGCGACACCAGCGAGGCGCATCGCGTCGGATCCGAACAGCGTCGCGGTCGCGGCCTGGTACATCTCCGGCGTCATCGACTTCGACGCTTCTTCGAGCTGACCGAACAGTTCACGGAAGCCGACGAACTGGCCCTGTGCGTCGTAGATCGTCAGGCCGAGGTCAGCGATCGCGGCCTGGGCGGGTTTACCCTGGTCGGTCAGCGCGAGCATCGCGGACTTGAGCAGCGTGCCCGCGTCCGATCCTTGGATACCCGCGTTCGCGAGAAGGCCGAGTCCAGCGACGGTGTCTTCGAGGGACACGCCGAACTGGTTCGCGACCGCGCCTGCCTGCTGCAGACCCATCGCTACGTCGGTGATCTCCGCTGATGATGCGTTCGCACCGTTGGCGAGAACGTCCGCAGCCTTCGCTGCGTAGTCGGCATCGAGACCGAACGCCTGCAGCGCCTGCGACTGGATCGTCGCCGCGGATGCCGCGTCGATCTGCGCCGCAGCAGCGAGCTGCAGGGTGCCACGCGCGGCGTCCATCGACTGTTCGACGGAGAAGCCGCCCTTGGCGAGCTCGGTCATCGCGGCTGCCGCGTCTACTGCGGAGGTGTCGGCCAGGGAATTGTCGTTGCCCAGGCCCATCGCGGCGCTCTTGACCTTCTCCAGCTGTTCGGCTGTGGCGCCGGAAACTGCCTGCAGGGTGCCCAGTTCGGTGGTGAATTTGTTGCCGAGGTCGAACACGGCCTGCCCGGCGGCGCCGACACCGATGGCCACGCCGAGCATGCCGCCGATCTTCCCGGCAATACCGAGTGCATTTCGTGCGCCGGATTCGAGCTGTGCGGGGAAGTTCCGCAGGTCGGGGGCGACCTCGATATCAATTATTCCGCCCGGAATCTGAATCACCCCATCTCTCAAACAGGCGAGGCGCAGTCCATTTGCGGTGCTCGCCTCAGGAAGTTCTCAATCGTGTTTCCAACGAGACCGCGCGGAATGTGCTGTAGCGGACCGGACTTGATATGACGAAGCCCCCGAAGGAAATTCCTTCGGGGGGCAATCGGCCAGTCGATATTCAGTTGTGGTGGGTGTTATTCCGCCCGGAGTTGCCGGTAGTACTCGAAGAGCTTTCGGTCGGCCGGCCAATCGCAGTTGTACGGATGCTCACGTCCAGCACCTGACTGTTCGCGTGCCAGAGCTTTTACTGCGTCGGTGAAATCTTCCTGACTGCGGTTCGGATCTGAGCCAACCTCGAATGCCCACGAGTGCTCGATTACTCCCGGAGTCTCCGCTGCGAATGCCTCGCAGTCTGCGGCGCGCTTCTCAGCCGCGGTCGGCTCAGACGACCCGCAGCCAGCGAGGATAAGTGCGGCCGAGGCGATGATGGGGACGTACTTGCGCATGCCCCGCATCATCGCAGACCGCCTCGCTATCGTGCGGCGTCGCGGGCGTCGAGGATCTGCAGCAGTTCACGCACCGACCCAGCTTTGATGTCCCCACCAACGTGCACCGGCCCCGCCGCCGCATGCTCGGCGATCGCTTCTTCGTACTGCGAGTTCCGGAGCTCGGCGAGGTCCGGTGGGCGCAGCGCGACCGGCGGCAGAATCGGTACGGGTGCAGGCCGGATCCCTTGCTTCTTGCGACGCGCACGCTCAGCCTTCACAGCAGGATCGTCGGGGTCGGTGACCCACGAGCTGTACTCGGAGTTGAGCCAGTAGTTCTCGCGGTCGACGAGCATCGCCAGGTTTTCACTGTCCCGCATCGCTTGCGCGTCGAGTTCGGCGGCACCGATGATCAGCCGGCCGCAGTCTCGCCAGTCGAGTTCGCGGAGCGCTGTTCGGAGATCGAGGCCATGCCATCGGCGTAGGCCTGTGAGCGCACCGCGCCAGCCATCCTCGCGGACGAGGGAGGCGAGAGCGGACGCAATTCCCCCTCGGACAGTCCCGAGAGTGCGATCACCTTGTTGATGAGCTTCGCGACGATGTCGGCGGGGAGATGCGCGACCGCATCCCAGATCGCCTGGCCGCTACCGTCGGTGATGACGTCGATCGCCTCACGCAGCCGGTTCGCGGCGAGGTGCCCGTGGAAGACCGCGGCCTCCTCGCCGGTGAAGGTGCGGCGCACGTCGGCTTCGACACCGAGCAGTGTGATCGGCTGCGGTTCGCCGCCGGTGATCGCGAGCGCCTCGAGGATGTCGAACCGGTCGACGTCGTCGGGTTCGGGGGCCGCGGGCGCGGCGGTCTCCACAGTCTTGGCGGGGACCGCCGCGGCCTTGGCCTTGGCGCGGGTGCGGGTGTTGCGGGGTGTTGCTGTGCCGGGCATGCTGCAGATGCTCCTGTCAGGGGGCGAGCGGGTTGAAGGACGTGTAGCGGTAGATAGGCGACAGGCCCATCAGTTCGAACTCGAAGCCGTCGAGGTTCTCGCCGCCGAACGTGCGCGGGGGCGGGGTGACGAGGGTGACCGCGTCGGAGTGGAAGAACGCCTCACCGGTGTCGTCGACCACGCGGAAGAAGATCGCGAAGTCCTCGTCGGTGCCAGGCTCCCACTTCCAGATGCCGGAACCGGTCTGGGTTTCGACGATGCTGCCGCCGGTCAGGGCGGTCAGAACGGTGGCCTTGCTGTAGTCCGTCGCGCGGAACTTCAGGCGCTCTTCGATGGGGCCCTTGGTGACCTTGTACGGCGCGTGCCGGCGGTTCCACACCTTGTGGACCTTCACGTCCTGCTGCGGTGTGATGTCGAACCCGGCTTCGATGCCGCCGAAGCCGTCCCACGTCACGCCAGGGGATGTGCCGGTGACGGGGGCGTCGGCCAGCGGATCGGCGGGAAAACCGGTGCCCTTGACGGCGCGGAATCCGTCGCCGTCGAGCCAGACGAACGCCTTGTCGGGGTTTGCGATGTTGCTCACGGATGTGCCTCTCGAGGTGTGCTCACGGGGTGAGCGAATAGGGAGTTCCACCCGCAGGCGTGCCCGGCGCGCACCTGCGGGTGGAACGTGTGAGGGACGCCGGCCAGCGGCGTCAGCGGACCGTCATCTTCAACTCCACGCGGACGGTGGCCCGGTACAGCGGGAAGTCGGGGCCGCGTTTGACGTCCACGAAGGTGATCGGCCCGTCGGTCCATTGGGCCTTCCAGGTGGCGTTACGGAACTGCTGCATGCGGGCGCGGCCGAGCAGCTCCCCGGCCAGGGCCGCGATGTCCCAGGCTCGTTCTTCCGGATCGGTGGTGCCGCCGAGGATCTCGATCTTCGGACACCACACGTCCACCTGCACCATGGGCCTGCGCAGCATCGGGTCGACACCGACATTGCCGGGGGCACGCAGGGTGATGAACGGCCCGGCGATCACCTCGGGAAGATCCCGGGTGGTGATGTTCTCGGCCGGCACCAGCGAGGTGATCTGCGGGTCGTCGATCAGGAACTTGCGGATCGCGCCCGGTGCGAACGGCATCGGGTTCGCCATCTCGTCTTACCTCCTTCTCAGTGTGGCCTCCAGCCGCGGTACTTCCCGTGCTTGCGTGCTGCGTCGGTCAGTGCGGCGTGGGCCGGGGTGTCGGAGGTGCCGTACTCCTTGAACACCGCGTCGGGGTCGTCGTCGACGAGGTAGACGCGGTTGTCGTCGACGACGACCGCGATCCCGTCGCGGTAGTCACCGGTAACCACCGGTGCGCTCGCGCGTGCTTCCTGGGCTGCCTGCTTGGCGATATCGATCCGGCCGACGCGCGAGATCCGGAACGCGCGTGAGCGGGCCCGGCCGGAGTAAACGGTGACGCGGGCGGCCATGTCAGGACTTCGGTTCGGTCCTGCGCGAGGTCCGCGAGGTCTTGCCTGCCGTGTCGTCGGCGAGTGCGGCCTCGTCGGAGTCGCGGTAGGCGAGGACGGGGCCCGCTGCCGGATCGAGTCCTGCGGGCGGCTGGGTGTATCCGGTCGGCGCGGTAGCACCGTCCGCCTTCGCCTTCTCGCGCGCGAGGTGCTTGAGGTACGCCTTCGAGTGGCGGTCGGCGTAACGCACGCAACCGTCCCCGTCGGTGAACGTCACCACGCTCGACTCGGGTTCCTTCTCTGCCATCGGTTTCACTCCTTCATGTCGGATACGCACCGCACGTTGACAGCGATGTAGCGGAGGGCGCGGGACCCGCGGATCCTGCGCCGCGCTCGCGGTTTGCCTTCGACCTCGTAGACGACGCCCTCGGCGTCCTTAAACTTCGACCGCACGCGCGGCATCACCGGAATCCCTGGATCGAGCAGCAGCACGAACGACGACACCACGTGGCCGGCCTCGAACTCGGTGTTGCCGGCGTCGACCGACGCGGCCGAGAGCTGCCGCTGTTGAGCCAGCCCGGTCCACTCGACGGGTGTCGGCGGCGCCGGAATCCGGTTACCGGTCGACGGATCGTGGATCGGCGGGTTGTCGACGAGCAGAATCCACTTCTCCGGAAGCAGCTTGGCCATCAGCCGATCCGGATCGTGAACGCGCCGGATCCGAACACATCCGAACTCGCTTCCGGTTCCAGCGATGCGAGTTCGGCGTCGGTGAAGTACACCAGCTCCAGGTTCGGATCGGCGTAGACCGTCTGCAGTTCCGGGAACTGCTCGGACCGGACGCGCAGCCCGACCCGCAGCGCGTCGAACGCCCGACACACGACCGTGACCAACACACCCTTCACGAACCCGGGCGCTAGCTCCCCGGCGGCGATCCGCTCATCGACGTCGCCGATTACTGCGCGCACCTTCGGCGAGCGCAACTTCTCCTGTGCGAAGTCGATGAGCGAATCCACCTGCGCGGTTTCGGTGTCGGTCAGCGTCTCGCCGAGCAGCCCCTCGACGTCACTGGTCTGCAGCAGCGCCGACGGCGTCGTCATCGTTGTCTCCGGTACCGAGCGAGTGCAGGATCAGGGCGAGGATGTCGTCCTTCTTCTTCGCATCGCCCAGGTCGATGCCCTCGTCTCGGGCATACGCGACGAGCTGAGGCACCTTCCACCCGTCGGACGGTTCGCCCTCCGGGTAGGCCGGTTCGGGCTCACGCTCGGGTTCCTCGTCCCACGCAGCCGGGTTCGTGATCCGGTCGGCCGCCCACTTCGGAACATCGTCGTCCGTCCCGAAGACGTGCGGTGTGCCGTGCTCGTCGTAGACGTGCACGCACGTCGCCAGGCGCGCCATCACAGAACCTTCGCGACCATCGTGGCGTTGGCGTTGCCGAGGATCGGCAGGCCGATACCGGAGGCCTTCGTCCACCGCGCGACCGGATCGTTGTCGATGTACGAGCCGACCACGATGCCCGGCGCCTCGGAGGCATCGATGCCGTAGTCGGGTTCGATCGCCTCTGCAGTGGTGCCCCACAGGGTTTCGCCGATCTTCGCCGACGCACCGACGTAGAGGATCGAGTCGTCCGGGATCAGGCGCATCGGATCGCCGTCGCTGTCCTCGACCTGCGCGTCGAAGATCTCGAACGCGGGGTGCCCGAAGGAGGTGAACAGAGCGTTGACCTGGTCGACGGTGACGATGCCCTGCGTCGAGCCCGGGGGCAGGCAGTACGCGCGGATCGCCGCGTTGCGCATGAGCGTGGACATCACACGCTGCGAGGTGACCGCCCGGGCGGGGTTGCCGGAGTTGCTGTTCCGGAACGTGTCGAACCACGTTTGCTGGTCCGAGATCGGGTCGGCCGCGCCGGACCACACGGTCGCGGCGGTGATGGTGTGGCCGGCCTTGCGCTGGAAGTCCGCCTCGATCTCCAAGCCATCGTCGGCGAGGGATACCTTGCCGGTGACCAGGGCCTGCGCCTTGGCGATGATCAGGCGGGTGCGCAGTGCGTCCGCGAGTTCGACGGCGTCGTTGAGGATCGCGTCGACGATCGCCTGGTTGGCGCGGCGCAGCCTCAGACGGTCGTACTCGCCGAGGCGACGCTTCTCCGAGATCGGGGGCAGCTCACCCGAGATGCGGGCGACGCCCTTACGCTTCGACTGCGGGGCCTCGACGTCCCACGACCGAAACTTCGCGGCGCGGCGCAGACCATGCTGGGTGATGTTCGCCCGGAAGTCGACGTCGTCGACGAGGGTGTCGGGGAGCAGATCGTCGATCAGCGACAGGTCGTTGATCGGCTGGTCCGCGAGGGCTTCCCGCACGTAGCCGGTGATCTCGGCGGGGGTGATGTAGTCACTGTTGAGCACAAGTGCCATTGGTCAGGTCCTCTCAGAAGTAGCGGATGCCGAGAGCGGCAGCCTGGCCCGCGGCGTTGACGGAGGTCGGCAGCTTCGCCGCGATGACCGCGCCGTGCCACAGCAGTGCCCCGGCAACGGTGGTGGCGCCGGAGCGGACCCGGACCGCGGTGAACAGGTGGCCCTCGATCGGCTCGGTGTCGCCGTTGACCCACAGCCCGTACTGGCCGGACGGCAGCTTCTTCAGCGGCAGGCCGGACTTGAGGGCACCCTCCGGGTAGTGGGTGCCGGCCGTGAAGGTCGAGACGTCGAGGTTGATCGAGCGTGCGGTGTCGGTGCCGTGCGCGGAGGCGAGCCAGGACTGGTCGTCCTGGCCGAAGCTCTCGGTGGTGATCTTCAGATCCATGGTGGTGCCTCTCAGTTCTTCTTCGGGTTACGTGCCCGGAACAGGGCGCGTCCGGAATCGACCGAGCCCGACGCCATTTGCTGGCCGCCGCCCTGGCGGCGATCCGGTTTCGGTGCCTTCTTCTTCTCGCCGCCCTTGTCGCCGCGTTGCGCGGCCAGGTACGGCTTTTCGTTGAGCAGCTCATCGATCGCCTCGGCGATCTCGTCCTGGTCGACCTCGCCGTCGTCACCGACCTCGAACTGGCTCAGGTCGAGGAACCGGTGCGCGTCGGCGGGGTCGGCGAGCTTGCCGGCCGCGGCTGCGCGCACCTCGGCACGCACGATGCGATCGTTCGCCTTGGCCAGTGCCTCGGCCTCGATCTGCCGCTGCTGCGCGGCGGCGTCGTCGTTGCCGGCCTCGAGTTCGGCAGCTCGGTTCTCCGCAGCGATGCGCTTCTGTTTCTCGGCTGCCAGTCGCGCCTTCATCCTGCCGATGGCGCGCTTGCCTTTGTCGCCGAGTTGGTCGGCGCCGTCTGGGTTGTCGCCATCACCGTCCGGGTCGTCGCCGTCGGGGTTGCCGCCGTCACCGTCCGGGTCCTCGCCGTCCGGATCGTCGCCGTCCGGGTTGCCGGTACCGGTGCCGTTCGGATGCCCGTCACCGTCGCGGAGCGGATGCAGTCGGCTCACACGCGGTGCGCGCGCGAACGGGTCGAAGCCGAGGCCGGAGCCGACGATCAGCAGCAGGGGAACACGGGTGGTCTTCATGATGGGGGCTCTCCTTGCGAGAGGTTGGTCCCTGCCCGTTGCGGGCCGGGAGTATCCGGCATGACAAAGGCCCCGGGAGCGGATCGCTCACGGGGCCTTATCTGTGATGAACTTGTCTAGCTGATCGGAGGCTTCTGACCTGCGTCGATGTACGCCTTGCGTTCAGCGGCGGGAACGGGAATCTTCCGGCCGAGAAGCTGCTCGGTCTTGCGGCGGGCGAGAGTCATCTGCCTCGGGGTCTTCTTCACCCGCTTCAGCTGCAGCCGGTCCTGCGTCAGTGCACTCACGACTCACCTCCCTCGTTCTCCACTCGGACTGCAATACGCCACAGTCCAAGATCCGAATCGAACTTTACTCCGAAGATGTACAGCTCGCGACCGTCGAGCAGCAGCACCTCCCGCTCGCTGGCGCTGGCGCGAGTGAGCTTCTCGGTGAGCAGCAGCGCCGGAGTGCCTTCGGGAACGAGGATGTCCAGGACCACGGGATCCTTGCGATCCACGATCTTGGGCGGGTTCTTCAATCCACTCGTCGAGAGGAACCCGGCCTCCGACAAGAACTCACCGACGATGTCGTCCGAAATCGTGGCACTCGTCAGTCCGAGATCCTCCGCTTCGGTCTCGCGGCTGGTTCTCCAGGTCTTGTCTAGAGGGTATTTGGAGATTGCCGACCGGAGCGTCCTGATCTGTTCCGCGATCTCCGGGGTCATCTCACGCCGGCCACGCAACGCCTCGTTGATGTCCCGATAGCCGCTGAGTGTGTAGTCGGCGATCACTTGGCGTTCAGCCGCGGTGAGGAGCGCGTCGTCCTGGTAGAGGGTGTACTCGTGCGGGAAGGGGATACCGTCCAGCGGATCCTCATCGTCAGGCATCGGTGAATCATGCCCCATCCGCGGAGGGACCGGAGGCTTGCCTCCTCCACCACCCGAAGCCGTCTCCGGGGCGCGCGACGCGGGCACCTGGCGCGGGCGCACCGGCTTACCACCGATCCCGCGGTTCGGTCGATCGGACAGGTACCCGTACAGCCGCAGCAGCCGCAGCGCGTCGTCGCGGTCCTCGGCGATCTCGTAGATGCCCTCCGGCATCAACCGCGGTGCCCGCGCCTGGAAGTACCGGCGCCCGTTGCGAACATCCGTCTGCCGGCGCGCGTACCCCGCCTGACTCATCGACCGGTACGCGACGCCCCGGCGGGTGATGCCCTCGGTGGTCGTAGCGATCCGCTGCCCGTACACCTCGGTGCGCGACAGGCGGCCCTTCGGGATCCACCCGGCGACGTTCTGCTGCGCCGTCGACATGCCCCGGCGGGCGTTGACCACCTGCGTGATGTCGGCGCCGTCGCGGATTGCCGCAGCACCGGCCTTCGTGAACAGCTTGTCCTGCTGCTCGGCGGTGAGGCTGTCGAAGTACATGCTCGGGTCGGTGCGAAGATCGCCGGCGCTGTTCTCCCGCGCGGGAATGTGCCGGCAGTCGCAGCCCGGGTGCCGGGCGAACCCACGATTGGACGCGTACCACTTCCCGGCGAGCACTGCGCACCGCGAGCACGACGGCGGGTTGAGCATCCGCACGTAGCCGACATCGCGGCGTGCCGCGATACCCAGGCCGACAGCGGCCCGCGAGGCATCGGCGATCTGGGTCTGCGCACGCACCAGCAGCGACTGCATGCCCGCTTCCCACGCCAGCTCGACCGGCCAGCCCGACGCGACACCGCTCTTGGCGGTGATCACCGGCCCGTACATCAGCGAGTCCAGACCGCGGCCGTCGGAGGCGACACCGATCAGCGGATCGGTGACCAGCTCCGCCTCGGGAGGCACCGGGGTGCCGAGTTCGTCGAGGACGTTGCCCACGTACTCATCGGCGTCGGCGGACGCGGCGCGCTGCCCGGCAACGAGCACTGCCATGAGCCGATCGAGGTTCTTGTCGAACCACGCATCGAAGTCCTTCGGCGGTCGGGTACCCCACAGTTGACGGACCGAGCCGAGCACCGAGATCATGACCTCGCGCTGGCCGGTGTAGTGCTCAGCTGACGCGGTCGGCAGCATCGTCGGCGCCGGTCGTCAGCGGGCGGGTCAGGCGTTCGAGGAGCGGGTCCTCGGCTTCGATCGCGAAGTACTCGCGTTCGCGGTCCTTGCGGGCCTCGTCCCAACCCATCTCGTCCCAGGAGCCCTCACGCGAGAGCACCGGGGTGCCGCCGTTGAGCTTCTGGATGAAGTCGGCCTCTTCCGCTTTCGTCGGAGTGGCGGGGTTGCGCCACTCGACGCGGATCGCGCGGTTGCCGTCCGGCCACTTGCCGGTGCGGAACCGCTCGTAGAGCGCCATCATCCAGCCGATGCCGACACCCTGCGCTTCGTTCTTGTCCTCGGCGTTGGAAATCAACCGCGACTCGTCGGCGCGGATCGCGCCTTCGGCAGCGGGGTTCGCCGTGTTCTGACCGAAGAACCGGAACGGCAGACCCGTAAGCGAGGACGCCAGCGCCGCATAGTGGTTCGTGGTGTCGTGGAAGTTCTTCAGATCCGACGGCGAGAACTGACCGACCTTCACTGCGTCGGGTTTCGCCTGGTTCGCCCAGATCGCCGTGTAGTACGCCTGCCACACCGGGATCGGCCGCCCGTTGTTGTCAACGAAGTCGCCCTTCGACATACCGAGCACCCACTTCTGAGGCACCGAGTGCGTCTCCACTGCGATCTGCAGATTCGTCAGGGCGCGGGCAGCCGCGTCGACCAGCGGAATCAGATCCGTCATCTCGGACCCGCCGTCCCACTTCGCCAGCCGCCGGCGGTTCAGGAACAACACGACCGGGACCCGGCCGAGGCCGTGCTCGTCGACGTCGTCGTCACCACCGACCGTGTCGATCTCCCAGCCGCGGCGACCCGCCACGACCTGGATCGTCTTGTCCGGGAGCATCAGCGTGCCGACGCGCTGCCCGTCCTCGGTGCGGAACTGGCGGAACGCCGCGGCCATTCGTCGACGCCGGGTGTCGACCTGACACGACATCTGCTGCGGCGACTCGAACGCCAGCCTCGGATGATCCGGGTCGTCGGCGTTGCTGCTGACCGTGCCGAAACAACGCCCGTAGATCATCGTTTCGATGTTGAGCAACGGGATCTCGGCGGAGAGGTTGTTGACCTCGTAGCCTTCCTGCAGCGCCTTGTTCTGCTTCTTCTTGCCGCCCGGCATCATCAGCGACTTGATCTTCTGCCGGCGCGCGATCTCGAGCAGGTACATGCGGTTCCAGTTGACGACCAGCTCGAACATCTGCAGCTCCGGCGGAACCGCGATGCCGATCTGCTTGAGCCGATGTTCGCCCTCGAAGTACGCCTCGTGGAGGCCGTCCCTCGGGGCCGCCTTGCTGAGCTTGGAATTCAACCGGCTGATCATCGTGCGCTCGTCGTCGGAGAGCCGAGTGCGCAGCACTGGTGCGGGTGCAGTCACCCTGTCCTCCTATCCAAAACAGAACATCCGTGTGTCACTAGTCCCCCACCCGTCCTTCGACGTAGCCGTATCCGCCGCGGCCTCGTGCGCGAGGACCGTCGCCATCGACGCATCGATCTTGCGGTGGTGGGCACCGGCAGGTTTGCCGAGCAGGTAGCGGTCACCGCGCGCCGCGACCTTGTGCGCGTTGGCCATGTGCTGCATCGTGATCGGGCATCCATCGTGGGTGATGCGACTGTTCTTCAGGTCCATGCGGAACCGTTCGAGTGCGGCGTGCATCTGCACCACGCGGTTCGTGGCCCACTCAACGACGATCTCCTCACCGTGCTCGACGGACCACTCCCCGATCTCGGTGTTCCAGTACTGCGGGTCGCAGTACATGCGCTTGACCGTCCACCGATCGAAGATCTCCGCAACCGCGATATTGACCTCGTTGCGCGGGATCTCCCCGCCCCATTGCTCCGGCACCCAGATCGTCGGCCTGCGGTCCGGCCCGTACCGCGGGGTGAACGACAGACCGTCCTTCGTCTCGCAGCGGATCGCGGTCCAGTCGTTGTTTTCCGATCCGTCGAACCCGGCGGTGATCACGGTTCCGCGTGCTGGGTTGTTGCGCCATTTCATCTCACGCGCCTGCATAGGCCGACTCCCACAGTCCCGGCGGCAGCCAGGCGCCGGCGCCCGACTCCTCGAAGTTCCCGTAGAACCGCTTCGCCTGCGCGGGGTCGGTTTCCATCAGTTCGAGCACCTCGGCCTCGATCGCATCGAGATCTACCCAGTCACAACCGTCGTAGACGTACTTGAGGATCTTGCGCCGATGACGCCGATCACCCCACGACAGCCCCTTCGGTGGACGCCGCAAAAACTTGAACACGTCAACCGCGTTCGATTCGTGAGTCCTTTGCGCATAGGAGTTTTCGGACGGATCCCACATGTTCGATGTCTCGATGCCGCGGCCCTGCATACCGGCCAAACCGCGGCGCTGCGTTTCCGCGACGCCGATCAGTTTGTTCGACTTCGTGTAGAGACCGGTCTCGTCGTTGAGCACGAACGAGACCGGGTTGCCGAGTCGGGACATCGCCGAGGCGGTCACGCGGTCGATGCGGTTGTCGTCGCCCGGCAGCCGGATGAATCCCTCGCGGATCAGCATCTGCTGTTGCAGCGGCCCGTTCAGGATCATCGACTTCAGTGGCCGGTAGACGTTGTCGACCTGCTCCTCCGACGTCGCGGTCAGCTGGATCAGCGGAGTGGGGTGCGGCATGCCCATCGGTTCGCCGGGCATGTACTCGTGTTCGAACCCACAACTGCAGCCGTAGTCCTCGCACGCGTATCCGTCTCCGGCTTCTGCCCATCCGGCGAACAGCGACGGGCCGACGGCCTCGACGCAGGTGATGGCCGCGGCCCACGGACCCTTCCCGGACTTCTGGGGACCGATGATCTGCGAGCGCCGATACACGAATGCCTGGCTGCGCAGCGGTTTACGCGGCTGCCACTTCGCGGTGCGCCGCACCTGGTAGTGGTTGGCGGTGCACCAGAACTGCCAGTCGGCCATGACGAACGGCCGGCCTTTGTCGAACCCGTCCGGGACCGAGCAGTGCGCCTGGATCCATGGGTCCTGCAGGTCGGTCAGTGTCGGGAAGTTGACGAGGTAGGAATCGGTGGCGCGGGGCGTGGTCACGCACGGAGCCGACGGACGTTCGTCGGCTCCTCAGCCTGCCCCGGCTTCGGGGTGGCGATCTGCTTCGCCTCAGCCTTCGTCACCTCGACGGTGCCGATGGCCCAGCCGTTCTCCTTGAGTCCGGCCGGGGTGAGTCCGATCTGGTCGGCGAGCCGGGTCGTCGCGGCTGCGATCGCGGCCGGCGCCTCCGGGTCTTCCATCTTCACCGACCACCGCGTCCACATCGCGATGGTGCGCCACCGCCACGGTTCCTGCGCCCACTGGATCGCCTGCGGGGTGCGCCACGCCTCTTCCCAGACCTCGGTCTCGCGGGCGGTCGCGTCGGGCAGCGGGAACTGCGGGATCTTCCCCGTGTATCCGGCTGCGCTGAGGACGGTTTCCTTGAGCTGTCGCTGGTCCGAGCGTGCCGAGAACATTGCTGCCCGCGGTCCGGATCGGTTCCGAGCGCCACCATGTCCTGCCATGGTCCATCTCCTTCGTCGGCGTTGCGCCGTGTCGAGAAGCCGGGCCGGCATTGCGCCGGTCCGGACGGATGTAGGTGCGTGTCAGAGCTCGGGGAGCGTCAGGCCTCGGCGATCTGCTTGCGGAGCCGGGCCGATGCGTACTCGGTCATGCCGAGCAGAAGGTCGACAGGGACGTCGTTGTCTCGGGTCAGCATCGAGGACGCGGTGATCGAGATTCCGTCGTCGTTCCAGTCGCGACTGCGGACGAGGACGACGTATTCGAGCATGATCCCGTCGTTGTCGTCGGGGTAGTACGCCTCGAGGACCTTCTCGATCGCTTCGGTCAGCGCGTCGTCCGCGGCGATCTGTTCGGGTGTGCGCGACGCGCTCATGCGCGCGCCGGCCAGTTCCACGAACGCGGAGCACCATCCGGATCGAACCGCACCGCCCGGACCCGCTCATCTCGATTCGGTCCCCACACAAGGAGATCGACAACGTCGTCACGGGCGACATTCACCACGATCGCGGCCTGGGGAGGGATGTCCGTCTTCCCCAGGGCGGGGAACGGCGGGGTGAAGTGGACGATGCGGCCGACGGTGGGCTGCTGCACGGGCGGTGCTCCTTCGGGCTGGTGGGCGCGGCGGCGCGCCGCGACCCGGACGTCTTGAACCCTCCGCGCCAAACAGAGCCCTCCCCCGCGGTCAGGGAGGTGACCCCCTCGGGGGGCACCCCCCTGGGGTCACATAACCGCAGGTCAGAGGCTTGCTTACGTTGGGTAACGAGTTGCGTTTCCGCAGGTCAGAGGCCTGCGCGGCCAGCGGTGGCCCGGTTGCAGCCGACGTGCTCGGGGCCGGTGTAGCGGCGGCGGTCGCGGTCGTCGTGGCCGAGGTCCCAGAGCTGGCCGGGCCGGATCGGCCGGCCGCAGCGGGCGCACCGGACCCGACCGGCCTGGACGACCGGGCGCCATGCCTCGCGGGCCCGCTGGTGCGCGGCGCCGTAGCCGCGCTGGGAGGTGGTGCCGCGGGCCTGCTCTGCTTCCCGCCGGTGTGCCTGGCATCTCGACTCGCGCTGCATGCTCGGACAGCCGGGTTCGCTGCACACGCGCATAGGGGCCCGCGTCATCGCAGGGCGCCGAGGTCGGCGCGATGGACGACCGTGATGGGTGTCGGTCGCGGGAGCTGGTCGAGCAGCGCGTTGAGGCTGTCCTCGAGGAACCGAATCCTGACCTGGTCGTCCAGATGGCCCGGGCGTGCGTGCGTGCGCTCGTGACGCAGGCGAGCGAGCGTGTCGAGGATCAGGTCGTAGATGTTCGGCATGGGTCACCTCCGAACGCGGAAGAGCCAGGCGAACAGTCGCGGTGGCTGGCGCAGTTGCATGGGCGCTCCGGTTCGCCGGTGGCCGGCAGGTGTGGTCCCGGGCAGCTGTCTCTGGGCTAAGCCAGGTGCCGTCGAGGAGATGCTTTGTCCCCGTACCGCGCGCGGACGCCGAAGCGACGCGTGCGTCGAACGTTGGGGGAGTTGACCCGGGAAGCGTTGGGGCGCAGATACGCCGAAGGCGAGGTACCGGATTCCTGATCCAGTCCTCGCCTAACGGCTGCAGCCTACCACAGGGGGCGACGCAGTCCAGGTCAGAGCAATTTGAGTGCGTCGACGAGCCAGAAGTATCCGTGCTCGTTGGGCGTGAGCTTCCCTCGATCGATCCACGAGTTGAGGGTCTGCCGCTTGAGTGGCCGGCCGGTGCGCCACTGAACCGCATGGCGCAGCTCGGTCTTCGTCAGCGGCGCGTCGTCGAGCGTCCGCTGCTCATCGGCCGGCGGCTTCTGCCGCTCGGGCAGATCGACCGCGGCGTAGGCCCGGAGGTAGGCGTCGTTGATCTCGTCGTACGCCTGGTGTGCGTTGTGGAGCCGGGCGAGGTCGAACACGTGCCGCTCGAGCCACGATGCGGCGTCACGGATCCGCAGCCACCCCGGGTGCGGGTGCAACGTCGCACGGCACACGTCCTCGATCCACGCGGTGAGCACACCGTGCAGATCGAACGCGACGTCGGAAGCATCGAGGTGCAACGGCAGCGGCGTCTCGGAGCCCTTGCCGCCGATGTGCTCGGGCCGGGCGGTCTGCTTGGTGATGACCCGGTCGAGGTCGACGGCGATCCATCGGCGGATCGAGCCGAGCATGCGGGCGAGGTCGGTGGTGTGCGCGCGGTCTAGGGGCTGAGGGTCAGCGGTGGTGTTCATCAGTGACCTGTCTTTCGGTTCCTCCCCCTGCGACCCCGACGACGAGGGGCTGGCTGTGGCAAGGGGTTCGATCGGGCAGGAGAGGTTTCGGTAGAGGGTGGGTTACCTGCGTCCCCGTCCCGGCCCGACCCGACCCGTCCCGACCCGGCACGGCCAGAAGATGGAGGAAGGGTTTCTGCGGGTTCTACTGAATCCTGCAGAGCGGGTGTCGCGGCTGGTGACGGGTGGTGTTGCGTGTTGGCGTGGTCCGCCTTATCGGCGGGTCGCGGCGGCGTGGTGCTCGCGGTTTCCGGCGGGGTGCCGGTTCGCTGACGCCGAGTGTCGCGTTCCCCCACGGGCTGTGGGGTCGCAGTGGTGTCGGTGGGTGCGGTGTCCGCCTGGCCGGCGGGTCGCTCGGTCGTGCGGTGTCCGGCCGGCGGCCGGGTCGCGGTGGTCGCGTTGTCCGCCTGGGTGGCGGGTCGCGGGTCTGTAGCGGTGTCCGGCTGGGTGCCGGATCGCTGGTACTGCTCGACGATCGTCTTACGGTCCTCGGGGACCGTACCGGGCGGGACGGTCTTCCCGCGCCTGGCGGTGATGCTGAAACCGTTGGCGCGGGCCCATTCGTGCTCGCGGATCCACTTGCGGGTGTGGGGGCTGTAGTACGGCTTCGACGGGGCCGGGAGCAGCGGGTAGCGCTCGTCGGCGAGGGGATCGTTCTTACGGCCGCTGTTGCAGCGCGTGCAGGCGACGACGAGGGTGTCGACGGTCCCGGCATTGCCGGGTGCGCGGTGGTCGTAGGTACCGACGTGGCGGCCGGTCCGGGCACCGGCCTCGAACTTGACGACCTGCCCGCAGTAGCGGCAGGCGTCGCCGTCGCGCAGCCGCACCGGGATGATCAGGCCCGGGTTGCTGTTGTCGGACTTGCGCTGCCTCTCCCACTCGATTTCCTCGCGGGTGCGCATGTGGATGAACTCGGGGTCGTTGACGATCTTCCAGACGTCGATGCCGTCGATCTGGTCGACGTCCATCAGTCCGGCGCGCATACACACGTCGAGGAGCCGGTCGGTTTCCTCGTTGGCGATGAGACGTGCTGTGCCGTAGGACACGACGTAGTCGGTGGTGTGTGCGGCGGCGAGGGTTGCGCAGGCGACGAGGAAACCGAAGGTTTCGAGGAGCAGTGAGGTTGTGGCGTTGGGGTTCTCGTAGATGCGCAGGAGTCTGGGGTGGGTGAGGGCGTTGTCGCCGATTCGTAGCCAGGCCATCAGGACGCCCCCGGGCTGGGCTCGGGGGCGTGGAGTGTTGACATCAGTTCGGGGTCCTTCTTCCTGGTCGCGGTCGAACGGCTCGTGGTGCGCGGGTGCGGTGGTGCGCGCGCGGTGGTCGGCATCAACGTCCGGCTCGGCAGTCGTCGCACCACCGCGAACCTGCGGCGGCCGGGGCCGAGCAGACGCGGCAGTAACGCGGCGGCGGGATATGAGGGCGTTCGGCGCTTGCGATGGCCGCGGCGACGGCGACGTTGTCGGTGATCGATTCGGTCATCGGCGGCGGCGCTTGCAGTCCGGGCACGTGATCAGATCGGCGCGATCGGTCTGGAGCAGATGCCCGGAGCGCAGGCACCGCGTCAGAGTCAGCGGACCGAACGCGTGGACCAGCTTCGGCACCGGGATCAGCACGATCTCGCCGGTCTCCGGGTCGGTGACCGGGACGCGGCGGCCGCGGGAGCGGAGTTCACGGTAGCGACGAGCCTCTTGGAAGATGCTGTGCCCGAGCCACGCCCCGGCGCCGCACAGTGCCAGCAGCAGCGCGAGCACTCCGTAGGCGATGAGAACGTCGGTCACCGAGGCTCTCCGATCGTGACCGTGAGCCAGAGCGAGCCGGGGCGGCCCTTCTCGGCGGGATGGATCACGGGCATCAGCTTCGCCATCAGGTCCGGCGTGTCGTCGGCGACGAGGCCGGCGTCGACGAGGCCGTCGCATGCGGCTTTGAGGATCGGGGTGAGGTTGTCCTCGTCCATGCGGCGGTTCCGCTCCGGGCGGTAGTGCAGGCCGACGGTGACGTGCGCGCAGCCGGTGGGGAGCTTCTGGTTCTTCGCGAGTGCCCACGCGGTGCGGCGGATCTGCTTCTTGATGCGGGCTTCGGGCGCCCAGTGCATCCGGGAGTTCAGGGTGATCGGCGGGGACGTGTATCCGAGGTCGAGCGTGTACATCGCTACTCACCGTCCAAGGCGGCGCGGAGCTCCCACATCGCCTCGGCGGCGTCGACTTCAGCCTCGGTCATCTGCGGTGCCCTGTTGAAACAGCGGAGGAGAGCGCGACCTTCGGCGAGCAGTTCGGCGCGGCCTTCGGGTGTCGTCGGATCGGCTGTCACGGCATGTCCCCTCTCATTGAGGCTCGGTGGTAGCAGGTGGAGCACATCCCCCGGCCGATGTGCACGCGAGCGTCCGGGGTCTTGGGGCTCGTCTTGGTGCGCAGTTTCGTTCCGCAACCGATGCACTTCTCCGGCATCGGTTCACGGGGCTTGTATTGCCTGCGGCTCGCTACGAGTCGGAGTTCACGGCCCCGGAGGATCTGACGGTCCAGAGCGTCGGAATCCGCTTCCGTCCACTCCCCAGGCCACGAGGACACGGTCATGGCTTCCACGCCCGCCGCGGTTGCAGGTCGAGAATTTTCCGGATCAACGCCCACGCCCCTTGATTCGGGTTGTGCGACACGATGTCCTTGCGCGTGATGGCTTGACCGGGTCGTACCTCCCGGACAGCGCCGAGATATTCGTGTTCGGGGTGCCCGTTGGGGTGGCGGCAGGCGAGGCAGCCGACCGTGTGGACGACGCGGATGGTGCCGATGACTTCGCCGTTGACGCGGAGGTCGAGTTCGAGACTCACCGTGGCTCCTCGGGGGTGTAGAGGACCGTGACCGGAAGGTGTCCGCCGGAGACCGCCACCGGATCGGCTCCGCCCGGCATGAACCAAGCGATATCCTTCTGCGCACAGATGGCCCCGCCTTCCTCTGGGATTGGAATGAGCACCACGCTCATCTCCGGGAGTGCGTCGATTTCGGCGACGGCGGTGATAGTGCGAGGCTTGCGCCAACCGGCGGCGAGGATCGTGTCGACGCGGTGGAGATCGAAACCCGAGCCCCGCCATCCGCACTTGCATCGGGTGCTATCCGGCTCCTCGGAGCTCCAGTACGACAGCGTGTGTTCACCGAGAACCTTGGCGAGTTCGTCACGCTGCACGCTCATCGGTGTGCACCTCGCATGGTCGCGGTGATGGTGGTCGACGAGACGTCACCGCCCATTCGAGTGGCGAACTGCTGCATGGCGATCGGGGTGTCACGGGGCCAATCCGCGACGAGGATCAGGAACTGTTCGAGATCGGCGATCGTCGGGTTCGAGGGCGTCGTGTAGGTCGCCTTCGTTTCGACGCTGGATGTAGCCATGTCAGACCAGCCCCTTCTCTGCCCACCACCGCTGGTAGGTGTCGGTCAGCCACCCGTCGATTTCGAACGGGTCAGGGCGCTTCGCCCATGCGCCGCACCCGATCAGGCACTGGATCTGGGCCTTCAGGTCACGCATCCGATCGAGTGCTTCGTCGAGGGTGTGTTCGCCGTTGCGGAGTTCGCGCAGCCACGTTCGATCCGGCTCCGGGATCGGCAGGGTGATCCGGCCGGTCGAGAGCAGCTCGACGCCCTGCAGCCCGAGGCGGACCGCGTGGTATGCGAACTTCGTATCGAAGCCGTGGACGTCGACGAGCTCCGGGCGGTTGGTGCGCTGGGCGCGGAGTCCGAGCATCTTGTCCCGCTGGGATTCGAGGTAGCCGATGAAGCGGTGGCCGGCCTGCTGAGAGATGAACATCTCCGGGCGGGCTTGCAGCTGCTCCCCTACCCAGGTGTTGGTGACGATCTCGTGTTCGGGCAGGAACAGCAGGAGCAGCACGGTGGGGTTGCCGGCGGCGGTGAGGCGCGCCCACTTGCGGAGGCTGTAGACGACGACGTCGAGATCGCCAGGGCCGGAGCGCACACCTTCGGGTTGGGTGCGGAACTGGTACTGCTCGAAGCGGGCGTTGCCGATGACGTACGCGGGTGGCTCGATGCACACGCCCATCTCGTCGCGGTCGTCGGCGCCGGTGGTGACGCCGTGGAGGCCGGAGCCGACCTGGCCGCGGAGGACGGTGTGCTCGTCGGTGATGGCCTGGAATTTGGGGCCGCTGTAGGCGACCTGCTTCGTCGGGGTGGACATGGAACCTCCGGGGTGGGTGCTGTGGTCGAGCGCGCCTGGGCATCGCTTCGATCCGCAGTGGGGGCACAGAGTCATGCGCGCGATCGGGATGCCGGCATAGGTCGGCCAGGTCTGCGAGTCGCAGCTGTAGCAGGGGCAGCCGGGGTACAGGTCGGTTGGATACGGATCTGCGGGCATCGGCCGCTCACTGCTTCGGCGGGGTGAGGGTGATGGTCCACTGCTTCACCTGGCCGTCGAACCGTTCCTCGACGATGGTGTCGAGGTCGGCGACCAGTTCGGTGTATGTCGCCTCGGCACCGCGGTGGCGGACGAGCGCGACCTTGTAACCGAGTCGGCCGTAGTCCCAACCGAGACACAGTGGGGCAGGGCCCGACGCTGGGGATGCCACGTAGCTGTCCCGGTTCTCGCCGAGGGAGAGCCGGAGCCATCGGCTGAGTTCCGCGTAGCCGTCGCGGATCTCGTCGTTGACGGCGCGTGCCGCCGCCATGTCGACGCCAGCAATGAGGCGGTGGACCGACGTGCGGAGGTTGGTGAGGATTCCGCCCGTTGTCTGGAGTCCGTCGTAGAGACCGTCGAGATCGAGGCGCAGGTCGTCGACCATGTCGAGGAGCTGCTCGGCGTACGTGCGTGCCCACACGAGCCAGTCGACGTTCGCCGGCCGCGGGTCGTGCGGATCGGTCGCGGCTTCTTCGGCGTTCCTGGCGTCGAGCAGTGCGCGGCCTTCGTCGAGGTTCACCTTCGGTGGGGTCACTGTGCGTTGCCCTTTCGTTGTTCGCTGTACCAGTGGTGGAGTGCGTCGACGACGAACTGGCGGGTCAATCCAGTCGCCAAGGGAGCCGGCTCCCAGCCGATGATCAGGAGCCACCGCGGACCCACCGGGAGATTTCGGTGGATGATGAGCGGTCGTCGGTGCGGTTCCCGATGGCGAGTTCGCCAGACACGCAACGTCATTCCTTCGTCGATGCCATAGAACTGCGAGGCGTGATGGGTGTGCCCGGGGGTGCCGAGGATGCACGAGAGGCGGCGGCCGTCGGCGGTGATGTAGCGCGCCGTGCACGGCCCCTGCTTGTTGCTGTCACTGGCCATGGCTGGGCACCTTTGCGTCTTTGGGGAGTTCGTGTCCGATCTCGTAGCGGCAGGTTCCGCAGATCACGCGCAGCACCTCGGCGGCCAGCTCCTCGGAACCTGGCCACTCGACGGGGAAAGTCGTCGAGCCATCTCGGCATTCGGTCGTCGCCGTGAACTCCTCGCGCATCGTGACGATCGCGAAGCGGCGCATGAGGATGACGCCGCCGCACTTCGGGCACGCGCACCGCATCGACCGGGCCTTCGGCAGCGCCGCGTACCGGTCCTCGAGCCGGGCCCGAGCTTCTGCGGCTGAGTCGGCGATCACCGGCCGTCCATCCACCACATGATCGCGACGAGGATGACGATCGCGCCACCGACGATGAGGATCCCCGCTGCGGCAGCGAGAGAACCAACGACCACGTCCATAATGAGAGTCACTGTCCGCCTCCGGGTGTCCACAGGACGACCGCGGGCAACTCCCTTGCGTCGATGATGAGGCTGTCCTCGAACCCAGACCGGTAGCCGCTGCGCCAGTTCTTCGTTGAGAAGTCCGACAGCTCGTAGACGTCCCCGGACCGGCTGCGGACCAGAGTTTCGTTCGGTAGCGCAAAGACCTCGGCCATGGTCGTGATCGTGCGGGGTGCGAAGTGCTCGGCCGCGAGCTCGACGGCCAGGTCGATGCACGCCGCGGTGTTGCCGCCGTCGCGCACCGGCGGCACGGGCAGGCCGCGGCCGTGGGTGAGGGCGCGTTCCGGCCACGCGGCGCGGATCTTGTCGCGCAGCTGCACAAGCTGATCGGTCATCGGATCAGTCCTTCCGCGGTGAGGGTGAGGATCGGCGTCGTGTAGTGGCCGGCCGCGGCGAGCAATGCGAGCCAGCCGCAGAGCGTCACGACTTCTCCTCTGCCGGGGCCCCGGGGATGTCCGGGCAGGGATGCAGGGACCGGGCGGCGTGGTCGATGACGAGGGCGGCGAGGGCGAGCCAACCGGAGGCGATCATGGTGGTGGTGGCGAGCGCGGAGGCAGCGGTCGCGGCAGCGGTCTTCACTGCTGGTCACCGCCGTCCGTGCCGACGTAGCGGACGTACGCAATCTTGTTGCGGGCCGCGGCTTCGAATGTGCCCTTCGGTCCGAAGCCAACCTTTCCGCTGCGGATGGCACTGAGGAACGAGCTGATCGACTTGTAGGCGTCGTCGCCGGCCGGTGGGTATTCGATCCAGCGGCGCGGGTTCTCCTTGGCGACCTTGATGAGTTCGCGGCGGCGTTGGGGAATGGGCCGGCCGGAGCGGTTGTCGGCGGCGGGGAGTGTGTCGACAATCCGGAACGGTGGCGCCGAACGGGGAGCGGACGTGGGACCGCCGCGACTGGGTACCGGGGCGGGCTTCGGTCCCGGCTTCGGCGCGGTGTGTTCCGGGACCGGGAACCGGGGTTCGGGCACCGCTGTCGGCCACTCGGTGATGGGGGTTTCCGGCGCGTCGGCGAGTGTCGTCCCTCGTCTGGCTGCGCGGGCTTCTTCTCGTTGCATGCGCCTCCATTCGCGGTCGTCGTCTTCTCGCAGGTTGCTCATCGGCCGGAGCCTTCCGAGAGGATCTCGGCGATCACTGCCTTGTCGTACTGGGTGTTCTCGAGGTAGCGGGCGACCGCGGTCTCAGCGGCGGTGTTGACGTCGAGGCGTTCGCCGTCGTCTCCGCAGGCGAGGCGTCGGGCTGCACGCGCGACGGTGCGGGTAGGGCACGGCGCCGGGACGTCGCAGTGGATGCAGCGGCCGTTCAGTTCGCTGTGCAGAGTGTTGATGGCGACGAGCTGGGCGGCGAGGCGCCGGTTCTTCAGTCGGGTGGCGCGGCGTTCGGTGGCGGTTCCCATGGTGGGCTCCTTGTCGGTGGTGCTCGGGTTTGTCTGGTGCAGTGGATGGTTCGACCCGTTGGCTACGGGCGGTCGATGTGGGTGTCTCCTGATGAAGTGGGCGTTCGGGTTACGAGAAGCGGTTGGTCTCGGATGCTGCTGACCGAACCGGCGGGATGGACGCTGACGCCGTCACCGACGATCGGCTCCTTTCCGGTGACGAACGTCGCGGTGACGATCCAGTGGTCCGGGAGTTGCGGTGCGCGGTAGACGTTGACGCTGTTCTGGTCGAGGAGACCGGGAACCGGGGTACCACCGATGGTGATTCCGGCGGCGGTGATTTCGATCTGCTGGTCGTAGGCGTAGTCGGCCATGTCAGTACTCGTTCCCTGTTGCCGGGTTGGCTGCGAGTTCGCCGCGGGCGCGGCGGTTGCTGTCGATGGCGTTGGCGAGGTTGTCGTCGCCCTGGCCGCAGATCGGCTTGCCGCAGGGTGCGTGCCGGTGGTCGCCGCAGCGCTGGCAGTTCCAGGTGATCACTCGCCGGCCTCGGTGATGTGGTCGTACCAGCGCTTGACCCAGCTGGCGTCACCGAGTGCGGTGTGGCGTTCCTCCGGAGCCGGCGGTTCGACGCCGCATGCACGGGATAGGTCGTCGGACCGGTACGGCGGCGCTGTGAACGAGGACAGTTCGCGCTCGATGTCCTCGATGATCTGCTCGTCGGCGGCGACCTCACGGTCGACTTCGATGCGGCGCGGCGAGTCCTCGCTGGCGTGCCGGTGGAACTGCGCCTGAAGGACCTTCTTCTCGGCCAGTTCCGTCGCGCGGGCGTTGAGCTTCGCGATGATCGGTGCGCGGTCGGGGCGTGCCTGCAGCCATCCGGCGGCGAGGGTTTCGACGTCGACGAGCTGGTAGTGCCAAGCCGGGCACAGCTGGTGCCGGCGCAGCATCGCGGCGAGGACTTCGGTGTCGAAGTTCGGCACCGCGCCGACGATGATCGCGCCGCGGGTTGCCTGCATGACGTGCGCAGCGGCGACGCGTTCCTCAAATGCGATCGGACCAGGCCGCGACCGTCCCCTCTCTCCGGTCTCAGAATCAAATCCCCCGCACCACCGATCGAAAAACCGTCCGACGTGCAGGCCCTGCAGCTCAGCATTGGACAGGTCGACGTCGACAATCTGGATGACGTTCTCGGTTTCGGTGCCGTCGATCTCGCGGCGGATCCATCCGATCTCCCACGGTCGGCGGTCGGCGAGCAGGCCGGTGGTCTCACAATCGATGAAGCAAATCGGGCGATCATTCACTTGTTGGACCTCCACTGTCCGGTAGCTGAATCACGTTTATGGCCGGAGTACGCAGACTCGCGCCGGTTCTTGCTCTGCTCGCTCGCCGTCGCCCATCGACAGTTCTCGGGGGCGTACGGGCCGTCATTGTCGACCCGGTCGATGCTCAGGTTTGGCGGTCGATCTCCCATGTCGCTGACGAAGTGCCAGAAGCTATTTCGCCAACGCTCACAGACGGTGATACCGCGACCGCCGTACCTGTCGTAGGCGTGGTGCGTCTTCCGCTCACAGCGCCCGACCATGTCGAGGTACGTCTCATACAGCGGGTGCGAATTCATCCCTCCACGCCAGTTCGGGTTGTCCGGTCCACACCGAGGAGGCCGCGCCTTCACCGAACAGCTGTATCCGCAGAACCTCTTTCGTACTGACGGGAACTTCACGGAGAAGGCTGCACCGCACAACTCACATGAGCGATGAACTCCCGCGGTCACTGGTCGTCTCGCTTCCCGCGCAGGGTCACAACGATGGGGCCCGCCGCGGGCGGTGCGTCGGTGGTCTCGGTCTTGGTGTTGCGGGCAGGCAAGGTCGGATCGGGCAGACGCGCGTCCCACGCCACGGCCCACTGCTTCATCTCGACCGCGCGGTCCTCATCGATGGCGACGGGCATGAGCGCACCGAGGAACGATTCACCGACGGTGATCGACAGGGCCGAGGTGCCGGTGCGGGCTTCGAACACGACGGGCTGTTTGTAGACGACACTGGCGATCCGGAACGCGGAGAGGCGATCTCCGGCGGCGGCGAACTGTTCGAGCCATTTGAGTTCGCCGTGACGGGTCCGGGCGATCAGGTGCGGCACGTCGGGGAACGCGTCGTCGGTGGCGGTGCGCTGCTGGGTCAGGGACTGGCCGTTGATGCCGGGCAGGCCGGACACGTCGGTGAGGGTGAAGTAGTTGTCGCCGACTTCGAGGCGCAGGATTGCGGTCGGATCGTCGCCTTTGTCCTTGGGTGCCTTGAAGATCTGCAGGACCTTGTCGACTTGTTCGGGGGTGAGGTCGAGGATCGCGTTGTCGCCGGTCGAGTCTTCGGTTTTCCAGACGGACACGAGCGCGAGGCCGGCGGAGACACGGTCGGTGGCGGCGACGTAGACGTTGTGCGGGTCGATCTCGAGGCGGACGCGCCGGAACGTTTCGAAGTCGGGGTCCTTGTCGAGGTGCGGGCGGACCGCGGTGAGTGCGGCACGCAGGTCGTGGGTGCCGACGACGACGGTGGTCACGCAGTCTCCTCAGGGTCGGTGGGGAACATTTCGAGTTGCCCGGCGGTGGGTGTTGGGGCCAGGTGGGTGCCGCGGTTGAGCCAGCCGTAGATCGTGAGGCGCCGTTCCGGTGGTTGGGCGTGCCACCAGGCGTCGGCGTCTGCTGCGGTCACCATCGCCGCCGCCGGTGCGACGGCCGGACCGCGCCGACTGCGCGCCGAACGTGGTCGGGCATCGGGTTCGTGGGGCGTCGGGCGTGGCAGGTGTCGCGGTGCGGGACGTAGAGCTTCTCGCTGTTGGCGATGGCACGGTGCAGGGACTCGCCGGTGAGCACGTCGGCCCAGAGGCAGCCGTTCTCGTCTCGGGTGTCCCGCTTCCGGACGATGCCGTCGCGGTCGTCCGGGTACAGGTCGAGAGCGATGTACGTGCCGCGGCCCGTGGTGCGGGCCCAGGTGATCTCGGCGTTGCAGTCCCTGCACTTGGCGCTCATCCCGCGAGCACCACCGGCTGTTCGGTGTGCGGGTTCGGGTCCAGGCCGATGTGGTCGCGGATGCGGGCGGTTGTGTAGAGCGTCCACTGGGTGTGGTCGGCGATCTGTCGGTCGCTGTAGCCGCGGCGGTGCAGGAGCGAGACGAGGACGCGGCGGTCGTACGCCGAGAGGGCCTCGCCGGGGATCTTCCCGGCGAGGGCGTCCTCGAATTGGCCGGCGTTGTCGAGGCGGCGGCGCGGGAGCAGGCTCATCGGTCGCTCCCGTTGATGCTCTCGGTGACGTGGCGTGCGAGTACGGCAGCGTCGAGCCGGGACTTCATGGCGTTGATCGCGGCCGAGAGTTCCTGCAGTTGGGGAAGGGACAGTCCGAGTTGGGTGACGACGTCGACTGTCGCATCCGGGTACAGGACGAGGCTCGCGGATCCGTCGTCGGCCTGCCACACGATCGTGCGGTCGGAGGGGATCCGGAAGGCCATGCTCGGCGGGTCTGGAAGGTGCTTGATCTGTAGGTGGGTCAGCAGTGATTCCCAGGCTTCGATGATCGAGTTCTCGATGGTCGCGATCTCGGGGTCGGGGGTGGGTGCCACGGTGGGTTCCTCCTTGTATCCGCCGCAGGGGCACAGGTTCAGCTGGGCGCGGACTTCGTAGCGGCCGACTTCGTCGGTGGCGCAGCCTCGCGGGTGGTGGTTCCGGCGCGGGTGGCCGCAGAAGGCGCAGGGTTCGAGCCGGTCGAGTTCCGGGATGGGCAGGCTCATCGGCGCTTGAAGTCCTTCATGGATGTGCACTGGACATCCCGGGCGGGGACGAACACATCCCCGTACCAGCGATCCCAAGCCTGGTCCCGGTGCCGTTCGGCCAGCTGGGCGTGCCGTCGGCCGAAGGCTTCGGCGGTCTCGATCACCAGTCGAGCGCCGTCGTACTCGTTGTTCTCGGCGAGCTCGACGGCGTACTGGTCGAGCCTGCGCGCCATATCGTCGAGGCCCGGCTCGATGACGATGTCGGCGAGCAGGTCGGCGAGCGCGTGCACCTGGTCGACGGCGTCCTTGACGGTTCTGGTCTTGCCTTGTGCGGCGGCAGCTTCGATCGTGTCGCACTGATCGTGGATCTTCTGGGCCAGTTCGCTGCGATGCTGGCGGAGCGTCTCGTTGATATCCGGTGTGGTCATCGTGTGCTCTTCCCTGTCGTGTGGCCGGTGGCGGCGCGGTGCGCACATCTGGTGCTCAGAAACAGGACTCCACTGTTTTCGCGCGCCGCCACCGGGGTTGGGATGGCGCCGAGCCCCTGGGGGGTGGGGCTCGGCGCCGGGATCCGCGCCGGCCAATTCCCCGTTGGCGTCGCGGATGGCCTGCGGCCCAGTGGTCAGTACCGGTCCGGTCCGTGTGCGGCGTCGAGCTGGTCCGCGAGGTGACGGAGCATCGCGGCCTGCACGCCGAGACAGATCCGGCGGCGGCCGGACATCTGCACGATGTCGGCGCGGGGAACGCTCGGGTTATCGGGATCGACGCCGAGCGTGACGATCGCGGACGCGTACCGCTGCATGTCGGCGACCTTCGATTCGGTGATCTGCTGCAACTGCGGTCCCATCACCACACCGCCGGGGCCGACGGGGTGACCAGCCAGATGACCGCGCCGAGTACCACACCGAACGCGAGGATCCACAGCCACGCTTCGGTACCCACCGGGCCGGACGGGATGTAGTCGTCGGCGACGTCCGGCTCGCCAGGGGCCGACACGGGCTCCGGGTTCGTGTCGACGATGCTGACGATGTCGCCGTCGATCACGACGGGCGCGGTCACGACGTACGCGGTGTCAACGGGGACCGACATGAAGTGCGCGTCGACCTCGTCGAGGGTGGCGAGCATGGAGTCGAAGATCGGGGTGCTGGCGCCGATGTTGGGCAGGGCGAGAGTCATGCTGGCTCGATTCACTCGGTTCTGGCTGGGTTCGGGTGTTGTGGCGGTGCGCGTTGGGTTCGCCTGATCGGCGCACTGTGTGCAATTCGCACCCGGAAATTCGACGGTCCGATCTACGCTGTCGGTTCAGTGCGGAGCGTCACGGAATGGGGCGGTAGATGTCCACGAACGATGCAGAGCTCGAACGGATCCGCGAAGCGGGCCGACGGGAGGGGAGGTCGCAATGGGGGAAACCTCTCCCCCACAAAGCGATCCAGGTGCTACAGCAGATCGCCTCGCAGCAGAGGAACAGAGATTCGTCGGAGGCGTAGCGTTCAGTCACTCGGGAGCGACTCGAACCACTCCCTGAGTTCGTCTGCGCCGATCAGAATCTTTCGACCGGACCGGCGACTTGCAAGTCGGCCAGCCCGCAACTCACGGCGGATCGTGTCTGTCGAGACACAGACTGCCGAGGCTGCTGATTCCACGTCGAAAGCGATCTTGTTGCCAGTCATGCCGCGGGCTCCTGGGCGTCAGTCACGCGCTTTCCTGTCGGCCGAGTCACGATTCTCGCCCGGCGTTGCGCGACCTCCTCGATCGTCACGTCGAACGCGTCGTCGAAATCGATCGCGAACTTCGTCATCACGGCGCCGATGAAACGGGGGCTGGCTTCGCTCTTTCCTGATGCCTGCCGAGAGACTGTGGACTTCTCGATACCGAGCTTCTCGGCGAAGCTGGTCATCGTGCGATGCGTCTTGAGCATCTTCTCCAGCCAGTCCTGCCGGACCCGGACTGTTGCGATTTCCGGCATCCCACCTCCTAGGTTGCCTTTGCCAAACCGGTAGTTCTGGTGACAGAACAGAAGCTACACGCCTGGTTTTTTACGCGCAACCACTGATTTGGTTGCCAGAACGACTTGAAGCGTTGCTTTCGTGCAACTACCCTGGTCGCATGTCGGAAACGAGATGGTGGAAGTACGTCGAACGGCTCATCAGAAACGACACGGCACAGGAAGCCGCCCGCAGAGCGCAGTTCAGCAAGAGTGCCTTCACACGCTGGAAGCAGGGGGCCAACGCCGACCCAGAATTTGTCGTCAAGCTTGCTCGCGCCTATCACGCGAATGTGCTTGAGGCCCTGGTGGAGGCGGAGTTCATCACAGAAGACGAGGCCGGCCTTAAGGAGGTCGCGGTTGGGCGATCCGATCTACTCGCCTCGATACCCATCGACGAGCTGATGAATGAACTACAACGACGCATCACGGTGCTTTCCCAAGATGCGGATTCGAAGAGCTCAAACCGGGAGGAAGACAACAATATCGCCAAGGTGCACTCCTTGACTCCGCGAGATCAAGTCCCGACGCTTGACGAGCTGGAAGGCGAGGAATACGTGGCCATGACCAGAGGAGACCTCGACCCCGATGAGGACGTCACAGATCACGACTACATCCCATAGGACCGAGGTGCAGCGCCTCTACGAGATCGCGGCCGCTGCTGGAATTTTCATCGTCGAGGGTGACATTCCCGGCAACGAATCCGCGCGCTACTACCATTCACACCGCTGCATCGTGCTGCGGGCCGGGATGCCATACGTCGAGTCACTATGCGCACTCGGCCATGAACTCGGGCATGCGCACTATGGCCACGTGTGTCGGCCCGAGCTAGACGCCCGTGCTCGCCAAGAACGTCAGGCAGACGAGTATGCAGCCGAACTACTGATCACTGCCGCGGACTACCGCTCGGCCGAGAAGCTCTGGGGTCCGCATGACGGCGCGATTGGTCATCATCTCGACGTAACACCACGAATTGTTCGCGCATGGCGCGAGTTTCATTCGAGGAGGAACTGAACGCTATGACGTGCAGATGGGTCGAAGAGCCAGACGGGAAGGGTGGGACCGTGTCCTACATCGAGTGTTCGTGGCCGCGGTCGGGTCCTACCATCCGTGAGGTACAGGATGACCAGGCCGAGGCCCCAGATCCTGAAGGTCCGGACTGGGGCGCCTGACTCAGTCCCCAGACAGAAGCCCGTCGAGCGCGCTGAGCGCCTGGCGCGCCAAGTCGCCACTGACATGCTGATAGCCGCGCGTCGTGACGATATTCGAATGACCCATGATGCTCGCGATCACGTGCGCGTCGACACCCGACTCCATCAGCAGGCTTGCGGTCGTATGCCTGGCCGCGTGAATAGGTACCTCCGGCGCTCCAACCGCCGCGAGGGCGTCACGCCACGCCTCGAGGTCATCGATAGGGCGAATCGGCCGAAACTGCTCCGATACCCACACAAGCCCCCATTCGTTTGGGATCTGCGCTTCGCGGTACTCGGCGAGCAAGGCCGCTAGTGGCATGGGTAGCGGGATCAACCGCATACTCTTCGCCGTCTTCGGGCGAGTCAGCGCGGTTCCGCGATACAGCGGGATGTGCTCAAAACCAGCCGGCACACTGAACCGCTTCGGCGACTCAGGATCGGCATCCCTCTTCATCGGCAGCCTCTGCAACTGCCACGACAAGTCGAGAGTCCCGTTCACAAGGTCTACCCGGTCCCACTGCAGCCCGAGCAGCTCTCCCTGCCTGGCTCCGGTGAGCAGTGCCGCGGCGTATCTGGTCGCCATCGAGTCACCTCTGTCGAAGGCGTTCTTCAGCACTGCGCGGGCCTGGTCGGTCGTCAGTGCGCCGCGTTCCTTCGACAGTACCTTTGGCGCCGGAACGTTCTCAGCGATGTTCTTTGTCAGGAGGCCTTCGCGCACGGCATCTTTCAGCGCCTTGGACAGGATCCTGTGTGCGATCTCCGCGGTGCGTGTCGATCGGCCGGCCGAGACGATCTGGGTGTGCATGGATCGGATCTTCGCCGGTGTGAGCTTGACGAGTTTGGTCGTGCCGATGTGCGGCGAGATGTTTTTCTTCACAGCGGAGCGGTAGGTCTGCAGGGTTCGAGGATTGAGTTGCCGGGCAGCGATGTTGTCGAGCCAGTGTTTGAGCCAGTCGTCGACTGTCAGCGTGACTTTTGCGGGATTGATTGCGCCGTCTTCGATCTGGCGGTGAAGCTTCCGCAGCTTCTGGAGTGCAGTCGCCTTGTCCTTCGACGAGACAGTACGCCGCCGACGCTTTCCGTCCTCTCCCGGAGGTAGGTCAACGGTGCCGATCCACATCCCGTCCGCTCGCTTGTACAGGGCACCTTCGCCTGGTGCTCTCCTCGCCATGTTCAGCTCCCCGATCCGGCCCGGCACTGTAGCCACGTACTGTAGCCGAGCTATTCCTACTGTAGCCAACGCTGTAGTAGGCTGGGTTGCGTGACCAGGAGGAACACGGTGATGACGAGCGCGAATATTGCGATTGTTCAGCTTCCCAAGCTGAATACGCGGGTTCGATTCCCGTCATCGGCTCCACCATGACGCGATTCCCCTACAGACTGAGCCGAGTCGTGCTCTCGCGGCGTCGACGCGATGGCAATTTCACCAGGTGGCCGAAGTCGAACCGCGGAACCCGTGGATTTCGCTACCGGGGCAGGGGTCGCTATCTGCCGGATCGGATCCTCACCGGGGACTCTTCGCGCGATCGCGTTGCGAGACGACGCCTACCGATTGCGCGCACCGGTTCCGGCTCACCGAGGAACCGGCCCCGCGGATCGAGACGCACACGCTTGCAGAACCAGTCGTGCAGCTCGAGCACGTCAGCGCAGCAAATGTGAAGCCGACAAGCACCGTGTACCGGCCGATCCCGAAACCGCGGAAGTACCCGCGATGCACATGCAGCCGGTTCTGCTTCAGATCGGCGAACACACTCTCGATCCCGACCCTGCGGTGATACGACATCTCACACGCAAGGGTGCCGTGCTGGAACGGCATCCGCATATCCGGGTAGTCCGAGTCGTACAAGGTGATCGTGTGTCCGCACCCGCATTCCTCGCCGCGAGTGCACGAGGTCGTCGGGACGCTCTGCGGCGCCCTCATCGACTTCGGGTTGTTCGGGCAGCGGAGCCGCCCAGGCTGGGCAGCGGGCCCGCGATAGCTGCGTGATTCATCGGGGTGGCGCGCGTCGTGCGGAATGTACGCGTACGCCTGCCGCGCCTGGTGCCGGCGCTCGACCCGCTCACGGTCGTCTTTCGACACGTCGATGGCGATCGGGTCGAGGTCGTACAGTCCTTCCGGGAGGCTGTCCGCGTACAGGACCCCGTCGATCCAGAAGGTGTGCGTGCCTTCGGGTCCGGGATGCATGCCACGCCGGTTCGGGTGCAGGTCGTAGATCGTGGTGTACCCGAGCTTCCAGACCGGAAGCGCGAACGTGTCGTTGCGGACGTTGTTGTAGGCGCGATCGGCGATCAACTGGCGGCTTCGGGATCGTTTCCCCCGGCGCCCCGCACCGCGGGAGAGTCCTCCGGTGCCCTTGCGTGAACCCGCCGGCGTCATAGACCGGGAGACGCATCACCGGGCCGAGCCGGGAGCGGACGGTCGGTATCGGCCCAGAACCCAGGCCGGCACGCCCGACGGTTGCATCGCAAACCGCGCGTCCGCCGAACTCATACCATTGGTTAATATACTAACCAATGGTATGGTATCCGGGTGCCATCGGTTGACGACGGTCCATCGTGGCCCCCCGTTGCCTACGAGCAACGTCCGTGGGTCAGCTCGGTGGGCAACTACGGGTCCCGACGCGAGCGCCACCTCACCTCGGGCCCCTACCGTGCGGCAGTGCCAGCTTTCATTGCGCACCAATCGATCTCACTGAACGACGAGTTGCAGGCGCTTGCAGAGGAAGCAGCGACGGAACTCACCCGTTTCGACGTCGAGGTCGGTCACATCACCGCTCCGTTCGCATCCATCCTGCTCCGCACCGAGAGTGCGTCTAGTTCGGAAATCGAAAATCTCACGAGCGGAGCGCGGCAGATCGCGCTGGCTGAACTCGGCGAGCATGCTTCCCGCAATGCCCGTCTGATAGTCGGAAACGTCAGAGCGACGCAAGCCGCGTTGGAGTTGTCCGATTCCATCGACACCCAGGCGGTCTTGCGGATGCATCGGGCACTGCTCGAGCACGACGATCCGAACATCGCCGGTCGATGGCGACGGGAACAGGTGTGGATCGGCGGGCGGAGTCTCGGGCCACACACCGCACAGTTCGTGCCCCCGCACCATGACCATATTTCGGGACTGATCGACGACTTGATCGTCTTCTCCAATCGGGTCGATCTGCCGGTAATGGCGCAGATCGCGATCGCGCATGCGCAGTTCGAAACCATCCACCCCTTCATTGACGGGAACGGGCGTGTCGGTCGCGCACTGATTCAGGCAATGCTTCGCGGTGGACGGCTCACGCGCAGCGTTACCGTTCCGGTCTCCGCGGGTCTACTCCACAACACTGCAGAGTATTTCGAGGCGCTCGGCGAGTACCGCTCGGGTAACGTCGAGCCGATCGTGCGTTCGATCGTGGACGCGTCATCTGCTGCGATCGCCAATGGTCGTCACCTCGTCCGAGACCTGGAATCGGTTCGTGCCGACTGGCGCACCCGCGTAAAGGCGCGGCGAGACTCAGCGGCGCACCGACTGGTCGACCTCCTTCTTCGTCAACCGGTCGTGGACAGCAAGCTTGTCGCTTCGACCCTCGAGGTCACCGGCGCCAACGCGCAGATCGCGATCGATCGGTTGGTAGACGCGGAGATACTCGCCCAGATCACCGATGGCCGGCGGAACCGGATTTGGCAAGCCAAAGACGTGGTCCGCGTCCTGGACGAGTTTGCTGCTCGCGCCAAACACCGCAGAGGATAGTGGGCACAGTTGCGCGCCGAGGTGTCGAGCGTCTGCAAGTCTCCCGCAACACCACCGGAGTAGGTCCAGGAGATGGCGACCGATCTACTGGGAGTGCCGTTCCTGCGCGTCCGCCGGCTCATGAGCTCTCGACCGACCGGACTGCGACGACAGCGTTCGGATCCGCGTGATCGGCGGGTGTGGCTCGTTGTGATTACCGACTGGTCAGCTTCGCGAACCCGTGTTCGGGCCGGGGCAAGACGGAATAGGTGAACACCCCTCCATCCACTCCTCATCCGCCGGAGTGCTCCCTTCTCGGGTATCCGCTCGATCGCCAACCATTCGCTGGTTCGATCGTCACAGCGTGTGACCGACGGCCAAGCGGATCCGCTCATACATGTGCCTCCACGGTCGAGCACCGGTCGTGCGTCACGAATCTCCTTGGGCACGAACGTGAGTCCGCGTCGCGTTTCCTCGGGGGGTCGCACGGCGTCGGGTCGGAGAACGGTCGATGCGACCCGAGTGTGATCGCCGACCGGTCACCAACCCAATCCGCGTGCAGCCCAGCACGAACCGCCATCGGTGAACACCTCTCCCCACCTGAGCACCGACTTCGAAATGCATTTCTCCCACGCCCCACTTCTTCCCTGAAGCGTGTGATGGTGCCGCCGGTCGGCTACCGTCCCTGCTGTGACGCAGGCGAACGACAACAGCTTCGGTGCCGTCCTGCGGCGTCTGCGCAAGTCCCGCAGCCTGACCCAGGAGGAGCTCGCCGAACGAGCCGGTCTCTCGGTCAAGGCCGTGAGCGCGCTCGAGCGTGGGGAGCGGCAGCGTCCCTACCCGCACACGGTCCGGGCACTGGCCGCCGCGCTCGACCTCGACGACGCCGACCGCGACCGTCTCAGCGCTGCGATTCCCGCATCCGCGCGTCCCGCGCCGCGCCGCACAGGCACCTGGTCGGTGGCCGCGCCGGCCACCGACCTGATCGGCCGGGACGGGGACATCGAACGCATCGCTGCACTGGTGTCGTCGGGCAGGCGCCTGGTCACGGTCACCGGGCCGGGCGGCGTCGGCAAGACCCGCGTGGCGTTCGCGGTGCTGGAGCAGTTGGCTCCTTCGTACGACGTCACCGTCGCCGTGGACCTGGCACCGGTCCGCGATCCGGCACAGGTCCTGCCGCAACTCGCCGCCGCGGTCGACCTGCCCGAGCGCGGCGCGGGCGGAGTCACCGAACGGCTGGTCGCCGCGTTCGCGGGTCGTCGTGCGCTGGTTTTCCTGGACAACTTCGAGCACCTCCTCGACGCGGGCCCCGACGTGGCCGATCTGCTGACCCGGTGCCCGGGGCTCATGCTGCTGGTGACGAGTCGTGCGGCGTTGCGCGTCCGGGCCGAGTACGAGGTCGGTCTCGGCCCGCTGCATCTCCCCCGATCCGACCTGTACGACGACGTGAAAGCGTCTGCGGCCGTGCAGCTTCTTCTCGACCGCGCTGCCGCCGCGGGAGCCGAGCTGGTGCTC
Organism: Rhodococcus sp. HM1; assembly: GCF_023218075.1. Lineage (GTDB taxonomy): Bacteria > Actinomycetota > Actinomycetes > Mycobacteriales > Mycobacteriaceae > Rhodococcus. The sequence goes on along the minus strand of NZ_JALPTB010000009.1, from coordinate 85,963 downwards.
GACTCGGATAACGCTCCGGTCGTGGCCGCCATCTGCCGTCACCTCGAGGGGCTGCCCTTGGCACTCGAGCTCGCCGCGGCGGGCGCCCGCCTGCTGCCACCGGCGGCGCTGCTCGCTCGCCTCGAAGTCCACGAGGTACCCCCCGGTCCCCGTGATCTCGCCGAACGCCAGCGCACGATGACGGCCACGCTCGACTGGAGTCTCGACCTCGTCGACGACACCGACGCTGCGGTGTTCGAGCAGCTCGCGGTCTTCTCCGGCGGCTTCACCCTCGACGCCGCTGCCGCGGTGACCGGCCTCGACGACGTGCTCGCCCCGCTCACCGTGCTCGTCGCCCACTCGCTGGTCGCCCCCAGCCCGATCTCTCTCAGCACGCCGCCCGAGGACGAACCACGCTTCCGGCTGCTCGAGCCGGTCCGCCAGTACGCCGGACAGCGACTCGTCGCCGCCGGAGGGTCGGCGGCTGCCGCTGATCGTCATGCCCGGTGGTATCGGTCCTTCGCCCTCGACGCGGGACCGCGGCTGCGCGGTCCGGGCCTGTGCACCGAGCTCGATCGCCTGGAGGCAGACCACGCCAATCTGCGCTCGGCCTTCCTGCGCCTGCTCGAGCTGGGCCACAGCGACGATGCCGCAGAGCTGGCGGCCACCGTGTGGATCTACCTCGCCCTGCGGGGCCATGCCCGTGAAGGGCTCGAGTGGCTGGACCGGGCGAGGGTGCAGGGATCCGACGCGGTCCGCGCCCGAGCTCTGGTCGGCCGGCTGGGTCTGCTGTTCGCCACCGGCGACATCGCCGGCATGCGGGAGGTGGCCTGGACTGCGGTGCCGCTGGCACGCCGTGTCGGCGACGCCCCCCTGGCAGTCGAGGCGGCGATCCTGGCCGGGCACGCCGCGATCTTCGCCGGTGACCTCGACCGGGCCCGCGACCTGCTCGACGAAGCGCTGGTGGGCGCGTCGGGAGCCGGGTTGCGGTGGGAGGAGGCGCACACGCTGGTCGCGTTCGGACAGCTCGCGCTGGTTCGCGGAGATCTCGACGAGGCAGACCGGGTGCTCGGCCGTGCGCTCGAGATCGGGCGAAGCATCGGCAACGACTTCACCCTCGCTACCAGCCTGAATCGCCGGGCCACGGTCACCGCTCTCCGAGGTGACACCGCCGGCACGGCTGCGCTGCTCGCGGAGTCCACTACCCGGTCGCTGGATTCGCGGATGAGCTGGACGCTGAGCTATGCGCTGCCCGCCCTGGCCGGAGTGGCCGTGCAGCTGGGCGAACCGCGGGCCGCCGCCATGCTCTTCGCTGCGTCGGCGTCCCTGTCGGTGACCGACGCGATAGACCCTCGGTTCCCGGTGTCCCGTGAGCTCGCGGCGCAGGACCTGGCCACCGCGCGCAGCCTCCTCGGCGAGGCCGCCTTCCAGGAAGCCTGGGATGCCGGCCGCACCGCGACAGCGCCCGAGCTCGCCGACCTGGCAGACGAACTCACGCGGCGCGCACGCGCGTGATGTAGCGCCGGTACAGGCGGGCACCGACGGTGCGCAGGAACAGACGCACCGGGATCGGGAACTGTCCCAGCATCCGGGCCCGCTCGTCGTCGTCGGCCTCTTCGAGGATGGCGCCGGACATCAGCGGGAGTTGCCGGGGAGACATCGCGTCACGACCGTGGTCTCCGAGGCTCTGCCACTCCTCGACGGTGATGTGGCACGACACGAGCGGCAGGATCTCCCGTTCCTCGAGCTCGAGGTGCTCGAACAGCGCGGCCGCCAGGCCTTCGACCGTCCGCGCGAGCTGCTCGCCGCCGATCGGTGTCGGCGCCTGTGCCCAGGCCGCATTCTGCGCCCGGACCCCCTCGGTGCGACTCTCGACGATCCCGTGCTGGTGCTGCATCGTCTCGACGAGTGCCGTCGACGGAGCGGCACGCACCTGGAGCAGCGGCCACAGCACCGCGTCCTCGCCGGTGTGATGCATGTGCAGCCCGTCGAGAAGCAGTGTGAGGTGCTCCGCGACCAGCCGAGCGCGTGTGGTGTCGCCCTCGGCAACGGCCCGGATCAGCTTCGGCAGCGCGGTGAACTCACGCCGGAAGACGCGGTGGATGACGAACATTTCGTTGATATCGGGGAGGGACGGGGAAGCAGGGCTGATGGCGGTCATGTGAACCTCCGAAGTGGTTGTGATCTGTACGCATTCAGCCTGCGCGGCGCAGCGTCCGACTCCCATCCACGTCACCCCCACACTGCCCCCACACTTCGCCGCTGTGGCTGTCACCCGCCGGCCGTTCGACCGAGTGTCGATGCACACGGCGACCACAAGAGCCGCCCGACACGAGGATCCGTCCATGGCAACCACCACCACATCCCCCGCCACCGCGACCACCAACGCCGTCCCGTGGGTGCTCGCCACCGCGTTCACACTGTCCGCGGTCCACACCGTGTACGCAGCGGCCGCGGGCATCGAAGACCCGACCTTCACCGTGACGACACCTGCCGCCTGGCTGTTCTACGCCGTCGGATTCGGCTCGGTGTGGCTCGCGCGCCGACAGGAAGCCTGGGCCCGGATCGGCGTGCTCGCCTACCTCGTCGTGCTGCTGGCGATCAGCGTCTTCTACTACCCGACCACGTTCACCGCGGAAAAGCAGACCGTGTTCGGCTGGTTCGAGAACGACGTCTACGTCGGATTGCTGATGATCGCCGCGTATTCGATGGTGGGCCGGGTCCGATCGTCGCTCTCGGTGCACTGATCCGCAAAGTCGGCCGTGACCCGTATCCGTCGTCCTACAACTACTTTGCCATTCCGAATCACGAGGAGACGGCGATTTCGCGGCTGTCACCGCGAAATTCGGCAATGACGGTGCCGGCGGAATCCCTGACTGCTACGTCGTAGATTCCGTTGCGGCCGAATCGGGAGCGTTCGGTCGCCGTTGCCGTGAGCACTGCGCCGACCCGCGTGGGGCGCAGGAAGCGGATATCGGCTCGCGCGGCGACAGCGGGCCGGCCGTGGCTGTTGCAAGCGAGCGCGAAGGTGGAGTCGGCGAGAAGGAATACGTAACCGCCGTGTGTGATGCCGTGTCCGTTGACCATCTCTGCGGTCACGGCCATACGCGCTGCGGCGGAACCATTCCCGATCTCGAGGATTTCGATCCCCAGTCGCCGCGAGGCAAGGTCTTCCGCGAACATCTCTTCGGCGACACGGAAGTGGTCCACGTCCGAAGTGGTCATTTCGATACCTCCGGTATCGGTTGGGCGAATGCGCGACATGGCAACTACGCGCCGCTCGTCTCCAGTTGCTGAGTGAACATCGTCGATCCCCCGGTGGCGAAGTTGCGCAGGTCGCGCCCGGCTTCCCGCATCTCGGGAGATGCCAGACCCTTCTTCAGGTCGTCTTCGGTGTCGAACTGCAGGTACGCCACGGCATAGTGGGCCGGTGCGGAACCGTCGAGGGACTTGCACTTTCCCCAGGCGAACCCGGACAGTCCGGGAACCTTGGCCGCGAGGGGAATGTGGGTGGTGCGGTAGTACTCGTCGAAAGCTTTGGGGTCCTTGGGGACTCCGTAGCAGACAGAGATCTGGCAGGTCATTCGTCGTCCCCGTTCGGCTTGGCAACAAGGGTGAGCACGTCGTAGGTGGCGACCGCATCGCCGTTCTGGTTGGCGACCAACGCATCCCACCGAACCTCGCCGTAGTCGGCTCCGGTGCGTGGAGTGATCTGCTTGGCGGTAAGGGTGACCGTCAGAGTGTCGTCGGCCTTGACCGGGGTCAGGAAGCGCAGGCTGTCGACGCCGAAGTTGGCCAGGACCGGCCCCGGAGCGGGGTCGACGAACAGGCCTGCTGCGAGCGAGACGACGAGGTAGCCGTGGGCGACGATACCCCCGAAGAGCGGGTTGGCCGCCGCGGCGTCCGGGTCGGTGTGGGCGTAGAAGGTGTCGCCGGTGAACTCGGCGAAGTGGCCGATGTCGGCGAGGGTGACCTGCCGCGGTCCCCCGACGATCGTGTCGCCGAGGACCAGTTCGGCGAGATTCTTCCGGAACGGATGGACGTCGCCTTCGATGCGGTCGGCGCCGGGCACCCAGCGTCGGCCCACGGCGGTGAGGATATTGGGCGTGCCCTGGATCGCGGTGCGCTGCATGTGATGCAGGACGCCGCGGATACCTCCGAGCTCCTCGCCGCCGCCGGCACGTCCGGGTCCACCGTGGACGAGTACCGGCAGGGGTGAGCCGTGACCCGTTGACTCGCGGGCATTCTCGCTGTTGAGGACGAGAACGCGGCCGTGGTGGGGGGCCAGGCCGAGAACGATCTCACGCGCGATCGCCGAGTCGGCGGTGACCAGGGAGGCCACCAGGCTGCCCTGTCCCCGGGCGACGAGTTCGATCACGTCGGCGTTGTCGCGGTAGCCGATGACGGTGCTCACCGGACCGAAGGCCTCGACGTCGTGTGGTTCGGTGGCGGTGCGATCGTCGCAGCGGAGCAGGATCGGCGACAAGAACGCCCCGGCGGTGGCGTCGGCACCGGCGACGTCGACCAGGTCCGGGTCGCCGTGGACGATGCGGACGCTCTTGGTCAGTACGCGAACGGATTTCAGTACTTCGTCGCGCTGTTCGAGGCTTGCGAGGGCGCCCATGGTCACCCCGTCTGCGCCGGGTGCACCGACGACCACCTTACCGAGGCGCGCGCTGGTCGCGGAGACCACGTCGTCGACGAGATGCTCGGGGACGAAGGCGCGCCGGATCGCCGTGCACTTCTGGCCGGCCTTGACGGTCATCTCGGTGACCAGTTGCTTGACGAAAAGGTCGAACTCTGCGCTGCCCGACGTGACGTCGCTGCCGAGAATGGAGGCGTTGAGCGAGTCCGCCTCGGCGTTGAAGCGCACGCCTGCGGACACGATGTTGGGATGGGCGCGCAGTGTGGCGGCGGTGTCGGCGGAGCCGGTGAAGGCGACCGAGTCCTGCCCGCCGAGGTGATCGAGCACGCCGCGGGCGCTGCCGCACAGCAGCTGCACCGAACCCTCGGGCAGCAGGCCGGATTCGATGATCCGCCGGAAGACCAGTTCGGTCAGATAGGCCGACTGACTGGCCGGCTTGACGATCGACGGAACACCCGCGATGAACGCCGGGGCGAGCTTCTCGAGGAACCCCCACACCGGAAAGTTGAAGGCGTTGATCTGCACGGCCACGCCGCGACGCGAGGTGTAGATGTGCTGCCCGAAGAAGGTGCCCTTCCTGCCGAGCTGTTCGAGACCGCCGTCGAGGTACACGGTGTCGTCGGGCAGCTCCCGCCGGGCCTTGCTCGCGTAGCTGAGCAGCGTCCCGAAGCCGCCGTCGATGTCGATTGCCGAGTCGCGTTCGGTTGCACCCGTTTCCGCGGACAGTGCGTAGAACTCGGCCTTGCCCGCCGTCAGGGTCATCGCAAGCGTCTTCAGCGCCGCGGCCCGCTCGTGGAAGGTCAGCGCAGCCAGCGCCGGGCCACCCACCGTCCGGGCGTAGTCGATCATGCCGGGCACGTCCACGCCGGTCGACGAGATCCGAGCGACCTCGTGGCCGTCCACCGCACTGAGCAGCGGGGCGCCCTCGTCGGGCGCGGTGTGCCAGCGCCCCTGTACATAGCTCTGAAGCAGCGTGCTCACAGGATCTCCATTTCTCACCGTACGTTCGGTCAGTAATTACGATCCGTGAGCGCCACCGCTCCTGTCAAGGGGGGCGGTCGGCTACGCCAGGACGATCAGGTGCGCCGCAGGCCGTCGAAAACGATCGTGACGACGGTGTCCGCAAGCTTGTCGACCGTCCCGTCGGCACGCGGGCGGTACCACTCGACGATCGAGTTGACCATGCCGAAGGTCAGCCTGCTGACCAGGGCGGGGTCCACTCCGGCGGGCAGGTCCCCCTCGGCCGCGGCCGCCTGGACCAGCTCGCCGACGAACGTGTCGAATTCCCTCCGGCGCGCCAGCGCCCGACGCTCGACGGGAGTGTTTCCGCGCACCCGCAGCAGCAGCGTCACATACGGCAATTCCGCGACGAGGACCTCGACACTGCGCCGGACCAGGTACTCGAGACGGTCGATGTACGGGCCGGTGGTCGTGCCCTCCTCCGTGGTGACGGCGAAGAGGGCGTTGAGCGCACGCGAGAGCGCCAGATCCAGCAGTTCCGCCTTGCCCGAGACGTGGTGGTAGATCGCCGACTTGGTGATGCCCAGACGTTTGGCGAGGGCTTCCATGCTGGTGCCGTCGTAGCCCTTGTCGTTGAACACCTTCACGGCGACCGCGAGCAATGAGTCGAGGTCGTATCCGGGCCTGCCCGGCCGTCCCGTCCGTTGTACTACGCGCGCCGATGTCATGAGTTCATCTTCGCTCATCCATCCGTGCCGCGTGACAACGCCGGACAGCCACCCTTGTTACCTACCGAATGTTCAGTTAATAATTGAAGCCGGACACCGAACAAGGAGCACGCGATGAGTGACGTTTTTCTGGTCGACGGCGCGCGCACGCCGCAGGGTCGCTACGGCGGCGCACTGGCAGGAGTGCGCCCGGACGACCTCGCCGGACTGGTGGTGGCGGAGGCGGTCCGACGAGCCGGTGTACCCGGTGACGCGGTCGACGAAGTGATCCTCGGCGCCGCGAACCAGGCGGGCGAGGACAACCGCGATGTCGCGCGCATGGCGGTCCTGCTGGCCGGCCTGCCCGACACCGTTCCGGGGTTCACGGTCAACCGACTGTGCGCGAGCGGCCTGACCGCTGTCGCGCAGGCTGCCGCCTTGATCCGCAGCGGAGAGGCCGATCTCGTCGTCGCCGGCGGAGTGGAGTCGATGACCCGCGCGCCCTGGGTGATGGCCAAGCCCGGCACCCCGTGGTCCCGGCCCGGCGAGTTCGCCGACACCTCGCTCGGGTGGCGATTCACCAACCCGAAGTTCACCGCCGCCGACCGGAACATCCCGTCGAACTCGGGACCCGAGACCCGCAAGATCACCCTGTCCATGGGCGAAACGGCCGAAGAGGTCGCGGCACTCGAGGGCATCACTCGCGAGGAGAGCGACGCCTTCGCGTTGCGCAGCCAGCAGCGGGCAGTCGCGGCCGTCGACGCCGGGCATTTCCAGCGTGAGATCGTTCCGGTCCCGGTCGACGGCAGGATGCTCGAGGCGGACGAAACCCCTCGTCGCGGCACGACCCTCGACAGGCTCGCCGCGCTGCAGCCGGTCTTCCGGAGCAACGGCATCGTCACGGCCGGCTCGTCGTCGTCACTCGCGGACGGCGCCGCGGCGCTCGTCGTGGCGAGCGAGGCGGCGGTCGCCCGGTACGGCCTGAACATCCGGGCGCGGATCGTCGGCTCCGCCAGTGCCGGCGTGGCGCCGCAGGTCATGGGTCTCGGTCCCGTTCCCGCCACGCAGAAGGTGCTCGCCCGCGCGAACTGGTCGGTCGCCGACCTCGACGCGATCGAACTCAACGAGGCTTTCGCGGCCCAATCCCTCGGAGTGATCCGCCAACTGAAGCTCGACGAGGCGATCGTCAACGCCGACGGCGGTGCCATCGCTCTCGGCCACCCCCTCGGCTGTTCCGGGGCCCGGATCCTGCTGACGCTGCTCGGACGAATGGAACGCGAGAACGCGCGCCGCGCACTGGCCACCCTGTGCGTCGGAGTCGGCCAGGGCACCGCGATGCTGATCGAGGCCCCATGACGGACTTCACCACACTCGACTTCGACGAACGCGACGATCGCGTCGTCGTGATCCTGAACCGCCCGGCGCAGCGCAATGCGATCACCGCGGAGATGATCGACGAACTCCACACCGTGTGCGCGCGTATCGAGGCTTCCCCGAAGTCGTTGCTGCTCACCGGTCGTGGCGAGCACTTCGCGGGTGGCGCCGACATCGGACAGCTGCGGGCCCGCACCCGCGACGACGCGCTCGCCGGGATCAACCGGACCCTGTTCGACCGGATCGGCCGGCTGCCGTTGCCGACGGTGGCCGCGGTCAGCGGCTTCGCTCTCGGCGGCGGCGCCGAGCTGTCCTACGCCTGCGACATCCGCATCGCGACCACCACCGCCAGGTTCGGCAACCCCGAGCCCGGACTGGGCATCATGGCCGCTGCCGGCGCGAGCTACCGGCTTCCGCAACTCGTCGGTGTGTCCGTCGCCAAACAGGTACTGCTCGGTGGACACGTCCTCGACGCACGGGCCGCACAGCGTTGCGGTCTGGTGATGGAGGTGGTCGAGCCCGGCACCCACATCACCGCCGCACACCGCCTGCTCGATCGAATCGCACGCTCGGCACCACTTGCACTTCGCCTGACCAAGACGATCGTCGACTCCCCGGGCGCGCGTCCGCTCGCCGACGACATCGCCCAAGCCGTGCTGTTCGAGACCGACGACAAACACGCCCGCATGACTGCATTCCTGGAGAAGAAGAAATGACCGACACACACGCACCGGCCCATGTCGCAGTGATCGGCGGTGGCCGCATGGGCGCCGGGATCGCACAGGTCTTCGCGACGCTCGGCAGCGCGGTCGTGATCGCCGAAGCCGGCGATCAGGCCGCCGCCCGCGAACGGGTGGCCACCGGTCTGCGCCGCGCGGACGAACGCGGCAAACTCGACCGTGCGACGCCGGAAGAGATTCTCGAGCGGGTCCGCACTGTCGCCGGGCCCGACGAAATCGCGCCCGAAACCGATCTGGTCATCGAGGCGGTGCCGGAGAACGCAGCCCTCAAGGCACAGGTCCTGGCCGCCGTCGAGCGCGTCGTCGGCCCCGAGTCCGTGATCGCCAGCAACACCAGTTCGCTGTCGATCACGGACCTCGGCAAGAACTTGACCGAACCCGGCCGGTTCCTCGGCATGCACTTCTTCAACCCCGTCCCCGCTTCCGAGTTGGTCGAGATCGTCACCGCTCCCACCACCGACCGTGCCGTCATCGAGAAGGCCGTGGCCTGGGTGAGCCTTCTCGGAAAGGCCGACATCGTCGTGAACGACTCCCCCGGATTCGCCACCAGTCGCCTCGGGGTATTCCTCGGCCTCGAAGCGATACGCATGCTCGAAGAAGGTGTCGCCGACGCCATCTCCATCGACCGGGCCATGGAACTCGGCTACCGCCATCCCATGGGTCCGCTGCGCTCGACGGACCTCGTCGGTCTCGACGTCAGGCTTGCCGTCGCCGAGCACCTCGCCGCCACTCTCGGACCACGCTTCGAGCCACCGAAATTGCTGCGCGACAAAGTTTCCCGAGGAGAACTCGGCCGCAAGAGCGGACGAGGCTTCTACAACTGGACCACGACAGGAGCGCAATCGTGACCACCACGGACACCACCCCCGTGCGGGTGCAGATCGACGAGGGACTTGCCACCATCACCTTCTCGCGGGCCGATGCTTCCAACGCTCTCGACGTCGCAACCAAGACCTCGCTGCTGGCCGCAGTGCGCAAAGTCGCACTCGCGCCCGAGGTCCGGGCCGTTCTGCTCACCGCGACCGGCAAGAACTTCTGTGTCGGGCAGGACCTGAGTGAGCACGTCGACGCACTGCACGCCGATCCGGCATCGGCGATGAACACCGTCGGCGAGCATTACAACCCGCTCCTGCAGGCCTTGACCGAGCTCGAGGTGCCGGTCGTCGTCGCCATCCGGGGCGCGTGCGTCGGCGCCGGCCTCGGACTGGCTCTGGCCGGCGACATCCGAGTCGCCGGCGAGGGGGCGAAGTTCGCCACCGCCTTCACCGGTATCGGTCTGGCCTGCGACTCGGGCCTGAGCCACACCCTCGTTCACGCCGTGGGCGCCAGCCGGGCCGCCGGATTGATGTTGCTCGGTGACCGCTTCGGCGCCGCGGAGGCCCTCGCCTGGGGACTGGTGCATCGGGTGGTGGCCGACGAGGAGGTCGCGACCGTCGCCCGCGATCTCGCCGTGCAGCTCGCCCAGGGGCCTACGGAGGCATATCGGCGCGTCAAAGGTCTGCTGAAGGCCACGAACCCGGGACTGCCCGACGCGCTCGAGCGTGAACGACACGCGCAGGAAAGGCTCGGTGCGAGCGCCGACCACAGCAGTGCAGTCGAGGCGTTCCTGTCCAAGTCTCGGCCTGTTTTTGCAGGTCACTGACCTACGAGAAGCCTGCGGCTCCGGCGGAAGACAGCTCGGGGCTTGTGCGGGGTCGCTCCCGCACGCATACTATTACTGACCGAATATTCGGTAATGAAATGAGGCCAGATGACAACGCCGCCGGCAAAGGCAGACGACCTACAGGGCCTGTTCGACGACACCATCGCGAACGATCAGCGGATCGAGCCGCGCGACTGGATGCCCGAGGACTACCGCAAGACATTGATCCGGCAGATCGCGCAGCATGCGCATTCGGAGATCATCGGAATGCAGCCGGAGGGGAACTGGATCACCCGCGCCCCGTCGCTGCGGCGCAAGTCGATTCTGCTCGCCAAGGTGCAGGACGAGGCGGGCCACGGACTGTATCTGTACTCCGCTGCCGAAACTCTCGGCGCGGACCGTGCCGATCTGACCGAGAAACTGATCGCCGGCAAGCAGAAGTACTCGTCGATCTTCAACTACCCGACACTCACCTTCGCCGACGTCGGCGTCATCGGCTGGTTGGTCGACGGGGCGGCGATCTGCAATCAGGTTCCCCTCTGCCGCACCAGCTTCGGACCATACGGGCGGGCGATGATCCGCGTGTGCAAGGAGGAGTCCTTCCACCAGCGACAGGGTTTCGAGCTGCTGATGACGATGATGCGCGGCACCGATGAGCAGCGAGCGATGGTCCAGGAATCGGTCGATCGCTGGTGGTGGCCCGCACTGATGATGTTCGGCCCACCGGACGACCGGTCCCCGAACACCGAGAAGTCGATGACGTGGAAGATCAAGCGTCACACCAACGACGAACTCCGACAGCGTTTCGTCGACATGAGCATCCCCCAGGCCGAGGCGCTCGGGGTCACCTTCCCCGACCCGGACCTCGCATGGAACGCCGACCGCGGGCACTACGACTTCGGTGAGCCCGATTGGAGCGAGTTCATGGAGGTCGTCAAGGGGAACGGCGCCTGCAACGTCGAGCGCATCACCAACCGCCGCGCCGCGCACGAGAACGGCGCCTGGGTGCGCGAGGCCGCAACCGCCTTCGCCGCCCGTGAACGAGAGGGCTCGTAGAGACCATGACCGACATCCAGTTCACCGCAGAAGACCGTCGGGGCGCCGTCCCCACGACCGACGCGCCCGCCAGGGCGGCCTGGCCCTTGTACGAGGTGTTCGTCCGCGGCAAGCGCGGCCTGAACCACGTCCACGTCGGCTCGCTGCACGCCCCCGACGATGCAATGGCCCTGAATCACGCCCGAGACGTCTACACCCGCCGCAACGAAGGGGTGAGCATCTGGGTCGTCCCGTCGGCGGTGATCGTCGCCTCCAGCCCGTCGGAGAAGGATCCGTTCTTCGCGCCCAGCGGCGACAAGGTCTACCGGCACCCGACGTTCTACGACATCCCCGACAACGTCCCCCACATGTGAGGTCCACACCATGATCGATCACGACAACGCCTACGGGGACCTCGTCGACGAGGACAACCACGGACAGTGGGCCTTCGGCACCGGCTTCGACGACCCGCTCGCCGGAGTGGACACCACTGTCCCGGACGACGTCGACCTCGGCGCGCTGGCCCGCTACTGCCTCTCACTCGGCGACGACGCGCTGATCTCGTCGCACCGGTTGTCGGAGTGGTGCACCCGTGCTCCGGAGCTCGAGGAAGAGATGGCGCTGGCGAACATCGGACTCGACCTACTCGGTCAGGCACGCCTGCTCCTCGCCCGAGCGGCCGCGGCCGACCCCGGCGTCGTCCCGTTCATCTCCGACTCTTCCCCCGTACCTGCGGAGGACGCACTGGCGTTCTTCCGCACCGATGCCCAGTTCCGGTGCGTTCGACTGTGCGAGCTCGAGAACGGAGATTTCGCCGAGACCGTCGTGCGTACCCTCGTGCTGACGACCTGGCGGCTCGCCATCTTCTCCCACCTGCGCGAGAGCCGGGACCCGGTGCTCGCGGCAGTCGCCACCAAGGGCGTCAAGGAGCTGACCTACCACCGCGACTACGCCGCACGCTGGGCCGTCGTCCTGGGCTGCGGCACCGACGAATCCCGCCGCCGGATGCGCACCGCGCTCGAATTCCTCTGGCCCTACACAGCGGAACTGTTCGTCCCGACCGAGGACGAGCTGGCACTCGCCGACGCCGGCGTCGGCGTCGACCCGCGGACGCTGCGCGAGGAGTTCGACAACGTGATCGGCCAGGTTCTGTACGCCGCCGAACTGCAGGTGCCCCACGGCCCAACCGTCGGCACGGTCGGCGGACGTGCCGGTCGCCGTGGTCTGCACACCGGGGCGCTCAGCCTGCTGCTGGCCGAGATGCAGTCCGTCGCACGAGCGCATCCCGACGGGTTGTGGTGACCGTGACCACCGCGGACCTCGCCAATGCCCGGGCACTCGTCGAGTCGGTCCTCGATCCGGAGATGCCGATGTTGACACTGGCAGATCTCGGCGTCGTCCGAGACGTCGTGATCGACCGGGACGACACCGTGGTGGTGACCATCACCCCCACCTACTCCGGTTGTCCCGCGCTGGTGACGATGCGATCCGACATCGAGCGTCTGCTGCACCGGCACGCCTACCGCAACGTTCGCGTCGACACCAGCCTCAGCCCAGCTTGGAGCAGCGACTGGATCAGCGAATCGGGGATGCGCAAGCTCCGTGATGCCGGGTACTCCACTCCCGGTCGCGCTCCCGCGACCCCGGCGCGGGGGCCCGTGCCGCTCACCTTGACCACTCGCCGTCGCGCCGTGTTCTGCCCTCTGTGCGGTTCACCCCATACCGAGGTGGTCTCCGAGTTCGGAGCCACGTTGTGCAAGGCGCACTACCGGTGCCGGGCTTGTCTCGAACCGTTCGACCACGTGAAGGAAATCTGACATGACCACCGTCGAATCCCCTCGCGCTCAGCGCACTTCACGCCTCCGCGACTTCCATCGCCTCCAGGTCGCCGACGTCGAACGATTGTGTGACGACGCCGTCGCGGTCACCTTCGAGGTCCCCGACAGCCTCGCAGGGGAGTTCACATTCCAGGCAGGCCAATCCCTCACCATGCGGCGTACCGTCGACGGCGTCGAGCATCGCCGGTCGTACTCCATCTGCGCACCCGTCGGCGGTTCGCCCCGCGTCGGCGTGCGCGAGGTGCCGGGCGGTTTGTTCTCGACCTGGCTCGTCCACGACGTCCGCGCCGGAGACGTCATCGAAGTTCAGGCACCCACCGGCAGCTTCGTCGCCGACCCCGCTGCCGCCGGAAGGCACCTGCTGATCGCTGCCGGTTCGGGAATCACCCCGATGCTCTCGATCGCCGCCTCGGTTCTCACGAACCCCGACTCGTCGGTGGTGCTGCTGTACGGCAACCGGCGGACCCGCTCGGTGATGTTCGCCGAGGAGATCGCGGACCTCAAGGACCGCTACGGTGCCCGGTTCGAAGTCGTCCACGTGCTCTCGCGCGAGCCCCGCGACGTGGAATTGTTCACCGGCCGCCTCGACGCGGACCGCCTCCGCGACATCGTCTCCGCGATCGTGCCCCTGGACGACGTCGACGACATCTGGCTGTGCGGGCCCTACGGCATGGTGACCGACGCCCGAACGGTTCTCGGCGAGTTCGGCGTCGACAATGCCCGAATCCACCACGAGTTGTTCTTCGTCGACGACGCGCCACCGCCGCAACAGATCCACCGTGAACACGGCATCGAGGGCCCGTCCAGCGAGGTCACCATCATCCTCGACGGGCGCAGCACCACAGGTACCCTGTCCCGCGACCGGAACATCCTCGACGCGGCGGAGAACGTGCGTCCGGACCTGCCCTTCGCCTGCAAGGGCGGTGTGTGCGGCACCTGCCGCGCCAAGGTCACCTCCGGGACGGCAGAGATGCTGCGAAACTACGCACTCGACGATGCAGAAGTCTCTTCCGGGTTCGTCCTCACCTGCCAAACCCTGCCCACCAGTGATTCGGTGACGATCGACTTCGATGCATGACGCATGCTTGACACCAATCAAGCTTGCGGACAACAGAATTAATTCTTTCACGTGCCGGACACCCGGTTTCGTGGCCTATTCGAACATTCACGCCGCGCCGGTGCGCACCAAAGACCTCGAGGAGCATCACCATGACCGTGCTGCAGGAACCCCCGACCGACAACGCAATAGAGTTCGCCTCCCGCGACGAGATCTCGGCCCTCCAGCTCGACAGACTGCGTTGGTCGTTGCAGCACGCGTACGACAACGTCGCACACTACCGAGCCTCGTTCGACGCGGCGGGTGTGCATCCGTCCGACCTTACGGAGCTCGGGGACCTCGCCAAGTTTCCCTTCACCACCAAGGCCGATCTACGGCAGAACTACCCCTTCGGAATGTTCGCAGTTCCGCAGGAACGTATCTCGCGCCTCCATGCATCATCGGGCACCACCGGTCGGCCTACCGTCGTCGGCTACACGAGCAACGACCTCGACAACTGGGCTGATCTGGTGGCTCGCAGCCTCCGCGCGAGCGGTGTCAGGCGTGGTGACAAGGTCCACGTCGCCTACGGCTACGGACTCTTCACCGGCGGACTCGGCGCCCACTACGGCGCCGAACGACTGGGCGCCACGGTTATTCCCATGTCGGGTGGTATGACCGATCGACAGATCCAGTTGATCGAGGACTTCCGGCCGGATGCCATCATGGTCACCCCCTCGTACATGCTCACCATCGTCGACGCCATGATCAAGAAGGGCATCGATCCCGCCGCCACGTCCCTGCGAACCGGGGTGTTCGGTGCCGAGCCGTGGACGGAGCAGATGCGCAACGAGATCGAACAGCAGCTGGGAATCGACGCGGTGGACATCTACGGCCTGTCCGAGGTCATGGGTCCGGGCGTCGCACAGGAGTGCGTGGAAACCAAGGACGGCCTACACATCTGGGAAGACCATTTCTACCCCGAGATCATCGACCCGCTCACCGGCGAGGTGCTCCCGGACGGCGAGGAGGGTGAGCTCGTGTTCACCTCGCTGACGAAGGAAGCGCTGCCGATCATCCGGTACCGCACTCGCGACCTCACCCGGCTGCTCCCCGGCACTGCACGGTCGATGCGCAGGATGCAGAAGGTCACCGGCCGCACCGACGACATGATCATCCTGCGCGGCGTCAACCTCTTCCCCACCCAGATCGAGGAGCTGATCCTGACGGTGCCGGTACTGGCACCGCAGTTCCAGTGCGTCCTCGACCGTCCCGATCGCATGGACAACCTCACCGTCCGCGTCGAGGCGCGCCCCGAGGCGTCGGCCGCAGCGCGCACGTCGGCCGCCACTCAGCTGCAGAAGCTGGTCAAGAACAAGATCGGTGTCACCGTCGCAGTCGACGTCGTCGATCCCACCTCGATCGAGAGGTCGCTCGGGAAGGCCCGCCGGATCGTCGACAACCGTCCCGCCTGACCGAACTCTGCGCGTCACTTCTCGCCTATCCGCCTTCCCACCCACCCTGACGACCACGGCCACACCACCTCACGAGCGCCTCGCCGAGGCCGTCCGTCGAACCCTCCCCCACCCATGCCACATGCCCGTCGGGACGCACGAGCACAGCCGTCGGCGCGTCCACCACGCCCAGCAACGGCAGCTGCCAGATGCCGTCGTAGCTCGCCCGGACGTAGTCGACGTGTGTGAGGTGGTCGACGAATTCGATTGGTGGACCGGAGAACTGCAGAAGCACCGGTCGGGCCAGGTGCATGAGATCGAACACGCGCCGCGGCCCGTCGTGGACGACGATGTCGAGGTCCGGCATCCGCCGCCCCAACAGTGGATGTCCCGATCCGAGGTCGTAGGCGACATCGAGGCCGGAGATCAACGCCGCGATCGGCGATCCGGCATCGTCGACGCGGAGCACTTCGTCGAGCAGCTCACGTAGAGCCTCCTGCCGCGGATCGACCTTCTGGAACAGTGATTGGGCCATCGTGAATTTCAGTGCTCGCGCCCCGGCGGGGTGTCGTTCGGTGTGGTAGGTGTCGAGCAGGTCCTCCCCGGTCACCCCGCGCACGACGTGCCCGAGCTTCCAGCCGAGATTGACTGCGTCCTGGATGCCCAGGCCGATTCCGAGTCCCCCCGTCGGGGAATGCACGTGTGCGGAGTCGCCGGCGAGCAGGACCCGGCCGGCGCGATAGGTCGTCGCCTGCCGGGTCGCGTCGGTGAACCGCGAGAGCCAGGTGGGGTCGTGCACACCGAAATCGGTGCCGAACACCTGGATCAACTCTCGTCGCAGGTCATCCAGCGTCGGCGCCGTGGGAGGCGCCAACTCGCCTTCGGTCACCACGACCCGCGCTCGGCCCTCCCCCATCGGATACAGACCGTGGACTCCACGCTCGTCGACCTTCGCGTCGGCGGGCAGTTCCTCCGTGACCCGAACCTCGGCGATCAGGCTGCTGCGCGTCGCGTCCGGCCCCTCGAATCCGATCCCGGCCTCGCGGCGCACAACGCTGCGACCACCGTCGGCTCCCACCACGAAACGAACGCGCACCGATTCTCCCGAAGCGCACCGAAGGTGGGCGCCCTCATCGTCCTGCTCGATACCGACGACCTCCACACCCCGCCGGATCGGCACCCCGAGTTCCTCGATCCACTGCAGCAGGAGCCGTTCGATGTGGTTCTGGAACAACGCCAGTGTGTACGGGTGGCGGGTGGGCAGACGACCCACGTCGAGCCTCGTGCCCCCGAAGGTCGCCGTATTCACCGTTCGCCCCTCGGCGAGGAATCGCTCGGCGATCCCCCGTTGATCGAGCAACTCGATCGTGCGGGCATGGATACCCCCACCACGCGACCCCGCCAGTTCCTGCGACTCGCGACGCTCGAGAACGACGACGTCCGCGCCGGCCAGGCGCAACTCCCCCGCCAGCATCATTCCCGTCGGCCCACAGCCGACGACTGCCACGTCGTGCATATCCGCCCCTCTCGTCGGCATCGAACGGGCAGTATGAGCCCTTGGTGGGGGCTTGCGGCAAGCCCCCACCAGCGCGATACCGTGGAAACGGGAGGGGGGACGAAAGCGCCCGGCGTCAGCCCTCGATGATGCGCTTGATCGCGTCCAATGTCGCGGGAATACCGCTGCGGGCGGCCTGTTCCCGTGCGGCGATCTCGCGGGGCGCATCGGCGCCGAACCGCTCGTGGAAGAACTTCAGCCCGGCCTCGGTGAACTCCCAGGTCTCCGTCAGCTCCGTGCCGGCGTCCGCGGGCTTCATCAGATAGCTCCAGCGCACGAAACCGGGACCGACCGACCACGCGAACTCACGACCCGGGGATGCGACGACCACCTCCGACCGTGTCTCCCAGGTACGTTCGGGAGTCACGTTCCGCCCGGTGAAGAAGGCACCGACCTCGGGACCCTGACCTTCGTCCCACCAGCACTCCGCGCAGACGGGAGACCACTCCCCCGTGCGGGTGACATCGGAGACGAGGGCGTACACCTCGTCCGGTGTTGCGGAAACGACGACGGAGGACTCGAAGGTCAAGGGTGCAGTATGCATGGCCACCATCCTGCCCTACGAGGCGAGTCCGAATTCGCGGGTATCCGCTTGGCCACCAGTCATCCTCCTGCTCGATCGTCACAGCGTATGACTGGCGGCCGAGCGGATCCGTTTCCCGACTACAGGTGGGCGGTGCCTCCGAAACGGGGTACTCGGGACTCGTCGGAGTGGTCTCCTCGGCTACCGAGGTATGAGGGAAAGAGGTGGCGTCATCATCGAGTCGTTGATCTTCGGAGTGATCGCCTCGAGCGCCCTGGTCATCGGCGCACTGGTCGGCGGACGGTTCACCATCCCCAAACGTGCACTCGCCGCCATGCTGGCGTTCGCCGCAGGCGCACTGATCACCGCGTTGACCTTCGAACTGTTCGAAGAGTCGTATCAGAAGGGCGGCATCTGGCGCGCCGCGCTCGGACTCGCGGTCGGCGCGATCGTCTTCACCCTCCTCAGCCAGCAACTGGACCGGCTGGCCGAGGGCAGACACCGCCAGCCGCACGGCAGCGAGAAACTCGACCTCGACGCCGCGACGGAGAAGGCACCCTCCACCGCCTCCGTCAGCGGAGCCGCCCCGAAGCACTGGTCGGGAGCGCGTCCATGCGCGCGCAGGGCCGATCCCAGACCTTCATCCTCGGCACGTGGGTGATCTGCGCCGTGCTGCTCACTCTGGCCGTCGTCGTGGGCGCCGGACCCCTCGCCTCGAGTGCACCCGAGACGATCTCGTTGCCGCTCGCCTTCACCGCCGGTGCGGTGCTCGCGTCCCTGGCGGACACCCTCATGCCCGGGGCCTACGAAAAAGGCGGCCCAACGGTCGCATTGAGCACTGCCGCCGGATTCGTCCTCTCGTACGTCCTTGCCACGGTGTGATGTGGCGGGGGAGGAAACGCCGAGGTCGACCCGACTGCGAGACGCGCGGACCACACTCGTCTGCCGGGGTCGTGGGAAGATACTCGGATGCCCCGGAACCTGATTCGAGCAATGGTAGGGACCGAGTTGCATCGACTCGGCGTACTCGCGCGCCGCGTTTCGTCGGCGTTCGACCGATCCAGCCTCGCACTGACGGGACGCCGCGAGCACTTCGATCCGGGCCATCCCTGGCTTCTCAGCGGCGAGGAACGGGGCAACAGCGACACCAGGATTCGACAATGGACCGACGGCAACGACGTCACTCCGCTGATCCACGGCAAGGTGTACTTCGCGGCGCTGGCGGACGCCCTGCACCGCGCCGGACCGAACGACCTGGTGCTGTTCACGGATTGGCGCGGCGACCCCGATCAACAGCTCGTCGACGGCGTGACGGTGGCCGACGCATTCGCCGCCGCCGCGCGCCGCGGCGCGATCGTCAAGGGCATGATGTGGCGCTCGCACATCGAGACGCTGGGCTATCCCGGCCGCCGCAACCGCAAGCTCGCGAAGATTCTCGAGGCGGCCGGTGGGGAGGTGATCCTCGACCAGCGAGTTCCCGTCTTCGGCAGTCATCACCAGAAATTCGTCGTGGTGCGCTACGCCGACCCGGACACGCCGGACGTCGCGTTCGTCGGCGGTATCGACCTCGCGCGGGCACGACGCGACGACGACGACCACTTCGGCGATCCGATGAGCCGACCGTTTCCACCCGAGTACGGTGAGACCCCGGCATGGCACGACGCGCAGTTGCAGATCCACGGTCCCGCCGTCCGCGACGTCGAGGACGTCTTCCGGGAGCGCTGGGAAGACCCCGCCGCGTTGTCCCGATTGCCGTGGCACGCTCTGCCCGACATTCTGCGAGGCGTCACCCGCTCCCCGTCCGAACTGCCTCCTCCCGCTGCACCACCCGCTCCGTGCGGAACCTGTTCGGTGCAGTTGTTGCGAACCTATCCGCGTCGCCGGCCTGCGTATCCGTTCGCAAGGGACGGGGAGCGGAGCGCGGCCCAGGCCTACGCGAAGGTGTTGCACCGGGCCCGAAGTCTGGTGTACGTGGAGGATCAGTACCTGTGGTCGGTGGATGTGGCGCGTGTGTTCGCCGAGGCACTGCGCCGCGAACCGGGACTGCGCCTGGTGGCGGTCGTCCCCAAGTTCCTCGACGAGGACAGCCCCATCACCATCCCGTCCGCGCTGTTGGGGCACTCGTCGGCGCTCGAGACCATCCGTGACGCGGGTGGCGATCGCGTGCTGGTCCTCGACCTCGAGAACGACCGGGGCATCCCCGTGTACGTGCACTCGAAGGTATGCATCGTCGACGACACGTGGGCGGCGGTCGGCAGCGACAATTTCAACCGGCGTTCCTGGACCCATGATTCGGAACTGACTGCCGCTGTGCTGGACACCGCGCGGGACACGCGCGCGCCCGTCGACCCGGCGGGACTCGGTGACGGCGCCCGTCGATTCGCTCGCGATCTGCGTCTCGAGCTGGCCCGGGAGCATCTCGGCAGGAAGGACGGTGACGACTCCGATCTGGTCGATCTGGACGAGTTCTTCGACGTCGTCCGAACCAGCGTCGATGCCCTGGACCGTTGGCACAAGGCACCGTCGGCGGGTACGAGGCCGGCGGGTCGGCTGCGCCGCCACCACATCGATGTGCCGCCGCAGTGGCAACAGGTTGCCGCCTCCCTGGTCTACCGGTTGATCGTCGACCCGGACGGACGGCCGATCCGGATGCGGCTGCGCCGTACCTACTGACCGACGATTGGCCCAGCCCTCGACCGGGTACGCGGACTCCACAATCCGACACCGGTGAGGAGTACAGCATGGCGGTCACCGTCTCCGACCGATTCGACATCGACGCCGCACCCGAGCAGGTGATGCGTGCGCTCGAGGATGTCGAACACATTCCCGAATGGTCGTCGGCCCACAAGAACGTCGAGGTCCTCACGCGGGACCCCGAGGGCCGCCCCCGCCGGATACGGATGACGTTGTCGCTGTTCGGGTTCTCCGACACCCAGACGATCGAACACGACTGGACCGAACGATCGACGTCCTGGACCCTGGTCGACAGCACGATGCAGCGCAGCCAGGACGGGATGTACGCACTGGAACCGAGCGAACACGGCACCCGCGTGCAGGTCACCATGTCACTGGATCCGAAGGTGCCCGTCCCCGGTTTCGTTCTTCGGCGCGGCCAGAAACATGCCCTCGACGCGATCCGTAGGGGGCTGACCGACTTCGTCCTCGCCCGCTACACCTGATCCCCGCTACACCTGATCTCAGAGCAACTCACGGATTCCGCACAGCGGCACATGGATCCAGCCTTCCCGGACGGCGACAGCTCGCTGCGTCGCATCGGGTCGGGTGGTTCTCCCGAGCGCTGCGGCGCGGGCGGCAAGGCCCGCGACGACCGCATCGAACGCGTCGTCCGAGGTGATGCAGAGGTCCCGGAAGCCACCGAGATCCAGTTCCGGAAGGGCCTGTTCCAGTGCAGCCACGGACGCGGCCCGCACCTCGCGGTTCTTCGTACTCTTGTAACCCTTGAACGGCAGGTCCCAGCCCCGTAACGCCGCGGCGGGATACACCTCGACCACGGCTCCGTCGACGCGGTCGACATCGACCCCGACCGCCTCGAGTTCGGCGAGCAGTCCCGCGCACCGGAGCGCAACATGCGCGATGAGGTCTGCGGACACGCTCAGCGGGACGATCCCCGTCTCGGCATGCACGATGCGGTCGGTCAACCGCCGGACCAACGGGAGGCGTCCGGAGCGGCTGCTCAGGGCGCGTTCGCGCGAGTACTCGAGGCGGTGGTGTGCGGCGACGAAGTCGACGAACGCGTCCGGCCATCCGAACGGCGCGTCGATGCCGCTCCGGTCCGCCGCCGTCACCGCGTTCACGACCTCCCGGTCGGTCGCGCCGAGCCGCAATTCCCGGACCGTCGCGGTGCCACCTTCCCAGACGACGGTGGCGACCGCCGTCTTCGCCGGTTCCGCCGCGAGGTCGACCCCTACCGTCTGCACCCACGCCACGGTATCCGCTGGCTGCGCTGCGTGCCCCGTGGATTACCTTCCGTATTCGTGCCACGGTGGAGGCGGATCCTTTCCAGGAGGTGCATCGCCATGGAGCACACCCAGCACACCGGCCCGGCGCAGGAATGCCCGGACTGTCACGCGCTCGCCGCAGATCTCGAGGCGCACAAGCAATGGCACTCCAGGGTCGTCCACGACCTCGCCGTCGCCGTCGAGAAGGAAGTGGACAGACGGACGAAGACCCCCTGACCGGAGCCGGTCCGCGATCCGGCTCGCACCGGAAGGGACGGTGGACGCGCTGGTGGCCGCTCGCAGCGACGGCGGCGTTCGTCGTGCTGCTCGCCGCGACGGGCGCGATCCCGACCTGGCCCGGCCTGATCCACCTCGTGGCGCTGCCGCCGCTAGATCAGTTCACCGACCTGCGGCTCCTGCTGTCGCGGGCGTCGTCGTGGCCGGTGTTCCTGGCATTGCTCGCCGTCGTGACCGCGGTCCGGGTGGTGCTCATGGCGTGGCTGCTGGGCGGCCTCTACGCCCGGAACCTGCGATTCGCCGCCCTGTTCTACGCGGTTGCGTTCGGGCCGGTGCTGGTGGCGGCGTTCGCCGATGCCGCCGCCTACGCGGTCCTGTACTCGCGGTTGTTCTGGCCCGCAGTCGCCCTGGTCGGGGCGCTGGTATTCACTCTCGGCGCGGTGCCGTGGCAGGGCCGGCCCCGGTTGCGCGAGGCCGTCGCACTGACCTGGCGGCGTGGGCTGCGGGTCGAGGTGATGCTGCCGTACTGTGCGGTGGTCCTGGCGCTGGGTGCCGTGGCCGATCGGATCCCGGGCCTGACCGTGCCGCTCGTGCCGGTCTCGGCCGTCGCGACCGGGCTGACGATCGCGATGATGGACCGCCCGGCATTGCGGCGACCGGGAGCAGCCCTGACCGCGCTCGTCGCGGTGCTCACCGCCGTGTCGATCGTGTTCGTCGCGACCCGCGGGTACGACGAACCGGAACCCGGTCCGCCGCAACCGGGTTCGCTGTTGATTGTGGCCGGAATCAACTCGGCGTCGGGACGGAGCGTGATCCACGCGACGGACGTGCACCGCCTCGGCTACCGCTGCGAGCAGGTGTACTACTTCTCGTATGCCGGACCGGGTAACGGGCAACCACAGGAGGACGCGACCTGCCCGATCCGCACCGGCGCCCCCTACGGACCCACCGACACCGAGAGGCCGTTCCGGGAGCAGGTCGATCTGTTCGTCGAGCAGGCATCCGCGTTGCCTCGCCCACTTGTGGTCGCCGCGCACTCGCACGCCGTCTGGGTGGTGTGGGAAGCCGCCGCCACCGGCCGGGTCGACGTCGACGCGTTGCTGCTGGTCGGCGCCTTTTCGAGCACCCCGACCGGTTACCCTCCACCGCACGTGGACGAACCCGGCCGCGTCCTGGGCGACCTGCTGCGGGTCGCGGCATCGTCCGCCGGCCTGATCGACTTCCACTTCGACCCGGACTCCCCCGCCGCGCGGGACCTGCTCGGTACGGCGGGAACAGCGGAATCGATTCTTGCTCAGCGACTTCCGCAGAATGTACGTGCCATGAGCCTGCCTTCGGCCGCCGATCTGCCCTTGATGACGGACCACCGACTGGATGTCGAACGAAACGGGTGCCCGGCGCGCGTCGCCCACCCGAACCTGCCCGCATCGGCAGCATTCGAGGACGCGACGATCCGCTTCCTGAACGGCCGCACTCCCCCACCGTGCCCGCCGTGGCGGGACTGGGGCGCCGTGGCCTTCCGGCCGTTCGGGATGCCCTCGGGACAAGCATTGCGATGATTCCGACGGCCGTGTCGAGGATTGTCATCGAGGCGGGTCTTCGAAGGAGCATGATGGAAGGGTGAGCCAGGGGCGCCGGAAGCCTCCAACCAATGGCCGGGATGTAAGGCGTTGCTCCACAACGTCTTTACGCACCTGCGCGCACCGCACCATGAGGAGTGACCGCCATGACATCGATCCAACCCGGCGGTAATGGAGGTGGCGGGACGATGGCCCGCCCGAACTCGTCCGGCCTGGCGGAGGTCATCGACACCATTCTGGACAAGGGCCTCGTCATCGACGCGTTCGTACGAGTCTCGCTCGTCGGCATCGAGCTCGTGACCATCGACGCCCGCATCGTGGTCGCCAGCGTCGACACCTACCTGCGCTTCGCCGAGGCCGTGAACCGGCTCGAGATCTCCCAGACCGAACCGAAGGGCCTGCCCGACATCGTCGGTGACATCGGCGGCAAGGCCATCGAAAGCGCCGCCAAGAAGAAGACCAACAGCGCTCTGGACTCGGCGGCCGAAAAGATCCTCGGGTTCCTCGACGACGTCGCCGAGCAACGCCGGCGGAAGTAACGATCGTCGTGCAGTGAGGTGCCTGCGTGAGCCGATGACCTACGGCGAGCGCAGCGATGATTCTGCCGAGGCCCGAAGGTCTACCCCTCTTGCCGAGACAACCAACCTACGGGAGTACGGAATGGGACTCATCGACATCGAACTGTTCGCAACCCTCGACCTCGTCGGGCAGGCACCCGGCGGCCCCGACGAGGACCCGGAGGGGTTCCCGTTCGGCGGCTGGCAGGCGCCCCTGATCGACGAGGTCACCGGTGCGCAGGTCGGTGCCGCGTACGAGGACACGGACGCTCTCCTGCTCGGCCGGCGGACCTACGACATCTTCGCCGCCTACTGGCCACATCAGGAGGGCGGCGAGGACGGCGGCATCGCCACTCTCTTCAACAGCGTCCCCAAGTACGTGGCCTCCCGCGGCAAACCCGACCTCTCGTGGGCCGGGTCCACGCAACTCGGCCCGGATCTGGCGGCCGCGGTGCGCGAGATCCGCGACCGGCACGGGCACACCAAGGTCGTCGGGAGTCTCAACCTGGTGCAGACACTCCTGCGCGAGAAACTCTTCGACCGGCTCGACCTGTGGGTGCACCCGATCGTGCTCGGCGTCGGGAAGAAGGTGTTCGACGGGGGCGCGGTGCCCACGAACCTCACCCTCCTCGAACCGCCGGTCGCGAGCGGGAAGGGCACCGTGTACCTGCGCTACGGACTCGCCCCCGGCACGCCGGAGACGGGAGACATGAGCGCACCCGCTCGCGGCGTCGGACGCGACGACTGAAGCCCGCCCACAGCCGAGTTGTCTGTGACCTGCAGTTTCTCCAAGTTTATGCGTAACGAGCCGGACATTCCGGTCGATCACGTGGCAGCGGAAACATGCACTGCGGGTGTCCGCGCCGAGATCTCAGTGTCGATTCAGGAGAAACATTGCATACCAGGCCGGGCCCGACGCACACGACCGACAGATTAGTGACCGACGCGAACGAGATCGCGGAACGAACCGTGCGAGGCCTGGCATGACCGTTCGCACCTACGGCCCCGCGCACCGTTGGTTCGCCTGGCGACCGGTGGACACCACCGACGGAGGTCGTGTGTGGATGCGCGTCGTCTGGAGACGACGCGCATACATCGACCTGGGCACCGCTCCCGGTTCCATGCAGTACTGGACGTACTGGGAGCACGAACCGCACGACCGGTGACGACGCCCGGCGGCTTCCCTACCGGGCTGCCTGAGCGGTCGCCCACCGGTAGTCCGCCTTGCCGGCCGGCGTCCTCTTCACCTCGTCGACGACGACGATCGAACGCGGGATCTTGTAGCCCGCCAACGACTTGCGGCAGTGCTCCTGCACCTCTTCCAGCGTCAACTCGCCCGTGTCCGGGTAGGTGGCGATGACCGCGGCGACGGCCTGCCCCATGCGCTCGTCCGGCACGGGCACGACGAGGGCGTCCGCGACGGCCGGGTGCGCATGCAGTGCGGCCTCGACCTCCTCGGCGAAGACCTTCTCGCCACCGGTGTTGATGCACTGCGAGCCACGCCCGAGGAAGACGATGGTGCCGTCGGCCTCCACGCGACCCATGTCGCCGAGGATCGACAGGCGGGTACCGTCGGCGCGGGTCGGGAACGTCCTGGCGGTCTTCTCCTCGTCCTTGTAGTAGCCGAGGGGTACGTTGCCGATCCGCGCGATGTATCCGACGTCGTCCGAACCCGGCGGAATCTGCTCGAGGCGCTCGTCGACGAGAATCATGTTGGGCGACGGCGGCATCCGCAGATTTCCGGCCTCGTCGACGTCGAACGCGCCGTCGTTGCCGGATTCCGAGGCACCGAAGTTGTCGCGCAGCAACAGATCCGGTTTCACCGCGAGCATCCGGTCGCGCACACTCGTCGACCAGATCGCGCCGCCCGAGGTGATCGAGAACAGCGAACTGTAGTCGACCTCGCCCTTCCTGCGTTCCATCTCGTCGACCAACGGCAATCCCATACCGTCCCCGACGATGAGGATCACCTGCACCTTGTCCTTCTCGATGGACTCGACGACCTTCTTCGCGTCGAAATCCCGCCTCAGCACGACCCGGGCACCGAGCGTGAAGAACGTGAACAGCGAGTACAGGGCGGCACCGTGCATGAGGGGTGCTGCAATGAGGAACGCGAGGCCGGGGAACTCCTTCGCTCCCGCCGCCACCTCGGCGAGATCCTTGCGCGGTTCGGTGCCGTATGGATTGCCGCCGGAGAGCGGCTTGCGGAAGAAGTCGTCGTGCCGCCACATGACACCCTTCGGGTATCCCGTCGTGCCACCCGTGTAGAGCAGGTACAGGTCGTCTCCCGAGCGCGTCGGGAACTCGGCCTCGGCGGGCAGATCGTGTGCGTCGGCGAAGGAGGTCACGGCGACGGACCGGCGCTCGGCAGCCTCCCGCAGCTCGTCCTCGGTCTCGCCCACCACGAAGACCGACCGGATCAGTGGACAACTGTCGAGCAGGGACGCGAGCACCCGCTGATGTTCCGGAAGCTCGACGACGACCGCCACCGAATCCGAATTGGTGAAGATGTACTCGAGTTCCGCGGGGGTGTACCGGTAGTTGACGTTGATCGGCACGGCTCGGATCTTGATGAGACCGAGGATGCTCGTGACGTGTTCGACGCTGTTCTTGAGGAACAGCGCCACATGATCGCCCTGGGAAATTCCGGCGCGGGCGAAGAGCTGTCCCGTGCGGTTGGATTCGGCTTCCAGTTGCGCATACGTGAGGTTCAGGTCTTCGTAGGTGAGCGCGATGCGATCCGGCACCGCGGCGGCGACCGTCTCGAATACATCCGCAAGGTTGAACTGCATCCCGAATCCCCTCCTGCAACCGTCCGAGTCCGTTTCGTCGGGCTCCGACCACGAATCTAGAACACGTTGCACGTGTGGTGGAAGGGTTTGTACCGATTGCCCGGGCCGATCGGCCGGGACTGTGTGGACTCCAACACCCGGTCGGGTCCGGAACGCGCGCCCCGCGCAAGGCGCAAGCTGTCGGATGCCGGAGTCCACTGTCAACCCCTTATCGGGTCCACTGCTCTACCGGGTCACAGTCCCGGCGCTTACTCCACCAGCCAGATGACCGCCCACCCTCCGTAGCCGTCCTGGCACTCGTACATGGCGTGGGGGTTGGCGTTGTCGAAGATCCACTCCAGGCAATCCCATTCGCTGTTCAGTCCGGTCTTCAGCGGAATTCGCGTTTCCGCCGAAGCGGTGCCGGCGGCTCCGGCCACGATAGCGGTGGCGCCCACCGAGACGGCCAGCGATGCGATCAGTTTCTTCATCCGAGTTCTCCTCACAGTGTGTGTTCGTCGACGAAGAGGTGACCGGTCTGCGCTCTTCACGGATGAGAGTGCCGCCGCCCCCGCGATGTTCCGGAACGCCGAAACTTCTCTGCGGGTTGATATTTCGAATTCCAATAGACCACCCCGAGCCGGCGCCGCGAATTCATCCGGCGACTCCGGGAACATTTCGCCCTCTCCGCGTCTCGAACCTTCGGAGCGACCCACTCGGCCGCTCTCACCCGGAACGTAAAGAAGGAATCGAGATGACCACTCCCGGACCGCCGACTTCACCATCCCGCCGTGGGCACGAACGGTCGCCGGCGCGGTGTCGCGCGCGTCCCCGGAACCGGTGAATCCGATGGCTTCGGGGACCCGTTCGGCGGCCCGGTTGTCCACCTCGTCGTGGATCGCCCGGAGTTCCGGGTCGTTTCCACCGCCGACCACGCCGACCGTGAGCCAGGTGCGTCCGTGCGCGGCAAGGATTTTCATCGGCCAGTCCGTCGCGCCGATCCCTCTTGACGCCGTGCCGACAAGCCTGGAAGCATCCGATCCGATGATGATCGTCCACGGTGTGGGGGCCGCAGTGCGTCCCGGAACGGCGGCCACGGCTCGCGCCGCGACGAGCGGACCGCAACGCCACACCGACACGAGGACGGGCGAATGAACGGCACCTCTTCGACCGATGCCGATCACTCGATCGTCGTCATCGGTGCCGGTTTCGGCGGCATCGCGCTGGCCGCGAAACTCCGCGAGGCCGGGGTCCACGATTTCGTGATCTTCGAACGGGCCGTGGATCTGGGAGGCACCTGGCGCGACAACACCTACCCGGGTTGTGCGTGCGACGTGCCCTTCCCATCTGTACAGCTACTCGTTCGCCCCGAACCCCGACTGGTCCCGGATGTACGGAAGACAACCGGAGATCCTAGACTACCTCCGGACAGTCGCCGCGCACCACGACGTCGAGCGGCACATCCGGTACGAGGTCGAGCTGCTCGGAGCCGACTGGGACGAAGACACCGGCCACTGGATCCTCCACACCAGCGCGGGCGAGGCGACCACCCACGTACTGATCACTGCCGCCGGCGTGTACGGCGAGGCGCGATACCCTGACATCCCGGGGGCAGACACGTTCGCGGGGAGCGCGTTCCACTCCCTGCACTGGAATCGCGACTACGACCCCACCGGCGACCGCATCGCCGTCATCGGGACCGGAGCGTCTGCGGTCCAGTTCGTTCCCGAGCTGCAGCCCAAGGCCGAGCGGCTGCTGGTCTTCCAGCGATCGGCGCCGTGGATCATCCCTCGCATGGACCGCGTGACGACCGAATTCGAGCGCCGGCTCATCCGGCGGGTGCCCGTCGTCGGCAAGGCGATGCGCGCCGCGTACTACTCGATGATCGAAGGCTTCGGCCTGGTCGGATTCGTGAACAACAAGTTCCGCTATCCCTACGAACTCCTGGGCCGATATCAGTTGCGCCGTCAGGTACGCGATCCCGAGCTGCGCAGGAAGCTCACCCCGGACTACATGATCGGTTGCAAACGCGCCATCTTCTCCGACGACTGGTTCCCGGCGCTGACCCGACCGAACGTCGACGTCGTCATCACCCGGATCGCGGAGATCCGGCCACACTCCGTCGTCACCCGCGACGGCACCGAGCATCCCGTGGACACCATCGTCTACGCAACCGGATTCGATGTTCCACCAGCGGTATACGAACGAATCCGCGGGCGTGGCGGGCACACCTACGCCGACCTGTACCGCAAGAACCCGGCGAGCTATCTCGGCATGTCCCTCGCGGGATTCCCGAACTTCTTCAACACCCTCGGCGCCTTCGGTGCGGTCGGGAACCAGTCGGCGATCTTCATGATCGAGGCACAGGTGCGCTACATCGTCGACGCCCTCACCGCGATGCGGCGTAACCGGGTGTCCCGGATCGAGGTTCGCGACAGCGCTCAGAGCGCGTTCGTCGACGAGATGAACCGGCGCAGCGACGGCACCGTGTGGCTCACCGGCGGATGCGACACCAGTTACTACCACACCGCGGACGGCAGGAACGCCGGCCTGTACCCGGGGTGGAGCTTCGAATACGCCCGCCGTGTCCGGAAATTCGACATCGCCCCCTTCGACATCGAGGTCCTCCGGTGACCGCCCGTACCCGCCGTGCCGGACACGTGGTTGTCGTATCGTCCTGTGCTGCCTTCGCTCCCGGGCGGGCGGCGCCCCGTACATGATCAGCAAGTCCGCGGTGGAGCAGCTCGGGCGCGCCCTCCGCGTCGAACTCGCGGCCCACGGGGCCACCGCGGGCATCGCCTATTTCGGTGTCGTGGACACCGCGATGACCCACGACATGCTCGACGCCGACGACCTAGGCCGCGAAATCGACAACCTCCTTCCGTGGCCCCTCAACCGGCGCATCACCGCCGAGCGGGCCGCCCGGACGATCGTGGACGGCATCCGCCGGCGGGCACCGATGACCGTTGCCCCGGCGGGCTGGCGGCAG
The DNA here is from genome assembly GCF_023218075.1 of Rhodococcus sp. HM1. Classification (GTDB taxonomy): domain Bacteria; phylum Actinomycetota; class Actinomycetes; order Mycobacteriales; family Mycobacteriaceae; genus Rhodococcus. The sequence goes on along the minus strand of NZ_JALPTB010000009.1, from coordinate 56,382 downwards.
TACTCGTGGCTACGCGGACTGGTCAACCCCGTCCTCGACCGCCGAATGGCAACCGACGGCCACCTTCACGGACTTCTCCACCGGCTGGAAGCCCGGAATCGGTGACCTTCATCACGGCGCAACTTCTCCCCGACCCGGCGAGCCAGCACCGGAAGCTTCGACGCGGCCATTAGCGCACGGAACGGCAAGCTGTCGTCCCGCGGAAGAATGCCCGCTCGCTGGACGGCATCCAGGAAGTCGAAGAGCGTCTCCCCCTCGCTCATCAACCCGTCGGGGCCGAAGTGGTATCGATCGACGGCGGGCGCCTGGATGAACCGTCCGTCGCCGTAGATCACCGGTGCCGAGTCGTCGTAGGGGTACAGGCGGAGCGCACCCGAGAAGTGGCCGCTTCCGATGTACCGGATGACCGTGCGGACCGTGCCGTCGGGCTGGACGTCGACGTACACCTGATCGGGCAACGGGTCGTAGCGCCAGTCCGGGATGGCGTCGAAGAAGGCGAAGTTGTACCTCACGAACTCGTCGATACCTACGATCGTGCGCCCGAACGTCGTGGGGTCGACGTAGCGGATGTCCTGGGCATACAGCTCGTCGTTGATACTCATGTCGCGGACCAGGAAGCTCCACCAGTACTTCTTGGCCCACGTCATCACCCACGACAGATCGGTGCCGTGGCGCTCGCTCAGGTAGTCGAGCTTCTTCTCGAACATCGTGAACCACTCACGAGTGGTGGCCTGCAGTTCCGGCTCGGGGATCGCGCGGATCGGCACGCCTCGATTGGAATCGAGGAACTCCGGCACGGGACCGGCAAGTCGCGGTCGCGCCAATGCCCGCTGAAACTCTTCTTCGTCGAACATGCGTCGCTCCCGCACCCTCGCATCAGCAACGAGCCCTGGCCGGGAAGCCGATCACTCGAAGTAGGACGCATAGTCCTTGAAGGGAACCTGTCCGGTCGGGCTGGCCTTCACGGCGTCGGCGACCTCCGGGGGGATGGGAGCCCAGTAGGCGGGCATCGCCGCCGCCAACGACGGCTTCAGGATGTAGAGCAGGGCGAAGTTCACGATCCACAGCGGCGGCGCCATCGACATGCCCACCTCCGAGGTCACGCCCCCCTTGGTGTTGGTCACCAGCTGCGCCGTCCCGGACATCTGTTGTGCCGCAAAGCCGTAGACCGCCTGCACCGTGTACGCCGACCGGTAGAGCGCCACCAGGGTATCCGTTGCGCCGTTGTTCCGCAGCCACGTACCCACGAAACCGCCGGGGGCGATCAGCGAATTCACCTGCCGCGTAGGTGCGTCCGCGTTGGCCGGACTCTCCAGCAACCCGGCGGGGTTCACGTAGAGCCCGTAGCTTCCGAGGACCGACGGTGTGGAAACGCCGTCGACATCCGAGAAGAGGGGCCGGCCGTTCGTATTGGTGAGGATCTCGGCGCACGCGTTGATCACCGCGGCAGCGTCGCTGCTACCGCCGACTCCGCCTCCGGTGGTGAGGTCCTGATACTGCTGTTCGGTGAGAGCGTCCTCCGGCCCCAACCCTATGCGGGCGGCGATCTCTTCCGCAGCCTGCTGACCGAGTGGTTGGTTGAGCTGCGACGGATCGGTCATCTGCGGAGGCGCCAGGTATTCGTAGCCGGGCGCTCCGGAGAACGGTGGGGAGAACCCGGTGTCCGTCGCCGGATCGCCGACGGCCGTCCCGGTCGCAGACAAGGAGAGAACGCACGCTCCGACCAGTGCCAGCAGCGAGACGGTTCGGCGACGACGGGTTGCTCCGCGCCGAGGTTTCGGAACCACCGAATCTGTGCCGCGCATAGGTCATCCTCCCAGAACACCGTCGGGTGATCGAAGACGAGCCTTCTCAGTGAAACGCCCGGCCCGACGCCGCGTCAAGATCTACTTCGGCACGGCGTTGCCGGATTCGAGCGTCGAACGGCGGTGGTGTGTGCGGGCTTTTGCGCGGTTGCCGCACAGTTCCATCGAGCACCACGTGCGGCGCCGGTTCCGGGAGTGGTCGTAGTAGGCCCAGCGGCAACTCGGTTCCCGGCAGGCCTTGAGGCGGTTCCAGGTGCCGTCCGCGACCGCCTCGGCGACCGCGATCAACAGCCGGGTCAGGGCAGCGTCGATCGGGTCGCGCGAGGCCGGAATCAGCTGTGGCGGTACAGCAGTGACGTCGAGTGCCATCGGCAGGGACGACGCGAGTGCGGCGATCCTCGCCGTGGCGTCCGGGTCCAGACCGTCCGGTCGGGGGCTGGCGACCGGCTCGGCGTTGTTGCCGGCGATCAGAGCCCGCAACCCCTCCCGGATGTGTTCGGCTCGATCCCGTTGCCGTGCAGTGGCGGACGCGGCGTCATGCGCCAGGTCGTGTGCATGGAACCAGTCCACGAGCTGTGCGGGGGTGGCGATGTCGTCCCGATCGGCCCGGCGCGTGTTGACGAACTCTTCGATCCAGCGGAGCCGTCCGGGCGCGGTTCCGACGGGATCGTTGTCCGGGCGAGGTTCCACCATGACCTCATCCTAACCGTCTATTGACGTTGACCGGTTATGTAACTAGCGTAGTGCTTATACCGGTTAGATGATGTGGGGTAACCATCGAACCGCCCCCGCAGATTCGGCCGGTGCCGGCAACGCGGGCAGCCATTTGCTGCATCGTGGCCCGGCGACTCGAGAGGAGGCCCTCGACATGGCTTCGGTAACCAGAGAGATCACGATCGCAGCCGATGCGGACCGCGCCTGGCAGGTTCTCGGCGACTTCATCGACGGACCGACCCGGATGGCGCCCGGTTTCGTACGCGACAGCGTCCTGAGCGAACCCGGAGTCAGGACCGTGACGTTCGTCGACGGAACGGTGATGCGGGAACGCGAGATCACGGTGGACGACGCCGGCCGACGGCTGGTCTACGCGATCGTCGGCGGCACCGCGCCACCGGAACACGACAACGCGTCGGTTCAGGTGTTCCCGCTCCCCGACGGGCGCTGCACAGTCACCTGGACCCACGACGTGCTTCCCGCCGGGTTCGCACCCGCCTGGGGTCCCAACATGGAACTCGTCCTCGAACTGTTCCGGAAGACAATGGAAGGCACACAAGACATTTCGACGTGAGCGCGACGATGCTACCGGTTCGGAAGGCGAATACCGACGCACTCGCTGCGCAGGCTACGAGTGCCCGCGAGCGGTCGGCTCGCCCCGAAATGCGGGCGAGCCGACCGTCGCGCGAGGTCAGGAGACGATCAGCTCGTCGATCTGATTGATCGCCGAGGAGGCACCTTCGACCACACCCATGTCGAGCACCGTCTGGAGTGCCTCGGCGGAGGCATAGGTGGCCACATACGTTGCCCGCGTGCCACCTTCGTGTTCGGCGAAGGTGTAGACGTTCTCGGAGACCGGCAGTTCCGGATTCGGGTTGAAGTCGAGATCGGCGAAACCGTCGACGAAACTGAAGCTCGTCGGTTCGTCGACCGTCTTGATCTCCCAGTACCCGGCGTGCTTGTCGCCTTCGGGTCCCGTCATGAAGTAGGTGACGCGGCCGCCCGGCCGGAGATCGTGGTCGACCACGGTCGCCGGGTAGGTCGGCGGACCCCACACCTTCTCCAGCTGGCGTGGGTCGGCGTAGACCTGCCAGATGCGCGCGACCGGGGCGGCGAAATCGGCTGTGATGGTCAGTGTTCGGTTGTCGATGTCGTGTCGGACGTCGGTGACAGGCATGTCGTCAGCTCTCCTCGGTCGAGTCGGTTGCGATGAGTTCGTCGATACGTGCGATGCGACCGCGCCACACCTGCTCGAGTTCGGTGAGCATGGACGCCACCGACCGCACCGCCGCCACGTCGCCACTGGCCAACTGCTCCCGGCCGCTGCGGCGCTTCGTCAGCAGGCCGGCCTTCTCCAATACCGCGACGTGCTTCTGGACAGCGGCGAAGCTCATGTCGTAGTTCGCCGCGAGCGCGGAAACCGAGTGCTCCCCGGCCAGCACACGGCGCAGGATGTCGCGCCGGGTTCGGTCGGACAGCGCGTGGAACAGGGCATCGGCCCGGTCCTCGTCGTCTCCGCTCACGAGAACCAATATACAACCAAATGGTTGTATATCGTCAAGCCTCGGAGTGTTCCGCCAGGTCAGAGCCCCGGCGGGAATCCACCGGTCGCGATCGGACCCCAGCTTTCGATATGGACCCGGATCAGGGTCTTGTTCTGCCTGACCATGGCTTCGCGGTACTCGTCCCAGTCGGGATGCTCACCCGCGATGCAGCGGTAGTACTCGACGAGGCCGTCGAGCGCCTTCGGCATGTCCAGAACCTCCGCGCGTCCGTTCACCTGAACGTACGCGTCGTTCCAGTCGTCGGACAGGACGCAGAGCGTCACGTGCGGATTCCGCCGCGCATTGCGGGCCTTGGCCCGCGCCGGGTAGGTGGACACCACGATGTGGCCGTCTGCGTCGACCCCGCAGGTCACCGGTGACATCTGCGGAGTGCCGTCCGAGCGGACCGTGGCCAGGACCGCCCGGTGTCGCGGGCGCAGGAATTCCAGTAGCGCATCACGATCGACCTTTTCGGCGGTGGCGATACGAGGCATGACGAACCCTTTCGATCGGAGTCGTGCGGGTACCAGGGAACGCTACCGCCTCCGAACGATCGCCTCCGAGCGAATGTACCGCTCGTCTCCTTCGATCGACTGAATGTACCGTTCGCTCGGAAAGACGGGGTGTGAGTACCCGCGACCGTGGCCGTGATCGGCGCGAATTCGCGTAGTCGGCTACGCGTGTGCCCGCGCTCGTCTGATCCCATCCTCGAACTGTCCCCCACCCGGCAGTACCGCAGTTCGTCGCGGTACCGACAGTCAGGAAGACCACGATGACCGCAACCCTTCCCGCCGCCCACAATGGTGCCGTCACCACCTCCGACCCGTCGGCGGAAACCTCACCCGTATCGCTCACCATCCCCGAATCCGACCTCGTGCAGTCCCCGCCGTCTGCGGGGCCGGCCGGTGCGCTCGCCGACCTCGCAGGGTCGGGTGCGGAGCAGCTCGCCGGCTACTCCGGAACCCCCGACGCCCCCGGAACCGACCTTCAGGAACTGCTGCGGATGAATCCGCCGGACGCGGCCGAAGCCACGTGGGGTCCCGCGCCGGCAGGACAGCCCGCACTCGAATCCGTCATCTTCCCCGACGATCGCGTCCAGATCGGTGACACGACCGTCTACCCGTGGCGTGTCCACTCGTACCTGCTCATCGAGCTGTCCAACGGCTCGTTTGCGAGCGGCACCGGTTTCTTCATCGGTCCGCACACCGTCATCACCGCCGGGCACTGCGTGTTCGCGCAGGGCAGCGGGCCCGGTTCCGGCTGGGTGCGTTCGGTGACGGTGATGCCCGGCCGCAACGGCTCGTCGCTGCCGTTCGGTTCCGTCCGGGCGAGCGGAAGTAGCCTGCGGTCGGTGCAGGGCTGGACGCAGAACGGCGACTCGAACTGGGACATCGGGGCACTCATCCTTCCCACGAATCTCGGCGACCGAACCGGCTGGCTGGGATTCGGCGTCTACGACGACAACACCCTCCTGTCGTCGATCGCCAACATCACCGGTTATCCGGGCGACAAGCCGACCGGCACGCAGTGGTATCACTCGCGGAGGCTGTCTTCGGTTGCTGCACAACGGATCTTCTACGAGGTCGACACGTTCGGCGGTCAGAGCGGCAGCGCCGTGTATCGCCTCGTGAACGGCCAACGGCACGCCTTCGGGATCCATACCAACGGCGTCTCACCGGGAGTGCCGGTGAACTCCGGTGTCCGTATCACCGGCCCGGTCTTCGACCGATTGAAGGCGTGGAAGGCGTGATTCGAGGCATCGTCCGCTGCGGAAACACCCCGGTCCCGTTCGCCCGCATCGTCGTGGTGACGGGTCCGGGGCCGATGCCGGAGATCGCGATCCTGTCCGGACCCGACGGCAGCTTCACCGTCGGCACGCCCTATCCCGGCCGGTACCTGCTGGCGGTGCACGCCGACGAGTATCGGCCCGCCCGGCTCGAAGTGACCCTGCCCGAGGCGTCCTCGACCGCCGAGGTCGTCGCCGCCCTCGAAACCCTCCCTACCTGAAGGAGTTCCGCTCTCCGCGGCGCTGATGCGCCGGTGTGCCGAAGTGGCGGTGGGAGCCGCCAGAAAGGCACACCGGCGCGTCAGCGCGGCGCGCGTGATTGCATGGAGCAAACGCACGAGGAGTTGCCGATGAGTTATTTCGAACGAACCGGGCCGACCACCTTCCGGGCCACGCATCACGTCGGCGGCGCGTGGGAAACGAACGAACAGCACATCGCACCGGCCCTCGGGCTGATGGCGCACGCCGTCGAACTCGACCGCGACGCCCGCCGCGACGACGGGCTGGCCATCGGCCGGCTCTCCTACGACATCCTGGGCACGCTCCCCATCGACGAGGTCGAGGTGCAGGTCGCCGTCCTGCGTCCCGGACGCACCATCGAACTCGTCGAGGCCGTCCTCGCACACGGAGGCCGCGCCGCCGTGCGCCTGCGCGCCTGGCTGATGCAGACCCGCCCGACCACCGAACTCGAAGGAACGTCGCTCGCACGGATCGCCCCGCCCGAGGAGATGGAGGAGTGGGATCCGACGTCGGTGTGGCCCGGCGGATTCATCGAGTCCGCGCAGGTGCGCCGCCGGCAGGTCGAGCCGGGCCGGGCGTCGTACTGGGTACGCACCCCGCTCCCCCTGGTCGCCGGTGAGGACATCAGCGCGGTCGCCGGGGCGGCAGGCCTCCTCGACATCGCCAACGGCATGACCGTGCGCGCCCATCCGAAGGACATCGCGTTCCCCAACATCGACCTGACCGCGCATTTCTTCGCCGAGCCGCGCGGCGAGTGGCTCGGGTTCGACACCACCGTCTCGTTCGGGCCGACCGGTCTCGGGCTGACGAGCAGCGTCATCCACGACGTCCACGGGCCGATCGGCACCGCCTCGCAGGTACTGACCGTGCGCCCGTCCTGACCTGCCCGGGCCGGGCTCCACGACGCTCGGTAGTGTCCGTGAACATGCCTCGCGTCACCGTCACCCTGCACAATCACGCGCCCGCGGACGCGTCCGAGCATATCCGCCGGCACGTGCCGCACTACTGCGCGCTCGAAGCAGCGACGGGTGCGTGGAACCGCGTGCTGGCCGACACGCTCGACGGCTTCGATCCGGTCACGGACATCGTCGTCGTCAACGTGAACAGCAACTTTTCGCGCGAACTGTTCACCGAGGAAGCGCACTTGGACATCGAAGTGACACGGATCGGCACCACCTCGGTGACGCTGCGGGCAGGAATCGAGCAGGGTGGGTCACTCGCGGCGGATATGTCGGTGACGCTCGTGCAGGTCGGGGACGGCCGCTCCGCGGCGCGGCCGTGGTCGCCCGAGCAGATCGCGTCGCTGGAGGCGCTGCGCAGTCCCCTCCCGATCGCCGATTAGCCGCTCACGAGACGACGACCTCGAGGGGGAGACGGTCCAGGACGGTTTGCATCGTGTGACCGAAACATTCCGGGTCGGCGATCGGCCACCCGTGTCCGCCTGCGACGGTGAACACCGACGTTCCGCCCAGGCACGCGCGGAGCGATTCGACACTCGTCCGCGGGACCAGCTGATCGTCGTGGCTCCACACGAGCGCTACCGGCAGACGCTGTTGCGCCAGCCGATCCAGAGATTCGTCGAGGCCCCGGCCCCGAGGGATGGAGTCGGTGCGCAATTCGGGTGCCGGATCACCGTCCGTAGTGACGGTGCGGCGCGGCGTATCGACCGAAGCGAGCATCCGTCGCACCAACGCCTCCTCCAGTGACGTCCCCCGCTCCCGCGGTGATCCGTCGCCGAGCGGGGTCACCGCTCCACCGACGTCCGGCCACGGTCCTCCGTCCACCGGGTTCACGAGAACGAGCCGGGCCACCCGATCCGGAAGAGCAGAGGCGGCACGGATCGCAAGTGCCCCGCCGAACGAGTGCCCGACCAGGGTCACCGAACCGAGTCCGGCAGCATCGAGGAACCGACCGAGCCAGGCCGCGCCTTCCGCCACGGTCCGCTCATCGAGGGATTTGCCCGGCACTGCCGCGAAGGCAGGAATCGCCGGGGCAAAGACCCGTACGGTGCGGGCCAGCCCGGCCAGGGCATGCCGGTAGATCCAGGGCGTCAATCCATATCCGGGCACGAAGACCACCGGTGCTCCCCGGCCGAGGACGCCGCACACCTCCGGCCGGGCATCGACGTGAACAGTGGACCAGGACATCGTTGCGGGGTGACCATCGGTACGGGTGACCGGCAATCCGTGTCGGAGAGGCATGGGGACCTTCGATCGAACGGGTGGGGACACGTCCCACCATGTCGTTTTCCGCGCGATGCAGCGACGGCCGAAATACCCGAAGGGCATACCTGTTTCTCCGGGACGGACTCCGCTCAGAACAGACCGTCCCGGAAACCCTGACGCCACGACGGATAACGCAACTCCCAGCCGAGCTCCCGCTTGGCCTTGGCGTTCGAGAACCCGCGCCCCTCGGTCATCATCGTCACGGCCACATCACCCGCCAGCAACCGGGCGAGCCATCGCGGTACCCGCATCGGGGGTTTCGCGCCCGCGCAGGCGGCCAGATACGGCAGCCACTCCCCCGCCGGGGCGGGTTCGTCGTCGACGATGTTGTAGACGCCCTTCGCGTGCTGTTCGACCGCCAGCACGGTCGCGCTCGCCGCGTCGTCGAGGTGCACCCACGAGCCGTATCCGGTGCCGCCGCCGACAAGCGGGAACTGCCGTTTGCGGACGAGTTCGACCTGATCGTCGCTCGCGCCGGGACCGTAGAGCCCGCCGTACCGCAGTGCCGCCCCGCCCGCCTCGAGGACCCGGTCCTCGACGTAGCGGATCGCATCGGCGCCCGGGCGCGCCTTCGTCCCCTCCTCCGGATCCAGCGGATCCTCTTCCGTCTTCACCCATCCGCCCGTGCGGATGCCGTTCCAGCTCGCATAGCTCTGTGCGACGACGTGCGGCATGCCGTTCGCCTCGGCCGCGGCCAGCAGGTGATCGGTGCCTTCGGTACGCAACCGGATGGTCGTCGCGAACCACCGGTCGAAGTGCTTCATATCGGGTTTGCCCGAGTGCGCCGCGGAGATCGCGGTCATCTGGTGGACGATCGCATCGGGCCGGGCGGAGGCCACCGCCGTCGCCACCGAGTCCGCGTCCAGTCCGTCCATCACGACCGCATCGGCACCGAGCTGCCCGAGCAGACCGAGTTTGCCGGGGCCGGTCGTCGTCGCCGTCACCTGATGACCTCGCGCCACGAGCTGCGGCACCAGCCGTTGCCCGAGCACCCCGGATCCACCTGCCACGAAGACTCGCATGACCATCACCTTCTCGAATCGGATTCGTCCTCGTGGAGGTGTGACGATTCGGCCCGGTGTTGTGTGACACGAGGGTGTGGGACATGAGCGCAACACCGCCCGCCTCGCGCGGTTGCGGCCACAATGGTGCTGGACGCGGGAGGTTTGCCATGACCGACAGCACGCACGAGCCCCGAATCCACAGTGGCTCGCTCGCCGACGAGACCGTCGCCCTGGTGCGACGGTGGATCGCCGAGGCCGCGACGGTCCCGCCGGACCGCGGCGCCGAACAGCTCGCCGCGGTCCTGAAGGACCCGCACGGCCTCGAGTTCACGGTCGCGTTCATCGACGGGGTGATCCGGCCCGAGGATCCGCGGGTCGCCGCGCGCAATCTCGCGCACCTGTCCCGGGACCTTCCGGCCTTCCTGCCCGCGCACCTGCGCGCCGCGATCCGGGCCGGCGGCACGCTCGGTCCCGCCCTGCCGCACGTGGTGGTGCCCGCGGCGCGGCGGGCGCTGCGCGCGATGGTCGGGCATCTCGTGGTCGATGCGAGCGACGCGCGGCTCGGGCGCGCGATCGCGCGGCTGCGTCGCGACGGGGTGCGGTTGAACCTGAATCTGCTCGGGGAGGCGGTGCTCGGGGAACGCGAGGCCGACCGCCGGCTCGCCGGCACCCGCGCGCTGCTGGCCCGCGACGACGTGGACTACGTGTCGATCAAGGTGTCGGCGGCGGTCGCGCCGCATTCACCGTGGGCGTTCGACGAGGCGGTCGACGACGTGGTCGAGCGACTGGTGCCGCTGTACCACCTGGCCGCGACCTCCCCTTCCCCGAAGTTCATCAATCTGGACATGGAGGAGTACCGCGACCTGGACCTGACGATCGCGGTGTTCATGAAGATCCTGGACCGGCCGGAGTTCGCGCACCTGGAGGCGGGCATCGTCCTGCAGGCCTATCTGCCGGATTCGCTGGCGGCGATGATCCGGTTGCAGGACTGGTCCGCGGCGCGGCGGACGCGGGGCGGGGCGCCGATCAAGGTGCGGGTCGTCAAGGGCGCGAATCTTCCGATGGAACGTGTCGAGGCGTCGCTGCACGGCTGGCCGCTCGCGACCTGGGGTTCGAAGCAGGAGACGGATACGCACTACAAGCGTCTGCTGGACTACGCGTTCGAGCCCGACCGCATCGCCAACGTGCGGATCGGCGTCGCCGGTCACAACCTGTTCGACGTCGCGCACGCGTGGCTGCTCGCCGGGCAACGCGGGGTCCGTGACGGCGTCGAGTTCGAGATGTTGCTCGGGATGGCGCACAGCCAGGCCGAGGTGGTGCGCCGCCACGTCGGCGGGATCCTGCTGTACACGCCGGTGGTGCATCCGGACGAGTTCGACGTGGCGATCGCGTATCTGGTGCGGCGGCTCGAGGAGGGCGCGGGCCAGGACAACTTCATGTCGGCGGTTTTCGCGCTGCACGAGGACGAGTCGTTGTTCGAACGCGAGAAGCAGCGGTTCCTGGCGTCCCTGGCGGACGTGGACGGTTCCGTCCCCCCTCCGAACCGCACCCAGAACCGGCTGGTGGGTCCGCTCGAGCCGCCCGGCCCGGAGTTCGCGAACACGCCCGACACCGATCCGTCGCTGCCCGCGAACCGCACGTGGGCCCGGCAGATCCTCGGGCGTGCGGCCGGCTCCCGGCTGGGTGCCGCCGCGGTCGCGGCACACACGATCCGCACGGCCGACCAGCTCGACGACCTGCTGGCGACCGCCACCGCGCACGGCCGCGAGTGGGGCCTCCGCGCGGGCAGCGACCGCGCGGAGGTTCTGGAACGGGTCGCGTACGAGCTCGAATGCCGGCGCGGCGAGCTCGTCGAGGTGATGGTGTCCGAGGCCGGTAAGACTGTCGACCAGGCCGACCCGGAGGTGTCCGAGGCGATCGACTTCGCCCGCTGGTACGCCGATCGGACCCGCGACCTCGACGCCGTCGACGGCGCCCGGTTCGTGCCGTCCGCCCTGACCGTGGTGACGCCGCCGTGGAACTTCCCGGTCGCGATCCCTGCCGGATCGACGCTGGCGGCGCTGGCCGCGGGATCGGCGGTGGTGCTCAAACCGGCGGCGCTGACCGCCCGCTGCGGCGCGGTGCTGGCCGAGGCGATGTGGGCGGCGGGGGTGCCCCGCGACGTGCTTCATCTCGTGCGGCTCGCCGACCATGATCTGGGGCGGCAGTTGATCGCGGATCCGCGCGTGGACCGGGTGGTGCTCACCGGCGCCTACGAGACGGCGGAGCTGTTCCGGTCGTTCCGGCCCGATCTGCCGTTGCTCGCCGAGACCAGCGGCAAGAACGCGATCGTGGTGACACCGAGCGCCGATCTGGATCTCGCGGTGCGCGATGTCGTGCAGTCGGCGTTCGGGCACGCGGGGCAGAAGTGCTCGGCGGCGTCGTTGGTGATCCTCGTCGGGTCGGTCGCGTCGTCGCGCCGGTTCCGCAATCAGCTCGTCGACGCGGTGACGTCGCTGCCTGTGGGCCGCGCCGACGATCCGCGCAGCCGGATGGGGCCGCTCGTCGAGCCGGCCCGCGGCAAGTTGCTCGACGCGCTCACCACCCTGGGTCCGGGGGAATCGTGGCTCGTCGCCCCGCAGCGCCTCGACGAGTCGGGGCAGTTGTGGAGCCCCGGTGTCCGAATCGGTGTGCGGCCGGGTTCTCGCGCCCATCTCGTCGAGTTCTTCGGGCCGGTGCTGAGCATCATGACGGCCCGCGACCTCGACGAGGCGATCGCGCTCCAGAACCGGGTGGACTTCGGGCTGACGGCGGGGCTGCACAGTCTCGACTCCGAGGAGATCGCGCTGTGGCTGGACCGGGTCGAGGCCGGGAACCTGTACGTCAACCGCGGCATCACGGGCGCGATCGTGCGTCGGCAGCCGTTCGGCGGCTGGAAACGGTCGTCGGTCGGGGCCGGGTTCAAGGCCGGGGGCCCGAACTATCTCGTCGGTTTCGGGTCGTGGGAACCGGCGCCGCACAGCCCTGTCGACGAGACCGTGGACGGCGTCCCGGCGCTTCTTCTCGACGCGGCCGGGCTGTCGGAAGCCGAGCGCGAGTTCCTGCGCCGGTCGTTCGCGAGCGACGCCCGCGTGTGGCGCACCGAGTTCTCCCTCGCCCGCGACGTGAGTGCATTGACCGCCGAACGGAATCTGTTCCGGTACCGCCCGGTGCGGGTGCACGTCCGGCTCGGCGCGCGCGGGACCGCGGTCGAGTTGCTGCGGGTGCTCGGTGCCGCCGCCCGGTGCGGCGCATCCGTCGACGTGTCCACCACGGCGCCGCTGTCTAGCGAAACAACACGCGTGATAGGGACTTTCGTGACATCTCTGGCGATCGAGACGGATGCGGCGTGGCTGAACCGGATCGGCAGGCCTGCCCCGGACCGCATCCGGCTGATCGGCGGCGACACCCGCGCGCTCGCCGAAAACCTGTACGGGCGTCCCGGAACTGCGGTGTACCACAATCGGGTCACCGAGTCCGGCCGGCTCGAAATGCTGCCGTTCCTGAGGGAACAGTCGGTCTCGATCACCGCGCACCGCTTCGGGACACCGAACCACCTCACCGACGGAATCGTTTGATGCCGGTTCAAGATCGGTTATGCCGAACCGGTGGGATCGCGGCGGCCGGTGGGGTGGAATAGGAACATGAACATCGCCGAAACCCCACCCCCCGAACGCCGCCGGAAGGCCCTCGCGGCCGTGAAGGAACTCGGACCCTCGCGCACAGAACAAGCGGTGCTGAAGGTGCGATGTCCGGCCAGCCACACCGTCGCCGCGGTCTACAAGACGACCGAAGGACCGGTGGTGGTCTCGGCCAGTGGCCCGGGTGGGCGCGGTTCCCGCGATCGGGAAGCCACCGGCCACCACGGCGACAAGCTCGATTCGGAATTCGTCGACACCCTGGAGGCGACACAGTTCGAGGACGATGCCATCCCCGCCGGATGCGCGTGCGGCCCACGCACCCTTTCCCGGAAGAAGCTGCAGGACGCCGTCGCTTCGCACGCGCACGTCGTGAATCTGACCTGACCCGTGCCGGGGCGGCGGTTCGGAGCGGGCCCGGCACACCCAGCGGGTAGATTCGACACCCGCGCCGATCGCGGTGCGCCACGCGATTCGAGATTGGGGAGGCCACCCGATGGCGTCGGTGTTCGTCGACTGGACCGACCAGGAACAGCAGGAGGCGGCCCGGTACATCGCCGACGCCGTCGTGGCGCGCCGTGATGCCTTCGTCGCCGAAACTGCGGAACTCACCGGCGCCGAGATCCCCGAGATAGCGAGCACCGAGCGAGACCGCGCTCTGCTGCTGGCCAGCATCGCCGAGAACACCACGGTGCTGATGACAGCCCTGCTCGAGGGCACCGATCCGTCGGCGGTCGACCCTCCCCCCGAGGCACTCGCGCTGGCACGGGAACTGGCCCGCCGGGGCGGGTCGCTTGCGCACCTGCTGCGCGCCTACCGGATCGGTCAGGCGCGCTTCACCAGCATGTGCATGGACGTGGCCGACGATGCCGCCCCGGCCGACAACCGGGTCGCGTTGCGGGCCGCGGTCAGCAAGACCGCCGCCTTCATCGACCACCTCTCCGAGCGCGTCACCCTCGCCTACGAGGAGGAGCGGGAACGGTGGATCGCCAGCCGCAGTGGTCTGACCCAGTACTGGATCAGCCAGATACTGACCGGCGCGGTGACCGACGCCGAACAGGCCGGCGCACTCGAGTATCCGCTCGACGGCATGCACCTGGCGATGGCGCTGTGGATTCCGGAATCGAAACGATCGCCCTTCCCCGATGTCGCAACGGCGGTCCAGCAACTGCTCACCGAGGTCGCTCCGGGCGCGGCCACGCTCGCGGTGCATACCGAACCGCTCGCGATGAACGCGTGGCTCGCCCTGCACGGTGATGTCGTCGACGTGATCGAGCGTCTGCGGGCCGCGATCGAGGCGGCCGACGTGCCGTTGCGCGTTGCGGTCGGACTCCCGGGGAGCGGTATCGAGGGATTCCGTGCCGGGCATCGGCAAGCCGCCGCCGTCAAGGCACTGACGAGCACCGCTGTGCCGGAGGCACCGGCGCTGGTGTGGTACGCGGAGATCGCCCCGGTCGCGATGCTCGCCGGGGATCTCACGGAGATGCGCACTTTCGTCGCCGGCATGCTGGGCCCGCTCGCCGAAGACACCGATCGCGCCGCCGAACTGCGCGAAACCCTGCGGGTGCACCTGTCCTGCAATCGCAGCCCCGCGACCACGGCAGCGCGGATGAACCTGCACCGCAACACGATCCGGTACCGGATTCAGCAGGCCACCGAGGAACTCCGACGCGATCTCGAGGACATCGACCCGTTCACGCTCACCGCAGCCCTCGAGATCTGCCGGTGGTACGGGCACGGGGTCCTGATCCCGCGCCGGACCGGCGTCACAACCTGATGCCCAGGGCGCGGCCGGCCAGGTCGGCGACCTCGTCGGCCCACCCCAGAATCGACAACGTCGAATCGATGTTCTGTGGGGGTGTCCGGATCAGAGTGTCGCGGCGGATGAGCCGTTCCCAGTCGACGGTGATCGGCCCGGTTCGCAACTCCCCGCTGGGGTGACGGAACTCGACGCCGGCCTGCGCCATGATCGTCATGATCTCCTGCGCGAGGATCCCGTAGCCGACCGTCGTCGGATGCACTCCGTCGAGGGAGAAGAACCCGCCGGTGGCGCGTCCCCCGCGACCGTCCGCGGTGAGGAACCGCGAATCGGGCACCGGATCGAGCGCGGCCAGGGCCGCAGGCAAGGGATAGGGCGTCCACCACGCCGGGCGGGCCTGCACGTCGTCGATGTAGCGGCGCAACGCGAGCCGCTCGAGCAGGCCGCACACGTCGAGCAGATACCAGTCCCGCGGCGGGCCGGACGTTCCCGCGCGGGCCTCGGCGACGACCCGCGTGATGGTGGTGTTGTAGAGGTCGATCGCCGCGTCGACGACGGCGGCCTGCGCGCCGGTGATGTTCGGATCCCGCGTGGCGTCGAATCGCCGCTCGTCGATCCACGGCCGCGTGTAGTACGGGAAGTACCGCGAGCCGTGCTCGACCTTCGAGCCCAGGCCCCGCGCGATCGGCGCGATCGTGACGTGCGGAATCGTGCACCAGACGACGTGGCGCGCGGAGATGCGTTCGACCTGCGCCACCACCTCGGCGAACTCCGCGTCGAAATGTTCGGGACGCCAGATCGTGTACGGCCCCTTCTTCGCGAGGTCGCGGAAGTCCGGTCCGCTCCACTCCACCCGCAGGTCGGTGACGGTGCCGAGCGCGTTGTTGGAACCGAGGAACACCACGAGGGTTTCGATGCCGCTCTCCGTCGTGCCGTCGTGGTCGTCGCCGAGTGCGGCCGCCGCGTCGAACAGGGTCATCTCCCATTGCGGCGGCGCCCAGTGCGGATACACGTGCAGCGCCGCGCGGTCGCCGTTGTTCTGCACCACCTGGTTCAGGAAATCGTCGCCGGGTGTCTCGATCGCGTCCGCGCAGATCCGGGCGGTGCGGCTCAGCGCGTCGCGCAGATCCCAGCCGAAGCAGGACAGATTGTGCTGGTAGGCCGCAACGACCGGGGCGGTCGCGCCGGGGCCTCGTTCCCAGTAGTCCTCTACCTCGTCCATGAACGAGCGCACGTCGAACAGCGCGAGCGGCACCTCCCACGGTTGCAGCGACGAGCCGAACCGGTCCTCGAGGCGGCGCAACATCAGTTCGATGTTCAGTGGCAGCCCGCCCGGTCCCCCGTAGCGCGGGAAGCGGAACGCGCGCAGCGCTCCGAGTTCGTACGCGATGATCGCCGGAACCGAGAGGTCGGTGTGGAACACCGCGCCGCTCTGGAAGCCCTGCAGCAGCGAATCCCCGAGCGCCACGATGCGGTGCGGGGGCGTGCCGCGCACCTCGGCTCCGACGACGATTCCGAGCGTGGGATCGAACTCCGGCGTCCTGGGTTCCTTCTTCGCCTGCGCTGCAACGTCTCTCGGCGTTCCCTGCGGAATGTCGCGCGTCTGTGCCGGCATCGCTCGTCCTTCCGGACCGGAGGTGGCTCCCTCGAGCGTGAGCCGTCGCCCCGTCGTTGTCAACGATGACCGATGATGGACACCGGTGCCCCGATCGGAAGGAGAAGGGATGGACACTCCCGATTTCGCGCACACCGACCAGGCCGCGAAGAATCGCCGCGAGAAGTCGGTGATCCTCGCCCGTTTCGCGTGGGATCGTGGCATCACCGGCGCCGAGTTGCTCGCGATGACCGACGACTACCGCCGTCGGCTGGCGCGGGAGGCGGGCGCGCATCCCCCACGCACGATGGAGACCTGGAACTACGTGGCCGCACTGCTCGACGAGAAGACCGAGTGGGCGCGCAACCATCCGGATCATCCGGCGGCCGCGCGGGCCCACCCGGACGAGAAGATCATGTGGGTGAAGCCGCCGGTGCGATCGTGGTTCGAGTGAGCGGCCCGTCGGAGGCGGTGGCCCGCGCGGTGGCACTGGTCAGCCGCAGCGGCCAGCACGTGGGAGCACCGGAGGGCGGGCCGCTGCCCGTCGTGGGGCGGGGACGGTGGGCGCACCACGGGGTGATGATCGGCGACCTGCCCGCCCCGCACCGGTTCCTGAGCGTGATGGGCATCGCCGGTCGGCCCGGGCCGGTGGTGTTCGATCAGCCGGCCGCGCCGGATCGAGGCGGTGACTCGGTGACGCTGGTGTCCACGACCGCGGCGACCACCGAATCCGGATTCACGCCGCTGTCGATCCGCCGGGACTGCGACCTGCGGCCGGGCATGGCGTCGTTCGGAGAGCACCTGTCGATGACCGTGTCCGCCTCGGATGTCCGGGTGCAGCGCACGTGGCCGGCCGATGCGGTCGCGGTGGATCTGCTGCTGCACCCGACCGGGGTGATCACGACCTTCTTCGCGATCCCCGGGTTGTACCGGCATTCGAGCCGGCTGTGCCGTTACGAGGGCACCCTCACCGACCCCGACGGAACCCGGACGGTCACGGGTCTGGCCGCGCTCGAGTACGCGCACGGTGTCGCGGTCCCCGCGCGGCTGCCGGTGCGCACGTTCGTCTACCAGGTCCTGAGCGTCGACGACGACACGCAGCTGCTGCTCACCTCGGTGCTCGGCCCGGGGGATGTGCCGGTGCTGCGGACCGCGTTCCTGCGCAGCGCGACCGGGACGGTGGAGACGGTGCGGGTGGGTGTCCGGCTGCGCATCGACACCGCACGCGAGGTCCGCACCCCGGACGGGCGGCGCATGCTGCTGCCGGGCGAGTTCCACTGGGGCATTCCCGGCGTCGGGCACGTCGACGGACACGCCGACGGCGACTGGGCGTACGGGCTCGGCGCCGGATACGTCGGCGGGATCCGGTTCGACGGCCGCTGGCGGGGTCGGCGGGTCGCCGGCTCCGGATATTGCGAATACATCGATCGGCGCAGCGAGTCCACACGGCCGACCTCGCCGGACGGGTAGAATCGGACACGCGGTTTTCTTCACCGACAACGTCTTCCGGCGACGAGGAGCACCGTCCGATGGCGATTCGCGACTACCGGCCGAGCCCCCTCCAGTCCGCCGAGGTGATCGATGCGGGCGACCAGTGGACCCTCGTGTTCAGCCGTGACTTCCCGCAGTTCCCGGACGTGGTGTGGGTGGCCCTGACCGATCCGGCGCAGGTCGTGCAGTGGGCGCCGTACCGGCCGGAACGGCATCTCGGCACCGTGGGGCCGGCGACGCTGATCGTCGTCGACGGCGACGAAGCCACCGAGTTCGACGGCACCGTCGTCGCCGCGGGCACCCCGCACGTGCTCGAACACCGGTGGGATGAGGACTGGTTGCGCTGGGAGATCACACCCCGCCCCGGCGGATGCACGCTGACGTTGCAGCACACCGTCACCGGGCCGGACACCTCGGCCGAGCTCGCCGCGGGCTGGCACATGTGTCTCGACGTGCTGCAGGAGGTGATGGAGCACCGCTCCCCCGGGCCGATCGTCGGGCGCGACGCTCTCGACCTCGGCTGGACCGAACTGTACGAGGCGTACAGCAAGCGACTCCGCGGCGGATCGTGATCCCTGCAGTGCGGGCGGGCACGGATCCGGCCGTTTTTCCGAGCGAATGTATCGTTCGGTCGATTGAAGGAGACGAGCGGTACATTCGCTCGGGCATCGGGCGCCGGCGGGCTTCCGATCGAATGGGTGCCGGAGTCGACGACGGGAGTCAGCAGTGGGTGGCAGGGCGATCACGCCGGTCCGGGTGAAGAACGTCACGATCGGCGAGGGCACACCCAAGATCATCGTGCCGATCACCGGTCGCACCCCCGACGAACTGCGCACCCAGGTCGAGGCGCTGACCGGCGTCGACGTCGACATCGTCGAATGGCGCACGGACTTCTTCGACACCATCACCGACACCGCGAGCGTCGTCGAGCAGGCCCGCGTCCTCGCCGGGCACCTCAGCGGGATCCCCCTGCTCGCCACGTGCCGCACCCGGCACGAAGGCGGCGAGGCCGACCTGACCGACGACGCGTACGCCGACTCGAACGTCGCGCTCGCCGAATCCGGGGCCGTCGACCTGGTCGACGTCGAATACCGCCGCGACCGGGCAGCCGTCGACCGGATCGTGGCCGCGGCGCACGCACGGAAGGTCGCGGTGGTCGCGTCGAACCACGATTTCGAGGGCACCCCCGCGAAGGACGAGATCGTCGCGCGGCTGGTCGCGATGCAGGATCTGGGCGCCGACATCTGCAAGATCGCGGTGATGCCGCGCGGCGCCGCCGACGTGGTGACCCTGCTCGACGCGACCCGCACGATGCACGAGGAACACGCCGACCGGCCCATCGTCACGATGGCGATGGGCGGGCTCGGCGTCGTCTCCCGGCTGGCCGGTCAGGTGTTCGGTTCGGCCGCGACGTTCGGGATGGTCGGCAAGGCGTCGGCGCCCGGGCAGGTCGACGCCGCCGACCTGAAGGTCGCGTTGAACCTGCTCGACCGCGCCCTCACGACCGGCTGACCGGGTCCTGTTGCTTTCCGTCCTCCGGGGCGGTGGCGTCCCAGATGTCCAGCAGCGACCGCAGGATCTCCTCCGAAACCCCGAGTCCGCCGAGGTGACTCTCCCCGGGCAGGTGGTGGAACTGGGCGTCGGGCAGCAGATCGACCATGTGCAGGCCGTGTTCGAACGGGATGATGTGGTCGGTGTCGCCGTGCCACCAGCGCACCGGTGTCTTGACGTCGGACACCCGGAACCCCCAGTCGCGGGCGAAGACCACGACATCCGCGAACGGCGCGGCCATCTGCTTGCGGCTGCCGTTGAGCAGGTCGTCGAGGAACATCGCCTTGAACTCGGGGCGGGCCAGCAGGCGGCGGTCCGCTTCCGGCGACAGCCGGCCGTACAGGTCGATGATCGGCGATCCGAGCGGGCGGACCAGCCGGATCAGCGAACTCAGTACGACCCCCGCGGGCAACCCACCGACCTCGAGCAGCGGTGCCACGAACGTGCCCAACTTCATCAGCCCGCCGTCGATGGCATCCGGGCCGACGACGGGCGCCACCCCGCCGAGCACGCCCGCGGCGACGACCCGATCGGGCATCGCGTACGCCGCGGCCAGCGTGTACGGGCCGCCCCCGGACAGTCCGACGACCGCCATCCGGCCCACCCCGAGGGTGTCGGCGATCGTCTCCAGGTCCTCGGTGAACGCAAGGACGTTCTCGTAGCGGTGCGGCGTGGACGAACCGATCCCCGGCCTGTCGATGCCGATCAACCGGACGTTCATGTTCTCGGCGAAGGCCCTGGCCTCGACCGGGATCTGCCGGCGCGCGCCGGGTGTGCCGTGCAGCCAGAACACCGTGCGGCCCTGCGCGGAACCGAACTCGGCGAACCCGATCCGGCGCCCCCGCCCCACCGCGACGGTCCCCTCCAATTTCGGACGTGCGACGTCTACCATGCGCGACAGCATGGCACGTGATCGGGCTCACCTCCATGCCCAGGTGCGATCTGCGCTTCACCGGAACTTGTCGGACCCCGCGCGTAGCGTGATTCGCGACCGCTCGGATCCACTCGCACGACTCCGCTCCCACAGGAAGACAGGAGGCCGTCATGGCCGAACATCAGTCCCGCACAGGCACACCCGGTTGGATCGATCTCACCAGTTCCGACACGAAACGGGCCATCGCGTTCTACACCGAACTCTTCGGCTGGCAGGCCGACACCAACGAGGACCCGCAGTACGGCGGGTACACCATCTTCAGTCACCGCGGCGCGCCGATCGCCGGTCTCGGTCCGCAGCAGCCGGCCAACCCGTACGGCGACGTGTGGACGGTCTACCTCGATTCCGACGACGCCGACGCCACCGCACGGAAGGCCGCCGAGTCGGGCGGCCAGGTTCTGATGCCCGCGATGAAGGTCGGCGACCAGGGCACCATGGCGATCCTCGCCGACGCCGCCGGTGCCGTGATCGGGGTGTGGCAGGCCGATCAGCACCACGGGTTCGGGTTCGACAGCGAACCCGGCGCGCCGGTGTGGTTCGAAACGATGTCGCGCAACTATGCCGCGTCCCTCGACTTCTACCGGGACGTGTTCGGCTGGGACGTCCAGCCGATGAGCGACTCGGGCGACTTCCGGTACTCGACCGGCAAGATCGGCGGCGACGACATTGCCGGGATCATGGACGCGTCCGGTTTCCTCCCCGAGGGTGTGCCGTCGTTCTGGCAGCTCTACATCGGTGTCGAGGACGCCGACGCGACATCGGAGGCCGTGACCCGGCTCGGCGGCACCGTCGAACGCGCGGCCGAGGACACGCCGTTCGGTCGCATGGCCACGATCGCCGATCCTCTCGGCGCGCGGCTGCAGATCAACCAGGCGCCGTCGACGTAGCGATCATCGGTGCGCCGTGACCAGGTAGTGGCGGGTCGCGGCGTCGACGATCTGCTCGGGCGTCACGTCGACCTCGCCGCGCAGCCATGCCGTCATCACCTCGGCGAGGCCTCCGACGAACAGCAGCGCGGAGACTTCGTCGTACGGCGGCTGCAACGCGCTCTCGCCCCACAGTTCCCGCGACTCCAGCGCGACGAGATGCGCGAACTGCAGCAGCAACTCGCGGCGCCGGGTCCGCAGCGGTTCTGTCGCGGCGGATTCGACGACGGCGATGCGCCCCTTGCGCGGATCGTCGGTGAGCACGGCGACGAACGCCGCGATCGCGGCTCGCGCCCGTTCCTCGGGACTGTGCTCGGTCTCGGCGAGGGCGGCGAGCGCGCGGTCGCGGATTTCGTCGGCGATCCGCTCGACGACGCAGACGAGCAGCTCGTCGCGGCCGGTGAAACTCTCGTAGAAGTACCGTTCGGTGAGCCCGGCCTCCTGGCAGATGGCGGTCATCGTCGCCTTGGGGTCCACTTCACCGCCGAAGACGGTCAGGCCCGCCTCGAGCAGTCGTTCGCGGCGTTCGGCGGCACGTTCGGCGGCGCTTCGGCCGCGATATCTGCGGGCGGGCCGGCTCGTCGTCGATTCTCCGGTTACGGGCATGCCGATCACGCTACAGTGAAGTGACATCGAGTCCTGTCAGATCCGCCTCCGCGAGGGAGATCCACGTGACGAAGGTGCTTGCCGATCCACCTCCGGGGCTCACCGCGGTCCCCGGGGACGGCGGCCTGCCGTACGTCGGCTACAGCCTGGACTACATGCGCGACCCGGTCGGGACGAACGACCGCCGCTACCGCCGATACGGGCCGGTCTCGTGGTTCCGGTTCGCCGGGAACCCGTGGGTGGTGCTGCTCGGCCCCGATGCGTGCGGCGCCGCCCTGCAGAACCGCGACCGCGCCCTGGCCAACGGGCCGGGCTGGCGGGTGCTCATCGGTCCGTTCTTCGACCGCGGCCTGATGCTGCTCGACGGCGACGAACACACCGCGCACCGGCGCATCATGCAGCAGGCGTTCACCCGCGACCGGCTGGCCGGATACACCCGATCCCTGCATCCCGCCGTCGAGAAGGCGCTCGAAAACTGGTCTCCGCAAACCGATTTCCGCGCCTACCCGGCGTTGAAGGAACTCACGCTCGGGCTCGCGACATCCATCTTCATGGGCGGGGCCGAAGGCTCGTCGCACCAGGAGATGGCCGAGGTCAACAAGGCGTTCATCGGATGCGTACAGGCCGCGACCGCGATCGTGCGCTACCCGCTGCCCGGCACGCGCTGGCGACGCGGCGTCGTCGGGCGCCGACGCCTCGAGGAGTTCTTCCGTCGGTATCTGCCCGCGCGCCGGGCCGGCAACGGCGACGACCTGTTCACCGCGCTGTGCCATGTCGAATCCGAGGACGGGCAACGCTTCACGGACGACGACGTGGTCAATCACATGATCTTCCTGATGATGGCCGCGCACGACACCTCGACCATCACCCTGTCGACCGCGATGCAGTATCTCGGGCAGTTCCCGGAGTGGCAGCAGGTGTGCCGCGAGGAATCCGAAGCACTCGGCACCACCACCCCCACCCTGGACCAGCTCGAGGAGCTCACGAGCCTGGATCTGGTGATCAAGGAATGCCAGCGCCTCGTCACCCCGGTGCCCGGGATCGTGCGGCGCGCGGTCGCGGACACCGAGATCCTCGGTCACTACATTCCCCGCGGAACGCTGCTCAACGTCGGACTGCACTACACCCACCACATGCCCGAATTGTGGCCCGATCCCGAGCGATTCGATCCCGGTCGGTTCTCTCCCGAGCGCCGCGAGGATCGCGTCCACAAGTACGCGTGGTCGCCGTTCGGCGGCGGCGTACACCGTTGCCTGGGCATGTACTTCTCGAGCGCGGAGGTCAAGACGGTCCTGCACCACCTGCTGCTCGGGTATCACTGGCACGTGCCCGCCGACTACGTCGCACCCATGAACTTCACGTCGCTCCCGTTCCCGTCGGACGGCCAGCCGATCGATCTGCGCCGACGTTGACCCCGCGCCGCCGCCACGGCACCGGGTAATCGGAAAACGGTCCGCCGCGCGACGCGAGGGCGTACGACGGAAACATGCCTGCAGAACCGCTCGACGAGTACTTCACCGAAACCGTGCGGTCGCTGGCGCCGGCGGTCGAGCATCGCCCCGACCGCCGGGTGAGCGACGAATTGCTGCTGCACTACTTCGACGCCCAGGCCCAGTCGCGGCACCTCGATTTCGCGGCCCGCGACATGCAGCGGCGCGGGGAGGGTTTCTACACGATCGGTTCGGCGGGGCACGAGTCGAACGCGGCGCTGGGTCTGGCCGCGCGCGTGACGGATCCTGCGCTGTTGCACTACCGGTCGGGCGGGTTCTACGCGGCCCGCGCGTCACTGGTGCCCGGCAGCACCCCGATCCGGGACGTGCTGGCCGGTTGCGCCGCGTCGACGCTGGATCCCATCTCCGGTGGTCGCCACAAGGTGTTCGGGAACGCCGCCCTGAACGTGCTGCCGCAGACGTCGACGATCGCCTCGCATCTGCCGCGCGCGGTCGGGCTCGCTTTGGCTCTGGCGCGGATGCCGCGTCTGGGCATCGACTGTCCGTGGCCCGCGGATTCGGTGGTGTTGTGCAGTTTCGGGGATGCGTCGGTGAATCACTCCACGGCGGTGGGTGCGCTCAACACCGCCGCGTACCTGGCTCATCGCGGGTTGCCGTTGCCGATCCTGTTCGTCTGCGAGGACAACGGATTCGGTATCAGCGTGCGCAGTCCGGTCGGGTGGGTGGAGCGGACACTCGCGTCGTATCCGCGTGTCGGATACCGGATGGTGGACGGGGCCGATCCGGTCGACGCGCTCACCGCAGCGTCGGAAATGCTTGTGTCCGTTCGCACCTCGCGCGTGCCGGCGATCCTGCACCTGAAGGCGGTCCGCTATCTCGGGCATGCCGGATCGGATGCCGAGTCGGCCTATCGCAGCCCGGCGGAGATTACCGGTGACTACGCGCGCGACCCGTTGCTCGGCACCGCACGCGAACTCGTCGGCCGCGGGATCCTCTCCCCCGAACAGATCCTCGAGCGGTACGAGCGGTCGCGTCGGTCCGTCGGCGATGTGCTCGCCGACCTCGGAACGCCACCGAGGATGACGTCGGTCGCGGAGGTCGTGCGGCCGCTCCACACGCACGGCCACCCCCGGATCCCGGACGATCCGGGTCCGGTACCTCAGGAGCCGCTCACTCTTGCGCAGGCCGTCGGCCGCACCCTGGGCGACCTCCTCGAGCAGATGCCGCAGGTGTGCGTGTTCGGGGAGGACGTGGCCGTCAAGGGCGGTGTCTACGGTGTGACCCGCGGGCTGGCAAAACGATTCGGCCCGCTGCGCGTGTTCGACACCCTGCTCGACGAGCAGACGATTCTCGGAACCGCCCTCGGATTCGCGGTCGCCGGGCTGCTGCCCATCCCGGAGATCCAGTACCTCGCCTATCTACACAACGCCGAGGACCAACTGCGCGGGGAAGCGGCGACGCTGAAGTTCTTCTCCGACGGCAGTTACCAGAACCCGATGGTGGTGCGCATCGCCGGCCTGGCCTATCAGCGGGGCTTCGGCGGGCACTTCCACAACGACAACTCCCTCACCGTGCTGCGCGACATCCCGGGGCTGACGGTCGCGGTGCCGAGCCGGCCCGCCCACGCCGGGGCGCTGCTGCGCACGTGCGTCGAGTTGGCCCGCAGCACCGGACGGGTGTGCGTGTTCGTCGAACCGATCGCGCTGTATCACCAGCGGGATCTCTACGAGGACGGCGACGGCCTGTGGGCGCAGGTCCCAGATCCGGCGGCGGTGCAACCCGGCGAGGTGCAGACCTACGGTGACGGCACCGACGCACTGCTGGTGACGTTCGGGAACGGGGTCCGCATGTGCCTGCGCGCCGCGCATCGGGCCGCCGCGCGCGGGCTCGACGTCACGGTTCTGGATCTGCAATGGATCGCCCCGCTGCCCGTCGCGGCGCTCGTCGAGCATGCCGAACGGTTCCCGCGGGTGCTGGTCGTCGACGAGACCCGCCGCAGCGGCGGGGTGTCCGAGGGGGTGGTCACCGCGTTGGCCGACGCCGGATACGAGGGCGAGGTCCGGCGGGTCACCAGCCGTGACAGCTTCGTGCCGCTGGGGCCCGCCGCGAGCGCCGTGCTGCTGTCCGAGGACGACATCGCCGGTGCGCTGTAGCGCCGGTGTGCCTTTCTGGCGGTGGGGACCGCCGGAAAGGCACACCGACGTCAGCACTCGGACAGGACCCGGGTCATCGCGTCGCGTTCCTCCGGGGTGACCCACAGCCCGTACGCGGCCTTCACCTCGATCTGGCGGGACACGTAGGTGCACCGGTACGCCCGATTCGGCGGCAGCCACGACGCGGCGTCCGAGTCCCCCTTGCCCTGGTTGGTCGGGCCGTCGACGGCCTGCAGGTTGCGCGGGTCGTTCGCGAGATTGCGGCGGGTCTGCTCGTCGAGCTGCTGGGCGCCCTTCTGCCACGCATCCGACAGCGCGACGATGTGATCGATCTGCACCGCCGCCGACGTGTCGGCACCGCGCTGGAAGAAGATCGTCCGGCCGGTGTACGGGTCGTTCAGCGTGCCGGTCCGGACCGTGCAGTCACGGGTCGCGGGCACCAGCGAGAGGTCGATCAGGTCGCGCTTGAGGATGTCGTTGCGGGTGTCGCAGCCGTTGCGCCCGAACTGGACGGTCACGTCGTCCGTCCACGCGCTTCCGAACAGCTCCCGGTCGTAGCCGGTCTTCGGGGCACGTCCCTTGACCGGCAGGGTCGCGAGCGTCGCCAGAGCCGGCGAGACCGCGGGCTCCGGAGCTGCCGCAGAAGGGGTCGCGGCGGTCGGGGTCGCGGAGGGACGCCACGTCGGCGTCGCCGACGGACTCCCGCTGGGCCGCCAGGTGGAGGTGACCGGTCCCGTGGGCGTCGGGGTCCACGAGCGTGGCACCGAGGTGAGCCCCTCGGCCGTGACCGCGTCGGATTCGTCGCGCCCACCGGGAGCGAGCGCGACGAAGGCGACGACGATCAGGACCGCGAGGCCGACGATCCACAGCCATCGCCGCAGCGACGGCCGGTCGGCCTGGGACACCTACTGAGCCAGACGCGGCATCTTCACGACCTGGCCCGCGTAGGACAGGCCGGCACCGAACGCGAGGAGCAGCGCGGTGTCACCTTCCTCGACCTGACCGGTCCGCAGCATCTTCTCCATCGCGAGCGGGATCGACGCGGCGGAGGTGTTGCCGGTCTCGATGATGTCGTCCGCGACCGCGACGGTGTCCGGAAGCTCGAGCTGCTTGACGATGACGTCGTTGATGCGCAGGTTCGCCTGGTGCGGGACGAACGCGTCGAGGTCGGTGAGCGCGACCCCGGCCTTGTCGGCGATCTGCCGCGCGAACTTGCTCATCTCGAACGCGGCCCAGCGGAACACGGCGGTGCCCTCCATGATGATCCACGGGCGCTTCTGGTCCGGGTTCTGGGCGAAGTCGACCCAGTCCGGCTCCTGGCGGATCGCGTTGCCCTGCTTGCCGTCCGAACCCCACACGGTCGGTCCGATGCCGACCTCGTCGGATGCTCCGACGACCACGGCGCCGGCACCGTCACCGAAGATAAAGCGCACGGTGCGGTCGGTGGGCTCGGTGGCGTCGCTCATGCGCTCGACACCGATCACCAGCACGTGCTCGGCGGAACCGGCCCGGACCAGGTCCGAGGCGACGCCGAGGGCGTAGCAGAAACCGGCGCAGCCGGCGGCGATGTCGAGGGCGCCGGCCCCGCCGGTGCCGAGACGGTCCGCGACGATCGCCGCGCACTGCGGGGTCTGCAGCGGATAGGTCGAGCACGCCACGATGACGGTGTCGATCTGGGCCCCCGCCATGCGCGCGGCCTCGAGGGCCTTGGCGCCGGCGGACACCGCCATATCGGTGACCGATTCTTCGGGGTGAGCCTTGGCGAAACGCCGCGACTTGATGCCGGAACGCGACTGGATCCACTCGTCGCTCGAGTCGATCAGCTCGCAGATCTCCGCGTTGGTGACGACTCGCTCGGGGCGGTGCACGCCCAGCCCGAGCAATGCGGTGTTCCGCAGCGGGGCGGGACCGGCAATCTGTGCACCCATCAGGCGAACTCCTCTTCTTCGGGCACTGCGTGTCAGTGCACGACAACCTCAATACGGTAACGCGTAGCGAAATTGTGCCCGGGGTCACCGTCCTTGTGGTAGGCACTTCCCACCTCGAATCGCAGGGGCGTGCGACCCCGGTCGGCTGCGTCCCGGATCACAAGATCGACAAGTTCCGGGATTGACTCACACTCTCGGCGCGGCAGCTGCTAGCGTCCGGCGCTGTGCATCTGTTCGGGGGAAAAATGCGAACTTTGGTCCGATACTGCGTGACGACCGTTACGGTCACCGCGCTGACACTGACACTGGGGGCGGCGCTCGCGTCCGCCAACCCCAATGCGATCAATCCGATCCCGGGCCTGAACGGCGTGAACGGCGTGCCACAGCTCGGCGGACGGGCCCGGGCGGTCGCGCAACAGACCGGCATCCTCAGCCAGAACCGGACGCAGGACCTCAACGTCCTCGGTACCGACCTCGGCATCATGTGGGACAACGGCCGCGGCGAGATCCTCACGGCGTTCGGTGACACCGCAGGCCTCGGCCTGCCCAACCTGCTCTCGGGCAGCCTGTGGGCGTGGCGCAGCAACGTGCTGTTCCGCAGCACCGACCGCGACCTGTCCAACGGCATGGACTTCAGCAGTGCCGTGACGGACGCGTTCGGCCAGGCCAAGGAGCTGATTCCGAGCCCGAAGATCCCGTTCGTCGAGATCAGCCGGATACCGACCGCGGGTATCGCGGTCGGTGACACCCAATACCTCAGCGCGATGTCGGTGAAGAACTGGGGACCGGCGGGAACCTGGGAGACGAACTACTCCGGGCTGATCTTCTCGAACGACAACGGCGAGAACTGGGCTCCGGCCCCGGAGACGGTACGTCCCAGCGAGGGCGGCAACCGCAACTTCCAGATGAGCGCGTTCTTGAAGCGCGACGGCTTCGTCTACCAGTACGGCACTCCTCCGGGTCGCGGCGGTCTCGTGCACCTGGCGCGCGTCCCCGAGGCGCAGATCCGCGATCTCGGCGCCTACGAGTATTGGGACGGCGGCGCGTGGGTGCGCGACGTGAACGCGGCGCGCCCGCTCATGGGCGACGGGGTCGCCGAGCTGTCCGTGCAATGGAACGACTATCTCGGTCAGTTCCTGATGCTCACCACCGACGCGCACAATTCCGTGGTGATGCGCCGTGCCTCGTCGGTGACGGGTCCGTGGAGCCCGCCGGAGGTCATCGTCGACACCCGCGAGCTTCCGAGCGCGTACGGCGCGTACATCCATCCGTGGTCGTCGGGTCCGGATCTGTACTTCCTGACCACCGTGCATCAGAACTACAACGTGCTGCTGATGCACACGACTCTGCACCGCTGAGGCGTCACGCGCCCTCGGTGTGGGTCTCGACGGTGCCGCTCCAGCGGTCGTTCGGGTCACCGGGTGTCCGGCCCGTCCTCGTGCCTGCCCCTTCGGGCCGGCGGTCACGGGCCGTGCCGGCATCCGGTGCATCGGGTGGGGCGGCGTGCCCGACCGATCCGACGGCGATCGAGAGGCCCCCGGCAACCTTCCGGGATCCGCTATCGAAGCACCACGCCATCGGCATCGACGGGGTAGGAGTTCACATCGAAGTCGTAGTCGCCGTGCACACCACTGAGATATCCGCCCCAGCCGACACCGCTGTTGCAGATGTGGTCACCACCGTTGAGCTGCACGTTGCATACCCGGAGCGCGGGCAACCCACCGTAGTCGTCGTTCGCACCACCGAGCGTCGGCACCCACCTCATATCGGTGGCCGCAAATCCCCCGACGCCACCCGTTCCGCCCGGATGCTTGGGATCGCCGATCAGGACGATGCCGGCTTTGCCGCGGAACTCCTTCCCGTTCTCGGTTGCCCACTGATGTACGACGGCTGCACCACCCGAGTAACCCACGGCGTGGATGAAGTCGGCAGGACATGCCCGAACATGAGCACGGACGAGCCGATCGAGTTCCCTCACACCGGACCGGGTATCGAACGAGTTGTATCCGACGCGCTGATCCTCGTTGAGGAACCCCACCGAGGTGTTGTTGGTCAAGCCGCCGACGACGACGTCCCATGTGCCGACGCACGATTCCGCGGCCGGGGGCACTGTGGCCGTTGTCGAGGACACTGTGGCCGTTGTCGAGGACACCGTGGGCGCTGCCGAGGACACTGCGGGCGTTGCGACGGCAACACCTGCGGCGACACCCAGACCCAGGAGTGCCGCGCCTACCGCTCTCGAGGACGTGCGAATCATCTTCTGCCTTTCTGCTCGGCCACATGTATTACGGGCGTGACGATTCGGAAGCAACGCGGTCGGGAACGCCCGGGGGGCAACGCCTCCGACATGCCGGGGGCGTTGCCCACCGCGATGCCCGTTCCTCGGTACTGCAGAGAAATTCGATGCCGGCCCGAGACAGGCTCGGAAACGGATCAGGCTCGGATGTCGTTCGAACCCGCGCCGCACGCACCGACGGACCGCAGGAAGCTCACGGGGTCGACCGGCCCACCACGATGAATGCGCAGGTGCAGATGTGGTCCCGTCGAGCTACCCGTGTTACCCGTCGCGCCGATCGCCTGACCGGCGGCGACGTGGACCCCCACGCCGACCCACGTCTGGGAAAGGTGGCCCATCTGGATCTGCTCACCGGTGTCGGCTTCCAGTTGAATGTAGGTTCCGTATCCACCGGGATCGTTCGGGCCGGCCACCGAGATCCTCCCCGAGGTCGGCGCGTGCAGCACCGTACCGACCCCGACGGCGAAGTCGGTGCCGTCGTGGCCACCGTGGAACCCTTGCGACACCGGTCCATCGACCGGCCACTCCCAGGCGCATCCGTTGGATGCCTCGGACGCGGCGTGCGCACTTGCCATACCCGGAGAAAGAATCCCGCTCATTGCTGCGAGAGCAGCCGCTCCTGCAGCAATTGCGATCAAACGTCCTGCGGTAGAAACACTTTGCACCCGATGCTTGCCCATGATTGTTCCCTCGGTCGGTCGAGATGATTGGTGGTGATCTCGACCGGGGCGATGTACATCGCCGCTTACGGAGCGCAGTGACAGCTTCCGTCAATCGAGACGTACATAGCGTCTCGGTAACGGTCGGAACGGGCAACGTCAGAATTACCCGGGTATATACCTATTTTCGAGGTTTCGAATGGGCTTCGCGTGTCGTCGTACCGACCGCTTGGTGACGAAACCGTATAGAACACCGGTCTATCCGCGACCGACTCAGCCCTCGCTGGAAGATAAGTATATGACGTAGGTCACATCTCCGTAACGCGGGGAGTGGATGCTCTACGCTTTCCATCACGGCGGAAAACGCAGAGCATGATATCACCCGCCGACCAAACCCGTACGGACCGAATGGGATCGACGCACGCCGCCGCACCGACACGCACCCACGCCACCGGAGTGAGATTGCTGTTTCACCCGAGCGGCAACCGGAGTCGGAACTCGCACCACGGCGTCCTGTTGCACTTCCCGGCGAGGCCCGGCCGGAGCGGAACACCGCTCCGGCCGGGCCACTCGAAGTCACGTATGGCACTGCTGTCGAAGAGTTTTCAACCCTCCAGGGCGCTCCGGGCGGGGGGTCGACGTCGACACCGCGACCCGTCCGGAACCGACAGCACGAAGTGTTGCCCTGTGCGTCTAGGTTCCGGAGGCATGGGATTCGTTGCGGTACGCGTCATCACGCGATCAGGCGGCGTGGGCCGACCGCACCACCGCCACCCACCGCATGGCCCGTTATGCGGCGATGTTTCCGGGTCGGGCAGAAGCGGAACGACATGGCTCGAAGATCGGGAATCTCTCCCCCGGTTGGGTGCACCGGAAATACACCCTCACCGGCCGATCGGGCGACACCGGAAGCGCACCGTCGATCCACGAATAGACCCACGGGCCCTCGTCGAGTTCGACGATGGCGATCACCGACGGGCACGGCGCGTCGCACACCGGGTCGGGTGCGCGGTCGGCGGTCCGGCACGAGACGATCACTCCCACGCCGGCCGAGTCGACAGGCTCGAGGTCGCCGTGGCCGCACGAGTGGCAGGAGACGGTCAGGGGCGGGAGCAGCACGGCGCAGTCCCGGCATTTCCAGATGACGAGTTTCCCGCCTCGCGTGGTCATGCGCCCGCGACCGGAGACAGGGGCGGTCATGCCGCGACCTCGACAGGGAACCCGCCCAGGACGGTGCGCATCGCGTTGCCGAAGTATTCCGGGTCCGAGAGCAGCCATTCGTGTCCGCCCGGGACGGTGAACACCGGCGGACTCCCCAGCAGTCGGCGCAGAGATTCGAGGCTCGCCCGCGGCACCCGACGGTCTCCGCGGCTCCACAGCAGTGAGACCGGCAGGCGTCGCTCCGCGAGCCGGGTCAGCTCAGCGGTCGGCTCCCGGCCTCGGGCCGTCCGGTCGAGGCGGCCGGCTCCGTCGCGATCGCCGTCGTCGGACACGCCATCGAACCTCGTGCCGCCGACGGGGTTCACCAGGACGAGTCGCGTCACGCGATCCGGATGATCGTGGGCGGCCCGGATCGCCAGCGCCCCGCCGAACGAGTGCCCGACGAGGGTCACGGGACCGAGTCCGGCCGCCTCGAGGAACCGGCCGAGCCAGCTCGAGCAGTCCGCCAGCATCCGCTCCTCGAGGGGGCTGCCGGGCGCTGCCGCGAACCCCGGTATCGCCGGGGCATACACCCGCGCGCTGCGGGCCAGCGTCGCCAGCGCATGCCGGTACGTCCAGGGCGTCGACCCGCATTCGGGGAGGAAGACCACCGGCGTTCCCCGCCCGAGGACCCCGCACATCTCCGCACGGGCGTCGACGTGAACGGTGGACCAGTGCATCGTCGGATGGGAACCGTCTGCAGGGAGCATCGGCGAGCGGTGGGGGTAGCGCATCGAGTGAACCTTCGTCGAGCTGGTGAGGCACCTCACACGATGCCGCCCGGGCTGCGGAAAGGCGACGGTCGTTATACCCGCGGGCATACCTGTTTTTCCGAAAGAAGGAAACCGGTCGGTCCCGAAAAAGCGTCGAACCGGACTTGTCGTCGGTCACCACCTGCATATACACCGTCGAGCGCGTAACCGGCTTGCACCCGGGTACCGCGTGGCATAGGAGAAATGCATGGACGCACAGGATTGGGACGAACGGTACGCGGCGGCGGACATGGTGTGGGGTACTCCGCCGAATCCCGTCGTCGTCGAGTTCACCGCGGCGCTGCCACAAGGACGAGCGCTGGATCTGGCGTGCGGCGAGGGCCGGCACTCGTTGTGGCTCGCTACGCGCGGGTGGGAGGTCGACGGTGTCGACTTCTCCGGCGTCGCGCTCGAGAAGGCCCGGCGGATCGCCGCTCAGGCGCCCAAGCGCAGCCGTGATCGCCTGCGCTACATCCAGAAGGATGTGACCCAGGACCCTTTCGACGGTGAATATGACCTGATTCTCTCGGTATTCCTCCACCTCCCCGCACCACAGCGCGCGA
Organism: Rhodococcus sp. HM1; assembly: GCF_023218075.1. Taxonomy (GTDB): domain Bacteria; phylum Actinomycetota; class Actinomycetes; order Mycobacteriales; family Mycobacteriaceae; genus Rhodococcus. Next base: position 23,545 of record NZ_JALPTB010000009.1, on the reverse strand, counting down.
GCCTGATCGACAATGCGATCAATTCCCTGAAACCTGATGGAATCCTCATATTTCTGGGCCACGATTCGACTAATCCCACACTCGGAACCGGAGGCCCTCGGAACCCCGAAATCCTCTACACCCCAACGGATATAGTGGACGAGATCGACGGCCGGCTGGAAATTGTCGTCGCCGAAAGGAGGGCCCGGGAAACTGATTCCGGAACTGCTGTCGACGCCCTTGTCGTCGCGCGGAAATCCGCCCTTGGCAGTTAGTTGCCTGGCGAGTAACATAGGGATGTTACCGACGAGTAATAACTTGGGCGGTACTTGACACCGCAGCTCGACCGCACCGCACTGGGAGACACAGATGGGCCATTACAAGAGCAACCTCCGCGACCTCGAGTTCAATCTGTTCGAGGTCCTGAAGATCCAGACGCTCCTCGAGGCCGGCAAGTTCGGCGATCTCGACGAGGACACCGCCCGAGGCATCCTGGCAGAGGTCAAGGCCCTCGCCGAGGGTCCGGCCGCCGAAGCCTTCGCCGACACCGATCGCAACCCCCCTGTGTTCGACCCCGAGACCCACTCCGTCTCCCTCCCCGAAGGCTTCAAGAAGGCGTTCCGGGCCTGGTGGGACGCGGGCTACTGGTCCATGGGTATTCCCGAGGAGATCGGCGGCACCGACGCGCCGCGCGCGCTGCTGTGGGCCTCCAACGAGATGATGCTCGGTGCCCAGCCGGCCGCCTTCATGTACGCCGCGGGCCCCGCCTTCGCCGGTGTTCTCTTCGAGAACGGCACCGACGAGCAGAAGAAGTGGGCGGCCACGTGCGTCGAGCGCGGCTGGGGTTCCACCATGGTTCTGACCGAGCCCGACGCGGGCTCCGACGTCGGCGCCGGCCGCACCAAGGCGATCAAGCAGGACGACGGCTCCTGGCACATCGAGGGCGTCAAGCGGTTCATCACCTCCGCCGACTCCGACGACCTGTTCGAGAACATCTTCCACCTGGTCCTGGCCCGCCCCGAGGGCGGCAAGCCGGGCACCAAGGGCCTGTCGCTGTTCTTCGTCCCGAAGTTCCACTTCGACTTCGAGAAGAACGAGCTCGGCGAGCGCAACGGCGTGTTCGTCACCAACGTCGAGCACAAGATGGGCCTGAAGGCCTCCGCGACCTGTGAGGTCACCTTCGGCGGCCACGGCGTCCCCGCCAAGGGCTGGCTCGTCGGCGAGATCCACGACGGCATCGCCCAGATGTTCGACGTCATCGAACACGCCCGCATGATGGTCGGCACCAAGGCCATCGCCACGCTGTCCACCGGCTACCTCAACGCCCTCGACTACGCCAAGGAGCGCGTGCAGGGCGCCGACATCACGCAGATGGCGGACAAGACCGCGCCGCGCGTGACGATCACCCACCACCCCGACGTCCGCCGCTCGCTGGCGATGCAGAAGGCCTACGCCGAGGGTCTGCGCGCCGTGTACCTGTACACCGCCGCTCACCAGGACGCCGTGGTCGCCGAGCAGGTCTCCGGCGCCGACGCCGACCTCGCGCACCGCATCAACGATCTGCTGCTGCCGATCGTCAAGGGTTGCGGTTCGGAGCGCGCCTACCTGTACCTGACCGATTCGCTGCAGACCCTCGGTGGCTCGGGCTTCCTGCAGGACTACCCGATCGAGCAGTACATCCGCGACTCGAAGATCGACTCGCTGTACGAGGGCACCACCGCCATCCAGGCGCAGGACTTCTTCTTCCGCAAGATCGCCCGCGACCGCGGTGTCGCCCTGGCGCACGTCGCCGGCCAGATCAAGCAGTTCATCGACTCGGATTCGGCCGACGAGCGCCTCAAGCCCGAGCGCGCCCTGCTGGCCACCGCGCTCGAGGACGTGCAGGCCATGACCGCGACCCTCACCGGTTTCCTCATGGGCGCCCAGGAGCAGCCGACCGAGCTCTACAAGGTCGGACTCGGCTCGGTGCGCTACCTGCTCGCGTTCGGCGACCTGCTCATCGGCTGGCTGCTCCTGAAGCAGGCCGAGATCGCGCTCGCCGCGCTCGATACCGGCGCCGACGAGAAGGACGTTCCGTTCTACAAGGGCAAGGTCGGGATCGCGTCGTTCTTCGCCAAGAACGTGCTGCCCGAGCTGACCGCGGCGCGCAGCATCATCGCCAACGTCGACACCGACATCATGGAGCTCGACGAAGCGGCGTTCTGATCGAGCCGCCCGGGCAGACGAGCCCGGAGGGTTGACACGCTGTGGCCCCCACCGGATTCCCGGTGGGGGCCACTGCTGCGCTCCGCGCCGGTGTGCACAACTGGCGCCCGGAACCGCCACAAAGGCACACGGGGTGTCAGAAGACGACGACCCCGCGCAGGTTTCGGCCCGCGTGCATGTCGGCGAAGCCCTGGGCGATGTCGTCGAGCTTGTAGGTGGTGGTGATCAGCTCGTCGAGCTTCAGCTTCCCGGACGTGTACAGGTCGATCATCCACGGGATGTCGGCGGTTGGTGTGGATGCGCCGAAAAGCGAACCCTGAAGCCGCTTCTGGTAGAGCACCAGTTCCATCGGGCTGATCGGGATTCCGACGTCGGTCATCTTGCCGAGACCGGTGACCACGCAGATTCCTGCCTTGCGGATCACCGAGAACGCCGCCGCGATGTGCTCACCGGTCGTGACGCCCACGGTCACGATCGCGGCGTCCGCGCCCTGTCCGTTGGTGTACGAACGCGCGATCTCGGTGGCCTCCGCCATGTCCGCGACCGCGTGGGTGGCTCCGAACCGCAGCGCGCTCTCCCGCTTGAACGGCACGGGATCGACGGCGATGATCCGGGCCGCGCCGGCGTGGGCCGCGCCCTGGACGGCGTTGATGCCGATCCCGCCGATGCCCTGGACGATGACCGTCTGGCCGGGGTAGATCTCGGCGGAGTTCACCGCTGCTCCCCACCCGGTGCCGACTCCGCAGCCCAGCAGGCACAGCTTGTCGAGCGGCAGGTCCTTGTCGACCTTGACTGCCGAATCGACGCTGACGGTGGTGTATTCGCTGAACGTCGACAATCCGCACGTCTGGGCGACGGGCACCCCGTCCAGGCTCATGCGGAAGCTCGAGGGGTCGTCGGGGCGAGTCCCGGTCATGATGGCGGCGCCGCGGTCGCACAGGTTCTGCAGTCCCTTTGCGCACCATCGGCATCGGCCGCAGGCGGCCAGGAACGAGAACACGACGTGGTCGCCCTCGCTCCAGCCGTGCGTCTCGGGGCCGACCTGAACGACGATTCCGGCGCCCTCGTGTCCGCCGCAGATCGGGTAACTGCCCACCGCGTGGTCGCCGACGGCGATGTGGTCGTCGGAATGGCACAGGCCCGCAGCGACCATCTTCACCGTCAGTTCACCGCGCCGCGGTTCGTCGAGTTCGAGATCGGCGACCTCGTAGGTACCGGGTGCCCGGCGGATGATCGCGCCACGTGTCTTCACAGTATCGCTCCGAAAGTTCGTGTGGTGGTTCCGATGTGGTGGTGTTCAGCCACCGGTATCACTTGCTCACCTGCGCCGACATCGCGGCGCGATATTCCTCGGCGTAGGGCGGCAGCATGCCCCATTCGCGACGCGGGTCATAGTCCGGAGCGACGAACACGGTTCGGGCGTGGCTGAATTCGAGGAAGCCCTCGCGGCCGTTGTAGTGGCCCATCCCCGACTCCCCGATGCCACCGAACGGTGCGTCGAGCATGCCCGCATGCATCATGACCTCGTTGATCGTGACGCCACCGGAGGTCGTGCCCTCGACGACCGCGCGCTGCTCGTCCTCGTCGTGCCCGAAGTAGTAGAGCGCCAGCGGTTTCGGACCGGAATTGATCTCGTCGAGAACATCCGCGAGGTCGTCGTACGTGCGGATCACCATGGCGGGGCCGAAGATCTCCTCCCGGGAGATCGCCGCCGATGCCGGGGGGTCGATCACCAGACGCAGCGGGCGCCGACGTTCACCGGTGGTGATCGGCTCGGACGGAACGACCTCCACGCGTACTTCGAGTTGCTGTGCCTCGCTGATGTATCCGTCGATGCGGGCGGCGTGCCGATCGGAGACGATCGCGGTGACGTCGACGTTTCCTGCGATCGTGGGCAGCAGTTCGCCGTAGGTCCGGCCGATGGCGGCGACGAACGATTCGAGCTGTTCCGCCGGGACGTACACGGTGTCGGCGTTGACGCAGAGCTGACCGCTGTTGGTCGCCTTGCCCACCGCGATGCGGAAGGCCGCGGTGTCCGTATCGGCCGAACGCCCGACGATCACCGGGGATTTTCCGCCGAGTTCGAGCGTGACCGGCACGAGGTTGAGCGCGGCGTTCGCCATCACCGATCGTCCCGCGGCCGCGCTGCCGGTGAACACGATGTGATCGAACGGCAGGGCGGTGAGGGCCTGCGCGATCTCCGGTCCACCGGTCACGACGGCGACGTCACGGGGATCGAGGAACTCCGCGGCCGCCGCCGCCAGCACCTCCGCGGTGCGCGGCACGATCTCGGACGGCTTGAGCACGGCGCGGTTGCCCGCTGCCAGCACGCCGGCGAGCGGACTCAGGAGCGTGAAGAGCGGGGCGTTCCAGGTGCCGATGATCGCGACCGAGCCCTTGGGCTGGTACTGCACCTCGGCGGTGGCTCCGAGCTGGTCGTACGGGGAGAACACCGTCCGCTGCTCGGGCTGCATCCACGTCTCCACGTGATCTCGCGCGTATTTCAGCGCGGTCAGCGATCCGAGGATGTCGTTGACGGTCGAGTATCCCGGGTGGCGCCCGCCGAAATCGGCGTCGATCGCGTCGACGATCTCGTCGTGGCGGGCCACGACCATCTCGATCACCGACTCGATCCGCGCCCGGCGAGCCTCGGCGGAACTCGTTCTCTGCGAACGGAACTCCCGTCGCTGACTCTCGAGCAGGTCGCGCAGTTCGGATTCGGTGCCGGTCAGTGTGTTCACAGCGGCGATGCTATGAACGACATCACTCCTGCCCTGCCGATGTCCCGCTCATCGGGACCCGAACGGCGCGACCGTGTTACTCCTCGTCGGCCGATGCGTCGGGCACTGCAGGCTCGTCCGTCTCGGATTCCGGTTCCGGAGCGCTGCTCGTCGTCGGCTGCGCACCGGGCTGCGGCCGGCCGCTCGTCGTCGGCGACGAACCGGATTCCGGTGTGCTCCCGGGCGCGCCGGCGGGGTTGCGTTCCGGTCCCGGAGCGGGCTCGCGCTCTTCCTCCGGTTCGATGCACTCGACGATCGGAACCGGGTCGTACTTGACGGTGCGCGTCGTGCGGGAAAGCTGCGCTCCCGTCTTCGCATCCGTGATCACGCGGGTGTCGCTGACCGTGAAGCCCTGCGCGCCGCTCGACGGAATGCACGCGTCGCCCGCCGGAAGGGTGATCTTGTTCGGTGACGTGAACGCCGTCCGGTCCCCGGTGAACGACTGCACGTCCACCGTCTTCGTGCCCCAGAGCCGGACCGTGATGTCCGAACTCGTGCCGATGGTCTGGATCAGCACGCCGGTGTCGAACGGGTTCCGGAACTGGAGGTCGATCGCGCCCTCGAACACGGTGGCCTCACGCGCCGCCGGGTACCGCGAGATGTAGTAGCTGTGCTCGGTGTGGGCGACGTCCTCCATGCCGGCGAAATACGTTGCGTTGTAGAGGGTTGTCGCGAGCTGGCTGATGCCGCCGCCGACGGCCGTGCCGGGCCGGCCGGCCTCGATGATGCCGGACTCGACGTAGCCCTGCGCCGCCCCGCGCGGACCGGTATATCCGTTGAGCGAGAACGTTTCTCCCGGCTTGACGAGTGCACCGTCGATCTCGGAAGCGGCAAGGCGGATGTTCACGCCCGAGGCGTAGGAGAAGCCACCGGTGGTGAATTCGCCGACGACCTCGCGGATGCCGAGCTTCTCGGCGGCCTCGGTCGTGAGCGCGGGATCCACGGGTGCGTACACGGCCGGGGTGGTCCGGTCGCCCGGCGCGGCCAGCAGCTGGGGCAGCGGTTCGAGAGTCTTCGTCCAGTCGACCAGTTCGCCCTTCACCGCGGGCACGATCGTCGGTCCGCCGCCCTCGATGACGATGCGGGCGTCCTTCGGTTCGACCTCGGTCTCCGCGAGCTGCGGACGCAGGAAATCGACCACGACCTCGGAGTGGTATTCGGGGATCAGGCCGCCCTCGCCGTCCGGCACGAACGACAGGATCGTGCCGATCCGGTCGCGGGGCAAGGTCGCGACCGTGTTGTCGCGACCCTGGACCTTCACGTCCGACGCCACCGCGGGTATCGCGATCTCGGTGAGTGCCCGGTCCACCGCTTCGGGTGTGACGGTCACGTCCAGCGTGGTCACCGGCAACGCGACGTCGCCGAACGCCCACTTCTCGGCGAACACGTCCGCCGCGACCTGGGGATCGAGATTCTGGCCGGGTTGCGGAGACACCGCGACCGGGGTCGCCCCCTCGAAGACGACGGTGCCCTCCCGCGGGGCGCGTTCGGCGCTCGAACGCACTCCTTCGAGAGCGTCCGTGAGTGCCGCGTCGTCGCGGACGGAGACAACGCCGATCTCGTCGGTGCCGAACAGCGACGCCAGCCGGGTGAACGGATTGAGCGGCTGCGATCCGATGCGATCGAGCGTGTGCTCCCAGTCGACCTCGAGTCCGGCCCGGGCGGGAACGACCTCGGCGGTGGTGTCGCCGGCGGTGACGGGCACGGGGTTTTCGAGGCGTCGGCCGAGTTCGTCGCGCAGCAGTGCCTCGGCGTCGTCGACCGATTCGCCGCCGATCTCGATCCCCGCGACCGTCACGCCGCGCGGGACCTTGCCCGACGACGTTGCGAGATCGACACCGTAGAGAACCGCGAGAGCAGCGGCGACACCGCCGGCCACGATCGCGATCTTCCGCCACGGCGGTCCCGCAGGCGAGGGGGATCCGCCGGTGCCGTCCGGCGGTGTCGGGGGCGGAGACGACGGCGGGACCGGTCCGCCGGCGACGACCGGAACGACCTCGGTCGCCGCGTCGTCGGCGGATTCTCCCGCCGCACGGCCCTCGTCGGATTCGGCGGAGGCGGTGCCTTCCGGCGTCCTTTCCGTCGGGGGCTCGGCTGCGGACGCAGCCGGCTGGGCGGGCGGCGTGTTCCTGATCGCGGACATGTCGATCGCGACGGTCGGCGCCGAGTCGTCGACGGCGAGTGCCTGCTCGGCAGGTGCTGTGTCGGGTACCTGCTCGGCCGGCGCCTCGGTGGGCGCCTGCTCGGCGAGTGCCGCGGTGGGCGTCTGCTCGGCCGGCACCTCGGTGGTGTCCTGCTCGACGAGCGCTGCAGCGGTTGCCTGCTCGAGGGGTGCTGCGGCGAGTGCCTGCTCGGCCGGTGCTTCTGCGGCCGGTTCCGGCTGCAGACCGGCCTGCGGCGCGGTCGGCGGTTCGTCCGGGGTGCGGTCCGCGGCCGGCGGATCGATTCCGGCGTCCTTCAGGGAGGTCGCGGCGGTCGGTGCCGCAGGCTCGACCGGGGCCGCAGGCTCGGTGAACACGGGCTTGGTGAACGCGAAGGGCGCGGGCTTCTTCGGCGCAGCCGGAATGGCGGCGGTCGGGATTTCCCAAGGCTTGAGCCGAGTCTGCGGGGGCTCGGGAGCCGGCGGGGTCTCCGGCGCGGCGGGCGCGCTCTCGGTGGCGGACGTGTCCGGGGCGACGGGCTCCTCCGCGGCCGCCGGTGTCTCCGGCGCCCGGTCCCCGGCTTCCCGCTCGGGTGCCGCATCGGCGACCTCGGCAGCGCCCTCCTCGGCAGCGCCCTCCTCGACAAGGGCCTCTTCGACGGGGGCGGCCGCGCCGTTCCGAGCTGCGGACGGTTCGGGTGCCGGGGCGGCCTTCGACGGGGTCGGGAGCGGAGCCATCGAGACGAACCGTTCGGTGGGTGCCGGGGCGGTCGGCTCGGCAACGACATCGGGTTTCGCGTCGGCGGCGGTTCCTGCCGTGTGGTCCGGTGCGGCCGCGGCGGCCGTTTCGGGCTTCCTCTGCGCTTCCGCCTCGTTGGGGGGAACGGCACCGCTCATGTTCGCGCGGTCGTCCGCCCCGTTGTTACCACTCACCCGTGTCCTTCCGACTGGGCACCCCACGACCGGGTGCGCCTTTCCACCAAGCGTAAATGCCGGTCCCGGCGCACTCCGATCCGAGCCCGGCGCAAGGGCACCGGAAACGAGAAAGACCCCGCGTTGCCACCAGGTCGGGGGTCAGGCAGCAATGCGGGGTCGATAGGTCTATCGACCCTCTCCCCGGGACGTTACAAACCTTCCGGAATTTTTTTCGTGCGGTCTTCTCAGGCCTCGAGGATCGCGGTGACGCCCTGTCCCCCGGCCGCGCAGATGGAGATCAGGCCGCGTGCGGGCTTGCCGGTTTCGGCCTTCTTCTCGTGCAGCATCTTGGCGAGCGACGCGACGATCCGGCCACCGGTCGCGGCGAACGGATGCCCGGCCGCCAGGGACGATCCGTTGACGTTGAGCTTGCTGCGGTCGATCGAGCCGAGCGGTGCGTCGAGGCCGAGCCGGCCCTTGCAGTACTCCTCCGACTCGAAGGCCTGCAGCGTCGCGAGCACGACGGACGCGAACGCCTCGTGGATCTCGTAGAAGTCGAAGTCCTGCAGGGTCAGGCCGTTGCGCTTGAGCAGGCGCGGGATCGCGTAGGTCGGGGCCATCAGCAGACCGTCGCCGCCGTGGACGTAGTCGACCGCGGCGGTCTCGGAGTCCACGAGATACGCGAGGACGGGCAGGCTGCGGGCGGCCGCCCACTCCTCGCTGGACAGCAGGGCCGCGGATGCGCCGTCGGTCAGCGGAGTGGAGTTGCCGGCCGTCATGGTGGCGTCGCCGAGTTTCGTGCCGAACACCGGTTTCAGCGTCGACAGCTTCTCGACCGACGAATCGGGGCGGAGGTTGTCGTCGCGGGTCAGGCCGAGGAACGGGGTGACGAGGTCGTCGAAGAACCCGCGGTCGTAGGCGGCGGCCATGTTGCGGTGGCTCGCGGCGGCGAGTTCGTCCTGGTCGGCGCGGGCGATGCCGAATTCCTTGGCGGTGATCGCGGCGTGTTCGCCCATCGACAGGCCGGTGCGGGGTTCGCCGTTGCGGGGGATCTCGATGCCGAGCATCGACGGGCGCACGTGGCCGAGCAGCTTGAGGCGGTCACCGGTCGAACGCGCGCGGTTGAGCGACAGCAGGAACTCGCGCAGGTCGTTGTTGACACCGATGGGCGCGTCGGAGGTGGTGTCGACGCCACCGCCGATGCCCGACTCGATCCGGCCCGCGGCGATGGCGTCGCCGACGGCGATGATCGACTGCAGGCCGGTGCCGCAGGCCTGCTGCAGGTCCCACGCGGGTGTGTAGGGGCTCAGCGGGCTGCCGAGCACGCATTCGCGGATCAGGTTGAAGTCGCGGCTGTGTTTGAGGACCGCGCCGCCGACGACGGCGCCGAGCTGCTCACCCTGCAGGTTGAAGCGGCTGACCAGACCGTCGAGGGTCGCGGTGAACATGTCCTGGTTCGAGGCGCGGGCGTACTTGCGGTCGGACCGGGCGAACGGGATGCGGTTTCCGCCGAGGATCGCGACGCGGCGCGACGAGCGCGAAGAGCTGGAACGGGCTTTTGTGGTCACGTGTCGTCTCCCGGTGTTCTGATGGATGCGAACTCTGGATACTATTCTTACTCACGAGTAAGTTATTGTCGACACCGCATGACCTCCGAACCAGAGAAGGTGGAATCGTGGCCGAAACCAAGGGCGCACCCAAGCTCTACGCCCAGTTCATCACCTCCGCACCCGGTGCTTTCCTCGCCAAGCAGTTCGGATTGCCCCAGCCGGAGAAGCTCCGCCGCTACCAGCCGGGTGAGCCCCCGCTCGCCGGTCCGGTGCTGCTCGGCGGCAACGGCCGGCTCGTCGAGCCGATCCGCGCGCTGCTCTCCGACTACGTCTTCGCCGAGCCCGACGAGAAGAGCTTCGGCGCCCTGGTGTTCGACGCGACCGGCATCACCGACGTCGCCGGGCTCGAGCAGCTGTTCACGTTCTTCCAGCCGGCGATCAAGGCTCTCGGCCCGTGCGGCCGTGTCGTCGTCCTCGGCACCACGCCGGAGGAAGCGTCCTCGGTCGACGAGCGCATCGCCCAGCGCGCCCTCGAGGGCTTCACCCGCAGCCTCGGCAAGGAACTGCGCCGCGGCGCGACCGTGCAGCTCGTGTACGTCTCGCCGAAGGCACCCGCCGGGCTGTCCGGTGTCGAATCCACCCTGCGCTTCCTGCTCTCCGCCAAGTCCGCGTTCGTCGACGGCCAGGTCGTGCGCATCGGTGACGGCGAGGCCACCGCGCCCGAGTCGTGGGACAAGCCGCTCGCCGGGAAGGTCGCCGTCGTGACCGGCGCCGCGCGCGGCATCGGCGCGACCATCGCCGAGGTCCTCGCCCGGGACGGCGCAACCGTCGTCGCCGCGGACGTCCCCGCGGCCGGCGAGGCGCTGGCGCAGACCGCGAACAAGGTCGGCGGAACCTCCCTCGCGCTCGACGTCACCGCCCCCGACGCGGGCGAGAAGCTCGCTGCGCACCTGCTCGAGCGGCACGGCGGCGCCGACATCATCGTGCACAACGCCGGCATCACCCGCGACAAGCTGCTCGCCAACATGGACGCGGGCCGCTGGAACTCGGTGATCGCCGTCAACCTCCTCGCTCCCCAGAAGATCACCGAGGTGCTCGTCGAGAAGGGTGCGCTGAAGGAGGGCGGCCGCGTGATCGACGTGTCGTCGATCGCCGGGATCGCCGGCAACCGCGGCCAGACCAACTACGGCGCCTCCAAGGCGGGGGTCATCGGTCTCGTGCAGGCCACCGCACCGGTGCTGGCCGAGAAGAAGATCACCGTCAACGCCGTCGCGCCCGGCTTCATCGAGACCGCGATGACCGCCGCGATCCCGCTCGCCACCCGCGAGGGCGGCCGCCTGATGAGTTCCCTGCAGCAGGGCGGCGAGACCGTCGACGTCGCCGAGACCGTCGCGTGGTTCGCGAACCCGGCGTCGAGTGCCGTCACCGGCCAGGTCGTGCGTGTGTGCGGCCAGTCCATGCTGGGGGCGTAGATGGCCGTCATCGAACTCGACTCGGTGCCGTCGATCCTCGACGTCTACTCCCGCGCGGTGCTCTCCGCGCTGCCGGTCGTCGGCGCGTCGGGTGACACGCTGCCCGACGACACGCTGCTGCTGCGCGGCGTTCGCGTCGACCAGGACAACCTCGCCGAGTACGCGAAGGTCTGCGGGCTGCGTTTCGGTGACACCCTGCCGCTCACCTACCCGTTCACGCTCGCGTTCCCCCTCGTGATGAAACTGATGGTGTCCAAGGGCTTTCCGTTCGCGGCCATGGGTTCGGTGCACGCGGAGAACGTGATCGAGCAACTCCGGCCGATCTCCGCCACCGAACCGCTGGACCTCCGGGTGCACGCGACCGATCTGCGGGAGCACCGCAAGGGCATGCTCGTGGACGTGGTCACCGAGATCTCCGTCGGTCGTGAACCGGTCTGGCGCCAGACCTCGACGTTCCTGCACCAGCAGCGCACATCGCTGTCCGGCGCCCCGAAGCCGGAACCGGAACCCCAGGTGATCCCGCCCGTGCCGACGTCGACCCTGCGGGTGGACCGCAAGACGATCGACCGCTACGCGGCCGTCTCCGGCGACCGCAATCCGATCCACGTCTCGACCTTGGGCGCCAAGGCATTCGGCTTCCCGCGCACCATCGCGCACGGCATGTGGAGTGCCGCAGCGGCGCTGCGTGCCGTCGAGGGACGCGTCCCGGACAAGGTCACGTACTCGGTGCGGTTCGGGAAGCCGGTGCTGCTGCCGGCGACGGTGAACCTGTACGCGCAGCAGGTCGCGGACGGCTGGGACCTGTCCCTGCGGCATCCGGAGAAGCAGTACCCGCATCTGAGCGCCACGCTGCGCTGAGACGGGACGGCACAACGACTTCGGGTGGTCCGGGGCGCGATGGGGGCGTCCCGGTCCACCCGATCCGTATTCGGGGGTCAGCCGGGCGTATCGGTGCGTCGGCGGCCGGCGAGGCCGCGCCACGCGAGGTTCTCGAGCAGATCGGCGGCCTTGGCGACGTCGATCTCGCCGCCGGCGATGCGGTCGGCGACCGCCTCACCCGCGCCGACCAGTGCGACCGCCATGATGGTGAAGTCCATGTCCGGTTCCGGGTCGCGCGTGCTCGATTCGAGCAGGTGCGCGGTCAGTTCGATGAGCCGGTCGCGGCTGCTGCGCACCTGGTTCGCGAAGGCCTGCTGGGCGAGGGCCTGACGGTAGAGCACCATCCACGAGTGCCGATGTTCGTCGACGAATCCGAGGAACGATTCGAGCGCGACCCGCAGTTGCGCGCGCGGCGGCAGGTTGGGATCGCCCGCCGGAGCCAGGGCTTCGACGAATCGCTGCCCCTCCCGGCCGATGCACGCGGCGAACAGTTCGTCCTTCGAGCCGTAGTACAGATACAGCATCGGCTTCGAGATCGAGGCGCGCGCCGCGATCGCGTCCATCGACGTCTCGTGGAAACCCTTCTCGGAGAACACCTCCACGGCGGCATCGAGCATCTGCTGTTCCCGCACCGCGCGAGGCAGTCGCTTGGTACCGCCGGCCATGTCTCCTCCATACTGCTCGGGTCTCGCTCCTTACCCTAGGGTAAGGAGCGCGGGTGGGTTCTCCGGATTTCGGAATCCCGGAAAATCAGCAGCCGAGCGCACCCTTGGCCCGCGCGACCGTGCGCACCGCGTCGTCCACCTGCGCGGCCGGCAACGCGCCCGACCGCACGGACTGCTCGAGACGATCGAGAACCTCGGGCACCTGATCGGTGGTCAGCCACAACGCCTGGTCGACACCGGCGATCAACGCCGCCTCCACGGCCTCGGCGATGCCGTAACTGTCGGTGATCGCGCGCATCCCGGACAGATCGTCGGTGAAGATCACCCCGTCGAACGGCGGTGCCCCGTACCCGGCACCGTCGCGCAGCAACCGCACCGCCGCGGGGCTGATGCTCGCCGGCCGCCCGTCGGTCAGCCCCGGCACGTCGAGATGGCCGATCATCACGGCGACCCCGGACGTGACGAGTTCGCGATAGGGCACGAGGTCGATCCGCTGCAGCTGAGCGAGCGGCGGGGCGACCACCGCGCCCGTGTGCGAATCACCCGACGCCGAGCCGTGACCCGGAAAGTGCTTGAGCACCGGGAGAATTCCCGCATCGCGCAACCCCCGCGCGTACGCGTCGGCGTACTGCACGACGACCTGCGGATCGTCGGAGTAGGAACGGTCGCCGATCACGTCGTCGTCGGCCCGGTCGGTCACGTCGACATCCGGCGCGAAATCCACGGTGATGCCCAGCTCCCGCAGTTCGCGGCCGCGCTCGAGCGCCATCGCGTAGGTTTCCTCGACGCTCATCGTCTGCGCCGTGACCCGCGCCGACGGATCCTCCCCAAGCAGCTCACCGACCCGCGAGACGCGGCCGCCCTCCTCGTCGATCGTCACCATCAGCGGCAGGGAGCTCTGTGCGGCGACCGCGGGGATCTCCCGGTTCGACAGCATCGACACGTCGGTCCAGCTGCCGATGAAGATGCCGCCGATCTGCTCGGACTGCACGATCGCCAGCGCGTCGTCGGTGCCGGTCACCCCGACGTTGAGCAGCTGCGCGAGCTTCTGCCGCAACGACAGCGACGCGAGCAGATCGTCGCCGCACACCGGTGCGGGTGCCGGTGCCGCCACGGGCTCGGTCGTCGTGGTCGTGGTCGTGGGAGCCGCCGATGTCGCGGACACGGACTCGGTTGCGGCGGTCGATGAGACGTCCGGCGAGTCGTTCCCGCCGCAGCCGGCGACCGCGGTCGCGGCGGCGAGCACGGCGACGAGGCTGTGACGGATACGCATGGACATCGACGGTAGCCGACCATCGCACAGTCGGCTCCCACAGCCCGCCGGTAACGGTAATGTGCACCCCGAGCAGCCGGTTTCGACCCAAGGGGTGTGCGATGCCCGCAGATCTGATCCTCATTGCCTACGACGGTTCCGAAAACTCCAAGCGCGCCGTCGAATACGCGGGCCGCTTCCTCGAGTCCTGCCGCGCCGTCGTCGTCACCGCGTGGGAACCGATGGTGCGCCAGGCCGCACGGATGTCCGGGCTCTCCGGGGTGATGCAACCCGAATGGGTTCCCGACGAGGACAGCGAGGACGTGGCGCTCACCGACGCCAAGGTCACCAACTCCGAAGGCCTCGAACTGGCGCGCGCGGCGGGCCTGCAGGCGGAGGGCCGCACCGTCGAGATCGTCAACGCGGTGTGGACCTCGATCATCGAGGCCGCCGACGAACTCGACGTCGACATCATCGTCACCGGAACCCGCGGCACCACCGGGCTGCGGTCCCTGCTGCAGTCCTCCGTCGCCGACCACGTGCTGCGCCACAGCCACCGGCCGGTGCTGATCGTGCCGCCGGGACGCTAGGCGCACCGCCGTCGCCGCCGGGCGATATCGTCGAGCGATCATGGACGGCTTCCTTCTCTCGCGCCCGGAGCGCACCCTCCGCACCACCGGAATCAGACGCCTGTACGACACCGCCGCCGAGGCGTCACGGGCACTGCGACGCGACGAGGCCGATCTGATCGTCGGGGCCCTGCCCTTCGACCCGGAGCGCCCGCCGGCGCTGATGCAGCCCGAGGAGAGCACCGTCACCGACGGGCCGTGGACCCCGCCCGACGACCTCGACGCACTGCCGCCGGTGCGGGTCGCCGCGCAGAACCCGCCCCCGCGCATCCACGTCGCGCGGGTGCGGGCACTGATCGAACGGCTCGAACTCGGCGAGTTCGGCAAGGTCGTCGCCGCACGGTCGGTCGCGCTCGACGCGGACGAGCCGCTCGACGCCCTCGCCGTCGCCGCGCGCATGGTCGCCCGGCACCCGACGGCCGCGACCTACGCCGTGGACCTCAGTGCCGCCGGCGAACGCTACTGGGGGCACACCCTCGTCGGCGCGACCCCGGAAGTTCTGGTGAGCCGGCGCGGCAGCACCGTCACGTGCCGGCCGCTCGCCGGGACCGCCGCGCGCTGCGCCGACCCCGCCGACGACGAGGCGGCCGGTCGCGACCTCCTCGCGTCCGCGAAGAACCTCGCCGAGCACGCCTACGTCACCGCGTGGATCCGCGACCGTCTCGGCCCGCTGTGCACCGAGCTGGATATCCGCGAGACCCCGGTGCTGACGAGCACCCCCGACGTGTGGCATCTGGCGACCCCGATCACCGGGACATTGCGCGACCCGGCCACCGACGCCCTGACCCTCGCGACGGTCCTGCATCCGACACCCGCGGTCGCGGGCACCCCCACCGAGGCGGCGCTCGCCACGATCCGGGCCGTCGAGGGTGATCGCCGCTTCTACGGCGGTGCCGTCGGCTGGTGCGACGCCGCCGGGGACGGCGATTGGCTGGTCGCGATCCGCTGCGCGGAGATCAGCTCCGACGGGCTGCGTGCCCTCGCGTGGGCGGGCGGCGGGATCGTCGCCGATTCCGACCCCGACGCCGAACTCGACGAGACGACCGCGAAGCTGCGGACACTGCTCGGCACGCTCGGCCTCTGATTCCGGGCACACCGTCGTGGCACACGGACAGAGACACAGTGGGGGCACACCGTGTGACACGGGTGATACCTTGACGCGGTGCGAAACGGCGCGGGGACGTCCCGCGCCGACGTTTTGACGATGGGGAGATGGGCATGGCGAAGTTCCTTGGACCCGGCCTGGGCAGCGCTGTGATCGGCGCCGTTCTCGGTGCTGCAGCGGTATTCGGTGTGACCGCCGCGGTGCAGGACAACACCCGCCCGGAGATCGACCGCAGCGGCAACGCCGATTCCTCCCTCCTGAACCAGGTTGAGTACGGCAGCCGCTGACGGCGCCGGCAACGCTGCGAGTTCACGCACTTCCTCCGGCGTGACGGCCCCGCACGATCCGGGGCCGTCCGCCGAACCCTTGTCACGTCGGTGGTTGTACGCGGCCGCCGCGGTGGCGTTCGTACTTGCGTTCGCGCAGGTCCCCGGCCTCATCGTGGCCGACACCAAGTACGACCTGACGCAGAATCCGCTGGGGTTCCTGGCCCGCGCATCCCACCAGTGGAGCAGCATCGCCCCGCTCGGGCAGGTCCAGAACCAGGCGTACGGCTACTTCTTCCCGCACGGCACGTTCTTCGCGGCCGGGCAGATCCTGCACGTGCCTCCGTGGATCACCCAGCGGATCTGGTGGGCACTGCTGCTGATCGCCGGATTCTGGGGCATCGTGCGGCTCGCCGAAGCACTGGGCATCGGCAGCCGCAGTTCCCGGGTTCTCGCCGCCGTGGTGTTCGCGCTGTCCCCGCGGGTCCTGACGACCCTCGGGTCGATCTCGTCGGAAACCCTGCCGATGATGCTGGCGCCGTGGGTGCTGCTGCCCGTGGTCCGGTACGCGCGCGGCGATTCCGGGCGTTCGGCCCTGCAACTGGCCGCGCAGTCCGCGGTCGCGGTGGCGCTGATGGGTGCGATCAACGCGGTCGCGACCGCCGCGGCCTGCCTCGTCGCCGGCCTGTGGTGGCTCGCGCACCGGCCCGGGCGGGCGTGGTGGCACTTCACGATCCGGTGGATCCCGTGCTGCATTCTCGCGGTGCTGTGGTGGATGGTGCCGCTGCTGCTGCTCGGCAGGGTCAGTCCGCCCTTCCTCGACTACATCGAATCGTCCGGTGTCACCACCGAGTGGGCGTCGCTGGCGGAGATCCTGCGCGGCACCGACAGCTGGACACCGTTCGTCTCCCCCGAACGCATCGCCGGGGCGGTGCTCGTGACGCAGCCGGCCGCGGTCCTCGTGACCGGTCTCCTCGCCGCCGCGGGCATGGCCGGTCTGGCGATGCGCTCGATGCCGGCGCGCGGCCGGCTGACCCTGATCCTGTTCGTCGGGGTGGCCGGGCTCGGCGCGGGTTATGTCGGTGAGCTCGGTTCCCCGTTCGCCGAGCAGGTGCGCCTGTTCCTCGACTCCGGCGGGGCGGCGCTGCGCAACGTCCACAAACTCGAACCGCTGGTGCGGCTGCCGCTGGTCCTGGGCCTGGCCCACCTGCTGCGGCGGGTGCCGCTGCCCGGGTCGGTGCCGTGGGGACGCGCCCGCGTCGCCTTCGCGCATCCCGAACGGGACCCGATGGTCGCGTTCACCACCCTGATCCTGGTCGCCGCGACCCTCGCGACCTCCCTGGCGTGGACCGGCAAGCTCGCGCCGCGCGGCGCCTACGACGAGGTCCCCGGCTACTGGCACGAGACCGCGGCGTGGCTCGGCGAGAACACCTCCGACCGCGGCGAACGCGCCCTGATCGTGCCGGGCGCCCCGTTCGGCAGCCAGATCTGGGGTCTGACCCGCGACGAACCGATCCAGGCCCTGGCCGAATCACCGTGGGTGTCCCGCGACGCGGTGCCGCTGGTGCCGCCCGGCGCGATCCGCGCCCTCGACTCGGTGCAGCGGCTCATCGCCGACGGCCGGCCCTCCGACGGGCTCGCCGCCACGCTGCGCGGCCAGGGCATCGGCTACGTGGTCGTCCGCAACGATCTGGATCCCGACACGTCCCCGGCCGCGCGCAGCGCACTGGTCCACCGCGCCCTCGACGGCTCCCCCGGCCTGGTGCGGGTCGCCGAGTTCGGCCCGGACATCCGCCGCGAACTCGGCGAGGACTTCGTCGCGGACGCGGATCTGCAGCCCGCCTATCCGGCGATCGAGATCTACCGCGTCGATGTGCCGGGCTCTTCGCCCGTCGGCCCGTATGTCGTCGACGCCGCGTCGGTTCCGCGGGTCCAGGGCGGCCCCGAATCGCCGCTGCAACTCGCCGGCGGCGAACCGCCGCTGCCCGGCCCGCTGCTGCTGGCCGCGGACGCGCAGCGCGCCGGGCTGCCCGTCGACGGGGTGGTCGTCACCGACACGCCCACCGACCGCGAAACGGACTACGGGCAGGTGGACTACCACTCGTCGACGATCCGGGCAGCCGACGATCCCCGACGCACCCACAACCTGGTGCCGGACTATCCGGTCGCCGACACCGACCTCGTCCGCGCCGAATGGGAGGGCGCGCGCATCGGGGTCTCCAGCGCCGCGTCCGACGCCACGCAGCTCGGTGGCACCTCACCGGGCAGCGGACCGGCCGCCGTCGTCGACGGTGACCCCACCACCGGCTGGCACAGCAACGGCCTCGAATCCGCGGTCGGACAGTGGCTGCAGCTCGACCTCGACACCCCGATCGAGGCCGGCATGCTGCACCTGACGACGAGCCCGGGCGCGCTCGGCTCGCCCGTCAAGTGGCTGGAGCTGGAAACCGACCGCGGCACCACCGCCGTCCGGGTCGAGAAACCCGGCCGCGAACAGACGATCGCGTTGCCGCTGGGGACCACGACGTGGATCCGCATCACCGCCACCCACACCGAGGACGGCACCGCCGGGAGCCAGTTCGGCATCACCGAGGTCGCGGTGGACGACTTCACCGACCGCGAGAACCCACGGCCCATCGACATCCGCCGGCGCATCGTACTGCCGCCGGTCCCGGACGGCGCGGACGTGCTCGGCTGGCAGCTGAGCCAGGAGTTCCCGGGCCGCGGCAGCTGCGTCGACACCCCCGACCGGGTGCGGTGCGCCCGCGGGCTGGCGACGGCCCCGGAGGAACCGAACACGTTCACCCGTTCGCTGTCGGTGCCGGCGGAAACCGAGGTCGCGCCGCAGGTGCGGGTGCGGACGCGTCCCGGTCCCGCGGTGGAGGCGCTCGCCGCGCAGCCGGATCGGGTCACCGCGACCGGTCCCGCCGACGTCGCAGACCTGTCCGGCTCCGCGTTCGCCGCGACCGACGGGGATCCGCGCACCTCCTGGACCGCGCCGGAATCCGCCCTCGAACCCGGCGCACCACGCCCGACCCTGACCCTGCAACTGCCGTCGCCGGAACTCGTGACCGGACTCGACGTGGCCGCGAGCCTCGGTGCGCTACCGGTGGCACCGACCCGGATCGCGGTCAACCTCGGCAACGGACCGCAGGTGCGCGACATCGACCTCGGAGACGACGTCCGCTCGGCCCGGGTGGATCTGGAACCGCACGTCACGGACCGGATCGTGGTCAGTCTCGTCGCCTGGCCCGACGTCCTGGACCGCACGATCCTCGGGTTCGCGAAGCTCACCCCGCCCGGCCTCGCCGAGATCACCGTCCTCGGGCAGGACGGCCCGCTGGGGGCGCAGGACCCGGCCGCCGACCGGACCGTCACCGTCGGCTGCGACAGCGGCCCGGTCGTGACCGTCGCGGGCCGCTCCTACCGCACGTCGGTGACGACGACGGTCGCCGCCCTCGCCTCCGGGGAGGAGATCCCCGCGACCCTGTGCGACACCGGCACGGTCGCGCTGCCCGCGGGCCGGGTGCACCTCGACATCACCCCGGGCGCCGCGTTCGTCGTGTCGAGCGTGGACCTGCCCGTCCCGGGGGCGCTGCCGCCCGTGCCCGCACCGGTCGAACTCGCCACCGGCACGTGGACCGAGGATCTTCGCGAACTCGACGTCCCGGTCGCCGGCACCGAACGGATCGTGGTGGTGCCGGAGAGCACCAACGTCGGCTGGGTCGCGACCGCACCGGACGGCAGCGAGCTGACCCCGGTCGTGGTGGACGGCTGGCAGCAGGGCTGGATCGTGCCGGCCGGAACCGGCGGCACCGTCACCCTCGCGTTCGCGACGGACCGCTGGTACCGCGCCGGGATCTTCGGTGGACTGCTGCTGCTGATCCCGCTGTTCGCGGCGGCATGGTGGCCGCGGCGGCGCCGCGAGCAGGAACTGCCCGGTCCCGCTCCGAGGCCGTGGGGCAGCACCCTCGTCGGACTCGCCGGGGTCGTCGCGGTCGCGACGGTGGCGGCGGGCGCGGTCGGGGCGGGTGTCGCGGTGGCCGGTGCCGTGGCGATCGGCGTGATCATCGCGCGCCGGGGCGAAACCGCCGCCTCACGGATCCTGGTGGGGACGACCGGTGCGGCGACGATGATCGCGATGGCGATGCTGTCGACGGGCCCGTGGCGGGCGCCGGGCGGCTACGTCGGCCACTCGTTCCTGATTCAGTTCGCGGCGGTCGTCGGGCTGGTCGCGCTGGGCCTGGCCACCGTGCCGCTGTCGCCGCGCTTCGCCCGCGTCCTGCGGTGGAATTCGCGGCGGACGGGTTCCTCGACGAGCGCGTAGCTCACGGACGCGACCGCGATGCTCAGGACGACGGTGACCGCGAGCACGAACCAGAAGTGGCCGTGGAACGGCAGGATGCCGAACACCGGGAACACGATCGACAGCACCGCGAGATGCCAGATGAAGATGCCGTACGACCAGCGGCCGACGGCCAGCGCGGCGGGCGACGCCAGGATGCGGTGGTCGCTGCGCGGCGCGAGGGTCAACGGGGCGAGCAGCGCCGCGCTCATCACGGCGCCGAGCAGGATCTTTCCGTTGTACTGCCACGGCTCGAGGTCCGTGAGTCCTTCCGGCCCGCCCAGCGGGGTGGTCGCGAGCGCGAACGCGCCGATCGCGATCGCCGCCATCAGCGCCCGCCGCGCCGCGAGACGATGCATCCACGTCCCGCCGACGGTGGCCAGTTCGGCAAGCAGCATGCCGGCCCCGAACCACGGCAGGTAACCGGGAAGCCAGTTGTCGTGATGGATGTGCTCGGGGGTGGCCACCGGCAGCCACACCCACACCAAGCTCAGCGCGCACGCCGCGAGGATCACCGGGATGCGGAACCGCGCGGCGTCCCCGCGCAGCCGGCACAACGCCAGCGCCAGCAGCGGCAGCACCAGATAGAACGCGACCTCGACGGACAGGCTCCACATCTGGGTGAGGCCCTCGGTGAGCGTCAGCGGCACGAACACCTGCACCAGCGTCAGGTTCGCCACCCACACCCGCCAGCCGCCGCCCGCCCCCGGCAGCAACAGCAGTACCAGGCACACGACGGTCCAGTAGGCCGGCAGGATGCGCACGGCCCGGGAGGCGAGATAACGGCCCGTCGGCTGCGCGACACCGTATCCGCGGGCCGCCGCGGCGTGCGGCCGCCACAGCAGGAAACCGGACAACGCGAAGAACAGGGCGACCGCGAGATCGAAACGGCCCCACACCCGGCCGATCACCGGATCGTGCACGGCACCGGTCTGGAACGCCACATGGGTGATGAGAACACCCACGGCGGCGAAGCCGCGCATGCCCTCGAGGGCCGGCAGGAAGCCGGTCGCGCCACGAGGTGAGGCACCGGCATCGGGTCGATTGGTCATCGCCGACCAGTGTGCCCGGGATGCGTACTGTCCCGGAAGTCCGGGTTCTTCCGCGATCCGAACGTACGCACAACCACTGTCGGCTGTTAGTGTCTGGGCTCACGTGGTGTCCGCATTGTCGTACACCAGACGATCCGTGCAGCCCTGCTGCCGGTGGGGGTACTCGATGACAACCGTTGAGTGAGGAGAGACAGCATGGCTGAGCGATCGGGCTCGGGCCGGAAACTTGCGCTGGTGTTGGTGGGCCTGGGGACGTTCCTCTTGGCGATCGCGCTGCTGGTGCCGACCTACACAGTGGGCAAGCTGAAGAAGACGCCGCTCGATCTCGAGGTCACCACTGTGGCCGAGGGTACCGGCGACATCCTCAATTCCAGGGCGCTGCTCTCCGGTAAGGCGCAGGTCGACACGAACGTCCCGATCGTCGCGCAGCGCTTCGTCACGGTCGAGGACCCCTCGAACGCCGACATCATGACGCTGCAGGCCGGCCAGACGGTGCGTCGCCTGGACATGCAGGGAGACACCGGCCTGGTGTCCGCGACCGTGGACCGGGTGACCGTCGACCGTGTCACCTCGATGCCGGTCTCGGCGGAGGAGTACCCGGATCGTGTGAGCACCATCCAGACCTCGGCGACCGCGCCGCCCACGGAGATCGACAACCGTGACGGCCTGCAGTACAAGTTCCCGTTCGACGTGGAGCAGAAGAACTACCCCTATTTCGATCTGAACGCCCGTGAGAACTACGAGATCGAGTACAAGGGCGAGGAAGAGATCAGCGGCGTCAAGGTCTACCACTTCCAGCACACGATCGATCCGGTCGACCTGTCGAAGGCCGATCCGTCGAACCCGTCGTACAAGCTGAGCCTGCCGGCCTCCACGTGGGGCGTCGAGGGCGGCGATGCGCCGGTCACGATGGTCCGCTGGTACACCAACGTCCGTGACCTGTGGGTCGATCCGATCACCGGCGTCGTCATCAAGGGCCAGGAGCAGCAGTACCAGTACTACGCCCGTGCGGCCGACAAGCCCGAGGTGACGGTCCTGAAGGTCACGCTGCCGTTCGACCAGGACACCATCGAGTACCAGGTCGGACAGGCCAAGGACGGCCAGGACCAGCTGTCGACGTTCGGCCGCACCGTCCCGATCATCCTCGGCATCCTCGGTGCCATCTCGCTGATCGCGGGCATCGTGCTCGGTGTGCGCGGCGGCAAGGGCGGCACCCCGGCCGCCGCTGCCGGCGGCCCGGCTCCGGCCGGCCCGGCCACGACCACCCCGTCCGGCCCGGCGCACGCCGCTCCGACCCAGCGGGACCTGACCAACGACGACACCCAGGTCATCCCGCGCACCGACGCGGGACAGAACCCGCCGCAGCGGGACTGGACCACCGACGCGACGCAGGAGATCCCGAAGACGGATCTGCGCAAGCCGCCGTCGGAGCAGTAACCGTCGAGAGCTCACGCGAACGCCCGGCCGGGATTCCCGGCCGGGCGTTCGCGCGTATCAGCGTCGAATCGGCCGCGCGGCGAACGGACAGGCGCATGCGGAATTCACGTGGGCGGCTGCCGTTCCGGCGCGCGAGTTCTTCAGTTGGGCCGCAGCCGAGGTGTTCAGGACTTCCTCCGGACGGCGGGTCCGGCCGCGCGCACGGCGAGCACCGCGACCACCGCGGCGGTGACCGCCGCGACCCCGACCGCCACGGCGACGAACTGCTGCACCGTGGACGCCACGGTGGTCATGAGCACCGCCTCGACGACCAGGCCGAGCCACGCGACTCCCGCCAGACGGGTGCGTTCGCTCGCGATCGCCGACAGCAGACC
Organism: Rhodococcus sp. HM1; assembly: GCF_023218075.1. Taxonomy (GTDB): domain Bacteria; phylum Actinomycetota; class Actinomycetes; order Mycobacteriales; family Mycobacteriaceae; genus Rhodococcus. The sequence goes on along the minus strand of NZ_JALPTB010000009.1, from coordinate 500 downwards.
GGCCTGCAGGACGGCGAGGCACGCGCCCTGCAGCGCGAACACCCACAGCAGCGACTGCACCGGGGCGTAGGCGTCGCCGACGAGCAGCGGCACGAGCGGGGCACACAGCGCGGCGCCCGCGACGACCACCGCCCCGATCCCGACGATCACCGTCAATGCGGACCGGACCGCCTCCCCGGACCGGGTCGGGTTGGCCATCTGCGGATACAGCACCACACCGACGGCCTGCGGCAGCCAGAACGCGACCTTCGTCGCGACCGCGCCCAGCGCGTACAGACCGGCGGCGTCGGCGTCGAGCACCATGCGGGCGAGCAGCAGATCCAGCGAGGTCATCGCGATCAGCGCGAGCTGCACCTGGGAGGCGCGCAGGACCGAGGCGATCCCGGGGGCGCGCGGGGCGTCCGGGATCGGCTCGGTGCCACCACGACCCACGATCACCGCGGCCCCGGCGGCGACGATCCCGGTGCCCACCGCCCCGGCCAGCAGCGCCGCCCCCGGAC
>NZ_JALPTB010000099.1 GCF_023218075.1 Rhodococcus sp. HM1 | reverse complement strand
GGCGTGTACACCGGAGGCGGCGGGGGCGGCGTGTAGGTCGGCGCCGTCGTCGACACGCTCGAGGGCTGTCCCCCTGGAAGTGGCTGCGTCAGATCACGCCTCGGCGCACTCGTGGTTGCGGGCACTGCCGAGCGAACCGTCGTCGATACCACCCGGGCCGGCTCCACGTCGGATCCGGAGTCCGAACCGCTCGTTCCGATGATCAGACTGCCTGCCACCACGGAAAACAACGCGACGCCGACACCGGCCATCCATCGCTTCGTACGCCGGCCTGCAGAGGTACCGGGCGACGCGTTGACGGCCGTAACGCTCGGAGGTCTCGAGGCGGCCGCGGGCGTGCGCGGCGACGGGCTCACCGGCTTGGTGAACGACACCCCGGAACTCGCGCTGCTCGACGTCGACACGAACGGTTTGAGCGTCGCACTCGATATCGTGGGCACAGCGTTCGTCGTCGACACAGACTTTGTCGTGGACACAGCGCCCGGGCCGCGAAGCCCGACACGATTCCGCTCCGTCACTCGTCCCGAGGAATCGAATCCGTACAGCTGGATGCCCCTGGCGGTCGCGTAGTCGACGGCCGTCTTTCCGTAGCCGTTGAGTGCAAAGTAGGCCATAGCGTCACGAGATCCGGCCCCGCGACTCTCGTACATCTTCGCCAGCTCGGACCGGTTGACCGGAGTTGCTCGCACCGTCACCTGGGCCACGACCCCGCGTGCCGTGATCTGCATCCGACCCGATCCTCGGGCGTCGAGGGTGAAGCCCAGCGACTTCAGGTGCCGTTCCGCGATCGCCTTCGCTTCCTTCGGTGTCAACTGCGCGGTCATGCTGCCCCTGCCGTTCACTGCTTCTACTCCGTGCCCGGAGAGTCCGGGGCGGTGTACTACAGGGTGTAGTCGTTCCGCGAGCGCCAGGCGTTACACCATCGACTCCGAAGCGAATGCGTGTTCGAAAGAATCCTTGCGCCGCCGGTAAGCCCGGTGCCAGAATGGCCCAATCGTCACGCCCGTGGCGTCACAACTGAAGAAGGCCCGCCAGGAGCTGCAACTCCCGACGGGCCGGATGTCCGACTATCGAGGAGTCGAACGTGGGCCAGAATACCCTGGCTGGCGGCGTGCGTCGTGGACCGCGCCTTGCCAGCAACTTCACCATTCTCAGCAATGCCGTCATCAACGACGAGCGCCTCTCCTTCCGCGCACGCGGCGTGCTCGTCTGGCTGTTGTCGAAGCCGGACGACTGGCACACTCGGTCCGAATCGATCGCCGCGCAGTCTCCGAAGGAAGGCCGCGACGCCGTCCGCTCGGCACTGCGCGAGCTCGCCGACCTCGGCTACCTCGTGCGCGAGAAGATCCAGGACGAACGCGGCCGGTGGAGCACGATCCAGACGGTGTACGAGGAACCCGTGACCGGTCCGACGCCTGGAAAACCGACCCGCGGCCGCACCGACGTCGGGCAACCCGGCGCTCTTGTCAGTACTGATGAACCAAGGACGAAAACCAACCGCTCGTCCCGAGCCGGGAAGGTCGCGTCCAGTCCTGCGGTCGGTCGGCTTGCCACGGCATGCCGGGCTGCCGGATTGACTGCGACCTTCGCCTATCTCAAGCCCGACGACGCCGCAGCCATCGACCGACTCGTCGAGATACACGGGATCTCACCGCTGGTCACGGCCGCGAGGTCCGTTCACCGTGCCCACGATCCGATGCGGTTCGCGCAGGCGTGGATTCCGCTGTGGCAGGCGCTCCCGGAACCGTCTGCAACGCAGCCGAAATGCGCCGCGTGCGACGAGTACGGGTGGCTGCCCGACGACGAACACGGTCGTGCCGTCAGGTGCAGGTGCCGCGCCGTTACTGCGGCGTGACTTGCGTGCACCGCGGTTGGGGGAAGAATAGTCAAACATCCCAGCGCAGAGGGCACTTTCGTCACTTCGGCTCACAACCGCACCGACTGTGGGTAGATTTCGCCCCGATATCACCCGATATTCCGGCCAACAACGCGTTGAAAGATTTCGTCGGCGGTAATCTGTGGTACGCGACATCATCCCAATGTCGCTGCCGCTGTTAACCATCTGGACGATCTCGCGGGATTTCCGGTCGGAGGCCGACGTGCGTGGATTTGGTATCGATCTCGGAACTGCCAACACTGTCGTCGGGACGCCCGAGGACGGAATAGTCGTGAACGAGCCATCATTGATGATGGTGCGAACGAAGGATCCGCATCGCGCGCTCGCGATCGGCCAGGATGCGAGTGCCCTCGTCGACCGAACTCCGGTCGGGATCACGCCGGTTCGCCCGATACGCAACGGCGTGATCGTGGATCTCGAATCGGCCCGGGCATACGTCTCGGCCGTCATCAAGCGGGCCGCCCCGGCCCGGAGAAACGTTCTGCGGCCGACGGGCGTCATCGCGATTCCCGCAGGCGCCACCCCGCTCGAGCGTCGGGCATTGCTCGAGGTCGGGCACGAGGCCGGTCTGCGGAAGGTGGCCTTGATACCGGAACCGGTGGCCGGTGCCCTCGGGTGCGGGATCAACCCGCTCGAACCGCGTACCCATCTCATCGTCGACATCGGCGGCGGCACTTCGGAAGTCACCGCCATCTGCTTCGGCGGTGTTTTGTCGCACCGCAGCTGCCGGATGGCCGGCGAGGACCTGACCCGAGCGATCCACCGGTATCTGCGTGCGAAGCACGAGATCATCGTCGGCGAGCTCACCGCCGAGCGGGCGAAGGTCGGCACGACCGAGACCACCGACGGACAGACGCTCGTGGTGGAGGGCCGCGACGCCGCGACCGGCCGGGCGCGACTGCTCACCCTCGAAACCGACGAGATCATGGATGCGGTAAAGCCCGCCATGACCGGCATCGCGCAGACGCTGGCCGCATGCCTGGACGATCTTCCTCCGCGGGCGATCAGCGACATCATGGCCGAAGGCATTCTGGCGATCGGCGGCGGATCGATCCTGCGGGGCATGTCGCAGATGATCGAAGAGTCCTTCGGGCTCCCCGTGAAGACCGCCGAGCGCCCGCTCACCTGCGTCGCCGAAGGCGCGACCGCCTGCATGGACCACCCCGAGGTGGTCGCGGCCTTCGCCTCCTGACCGCTCCCCCTCGTGCGTGGTTTCGGTAGCACCCGCTACCGAAACCACGCACGGGTCAGCGGGTCGTGCCCCTGACCTCCGCGAGGTAACGCTCGAGGAGGCCCTTGACTACCGGACCGGATGTCGCAGAACCGAATCCACCGCCGCGCACCAACGCGGTCACCACGACCTCGGGCTGCTCGGCAGGCACCACCGCGGAGAACCAGGCATTGAGGCCCTTGCCGGGCGCCGACGGGTCCTCCGCCGTGCCGGTCTTGGCAACGGCCGTCACCGGGAGGCTCGCGAGCTGGCCGGCGGTACCGGCCGCGGCGGATGCCCGCATCCCCGCGCGCACGGGACCGAGTTCGTCCGCGAAGGACAGCGGACGAGGCTCCGCGGTGGGAATGGGCACGGCGTCCGCCGGCCCGTATGCCGCCGCGAGCTGAGGTGTCACCATCGCACCGCTGGCGATGCCCGACGTCCAGCGCGCCACCTGCAGCGGGGTCGCGGTGACGGTGCCCTGACCGATGCCCATCAGCAGCGTCGACCCGGGATACCAGGTTCCGCCGATGCTTCCGACATTCTCCGGAGTGCCGAGGAAGCCCTCGGACTCACTCGGCAGATCGATTCCCGACCGCGTGCCCACGCCCAGCTCGGTGGCCGTCGTCGCGATGCGCTCGGGGCCGAGGAGGTCGGCGAGTTGGTAGAAGTAGACGTTGTCCGACCACTGGATCGCACCGAGCAGATTGTTTCCGGCCATCGGCTGCCAGTTCGCGAACGTGTGCCCGCCGTAGGTGTAGGCCGCGCCGCCTTGGAGCACAGTGTCCGGCGACAGTACGTGGTTCGCCGCGTTCGACGAGGCGACCACGATCTTGAAGGTCGAGCCCGGGGGCACAGCCGTCTGGACGGCGTGATTGAGCATCCGGCCCGGTCCCGGTCCTTCGGTCTGCGCCGCGATCGCGGCCAGGTCCGCCGGGGGTCCGTAGACGTTGTTGTCATAGCCGGGGACGCTGGCCAGCGCCAGGATCGCGCCGGTGCGGGCATCCATCACGACCGCCGCGCCGAGGTCGCCGCCACTGCTGCGCACCGCCTGGGCGAGCGCATCGGTCGCGGCCTGCTGCATCCCGAGATCGAGGTGCAGCCGCAGATCGTGGCCACGCACCGGATCCACCCGCTCCCCCGTGCCGACCGGACGCCCGGACGGGTCGACGTAGACGCACTGCTTACCGTCGGTGCCGCGGAGCAACGCGTCGTACTGCTTCTCCAGTCCCGCCTTGCCCACTCGCGATCCGAGCGCGAGGTTCGGCCAGAACTGCATGTCGTCCTGGTCCGCGATCCCGACGTACCCGAGGATCGATGCCAGCACCGGTCCCTGCGGGTAGTACCGGCGTCCGGTCGGGTACACGAGCACCCACGGCAGGTGAGCGTCGACGATCAGCCGAGCCTGCTCGGGCCCGACCCGTGCGAGCACGACCTGCAGCTCCCCGTTGCTGCTCCGGAGCTCCTCCGCGAGCTGCTCCGGGGTGATGCCGAGCAGCGCGGCGAGTTGGTCGCGCACCGCCGGGTCGCCCTCGGCGAACATGCGCGCCACCACCGCGACGGTGTACTCGGCGACGTTGACCGCGACCGGCACGCCGGTGCGGTCGAGGATCTGGCCGCGTTCGGCGGGCAGGCGGATGCAGCGCAGCATCTGCGTGTCGCTCGTCGCGCGCAGTTCCGCGCCCTGAGTGGTCTGCAGCTGCCAGGCGAACACCGACATCGCGACGAGCGATGCCGTCAGCGTCCCCGCACCCACAGACACGCCTCGCGGGAGCCGTCGCTTCCGCGGCTCGGTGGCCCACAGCGGCCGTGTCACGCCGTCGCGGCGCACCGCGAGCACCAATCCGATGGACACGAATCCGACGATCGAGGCCGTGCCCCCGTAGCTGAACACTGGAATCGGCATGCCGGTGTGCGGGAGCAGCGACAGACTCTGAGCGACCGAGACGGCAGTGTGGATCCCGAACAGTCCACCGATGCCCGCCGCGACGAGTGCTCCTTCCCGGGTCCGTGCTGTTCGGGCAGCGAGCACCGAGCGCCACACGATGACCACGACGGCCAGCACGACGGCGATGCCGGCGACGAGACCCCACCCGTAGACCAGGCTCGCGAAGGCCAGGTCGTGCTCGGATTCCGGCAGGTACTCGGCCCGCAGGTCGTAGTCCGGCTGACGCCCGAGACCCCACCATCCCGCGCTGCCGATCGCGATGTCCGCCTGCCACGCCGCCCAGCCCGACCCCTGCGGGTCGGCGTCGCGCGACAGGAACACGTGGATCCGTTCGAGCTGGTACGGGCGGAGGAACAGAACGGCCATGGGCAGCGAGAGCAGCCCGATCGCGAACAGCGGGGCCAGCTGCAGCATCGGCACCCTGGCCAGGATCAGCATGAGCATCACGGTGACCACGAGCACCACGGCGGTCGACAGGTCGGGCTGCAGCGCGACCAGCGCGATCGGCACGGACGCAACCAGCAGGACCACGACGAGCCTGCCGACCGTGTTCCCACGGGCCAGGATCGTGGCGGGAACCAGGACCAGGGCGAGCTTGGCCATTTCGGACGGCTGCAGAGTGAACAGGCCGAGGTCCAGCCAGCGCTGGGCACCCTTGGTCGCGATCCCCATCAGCGGCACCGCCACGAGCAGGACGACCGTGACGGTGAACAACACCCACCCGAACCGGCTCAGGGCGGCAATCCGCATGCGCGACGTCACCCACATCGCGCCGAGCCCCACGGCGGCGAGAATCGCGTGCCGCACAGCGAGCGACGACATGCCCGTCGAGACCATGTTGAGCATGCCGAGAAGTACCAGTGCGACGGCCGCCGTGACGAGCCAGGGATCCGACTTTCGCCTATCCGCCTGCACGTGGGCTCCCGTCCGAACACGTAGCGTTCTCAGCGGGCACGTATACCGGTTCCGACGCGGCCGCGGCCGGGCCGGTGGTGACCGCGGCGACCGCAAGGGCGGAACCCGGCGGCAGGGCGACGTTGCCGATTCCGTATGCCGTCGGCGCACCCGGCGGAACCGGAACGGTGACGTCACTACCCGGCTGGACCACACCCGTGCATCGGTCGTACACGGTCAGATTCCAAATCACCGCACCGAGATTCGCGGCGGGATCGACACCGACATCGACCCGCATGGTGCACGGGCGTCCCGGCTCGCAGGCGCCGTTGGCGAAGTTCGCGGCGACCTTCGTGATCGGTCCGGCTGCGCTCGGAAGAGCGGTGTCGACGGGACCCGGTGCGGTGCCCGGCCCGGCCGCCGGCTGCGGGGCTTCGGGTGCCGGTGGCGGCGGCGAGACCGGACTGATCTCGTCCGGCATCGACGAATCCACCGGGTCGAGAAGCGTGTGCCAACCGCGATTCAGCTCCGACCACGCCTTGGGAGCCGCCCACACCATCCCGATGAGCAGCAGCAGTGCGATCAGCACGAATACCGCTCGACGCCGCGACGGTCGTCTCTTCTTGCGATGCCACACCTTGCCCGTGGGTGGACGCCAGGTGTTCGACGCGAGAGAGGACGCCTGGATCGGCCGGATCGGCACGTCCGGCTGCTTCACCACCGGCGCCGCCGGAAGATCGCGTCCCATCACCGTCGAGACGAGCGCGGCGATCTGACGCCTCGTCCGCTCCTCCTCGCCCGGGTCGAATTCGGTTGCGGCAGCAGAACGGACACGCCGCACCAGGTCGTCCTCATCCGGGGATTCGGCGATCGCCTCGTTCAGGTGGTCGGCGAGTTCGGCACTGCGGCTGTTCGCCGCGATCCGTCGAAGCAGGTCCGCCACCGCATCGCGTATCTCGTCCCAGGATCGCGGAGTCCCGGCACATTCGAGCGTGAGCTGTCCGCTGTCGGACACCTTCACGGCACCGCGTCGGAGGCTGGTCGGGTGACGCTCCGGACCATGCGCGAGTTCGAGCTGATCGACCACATCCGTGATGAGCAGCGCCGCCTGCGCAGGCGTCAAGGTCGCAACCGCCAGCAGTCTTCCGAGGGTGACATCGCCTCCACCGGAGTCGGCGTCGATTCGTGCGGCCGGCCCGGAGCGGGCCTCGACCGACTCGTCGTTCCTCGCGTGGTGGCCCAAGACTGCTTCGATCATCGCGCATCCCGAAAACGCAAGGCCGCCCGCAGGTTTCAACCAGATGGGAGCGGGCGGGCGGTGGACCTTATTTGTGCCTTTCTCGCTTGCCGTACTCTTGCCGAAATCCATTGTGTGTCATTTGACGTGGAGTTGCGCAGCTTTGGACCGAAACGTTGCGGCCTATCCGAGGAACAGTAGATTTCGCGTCGGCCGGCCCATTCCCACCGAGGTCGAGACCGTTACCGCAGGGAACGTTAATCCGCACTAGCCGAACGCCTCCGGCTACGCCTCGTCGTCGATCCGTGACCTACTCGATGGTATTCATCGGCCGCTCGGTGACTCCTCCGCTCGAGGACGAGCCGCGAAATGACGTTCGGCATCGAACGGCTCGAACCACGTCTGCACCGTCGCGAACAACCCGCGCTGCGGCAGCCGGAAGTCGCCGAACGCCGCCTGCTCCGGCAGCGGTCCGTCGGGACCGAGATCGAATCCGTCGACCACCGCGCGCACGGTGTGCGCGGTCCACAGCTGTCGCGGGTTGGCCCGGAACCACTGACCGTTCGGCATGTGTCCGGCGAGCCGGACCCGGCCGACGCCGAGCACCGGTCCCGCGACGCGCCCCATCGCCGCCAGCATCGCGGGACTGTGCCAGAGCGCATCCGGCATGATCCTGCACGCGACGTTCATGACGGTGGTCGCCGGGGACGTGTCCATCCGGAGATCCCACTCGAGCTCTCCCCCGGCCGTGACGTGCAGTCTGTTCGGACCGGTCCACTCGGCGCGGACGTCGGTCTGCTCGGTGCGGCTCAGTGCGTGGCCGAGGAACCGGGGGCAGCTCAGTTCCGGTGGGACGTCGCTGTAGACGGTCCAGGCCCCGCCGGGGTCGCGGTGCCAGACGGACGTGTAGCCGTCGCCGATGGAACTGGCAGGGAACCTGCGCAGCGCGAGGTAGTGGCCGCCGGCGAACGGGGCGCCGACCACCGCGTAGCCGGCGAATCGTTCTCCGGAGACTCGGGGCAGTTCACAGGACCGCTCTGCGGCCGACTGCGGGGTGATGGTCATGGCGTCCTCCCAGGATTGCGGGTACGTCGATCGTGCGCCGCGCGCGCCGCCGGGTCATGGGGCCGATGCCTCATCTTCCGTACCTATCTCTCCGCGGGGACACTGGGACGATGGCGCCCACCGGTGAGGGTCCGCGACGAGCCGAACTGGTCGCTGCGCTGTCCCTCGCGATCGACCTCGGGCTCGGTCAGCCCATGGAGCACATGCTCCGGTCGGCGCTGATCGCCACCCGCATCGCGGACCGGATGGGATTGAGCCCCGAGCAGCGGGCCGTCGTGTACTACGCGAACCTGGTCGCGTGGATCGGGTGCCACGCGGACTCGCACGAGCTGGCGCGCATGTTCGGCGACGACATCGCCTTCCGCGCCGACACCTACTCGGTGGACATGACGGGGCTGCCGTTCCTGCGCCTGCTGCTGAGCCACGCGGGGCGCGGTCTCCCCCAGGCCGAGCGCAGCCTCCGGGTCGCCGCGTTCCTGTTCACGGCGCGGCGGCAGATGTCCGAGCTCATCCGATCCCACTGCGGGTCCGCGAGCGTCCTCTCCGACCGCATCGGGCTGGACCCACAGGTCGGGGCGATGCTGACCTTCACGTTCGAGCGGTGGGACGGCGCCGGACTGCCGGCCGGTGCGCGGGGCGATGCGATACCCGTCGAGATGCACATCGTCCATCTGGCCGACGTCGCCGAAGTGCACCTACGCACGGGCGGACCGACGCAGGCGGTCGCCGTGGCGCGGGAGCGCAGCGGCACCCAGTTCTGCCCGCGGGTGGTACGAACGTTCGATGAAGCCGCGGCCGAGATCACCGCGGACGTGCTCGAACAGGATGCGTGGTCGGCGGCGCTGGCCCAAGCGCCGGATCGGCACTACACATTGAGCGGTCCCGAGTTGGACGAATTGCTGCGGGCGATGGCCGATTTCGTCGATCTCAAATGCCCTTTCCTGCTGGGCCATTCGCGGCAGGTTGCCGATCTGGCGGCAGCCGCGGGCCGGCACCGAGGACTGTCCGATGCGGACGTCGACCTCCTCTACCGCGCCGGGCTGGTGCACGGCCTGGGGAGGATGGGCGTGCCCAACCAGATCTGGGAGAAGCCCGGCCCGCTCACCACAGCGGAGTGGGAGCGGGTCCGGTTGTATCCGTATCTCACGGGCCGCATTCTCAGTCGCGTGGGCGGACTGGAATCGGTCGTGGCGCTCGCGCAGACGCATCGCGAACGGCTCGACGGCTCCGGCTACCCCAACGGGCTCCGCGGTGCCGACCTCAGCGTCCACGCGCGAATACTCGCCGCCGCAGAGACCTATCAGCGGCTATGCGAACCCCGGCCGCACCGGCAGGCACTCGCTGCCGCCGACGCGGCGGCTCGGATACGACGCGATGCGGAAGCCGGACGGTTCGACGTGGAAGCGGTCGAGGCCGTACTGACTGCCGCCGGACACCGGACCAAGCGACGAGCACCCTGGCCGGCAGGGTTGACCGGGCGCGAGGTGGAGGTGCTGCGGCTCGTCGCCCTGGGTCACTCGAACCGGCAGATCGCCGCCGAACTGCACATCACCCACAAGACGACGCGCAACCACGTCGAGCATCTCTACACCAAACTGGGTGTCCACAATCGCACCCAAGCTGGCCTCGCGGCCATCGACCTCGGATTGTCTCGGTAGGTGCGGCCGTCCTCATGAGGATGCGCTCCCCTGGACTGCCCGCGAGCTGCGGCGATAGGCTTCTTCTCGGCGCCGCATCGAGAATCGCTCCCATTTGACCACGCCGCCCTCGGCCGACGTGATCTCGACGAAGGACGCTCGCCATGACCCACGATGTCTCTACGCCGTCGTCTTCCGACACTGCGGCCGCCGATTCCGACCGCACGTTCACCAGTCTCGACCCGCGTGACGGGTCGGTTCTCGGCCGGTACCGCATCATGGACGCCGCAGACGTCGCCGCCACCGTCGATCGCGCGCGCTCTGCTGCGAAGTGGTGGGGCGAGCTCGGATTCCGCGATCGTCGAGAGTTGCTGCTGGATTTCAAAAAAGCCATTGCCACAGGGGCTGATTCGCTGGCGTCGCAGATCTCCGCCGAAACCGGAAAGCCGCACGACGCCGGGTACTTCGAGGTGATGCTCACCGTCGAATTCCTCGACTGGGCCGTGCGGAACGCGCAGAAGGTGCTCCGTCCACGACGGGTCTCCACGGCGATGCCGTCGATGAATCAGAAGGCGATCGTCGAGTACCTGCCTCTCGGGGTCGTCGGCGTAATCGGGCCGTGGAACTTCCCTGCCTACACACCCATGGGTTCGATCGCGTTCGCCCTCGCCGCGGGAAATGCGGTGGTGTTCAAGCCCTCCGAGCTCACCCCGGGTGTGGGTACGTGGCTCGAAAACACCTGGAACTCCGTGGTTCCCGATTATCCGGTTCTCCAGGTCATCACGGGCTTCGGCGAGACCGGCACGTCCCTTGCGCGGTCCGGTGTCGACAAGATCGCGTTCACGGGCTCCGGCGCCACGGCGCGCAAGGTGATGGCGGTATGCGCCGAGACTCTGACCCCGATGATCGCCGAGTGCGGCGGCAAGGACGCGGTGATCGTCGCCGAGGACGCCGACCTCGACAAAGCTGCCGCAGCCGCGGCGTTCGGGACCGTCCTGAACGCGGGGCAGGCGTGCGTCGGTGTCGAACGCGTCTACGTGGCGGAGCCCGTCTACCAGCAGTTCGTCGACAAGCTCACGGCCGCCCTCTCCCGGGCGCGGCCGGGACCGGACGACACCGCAACGTACGGACCGATGACATTGCCGCGCCAGGTCGACATCGTGCGACGGCACATCCTCGACGCCCTCGATCACGGTGCGACCGCGGTGATGGGCGGACTCGATTCCGTCCGAGATCGCTACTTCGAACCCGTCGTCCTGAAGGACGTGCCCGACACGTCCGCAGCTGTTCAAGAGGAAACCTTCGGCCCGACGGTGGTCGTCGAGCCGGTCCAGGACCTCGACGACGCCGTCGAACGAGCCAACAGCACCCACTACGGGCTGGGTGCGTCGGTGTTCAGCCGCAACAAGAAGAAGGGACTGCAGGCCGCACGACGAATTCGCAGCGGCGCGGTGTCCGTGAACAGCGTAGGCGGCTTCGGGACTGTCCCCGCCCTACCGTTCGGCGGTATCGGTGAGTCCGGGTTCGGCAGGATCCACGGCGCAGACGGACTGCGTGAGTTCAGCCGGCCGCACTCGGTGACGGTGGAGAGGTTCCGGCCGCCGCTGAACCTGCTCACGGTCGATGCCTCCGAGCGGGACATGAAGATTGCGAAGCGGATGTTCCGGATGCGGCACGCGCGGTGATTTCGATCGGCGGCTGAGAACTTTATGCCCGCCGAGCGTCCACGCCGCACGACCTACAGTTCGGATCACGTAGACGACGAAGCCCTCAAATCGAGCACCGGATATCGTGCCGGAATGAGCTTCGTGGCACTCGACCCTCTCGACGTCGCCAGTCGCGTCGTGCAACTCCTCGAAGCCGGCCGCCGCAATTCGACGTACAAACTCGCCACCGTGATGGCGCTTGTCGACATTTCCGTCGAGAACACGGCTGCTCCCGACGGAAGTCTCATGGTCCCGGTCGACGAGATTGCTCATCGGATCATCGGCTACTACTGGAATCAGGTCCGGTCTTTCCACCGCCACGGTCGGCTTGCTCAGGTTGTGCGCGGACGTTCGGTCCCCGATCGCATCGCGGACGCGAGAGACATCCTGCTGCGTGACGGGCTTCGCACGGCGGAGGCAGCTCGCGAGGCTTGCCACCCGGTCTATCAGCGACTGCTTCGCTCCGTACGGTTGACGGTGGCGCAGCAGCCGCTCACGCATCTTCAAACCGTTCCTCACAGCCGTACCCGCGACGAGTTCCTGTTCGACGCGTCCGGCTTCCACAAGAAGATGACGGTGGAGGATCTCGACCGAATTGCCGTCATCGTGCTGCGCCCCGGAGTACCCGACGGGTTGCGGCGGACATCCACGCTCCTCAGGACGTTCGTACGCTCGCTGTGGGCGCACGACGTCATCGATCTCAACCGGGCCGAGCTCGATGCGGAGGACATCGACGGATTCCTGTTCGGCGCCGATCGCACTGCACTGCGCGCTCTGGTCGATCCGCTACGTGATCTGCAGTCTGACCGTTGCTTCTACTGCGACAACCGCCTGCCGGCAGAAGTCCACATCGATCACGTGGTGCCCTGGTCGATGATTCCTATCGATGGTGTTGCGAACCTGGTGGCAGCCGATGCGCGATGCAACCTCGACAAGTCGGCGAGCATCCCGATTCGCGAGCATGTGACGCGAGCCCTGGAACGGGATTCTCTGTCCGACGTTTCTGCAGTCACCCGTATTCCGGTCCTGCATGAACGGACGGCTTCGGCCGCACAAGGCGTGTACGCGGCCTTGCCTGCGGGTTCGATGCTGTGGAGGTCGTCCGGCGCGTATCAGCCGTACTCCCCCTGAGCGATCTGCGGCCGGCCTCACCGATATAGTTTCTGTCCTGCGGCCCGACGGACTTCCGCTGCGATGAGCAGCCACGGACATGCCCCCACCCGCACGAGTGAATTCGTGCTGCCCTGGGGACCTGACTGTGACGCTGCTTCGTACTACCGCCCGCCGGATCGTCGACCTCGATCGGCCTGAATCACTCGCGGAGCAGCTGTTGGAGCAAATGCTGTTTCGCACTGGGCGACGTGCCGGGGATGCCGAGCAGAAGTCGTGGACACGAAGCCTGCCTGTTCTGGCTCGCGACCTCGTCGACGCGGGTCTCGAAGACGTCGAGATGCTTCTCGAGTACCACCTGCCGTTGACCTCCCAGCGAGCCGATGTCGTCCTGGCAGGGACTCATCCGAAGACCGGTGCAGCCTCGTACATCGTGGTCGAGCTGAAGCAATGGTCGGCGGCACGTCGCTACGAGGACAATTCCGAGCTCGTCGAGGTAGCCGGAATGCCGGGAGGCCCGAAGCTACACCCGGCGGCGCAGGTAAGAGGGTACTGCGACTACCTCGCAGACTTTGCCCGCACCGTCTCCGATCAACCCGATGCCCTGGCCGGCATCGCGTATCTGCACAACGCGACCGACCCTGGAGCCATCGCCGATCTGCGTTCATACCCGATGAGCGTCACGGGACGCATGTTCACCGCCGCCGAGCGCGGGGACCTGATCGGATTCCTCCAGAGCCGTCTCGCTCCGACTTCCGGCTACGCAGCCGGCGACGCCCTGATGAAATCTGCGGTTGCACCCTCACAACAGCTGCTCAAGGTCGCCGCAGCAGAGGTGCGCGATCGGCCCCAGTTTCATCTGCTCGGAAACCAGCAGCTCGCTGTCGACCTCGTACTCCACGAAGTGGAACAGTCACGTGCAGCCGATCGCAAGCGCGTCATCATCGTGACCGGAGGGCCCGGCAGCGGCAAGAGCGTCGTCGCGTTGTCACTGCTCGGTGAGCTCGCCCGACGCGGAAGGACCGTCCTGCATGCAACCGGTTCCCGGTCTTTCACGCAGACGTTGCGGAAGGTCGCGGGGCACCGCGCTCCGCGCGTGAAAAGCATGTTCAAGTACTTCAACCAGTTCATGACCGCCGATCGCAACGGACTGGACGTGCTCATCCTCGATGAGGCACACCGCATCCGGGAAACCTCCGTCGACCGCTACACGCGGGCCGAACTTCGCACAGGTCGTCCTCAGGTCGACGAACTCATCGCGGCAGCTCGTGTGCCTGTGTTTCTTCTCGACGAGCACCAGGTCGTGCGTCCCGGAGAGATGGGTTCGTTCGCCCAGATCGAGCGTTACGCAGCATCACTGGGCCTCGAAACTCAGCACATCCATCTGGGCGAGCAGTTCCGATGCGGGGGTAGCGAAGAATATCTGCTGTGGGTCAAACGACTCCTGGATCTCGAAGAAGGGGGTCCGTTCGAATGGAAGGGCGATCCGCAATTCGCTGTCCGGATTGCCGATACCCCCGAGGAGATGGAGCACCTCCTCTCCCAGCAGAAGGATCGCGGATACTCGGCTCGGATGACGGCCGGATACTGCTGGCCATGGAGCAACGCGGAGAAGAGTGGACACCTGGTGCCGGACGTCCAGATCGGCGGATGGGCTCGGCCGTGGAACAGCAAGAGCGACCGCAGAATCGGCGACGCTCCTCCCGCGGCACTCTGGGCGACCGAGGAAGGCGGATTTAGTCAGGTCGGATGTGTCTATACCGCACAGGGATTCGAGTATGACTGGAACGGGGTCATTCTCGGCCCTGACTTGGTCTGGCGTAACGGGCGATTCACTACCGTCCGGGATGCAAATCGCGACCCGGATTTCAAGAATCGCACCAAGATCTCGGACGTGCGCTTCGACCGACTGGTACGCAACGTCTACAAGGTCCTACTCACTCGCGGCATGATCGGCACCGTCATCTATTCGACCGATGCCGAAACGCGAGATGCGCTCCGCGACCTGATTTCTGAGTAGTACTTCGCCCCGAATACCGAGCACGAGTGACCTCCAAACGACGAGCCCGGGCGGGCCCGAGGGCTTGCAGTGTGCCCTATGTCTGCGGCGAAGAATTCGGCCGGGGCCATCGCCCAGGAATAATCGCGGAGATCGGCAACATGGGCCACGATGTCCGCATGCGCGGACTCGGGTTCAATGCGGCCGAACACCCTCGCCCTTCTCGGTGTCGGCCCTGCGGGAGGCATACCAGCCGAGGCGCTGCCCCATGCTCAATCCCTTCAGCGGATTGCGCAGCACGGCGCCTTTGGCGACAAGATGCAGAGACAGCGCGTCCACGTAGGCTGATCCGGCGTGAATCTCGATTACCTGATTCTGCAGGGATCCGGCCAGGAGCTCAAGGCGTTCAGAGACCCAACGGCCCCAGGCATCGCGATAGGTCGCAGGAGTGTCCGGGAGGTACCGTTCGTATGGTGCGAGCCATTCGTCCGGCGCGACGAGTCCATGTTCCGCCGACAGGATGAACCACGGCACCCCTTTGACCTCGGCGTAGGCCCGTTGCCTGGTGAACAACGTCGAGATATACAGATCCTTCGCCGGCGCCGGCACCTCCAGTTTCGACTTCACACAAGTGACGAGCACCAGATCGACACCGTCCGTGTCCTTTAAACGTCCCTCTATCGTCGAGGAGGGATCGAGTCCGGTTACAACGTCGACGTTGGCGGACAGGCCCTTATCCCCAGTAGCGCGGGTGAATGTGACCGTCTCCCCCAACTGGAGCTCGGTGAGGGCGAACCCGGCTGCCTGCCAGGCATTTACGTGGGAGCGATCCCCTGACCACCATGCCCGATGCTTCGACGCCGAAGCCGGGAGCTCCCCGACCATCGACTCTAGTTCGCCCCAGTTCAACCGGACTGACGAGCCAGCAGAGGTAAGCCGGTCAATCAACACATTCCATTGCGCCACACCCTGATGTCTATCACTGAAGTACGACAGAACGAGCTGCGGGTCCTTGCGGAGACGAGGTGATCACCAATCCTCCGAAGTCACGTCCGGCGGGCAATCGAGCCTCGTCACGCATCGAGATCAGAGCATTCGGCTTTGTACCGCTCGCACTTCGTTTGAGGCGCGAGTTCGCAAGCTCTAGTACGTGAAGGACTTCTTGGCTTATCCCCCTGGTACACAATGCTATTGCCCCACAGTGTTGAGAACGACCAACCAACGCGAGGAGGGCATTGACGTTGCCCCGATCAGTTCGCCTCTGTTCCCGCGCGACCGGCGTCGAATGCAGCACCGGCAAGTTGAGGGCAGTGGACTTTACGTTGCATGCAGGGACCTTTGCGCATGATGTGCAGGGCTGTCGTCGCCGCTGCTCGGGTGACCGCGACGTCGTGGTCAAGTCCCGTGAGGTGGTGTACGACGTCGTCGCGTGATTCCTCGTGGGTGGCTCAGGCAGTCAAGGCCGGTGTCACCTCCTCGGTCTCCTCGGTGACACTGTCGGCGGGCTTGTCGGTGCGGGAGCGGGCGAGTACGTCGAGGCCGAGGTAGCGGCGGCCTTCGATCCACTCGTCGTGCTGTTCGGCCAGCACCGCCCCGACCAGTCGGATCAGCGCAGTCCGGTCCGGGAAGATCCCCACCACGTCGGTCCGGCGGCGGATCTCCTTGTTGAGGCGCTCCTGCGGATTGTTGCTCCAGATCTGTTTCCAGATCTGCTTCGGGAACGCGGTGAACGCCAACAGATCCGACCGTGCAGCGTCGAGGTGATCGGCCACCTTCGGCAACTTCTCGGTGAGCGCATCGATGATCCGATCATATTGTGCGTGAACGGAATCCGCGTCGGGCTGGTCGTACACGGAGTGCAGCAGTGTCTTCACCCAGGGCCACGACGACTTCGGGGTCACCGCCATCAGGTTCGTCGAGTAGTG
>NZ_JALPTB010000098.1 GCF_023218075.1 Rhodococcus sp. HM1 | reverse complement strand
CCTCCCGACGCCGCACCCTACGCATCGCCACCGCCGTCGCCGCCCTCACCTCGGTCACCGCCGTCGCATACGGAACCGTCGAAGCCTCCCACCCCCGCATCGCGCACGTGCGGGTACCGCTCCAGCGCCTGCCCGCCGAATTCGACGGGCTGCGCGTCGCCCTCGTCACCGACCTGCACGTCGGCCCGGCGCGCGGCGCGGACTTCACCCGCAAGGTCGTCGACCTCGTCGCCGGCGAGAACCCCGACCTGATCGTGCTCGGCGGCGACCTCAGCGACGGCACCATCGCGCGCGTCGCCGCCGACCTCGAACCCCTCCGGGACCTGGACGCACCACTCGGGGTGTTCGGGGTCAGCGGCAACCACGAGTACTACTCCGACGACGCCCTGGCCTGGCTCGACCACTGGGAAACCCTGGGCGTGCAGACACTGCGCAACGAACACGTCACCCTCACCCGCGGCGCCGACAGCATCGACATCGCCGGGGTGTACGACTGGACGGCCCCCGCCCCGCACGAAGCCGACCTCGCGGCGGCCCTCGACGGCCGCGACCCGAACCGGTTCGTGCTGCTCGTCGCGCACCAGCCCCGCCAGGTACTCGACGCCGCCGAACTCGGCGTCGACCTGCAACTGTCCGGCCACACCCACGGCGGCCAGATGTGGCCGCTCGGCCTGTTCGTGCCCCTGGCCAACCCGAGCGTCACCGGACTCGACCGGTTCGACGACACCACGCTCTACACCTCGCGCGGCGCCGGCGCGTGGGGGCCACCCGTCCGCGTCGCGACACCCCCCGAGATCACGATCCTCGAACTCGTCACCGAACCCTGATCGAATCCGGACCCCTGCGTGCCCGGACCCCTGCGGTCAGGCCCCGACGTACTGCGCGAGGTGCTGCCCCGTCAGCGTCGAGCGCGCGGCGACCAGGTCCGCCGGGGTGCCCTCGTAGACGACCCGGCCACCGTCGTGGCCGGCACCGGGTCCGAGATCGATGATCCAGTCGGCGTGCGCCATCACGGCCTGATGGTGCTCGATGACGATCACCGACTTCCCCGCATCCACGAGCCGATCCAGCAGCGCGAGCAGGTTCTCCACGTCGGCGAGATGCAGGCCCGTCGTCGGTTCGTCGAGGATGTACACGTCGCCGCTCTCGCCCATCTGGACGGCCAGCTTGAGACGTTGCCGCTCGCCGCCGGACAGCGTCGTGAGCGGCTGCCCGATCTTGATGTAGCCGAGTCCCACGTCGGCGAGGCGAGCGAGGATCCGGTGCGCCGCCGGGATCTTCGCCTCGCCCGACCCGAAGAACTCCTCGGCCTCGGCCACCGACATGTTCAGGACCTCGTCGATGTCCCTGCCGCCGAACCGGTACTCGAGCACCTCGGCCTGGAATCGCTTGCCCTCGCACACCTCGCACGGCGTCGCCACCCCGGCCATCATCGCCAGGTCCGAGTACACGACACCCGCACCGTTGCAGTTCGGGCACGCACCCTCCGAATTCGCGCTGAACAGAGCGGGTTTCACCCCGTTCGCCTTCGCGAACGCCTTGCGGATCGGCTCCAGCAGACCCGTGTACGTCGCCGGATTGCTGCGCCGCGACCCCTTGATCGCCCCCTGATCGATCGCGACGACACCGTCCCGGCCCGCGACCGACCCGTGGATCAGCGAACTCTTCCCCGACCCCGCCACACCCGTCACGACGACGAGCATCCCGACCGGAATGTCGACGTCGACGTCCTGCAGATTGTGGGTGTCCGCCCCACGGATCTCGAGTGCCCCCGACGCCGTCCGCACCGAAGTCTTCAGTGCCGCACGGTCGTCCAGATGCTTACCGGTCAGCGTCCCACTCGACCGCAGCCCCTCGACCGTGCCCTCGAACACGATCTCGCCACCGTCGGCCCCGGCGCGCGGGCCGAGGTCGACCACATGGTCGGCGATGGCGATCGCCTCGGGCTTGTGCTCGACGACGAGCACCGTGTTTCCCTTGTCGCGCAACTGCAACAGCAGTTCGTTCATCCGCGCGATGTCGTGCGGATGCAGGCCGATCGTCGGCTCGTCGAACACATAGGTCACGTCGGTGAGCGACGACCCGAGATGCCGGATCAGCTTGGTGCGCTGCGCCTCGCCACCGGACAGGGTGCCGGCAGGCCGGTCGAGGCTCAGATAGCCGAGTCCGATGTCGACGAACGAATCGAGGGTCCGGCTCAGCGATTTCAGCAGCGGGGCGACCGACGGCTCGTCCAGCCCCCGCACCCATTCGGCGAGGTCGCTGATCTGCATCGCGCAGGCGTCGGCGATGCTGATGCCGGCGATCTTCGACGACCGGGCCTCCGCCGAGAGACGGGTGCCCTCACAGTCGGGACACGTCTGGAAGGTGACGGCCCGGTCCACGAATGCCCGGATGTGCGGCTGCATCGCCTCCCGGTCCTTGGACAGAAACGACTTCTGGATCTTCGGGATCAGACCCTCGAACGTGATGTTGATGCCGTCGACCTTGACCTTCGTCGGCTCCTTGTACAGCAGATCGTTCAGCTGCTTCTTCGTGAACTTCGAGATCGGCTTGTCGGGGTCGAAGAATCCGCATCCGCGGTAGATCCGGCCGTACCAGCCGTCCATGCTGTACCCGGGGATCGTCAGCGTACCCTCGTTGAGGGACTTGCTGTCGTCGTACAGCGCGGTGAGATCGAAATCGGAGACCTTGCCCATGCCCTCGCAGCGCGGGCACATGCCACCGGTGATGCTGAAACTGCGGCGTTCCTTCACGGTCCGGCCGCCCTTCTCGACCGTCACCGCCCCGGCGCCGCTGATCGACGCCACGTTGAACGAGAACGCCTGCGGCGAACCGATGTGCGGCTTGCCCAGCCGGCTGAACAGGATGCGCAACAGCGTGTTGGCGTCGGTCGCGGTGCCGACCGTCGACCGCGGATTCGCGCCCATCCGCTCCTGATCGACGATGATCGCCGTGGTCAGGCCCTCGAGCACATCCACGTCCGGACGAGCGAGCGTCGGCATGAATCCCTGCACGAACGCGCTGTACGTTTCGTTGATCATGCGCTGTGACTCGGCTGCGATCGTCGCGAACACCAGCGAGCTCTTCCCGGATCCCGACACCCCGGTGAAGACCGTCAGCCGTCGCTTGGGAATCTCGACATCGACGTTCTGGAGGTTGTTCTCGCGAGCACCGTGCACCCGGATCAGGTCGTGACTGTCGGCCGGGTGTCGCCCCCCGGTGGGCACCGTCCTCGTCGCCGTCTCGGTCCTCGTGCCCATCGCATCTCCCCGTTCCGTTCTGTTCGCTCTCACCCCGGTTACCCGCCGGAGCAGTATCGCCGATCGGTGTGACAACCCCGGACGGATTCACCTGTCCCGGCGCCCGATCCGCGCATTCCCCTGCTGCTGCTTCCCCCGAGAGAACACACCCATGCCGGCGGCTCTGCCGTCCGGGGCCTCGTCATCGCACCTCGTTGATGCGGATCATGTTTCCCGCGGGGTCGCGCACCGCGCAGTCCCGGATCCCGTAGGGCTGCTCGATGGGCTCCTGGACGATCTCCGCGCCACCGGCTTCGAGCGCCGCGAAGGTCGCGTCCAGGTCGGGTGTCGCCAGCGTGAGCATCGCAAACGTGCCCTTGGCCATCATTTCGCTGATCACGCGCCGCTCCTCGTCGGTGATTCCGGGATCCGCGGCGGGCGGATTCAGGACGAGCGACGTCTCGGGCTGGGCGGGATGCCCGAGAGTGATCCAGTACATGTCGTTGTAGCCGACCTCCTTGCGCACCTCGAAACCGAGCAGGTCCCGATAGAACGCGAGGGCGGCGTCACGGTCGTCGTGCGGAAGGAACGCGTTGTGGATGGTGAGGTTCATGGCGACCACGCTAGATTCGGGACGCGGCCGACGCTTCTTGAATCCTGATCGGTCTCGTCACCTGTTTCGTGACGCACGAAGGCATCTCGGCGTCCGAGCGCGCCTGCGCGCGGTACGCGCTCGGCGACACCCCCACCAGCTCGGTGAATCGCGTGCTGAACGTGCCGAGGGACGAACACCCGACCTCGAAACACACCTCGGTGACACTCATGTCCCCGCGCCGCAACAGCGCCATCGCCCGCTCGATCCGACGCGTCATCAGGTAGGTGTACGGCGGTTCGCCGTAGGCCAGGCGGAACTGCCGGCTCAGATGGCCCGCCGACATGTGCACGTCCCGCGCGAGCTGTTCCACGTCCAGCGGCCGGGCGTACTCGCGGTCGATGCGGTCCCGGACCCGGCGCAGCCGTGCCAGATCCCGCAATCGTTCGGAGTCTGCTCGCGTCGCCACGTCTCCATGCTCGCACGGCCCATCGCGGATGGGTGAGCGATGTGGGACGTGGGGTTATGCGTGTCGTACCGCGTGCCGAGTGGGGTGGAGTTCGGTTTTTATTTACGTTCCGTCTTGTGCAGAATATTTCGATCGAAGATCGGGGTGCCGGTCTCACCGGCACCCCGAATCGGACGATCAGTCGGCGTACGCCTCGAGCGGCGGGCAGGAACACACGAGGTTACGGTCCCCGTGTGCCCCGTCGATGCGCCGGACGGACGGCCACACCTTCGCGCGCGACTTCCCCAGCGGGAACACCGCGATCTCCCGCGTGTACGGGTGGTTCCACTCCCCGACCAGGCATTCCGCCGTGTGTGGAGCACCGCGCAGCGGGTTGTCGTCGACCGGCCACTCCCCTGCCCCGACGCGGTCGATCTCCTTGCGGATCGAGATCATCGCGTCGACGAAGGCATCGAGTTCGGCCGGATCCTCGCTCTCGGTCGGCTCCACCATCAGCGTTCCCGCGACCGGGAAACTCATGGTCGGCGCGTGGAACCCGTAGTCCGCCAACCGCTTCGCCACGTCGTCGACGGTGACGCCGGTGTCCTTGGTGATCTGGCGCAGATCGAGGATGCACTCGTGCGCGACCATGCCGTTCTCGCCGGTGTACAGCACCGGGAAGTACTCGTCGAGACGGCGGGCGATGTAGTTGGCGGACGCGATGGCCGTCAGCGACGCACGGCGCAGGCCCTGCGCACCCATCAGCTTGATGTACGCCCACGTGATCGGCAGGATCGACGCCGAACCGTAGGGCGCGGCCGACACGGGTCCGGCGCCCCCGAGCTCGGGTTCCTCCGGATGACCCGGCAGGTAGGGCGCGAGGTGCTCGCGGACACCGATCGGTCCCACCCCCGGCCCGCCGCCGCCGTGCGGAATGCAGAACGTCTTGTGCAGGTTCAGATGGCTCACGTCGCCACCGAACTTGCCCGGGCGCGCAAGCCCGACGAGCGCGTTGAGGTTCGCCCCGTCGATGTACACCTGACCGCCCGCGTCGTGGACGGCCCCGCAGATCTCGGCGATCTCGTGCTCGTACACACCGTGGGTCGACGGGTAGGTGATCATGATCGCGGCCAGGCGCTCGGCATGATCGGCGATCTTCGCGCGCAGATCGTCGAGATCGACATCGCCGTTCGGACGGCACGCAACGACCTCGACCCGCATCCCGGCCATCACCGCGGAGGCCGCGTTGGTGCCGTGGGCGCTCGACGGGATGAGGCACGTGTCGCGATGGTCGTCGCCCCGGTCGAGGTGGTAGTGCCGGATCGCGAGCAGACCGGCGTATTCGCCCTGGCTGCCGGCGTTGGGCTGGAGGCTGACGCGGTCGTAACCGGTGATCGCGGCGAGCCAGCCCTCGAGGTCCGCGATCAGCCGGCGGATCCCGGCGGTCTGCTCCGCGGGTGCGAACGGGTGCAGGTCGGCGAACTCCGGCCAGGTGATCGCTTCCATCTCGACGGCGGCGTTGAGCTTCATCGTGCACGAGCCGAGCGGGATCATCGTCCGGTCGAGCGCCAGGTCCTTATCCGACAGCCGCCGCAGGTACCGCATCATCGCGGTTTCGGTGCGGTACTTCGTGAACGACTCGTGCTGCAGGAATGCGCTGGTGCGGGCCAGTGCGGCCGGGAGCGCCGATCCCTCGCTCTGCGCGGTGCCCGGGGCGCCGAAGGCGTCGAGCACCGTGCCGATGTGCGCGCTGGAGGTCGCTTCGTCGCAGGAGATGCCGACGTGGTCGTCGTCGACGAGGCGCAGGTTGAGGCCCGCCTCGCGAGCGGTCGTGACGATCTGTACGGCGCGACCGGGAACCCGGGCCAGAACGGTGTCGAAGAACTCGGCGTGCACGATCTCGATGCCGGCGGCGCGCAGCGCGGCGGCGAGGGTTTCGGCGTGCGCCGCGACCCGGCGTGCGATCGCGGTCAGGCCGTCGGCGCCGTGGTACGAGGCGTACATCGCGGCCAGGACCGCCAGCAGAACCTGCGCGGTGCAGATGTTGCTCGTCGCCTTCTCGCGGCGGATGTGCTGTTCACGGGTCTGCAGGGCCAGCCGGTAGGCGGGATCTCCGTCCGCATCGACGGACAGGCCGACCAGGCGGCCCGGAAGGTTGCGGGTGTGCGCCGTGTTCACGGCGAGGTAGCCGGCGTGCGGGCCACCGAAGCCCATGGGCACACCGAAGCGCTGGGTGGTGCCGAAGCAGGCGTCCGCGCCCTGCTCGCCGGGCGGGGTGATCAACGTCAGGGCCAGCAGGTCGGCGCCCACCGCCACGAGTGCACCGCGGTCGTGTGCGGCGGCGATGATCGGGGCGGCGTCGAACACCCGTCCGGATGCGCCGGGGATCTGGAGGATGACCCCGAAGAAGTCGCCCTCCGGCAGTCCGTCGTCGACGAGATTCGCGGTGACGATCTCGATGCCCAGCGGCTCGGCGCGGGTGGCGAGGACGGCCGCGGTCTGGGTGAAGAGATCGGAGTCGACGAGCACGCGGGGGCTCTTCGACTTGCGGTTGGCGCGGCGGAGCAGGGTCATCGCCTCAGCGGCGGCGGTGCCTTCGTCGAGCATCGACGAGTTCGCGACCTCCATGCCGGTGAGGTCGGAGACCATCGTCTGGAAGTTGAGCAGGGCCTCGAGCCGGCCCTGGCTGATCTCCGGCTGGTACGGGGTGTACGCCGTGTACCACGCCGGGTTCTCGATGATGTTGCGCAGCAGCACCGGCGGCGTGAGGGTGCCGTAGTAGCCCTGACCGATCATCGAGGTCGCCACGGTGTTCTGCGCCGCGAGCTCGGTCAGCGCGGCCAGCACCTCGTGTTCGGACAGCGGCGCGTCCAGCACGTCCAGCCCGTCGGCGATCCCTCCGGTGGCCGGGTCCAGGATCGCGGCCGGCAGTGCCTTCGCCGCGAGGTCTGCGAGTGCGTCGACGCCGACGACGTCGAGGATGCGGCGCAGTGCCGCCTGATCGGGGCCGACGTGACGGTCGGCGAACGTGGAGGTGACGGCATCTGTCATGTGCGATTCCCGGGTGATCGGAGGTCCACGTCCGCGCACGGTCGCACGGCGTGCTTCCCTCCCCCTCTGTCGCGAGCTCGGCGGGCGAGCGCCTGAGAGATTCGGTGACCGGACGTCCGGTCCCTTTCCCCGTGGGCGGGTGGGTGCTCCCACCGCTTTCCAGAGGCGTCGGAGCCCGCACGGTCCTCGGTACCTGAGAGATTGACGGGGAGGTGCTGCTCCTTCGGTGCCCGGATCGGATCCGGAACTCTCCCGTGCGGCGGCGACGCATTGGCGATTCTAGTCCACGGCGATCGCCGCAATCGCGGTCACGGACGCCTGCACGGTGTGATGAACGTCTAAAATCCCCGGCTCTAGCCGATGCGGCGATTGATGCGGTTGCGGCGACGGGACGCAAGCTCGTCCTCGGGTCGCTGCTCGGCGGCGCCTCCGTCGGCGCGCTCGGCCGGGAAGTCCGCGATGCTGCCGGTCAGCTCGCGCATCGCACCGCTGACCGCGATACCGAACACGCCCTGTCCGCCCTGCAGTAAATCGACGACTTCCTCGGGCGACGTACATTCGTACACGGTGGTGCCGTCGGAGAACAGCGTGATCTTCGCCAGGTCCCGCACCCCGCGCTCACGCAGGTGATCGACCGCGACGCGGATGTTCTGCAGCGAGATGCCCGTGTCCAGCAACCGCTTGACGATCTTGAGGACCAGGATGTCCTTGAACGAGTACAGTCGCTGGCTTCCGGAACCGGCTGCGCCACGGATCGACGGCACGACGAGGTTCGTTCGAGCCCAGTAGTCGAGCTGGCGGTAACTTATTCCGGCGATCTGGCATGCGATCGGAACGCGATAACCGACGAGTTCGTCGGGAACCGAGTCGTCGGGGAACAGACCCGGCTGGATGT
This sequence comes from Rhodococcus sp. HM1, assembly GCF_023218075.1. Taxonomy (GTDB): domain Bacteria; phylum Actinomycetota; class Actinomycetes; order Mycobacteriales; family Mycobacteriaceae; genus Rhodococcus. Next base: position 9,374 of record NZ_JALPTB010000098.1, on the reverse strand, counting down.
CGTCCGTTTGTTGCGTCGACGACATCGAGGTCGAGCGGTTCCCTTCGTCGATATCGCCGTGCCCCTGTCCCTGCGGCCGATCTCGCACTGTGTTGACTCCCTCTTACGTGCCCACCCGTCGCCCCGTAACAACGGACGGGCGGATTCCCCCCCACCCATCCGATCGTCGCGTGCTAGTCAAGGCCCGTCGAGCAGATCCGAATTGCGGATTCACTCAGCGTACGCTCTGTCTCGAGCGTAGGGCAGCAACACGCCGACCGGTCGTAAAACCTTCGAGTCGTACCGCGTGCCCCGACCCGGAGGGATCGAGGCACGGTAGAACAGCCGATGACGTCCGATTCAGCCGTCCGTCGCCTTGAAGTCGTCGGGCGACACGGACTCGAGAAATTCCTTGAACTTCTCGACCTCGTCCTCCCGTTCGTCGGGCATGACGAGACCGGCCTCCGCCAGCACCGGTTCCTCGACGAAGACCGGTACACCGACGCGCAACGCTACAGCGACCGCGTCCGAAGGGCGGCACGACACGCGCATGCCACCCTGGAAAATCATGTCGGCGTAGAAGGTCCCCTCCTGCAGGTCCACGATCCGGATCTCCTGCAGGACATGCCCGAATGCTTCCAGAAGGTTCTTGATCAGATCGTGCGTCAGCGGACGCGCCGGTTCGACGCCCTGCTGTTCGAGCGCGATCGCAGTCGCCTCCATCTGACCGATCCAGATCGGCAGATACCTGTCGCCGTCGGCCTCTCGCAACAGCAGGACCGGCTGGTTCTGCGGCTGTTCGACCCGAATGCCCACTATCCGCATCTCGCTCATGCCGGTGCCTCCATCCCGCTGGCCGTCCGGGGACGAACCCCGCGTGGCAATCCTGCCTGAATTCTAGTGCGATCCGGCAAGCGCGTCAGGTGCCGGCGGCCGTCGGGGTTCTCACCGCGATCGCCGTCGGCGTGCACGAACGGTTCAGCGGTCGAGTGCGCCGTGAACCGCTGCCTTCACCAGGCACGTGTGCAGCGTCAGTGACAGCGCCGCCAACTCCCGGACCATCTCCTCGGCTCGCGCCCGCGCTCCCGCGTCGCGCCCCTTGGCGATCGGACCCGCGATCTGCGCGACCAGGCTCGCTTCCCGGTCCGCCGCGAGCTTGAACGCCCGCAGGTGCCGCACCTCGAGCCCGAACTCCGACATGGCCTTGGCGGTTCGGGCGAGCAGCACCGCGTCCCCGTCGAAGAATCCCGCCGCGCCCGGCACGATCAGCCCGGCACGAACCAACTCGGTCAGGAAGCCCACGTCGATCCCGGCGCGCTCGCACAGATCGTCGCGGCTCATGCGGACTTCACGGTCGGTGCGCAGCACCTCGGGCGAGACCTCGCCCGGCGCCACGGCCAACGGCCGTGGACGCTTCGGGCGGGACTCCACTGCGCCCACCGTTGCGGCACCTCGGTCGATCGCCTCGAGCTGTTCCTTGATCACCTTCAGGGGCAGGTACTGATCCCGCTGCGCGGTCAGCACGTACCGCAGTCGCTCGCAGTCCTCGATCGAGAAACGTCGATATCCCGAGGGCGTGCGTTCCGGGCTGATGAGCCCCTCGGCCTCGAGAAACCTGATCTTCGAGATCGTCACGTCCGGAAACTCCGGGCGGAGCCGATCGAGAACCGACCCGATCGACATTCCGCCCGGTGCCGTTTGGCGGGCAGCAGCGGTCATCAGCTACCTGCGCCCTGGTTTCCTCGCGGACCGGTGAGGAACACCAGCCGGAACTTTCCGATCTGCACCTCGTCGCCGTTCGCCAGCACCGCCGAATCGACAGGCTCGCGGTTGACGTAGGTGCCGTTGAGGCTTCCCACGTCGACGACCTGGAACTCACCCTCGTCCTGACGGAACTCGGCGTGCCGACGGCTGACGGTCACGTCGTCGAGGAATATGTCGCTGTCCGGGTGCCGTCCCGCGGACGTCGTCGGCTGGTCCAGCAGGAAACGCGATCCAGCGTTGGGTCCACGCTTGACGACAAGCAGTGCCGACCCGGCGGGCAGTCCCTCGACACCCGAGACCGGAGCCTCCGAGGTCGCCGCCCCCGAGCCGGCGGTTTCCAGTTCACTCAGGAAGTCGGCGCGAAACACCGAAGTGGTTTCCGCAGGGGTTTCCTCGTATCCCGCGTTGCCGTTCTCGCTCACCGTTACTCCTTATCCGTTCGACCGATCGGGCAAACCACCCCGACCGGTCGTTGTTTCGTTCAGCCACGATCACTTTCGACTACGGACCCGCGCCCCCGACAACGGCACACGCCTGACACGACCGTACCCTGAGCCGGCTCCCCGGCGTAGGCGGACGCGGTTGTCGCGCACGGGAACCGTCAGTTTTCGATGAGAGCGCGGTAGGCGTCGGCGTCCAGCGTCTCGCCGAGCGCCGCGTCCAGCTCACCCTCGCTACCGACCTCGACGTCGACGAGCCACCCTCCGCCGTAGGGAGCCGAGTTCACCAGCTCGGGGTTCGCCTCCAGATCCGTGTTGACCGCAACCACTTTCGCGCTGATCGGCGCGTACACGTCCGAGACGCTCTTCGTCGATTCGACCTCGCCGAAGGATTCACCGGCGGTCACCTCGGTCCCGGTCTCCGGCAACTGCACGAACACGACGTCGCCGAGCTGCGACTGCGCGTACGCGGTGATACCGATCCGCGCGGTGGTCGCGCTCGTCCGCTGCACCCATTCGTGTTCCGCCGTGTAACGCAGATCGGCGGGGGTTTCGAACTCACTCACGACAGGGTCCTTTCGGCGACGACATTCGTCACGAACGTCTGATTCAGTTTCCGGGCTGAGAGTATTGGCGCGCTTCGACCTGCCGCAAGGCGGACACGTCGACCTGCGGTGACTGTTCGATCACCAATGTTCCTCCGGTCCGCGCGACAGTGTCCACAACTCCGCCGGGGATGTTCAGCGCGGCCGCGAGGGTCGGTCCGTCCCCGATCGCGGTGACCGTGTACGGGGCGACGAGCGGGACGTCGTCGACGACCACGGCACCGCCGGGACCGGTCACCCACGAGTCCACGCCGATCCGGACGGGCGGGCCGCCGGCCCCGGCGATCTGGATGGCTTCCGCTCCGGCCGCACGCAACTCCTGGATCATGTCGAGGACGACCTCCGAGCCGACGCCGCGCACCGGATCGGTCACGGTCAGTACGACACCCGGGCCGGTGGCCGGGACCGTGCCGACCTGGATCGCCAGGTCCGAGAGCCGCGCGCGGGCCTCGTCGAGAGCGGCCTCCGATCCGTTCTGCTCCAGGCTGGTCAGCGTCGATTCGAGCGCGGTGATCTCCTGACGCAGCTCGGCCTCGGTGCGGTTCAGGTTGTCGAGCAGCACGAGCAGGTCGGCCGGGCGGGCCGAGTCGAGGGCATCACCGGATTCGGTGCTGCGGACCTGGGTGGCGATCGCGACGCCGAGCAGCACGATCAGCAGCCCGGCCAGGGCCGGGAAGAGCAGGCGGCCACGGCGCGGGGCCGATTCCGGTGGGTCGTGCAGTTCGTGTCGTCCTTCGGCCACGGGTCACGCTCCGAACAGGCGGCGGCGCAGCGCGGACGCGTTGCCGAAGATGCGGATGCCGAGGACGACGATGACGGCGGTCGACAGCTGGGTGCCGACGCCGAGTTGGTCGCCGAGCCAGACGATCAGGGCCGCGACGAGCACGTTGAACACGAAGGACACGACGAAGGTCTGGGCGTCGAAGATGTCGTCGAGGTACGCGCGCAGGCCGCCGAACACGGTGTCCAGAGCGGCGACGACCGCGATCGGAAGGTACGGCTGGATGACGTCGGGTACCTGTGGGCTGAAGATCACCCCCGCGGCGATGCCGATCGCGAGGGCCAGTACCGCGTAGAGCGCGTGGCCGTGCCTGAGCCCGTTCTGTTTCAACGATCTCCCTCCAGTGCAGATTCGATGTCGCGCACGGCCGCGGCCGGCATGGTGACGTCGTCGGCCTCGGCGACGGTGAAACTTACTCCGTACAACTGCTGGACGCCGGACATCCGCAGGTAGGCGTCGCTGACGACGAACGCGGTCTGCAGGCGGCTCGGCGATCCGATGGCCGACACGACGTACGGGGAGAACACCGGCCGGTTGTCGACCAGCATGGCCCCGCCCGCCTGCCGGACGGTGACTCCGGGACCGATGCGCACGTCGTCGACCGCGACGGCTTCGGCGCCGCCGGCCCACAGGGCGTTGATCACCGCTTGCAGGTCGCGGTCGAGCAGGACGGCGGTGCGGGGGTTGCCGCGTTGCCCGGAGTCCGACAGGTTCGGTTTCGCCGCCGGGTCGCTGAGCGTGACGGTCACGCCGGGACCGTGTACCTCGGTGGCTGCGGCGGCGTCCTCGGTGCGCCGGAGCTCGCCGAGGATGTCGGTTCCGGCGCCGTTGTCGGTGAACAGTTCCTCGCGGCGCCGGTCGATGTCGGCGGTGAGGTCGTCTCGGGTTGCGGTGAGGGTGTCGACGCGTTCGGAGGCTGCGCGGACTCCGGCGAGGATCTCCGCCTGCGTCCGGTCGGAGCCGGGCCCGGGTTCGGTGGTGTTCGAGTAGGCGATGCCGATGGTGAGGCCGGTGAGGAGGGCACCGACGGTGAGCCAGACGAGGACGCCCTTGCGGGCGGGCCGGGTGTGTTTCGTGGTGCGGTCCTCGGCGGCCGCGGCGTATCCGGGATCGAGGTGGTCCTCGAGCAGGGCGGTGAGCAGCGACGGTGTCGGGTTGCGGCGGATCTGTTCCCAGTGCTGGTTCATCGGGGTTCCCGGTGGCCGCCGATCGGTGGTGTGACGCGCGCGGTTTCGACGGCGCGGTACAGGTAGAGGGCGCCGGTCCAGACGTACAGGACCGTTCCCCAGATCAGCGCGGCCCAGCCGAGCGGCTCGGCGATGTCGGCGGTGGCGGGGACGGCGAGCGCGAGGAGCAGCAGCGGCAGCGCGCACATCAGCAGGAAGGTCGCGCCTTTGCCGAGGTAGAGGACGTCGGGCGGGGGCAGACCGCGCCTGCGGTACACCGCGAGGGTCGGGGCGAGGACCAGTTCGCGTCCGATGAGGATCGCGGCGATCCACCACGGGAGGATGTCCCGGGCGACCAGGGCGACGAGTGTGGTGACGATGTAGAGGCGGTCGACGAGCGGGTCGAGGAGGGCACCGAGCCTCGAGGTCTGGTCGAGCAGCCGGGCGAGTTTGCCGTCTGCCCAGTCGGTGGCGCCGCTGAGGACCAGCACGGCCAGTGCCCACCCGTCGGCGTGCGGGACGAGCATCAGCCAGAGGAACAGCGGGATGCCGATGAGTCGGACGAAGCTGAGCAGATTGGGGACGGTGAGGATGCGGTCGGACGCGGCCGGTGCGGAGCCGGCGGTCGTCGCGGCGTCGTTCATCGTCGAACCTGCCTCGTGTTCGTGGTGACGGTCGGGTTCCGACAGCCTCCCATAGTCACGTTCCGGGTCCGGTCCGGCGGGTCAGCGCCAGGCGAAGACCGGTTGTTCCAGATCGTCGATGCGGGTGTGCCGGCCGTGCAGCGCGACCTCCCGGAACTGGTACACGACGGCGGCGGTGGGTGCGTGGACCAGGTGACCGCGGAACGGCCACTGGATGACGGGCTTGTCGGATTCGGGGATGGGGACGAAGCGGGGTTCGCTGTCGATCTCGGTGGCGGTGACGGCGAAGAGTTCGGCGACCTCGTCGGGGCTGGGCTGCAGGTCGGTGACGGGGACGTCCGACCACACGACGAACGGGGACATGACGTAGCCGGATCGGGTGATGTAGTCGTCGAGGCGGCCGACGATCTGGGTGTGGTCGGCCCGCAGCCCGAGTTCTTCGTGCAGTTCGCGCAGGGCCGCTTCTTCCGGTGTTTCGCCGGGGTCGAGGCGTCCCCCGGGCAGCGCGAACTGTCCGGGGTGGGCGCGCAGTCGCGTCGGCCGGCGGGTGAGGGGCATGACGCCGTTGCCTGCTCCGTCGTCGAGGATGGCGACGACCACGGCGGCGTGGCGCCGGCCGTCGAGAGGGAGGCGTCGCGATTCGAATGCGGCGAAGGTGTCTGCGAGGGCATCGCGAGCAAGGGGTTCGGGCACCGGCATGTCCTCGACAGTACGACGTCGGCACGCGATTCGGCGGTATCCGTCCTCGTGGTGGGGTCGAGGGTGTCGGGGAAGCGGTCGGTTGTTGAGTTCGGGATATTTTGCAATTCCGTATGATCCGAAATCATCCAACCGCCCGAAAGACCTCCCGGCACGCGGGTACGCTGCCCGCATGCCGCATCCGATCATGTTCGACAAGGCCGATCCCCTGCTGGCACGTATCCGGTCGCTGGCCCTCGCGTTTCCCGGTGCCGGCGAGAGGATCTCGCACGGACGCCCGTTCTTCCACACCAAGACGGCGTTCGCGGTCTACGGCGGCTCCGACAAGCCGAGCGGCACGCCTTTCCCCCGGTCGGTGATCATCAAGCCGGAACCCGAGGAGCGCCTCGCGCTGCTCGGGGAACCGCACACCTACCTGCCCGCCTACTTCGGGCCCTCGGGCTGGGTGGGCTACGACCTCGACCGGGACGACGTGGACTGGGACGAGATCGGTGAACTGCTGGACATGTCGTTCCGGGTGACCGCGCCGGCATCGCTGATCCGCGAACTGGACGCATCCTCGAAGTGAGGCCGGGGCCGGCCCCGCTCCCCTCCCCCGGTCAGCCGCGCGCGCCGGCCTTGACGGCGTACCCCATGTAGTTGGCGCCGGTGTAGGGCACGCGCCCGAAGTTGAGACGGCGACTGAATTCGCCGTAGGTGATGCGTCCCTGCCGCGCGCGGTGCATGTCGACGAGGCGGCGGGGGTCGAGGGTGCGCAGTCCGAGCCCGGTGAGTTCGGCCGGGCGCAGGCCGTGGCGCTCGAGCGCTGCGGTCAGTTCGGCGGGGGTGATGAACATGGACCAGTCGTGGATGGGGGTGTCGAACATCCGGGTCCATCGCCATTCCTGCATGATCTTGATGACCACGAGCTTGCCGAGCCACGTGCGGTTGATGGTGTCGAAGAAGTACAGACCGCCGGGCGCGAGCGCGCGTGCGGTTTCGGCGAGGACGGCGTCGAGGTCGTCGACGTGTTCGAGGACGTCGCAGCAGTAGGCGAGGTCGAACGACGCGTCGGGCACGGGCAGACGTTCGCCCACTCCCCTGCGGTAGTCGATGGTGAGGCCGTTCGCCGCGGCGTGCCGCTGTGCGGTCTCGAGCGACACGGTGGACGGGTCGATGCCGACGACCGCGCAGCCGGCTTTCGCGAAGCGTTCGGCGAGGAATCCTCCGCCGCTTCCGATGTCGAGGGCCCGCAGCCCGTCGAGGGTCGCGTAGCCGCGTTCGCGGAGGACGCTGCGGAAGTAGTCGTACCGCGCCGGGGTGAGGCTGCCCTGCAGCAGATTGAGCGGGTTGGACTCGTCCCACCAACCCACACCGATCCGGTCGTAGACGTCGTTGTCGATCGGCACGGCGGTCACCGTCCTTCGTTCGGGGTCCGGTGGTTTCCCACATTCCCCGTCCCTGACGGATTTGTCCAGGTCGCCGCCTGGTCGGGTACCCGGGTCCGTCTTCGATCTCGGTGGAGTGAGCCTCCGCCATGCGATTTCGGTAATTTTATTCTTCCGTCTCCTCCGTAATCCGGCCGCGTGCCGCGCGCCGTGTGCCTCATGCCGATAGCGTCGTGGCATGCGAACTGGTGCCATATTCCTGGCGACCGTGCTCTCGGTCGTCCTGGCCGTGGCCGTATGCGCGGCGACGTCGAGCACCACCCCCGTCTCCCGGGTTGGGGTTTCCGGAAACGGCCTGACGCTCGACGGCGTCCCGTGGTGGCCGACCGGTCTCGACGCGTATCAGCTCGCCACCCACTGGAGCGTGAATCGCGGCTGCGGAGCCGAGGTCGATCTCGACGCCTATTTCATGTCGCGCCCTCCGGGTTCGGTGACTCGCTTCAACGCCTTCCAGCAGCTCGCGGTGAACAAATCCACCGGCCGGATCGATTTCGGCCCGATCGATGCGGTCTTCGCGGCCGCCGAACGGCACGGCAGTCTCGTCATCCCGGTGCTGGCCGGGCAGGACGGCGCCTGCGAGGACGAGCGGTACAAGGACCGGGACTGGTATCGCTCCGGATGGACCGTCCCCGGCTCCGCTTCCCTGAGCTACCGGGACTGGGTGAGCACGGCCGTGTCCCGGTGGGGCGCGTCCCCGGCTATCGCGGCGTGGGAACCGATCGGGGAACCGGAAGCCGGGATCTGCCACGACGCGGGATGCAGCCCGCAGCAACGCAGCTGCCCGGACGATTCGGCGCAGGTCCTGCGCGACTGGCACGACGCGGTGGGCGCGCTGATCCGCACCAGTGATCCGGTGCACCCGATCACGGCCGGGTTGCTGGGCGGCGACCAGTGCGGAACCGCCGGCCCGGGGTATGCGCTCGTCGCCGACTCCCCCTACGTCGACTTCGTCCAGTACCACGACTACGACGACGCGGCGTTCCTGCCGCAGCGGCTGGCACAGACGTCCAAGCCGCTCGTCGTCACCGAACTGGGTATCCACGCGGGCAGTTGCCTGCCGCTGCAGGAACGCGCGGACCGTATCGGCGCCCGCATCGACTCCTACGCCGAACTCGGCGCCGCCGGGGCGCTGCTCTGGGCGTTCGTGCCCGATCCCCGCCCCGAGCAGTGCACGTACGACATCGGCCCCGACGATCCGGTTCTGGCGATCCCGCAGCTGAACTGACGCGGGGGCAGCGGGCACGCGAGGGTTACCCGGCGACCCGCCACACCCGCCACATCGGCTGGTCCAGCCCGCTGTTGGGCACCTCGATGTCCAGCGTGGCGAGCTGCGCGCCGTTCTCGTAGAGGGTGGGGTACCGCCGGTTCACCGCGTCGGAGGTGCCGCGCCCGGTCGGCGGGACCGACAGGATGTAGCGGACGCCGTAGGCCGCCGGGTCGTTGAGGATGCGGGTGAAGTCCTCGTCCGAGGGCAGCACGAACTGGCGGGGGTTGTCGCTCGCGGCGAACACCGCGAATCCGTACACGGTGTCCATCACGACCGATCCCGGTGGCAGGGTTTTCGCGTCGAGGTAGTCGGCGAGGGCCCGTTCGGTGGCGAACGTGTTCAGGGTCTGTTCGCGTTCGGTGCGCAGTGCGGTCGGGCGGTCCTGTCCGAGGATCGAGATCGCGGCCAGGGCGTGTTGTTCCTGGGACAGGGTCGGCGAGAACATCGTCGTGAGGGCGATCGGTAGTCCGAGCACCAGGGTGGCCGCGCCGACGCCCGACAGGAGGCCTGCGGGATTGCGCGGGTCGGTGGGCCGGGTGCTGTCTCTTATACTCATCTGACGCTGCCGACGACTTAATAGGTGTAGATGCCGGTGGTGGCCG
>NZ_JALPTB010000097.1 GCF_023218075.1 Rhodococcus sp. HM1 | reverse complement strand
CCTCGGCGGCCCACCTTCCCCCGCCTGCGTCGGTGATTCAGGGCGAAATCACCGGCGTAGGCGCATTTTCAGGCCTCGAACAGTTGCTGCCCCCAGTACCCGCCCTCGGTGGGGCCGGGTGGACACGCGAAGACAGCGGATCCGACGTGCTGAATGTACTCGTTGAGGGCGTCGGCCCGGGCGAGTGCGAGTTGCATCGGCACGAACTGCTTCTGCGGATCGCGGCAGAACGCGATGAAGAACAGCCCGGCGTCGAGGTGCCCGAAACCGTCGGAACCGTCCGTGAAGTTGTAGCCGCGCCGCAGGATGCGGATCCCGCCGAGGTTCTGTGCCGACGCCAGTCGCACATGCGAGGTCTCCGGGACGAGCAGTCCGTCCGGACCCTTCGATTCGAGGTCGAGTTCGTCGAACTCGTTCTTCTGACCGAGCGGGGCACCCTCGCGCTTGTCTCGGCCGATCACCGCTTCCTGTTCCTTGAGGATCGCGCGGTCCCACTGCTCGATGAGCATGCGGATGCGCCGGGCCACCAGGTAGGTGCCGCCGGCGAGCCAGGCCTGGTCGTCGGCGGCGTCGACCCACACCGACTCCGCGAGCGCGGCCGGATCCTCGGCCTTGAGGTTGTTGGTTCCGTCCTTGAACCCGAACAGGTTCCGCGGCGTCACCTGCGAGGTGGACGTCGACGAGGTGCGGCCGAACCCGAGTTGCGACCACCGCACCGACGCCGTGCCGAACGCGACCCGCGCGAGGTTGCGGATCGCGTGCACGGCGACCTGGGGGTCGTTCGCGCAGGCCTGGATCGCGATGTCGCCGCCGCATCGCGCCGGATCGAGATTGTCGGCGGGGAAGTGCGGAAGGTCCTGCAGTGCGGCCGGCTTCAGATCGGCGAGGCCGAACCGGTCGTCGAACAGCGACGGACCGAAACCGATCGTGAGAGTCAGCTGCGACGCGTCCAGGTCCAGCGCCTCGCCGGTGTCGCTCGGCGGGTGGTACGCGCCGTCGCCGGTCGCGCCGTCCTCGGTGGCCTCGAGCCCGGCGGTCATCCGCTCGGCCATCGCGGTCCACGTCTTCAGCAGATCGATCAGCTCGTCGCGGTCGCGGGTGGTGACGTCGAACGTCACGAAGTGCATGCGGTCCTGGGCGGGGGTGACGATGCCCGCCTGGTGCTCGCCGTGGAACGGCACGACACCGTCGGTGCCGGGGCCCGGGTGCGGTGCGGTGGCCCGGCCGACCACCGCGCCGGCACCGGCGAGTACCGCTCCGGCGCCGACGGCGCCGAACAGCCGCCGCCTGGAGATTCCGGACGAGTGCTGCGGATCGGGTTCGGTGGTCGGCCGGCCGGTCATGCGCCCGACGCCTCCGCGACGACGCCCTGCACCTTGCTGACCTCGGCGGACAGCGCGTCGATCAGGCGGGACAGTTCCTGGCGCTGCGGCTCGGTGACGGTGTCGTAGGAGACGAACACATCGCCCTGGCGGTACTGCGCGAGTGCCGCGTCGAGATCCGCGAAGCGGGCGTCGATGGCCTGGCCGAGCTCGGGATCCTGCTCGTCGAGGATCGGGCGCAGCGCGGCGACGGCGGCCTGCGAGCCGTCGACGTTGGCCTGGAAGTCGTACAGGTCGGTGTGCGAGAAGATGTCCTCCTCGCCGGTGATCTTGGAGGTCGACACCTCGTCGAGCAGGCCCTGCGCGTCACCGGCGATGCGGGTCGGATCGACGGTGTAGTCGTCGGCGTTCACCAGGTCCGACAGCTCCTGGATGTCCACGACGAGCTGGTCGGCGATGGCGTTGGTGTCGGGCTTCAGGCCGTCGACCCACAGGTCCTTCTCGAGCCTGTGGAAGCCGGTCCACGCCTGGCCCGGTTCCAGGTCGGCTTCGCGCAGGTCGAGGCGCGGGTCGAGATCGCCGAAGCTCTCGGCCTCCGGCTCGATGCGCTCGTAGTAGGTGCGCGAGAGCGGGAACAGACGCTTGGCCTCGTCGACGTTGCCGGCCTTGACGGCGGCGACGAACTCGCCGACGGTCGTGACCAGCGCCTCGGTCTGGCTGCGGATGTAGCGGCGGTAGCCGTCGGCGGCCTCGGCGAGCTTGCCGTCGGCGTCGGTGGCGGCCTTGGAATCACCGGTCACGGTGAACGCCTGCCGGATGCCCTCGCCGACCATCCCGGGGCGGCAGGACAGTTCGTAGTCGCCCGGCTCGGGGATGTTGACGATGAGCTGGCGGGTCAGGCCGGGGCCGATGTTCTCGACCTCGCCGAGCGCGCGGTCACCGTTGTCGAACACGTAGAACTCGGTGACCTTGGTTCCGTTGTTGGTCACCGCGAACGTGTTGTGCCCGGTGGTGCCCTCCGTGACGGCGACCTCGCACGTCGAGTCGGTGGCGGTGACCGCGACGGCCTCGGCGTCGGCCGACGACTTCTCGGTGCAGCCCGCGAGTGCGAGGGGTAGAACGGCGGCGGCCGCCAGGGCATAGGTGGTACGACGCATCGGGTCGGTGCCTTTCGGGAGGAGATTGTGCACGGAACGGAAGATTCAGACGGTGGCGGTTTCGTCGGCCGCAGGAGCCGGCGCGGGGGAGGCGGTCGGGCGCAGGAACAGGAACAGGACGACCACCAGATAGGCCAGCCAGGCGACGAACTGCAGGACCGTCGGGTCCGGGCGCACGTTGAGGATGCCGCCGAGGACGGTGCCGTACCAGCTGCCGGCGTCGTAGTGGGCCGAGACGTCGAAGGCGAGATTGCTCGCGCCGGGCAGCACGCCACCGGTCTGCAGGGCGCGGATCCCGTAGGCGAGGATGCCGGCGGCCACGACGACGAGGAACGCCCCGGTGTACTCGAAGAACTTGGCCATGTCGATGCGGACGGCCCCGAGATACATCAGGACGGTGAGGACGGCGGCCAGGGCGATGCCGAGCAGCAGGCCGACCAGCGGCCACACGCTGCCGGCGGTGTTCTCGGCGTAGCCGACCATCAGCAGCGCGGTCTCGAGTCCTTCGCGGCCGACCGCGAAGAAGGCCAGGGTCAGCACCGCGGACGGACCGACGATCAGGGCCTTCTCCATCCCGGACTTCAGATCGCCTGAGATCGAGCGGGCCGCCCTGCGCATCCACAGCACCATCGCGGTGACGATGACGACGGCAACGAGGGAGGCGATGCCGGCGGCGATCTCCGCGGCCAGGCCGTCGAGCGTCGAGGTGCCGAAATGAATGATGAGGAAGGTCGCGACGACCATCGCGACGGCGATGCCGACGCCGAGCCACACCCATTTCAACGCGTCGCGCCGCTCGGCCTTGACCAGGAACGCGACGAGGATCATCACGACGATGCCGGCTTCGAGTCCTTCCCGGAGTCCGATGAGGCCGGAGCCGGCGAGCTGCGTGGCGATGGACGGAGCGCCGGCGGCGGCAAACACGGACATATGGAACTCCAGCGCGGTTAGGTGAGGCGAACCTCTTCTTTTGGTGCGGAACGAAACATACACCGCGCGAGCGCGAATCGGGCAAGGGCCTTAAGCCCCTTTACCTGGCCTTTAATAGCGATGTGGAAGATGGGGACGTGCAGCCGACCGCGACGAATCCACCGCTCCCGCGGCCCGTGCGACCTCGTTCGCCGTGGCCGCGGCTGTTGTTCGGTGTGCTCGCGACGGTGGTCGTCCTGGCCGTCGCCGTCTCGATCCTGACGCCGAGCGAACCACCGATCCCCATCCCGGAAGGCGTTCCGCCGGGCGCGGGTTCCCCGGTGCCGGCCATCGACGTGGACGGATCGGGCCGCACCGCTGCGCAGCTGCGCGACTGGGCCGAACCGCAGGCCGAGGCAATGGGCATCCCCGTCGTCGCCCTGGAGGCCTACGGTCACGCGGCCGTCGTGCTGGCTCGCAGCCGCCCGGACTGCGGACTCGCGTGGACCACGCTCGCCGGGATCGGCAGTGTCGAGAGCGGGCACGGGCGGCACGGGGGTGCCCGCGCCGACGACAACGCCGCGGTGTCGCCGCCGATCCGCGGGGTTCCCCTCGACGGTGGACCCGGTCTCGAAGAGATCCGCGACACCGACGGCGGCCGGCTCGACGGCGATCCCGTCCTGGACCGGGCGATGGGCCCGATGCAGTTCATCCCCGAAACATGGATCCGGTGGGGTACCGACGGCAACGGCGACGGCGTCGCCGACCCCGACAATCTCGACGACGCGGCGCTCAGCGCGGGACTGTATCTGTGCGACCGCGGCGGCGACCTCACGACAGCGGAAGGCTGGACGGCCGCGCTGTTCGCCTACAACCGTTCGACCGACTACATGGCTCTGGTTCGCGACCGTGCCGCCGCCTACAGCGTCGGGGTACGACCGTGACCGGTCCGGTCGATTTGTACCGACCGGAGTCCGATCGGTCCGGGTTCGGTCGCGGCTCCGGGGCGAGTGGTGCCTCGTGCCCAGGTGGGGACCGTTAGGCTGTCCCCAGCGTGCAGACCCCGCAGCGTGAAGTCCATCGAAGGAGAATCAGCCAGTGGCCATCATTGAGCAGGTAGGAGCCCGCGAAATCCTCGACTCCCGGGGCAACCCCACGGTCGAGGTCGAGGTGCTGCTCGACGACGGAAGTTTCGCTCGCGCTGCGGTGCCGTCCGGTGCGTCCACCGGTGAGCACGAGGCGGTCGAGTTGCGCGACGGCGGCGACCGCTACCTGGGCAAGGGCGTCGAGCAGGCCGTCGAGGCGGTTCTCGGTGAGATCGCGCCGGCCATCATCGGCCTCGACGCCACCGAACAGCGCACCGTCGACCAGGCGCTGCTCGACACCGACGGCACCCCCGACAAGGGCCGGCTCGGCGCGAACGCGCTGCTCGGCGCGTCGCTCGCGGTCGCCAAGGCCGGTGCGGAGTCGTCCGGTCTGGAGCTGTTCCGCTACGTCGGTGGCCCGAACGCCCACATCCTGCCGGTGCCGATGATGAACATCCTCAACGGTGGCGCCCACGCCGACACCGGCGTCGACGTGCAGGAGTTCATGGTCGCGCCGATCGGCGCCCCCACCTTCAAGGAGTCCCTGCGCTGGGGCGCCGAGGTCTACCACTCGCTCAAGTCGGTCCTCAAGAGCAAGGGCCTGGCCACCGGTCTCGGGGACGAGGGGGGCTTCGCTCCGGACGTCGCCGGCACCAAGGAAGCGCTCGACCTCATCAGCGAGGCGATCGCCGAGACCGGCCTGAAGCTCGGTTCGGATGTCGCGCTCGCGCTCGACGTCGCCGCCACCGAGTTCTACACCGAGGGCACCGGCTACAAGTTCGAGGGCAAGGTCCGTACCGCCGACGAGCTCGCCGACTTCTACAACGACCTGCTCTCGGCCTACCCGCTCGTCTCCGTGGAGGATCCGCTCAGCGAGGACGACTGGGAGGGCTGGGTCGCGCTCACCGAGAAGATCGGCAACAAGCTGCAGCTCGTCGGCGACGACCTGTTCGTCACCAACCCGGAGCGCCTCGAGGAGGGCATCGTCAAGGGTGCCGCCAACGCGCTGCTGGTGAAGGTGAACCAGATCGGCACGCTCACCGAGACCCTCGACGCCGTCGATCTCGCACACCGCAACGGCTACAAGACGATGATGAGTCACCGCTCCGGCGAGACCGAGGACACCACCATCGCCGACCTGGCCGTCGCCGTCGGCAGCGGCCAGATCAAGACCGGTGCCCCGGCCCGCTCCGAGCGCGTCGCGAAGTACAACCAGCTGCTGCGCATCGAGGAGTCCCTCGGCGATGCCGCTCGCTACGCGGGTGAGCTGGCGTTCCCGCGCTTCAACCCCGAGGCGTGACCGGAGCGGTATGAGTCAACGCGGTAGATCCCGGCCCGGCGCCCGACGCGCCCGTTCCGAGGGTGCGGTGGGTTCGCGGCGGCCCAGCCGATCCCGTCCGTCGGGATCTACCACGTCGCCCGACCCGGTGGCCGAGTCGGCGGGTGCGCGTCCGGCAGGACGCGAAGATCCCGTCACCTCGGCGCCGGGTCGCAGCCGGGGTTCCGCCAACCGGGCCCGGCCCACACGCGTCGGTGCGCCCCGCGAGGTCCGCAAGACCCGCACCGAACGCACCTTCCTGGGTCTGTCCACCGGCCGTGCCGTCGTGCTCGCTCTCGTCGTGTGCGGCCTGGCACTGACCCTCGCGATGCCGCTGCGCACCTACGTCGGCCAGCGCGCCGAAGCGGACCGCGTCGAAGCCGAACGCGTCGCGCTCGAGCAGGAGATCGCCGCGCTGCGGGAGCAGAAGGCGCACATCGAGGATCCGGCGTGGATCCGGGCGCAGGCCCGGGAACGGCTGCGATTCGTGATGCCCGGCGACACCCCCTACCAGGTGCAGCTTCCCGGCGACGGCCGTCTGGTCGACGAGGAGAAGATCCAGGAACGACCCTCGACCGGCGCGTGGTACAGCGACCTGTGGCGATCGGTGTCCGAACCGCCGCCCGAACCCGAGCCCGAACCGGTGCCCCGGCAGATGCCCGTGGCACCCCCAGAAGCAGGAGAACCGACCGGGTGACCGATCCCGTCGCACAGTCCGACCTCGATGCCGTCGCCGCCCAGCTCGGGCGCACCCCGCGCGGCGTCCTCGCCATCGCCTACCGCTGCCCGGACGGCGCACCCGGGGTGGTCAAGACCGCACCGAAGCTGCCCGACGGCACGCCCTTTCCCACGCTGTACTACCTCACCGATCCGCGTCTGACCGCGGAAGCGAGCCGGCAGGAGTCGGCCGGGGTGATGCGGGAGATGACCGAGCGTCTCGGCACCGACCCCGAGCTCGCCGCCGCCTACCGCCGCGCCCACGAGGCGTATCTCGCCGAACGTGACGCGATCGAGTCGCTCGGCACCGACTTCACCGGCGGCGGCATGCCGGACCGCGTCAAGTGCCTGCACGTGCTCATCGCGCATTCGCTCGCGAAGGGCCCGGGGGTCAACCCGTTCGGGGACGAGGCGGTCGCCCTCGCGGCCGACGCGGGTTTGCGGGGCACCGCGATTCCCGCGGACTGGCCCACCTACGCCGAACTGCGCGGGGAGTCGGAATGAGCCGTGTCGCCGCGATCGATTGCGGGACCAACTCGATCCGCCTGCTGATCGCCGACATCGGACCCGACGGTCGCCTGACCGACGTGACCCGGTTGATGCGGGTCGTGCGGCTCGGCCAGGGCGTCGACGCCACCGGCGTGCTCGCTCCCGAAGCCATCGAACGCACCCGCGTCGCGCTCGCCGAATACGCCGATCTGATCCGGGAAACGGGAGCGACCGCCGTGCGGATGGTCGCCACGTCCGCGACCCGCGACGCCGGCAACCGCGAGGACTTCTTCTCCATGACCCGCGAGGTGCTCGGCGCGGTCATCCCCGGCGCCGAGGCCGAGGTGATCTCCGGAGACGAGGAGGCCCGGCTGTCCTTCACCGGCGCGGTCGGCGAACTCGATTCCGCGCGTGGACCTTTCGTCGTCGTCGATCTCGGTGGCGGCTCCACCGAGATCGTGCTCGGCGACGCCGACGGCGTGCACGCCGCGTACTCCACCGACATCGGGTGCGTGCGGCTCACCGAACGGTGCCTGCACGACGATCCGCCCACGGCCGAGCAGATCGCCGAGGCCCGCGTCGTCGCGCGGGAGAAGATCGGTGAGGCGCTCGCGCACGTGCCGGTCGAGCAGGCCCACACGTGGGTCGGCGTCGCCGGCACGATGACCACGCTGTCGGCGATCGCGCACGGTCTCGAGGAGTACGACCCCGAGAAGGTGCACCTGTCGACCGTCGGGTTCGACCGGCTCCGCGAGGTGTGCTCGACGCTGCTCGGGCAGACCCACGACGAGCGCGCCGCCTACGGTCCGATGCACCCGGGCCGGGTCGACGTGATCGGTGGGGGAGCGATCGTCACCACGGTGCTCGCCGACGAGTTCGGTGCCCGCGCCGGGATCACCGAGCTGGTCGTCAGCGAGCACGACATCCTCGACGGGATCGCGATGTCGGTGGTGCGATAGCGGGGCGCGAACGGGCGGTGCCGGTCCGCGACGTTCCTGGACGTCCACGATTCTCCGGCGAGATCGTCGCCCTCGACCGGATCGACCATCCCGAGGCCGTCGCCGAATCGGTACGCGCGCTCGAAGTCGCCGAGCTCGCCGGTTAGGGTGTGAGGCGGTGCCGCGACCGGCCGACCGGTCGCGGCAGCGCCCCCATAGCCCAATTGGCAGAGGCAGCGGACTTAAAATCCGCCGAGTGTCGGTTCGAGTCCGACTGGGGGCACCGCGCCTGTTCGGTTCAGTGGCTCTCGGCGAGTTCCCGAGGACTCGTTGTGCTTCACAATCGTCTTCACGGCTTCTGTGAGGAATCGGCGTGCGGGGCTTGATCGTTGGTCGGTGCGCACGTGGCACCCCGCAGCGACATTTCCGGTCGTCGCCGAAGGACTCCTGCTCAGAGTCCGAGGACCCGCAGAACGGGGGATCCCAGCGTGCCCAACCATCGGGCGAGTGCGACCAGCGGTCCGTGAACGGCGGAACCCGCCGCTGCGACCGCGGTGACCGTCTGCGCGATTCGCGTCAGCCGGGCGGCGATACGCTCACGGTTCGGCGTGTGCTGCTTCAGTTCCCGCTCGACGTCGTCGGCTTCGTGTGCGCTCTCCGTGAGTCCCAGTTCGCGCAGGGCGCGGGCCAGTTCACCGGCAGACGCGAGCGCCTCCGCGGTGGTGAACGAAACATGTTGCCCACCATGGATCGTCTGATCTCCCGCGACGTTGTTGATCGCTCCCTGCTGTGAGCCGATGTTGAAAACCATGACGTGTCCCTTCATCTCGATGCGGGTGCGTTCCACGGATAGCGGGGGTCGGTGTCGACTCGCCGTACACGAGCGGCTGCGACGATCCACAGGACCAACCCGACGACGAGCACGAATTGACCGATGAACGCGATCATGAAGAAGATCAGTCCGGCCGGACCGAAACCGGTGTCCGGACCGAAGATCGGGAAACTCTCCGGTTCGATGCCCGTCTCGAACGCGGTGCTCAGGCTTCCGAGGGCGTCGACGAGGAAGTAGGCGTATCCCAGCGCCCCGACGAGCACCATCGTGAGCCCGATCCAGAACACGTACCGCGCCCGCGTCCTCGACGCAGCGACCTCGCGCAGGAAGCTCTCGCGCTGCTGGACGTAGCTGTTGTATTGGTTGTGGCCGACGTTGTTGATGTGGCCGGCCTGCTGGCTCCCCACGTCGAACCTGACCGGCGGTGGGTGGCGAGGCTCGATCCCGGGGAGCAGCGCCGTTACGTCCGCCGGAGCGAGTCGTGCCTCGACACAACCGAATGTGACCGACTCGCCCCTGTGCAGCTCGCGGATCCCCCGAATCCGCTCGCCGTCGATCCAGGTGCCGTTCGACGAGCCGATGTCCTCGACGAACACTCGACCGCCGAGACAGTCGATCACGGCGTGCCGTGCGCTGAGATGCCGATCGTCGATCTGCAGATCGGCGTGCGCGCTGCGCCCGACGACCTGCTTCCCCGGCCGGAGGCGCAGGACGGTCCCGGCGAGAGGGGGCGGTCCGAGGATGGTCATCGAAGGTGTGTCCGTGTCCATGACAGAAGCCTTGCAACGGCACGTCCGGAGCACACGAGTACACGGCTACCCGAATTTTCGAGTAGCGCATCGTCTCTCATCGCGCGGCGTGCGAATTCCAGGGATAGCGCGGGTCGGTGTCCACCCGCCGCACGTGCGCGGCCGCGATGATCCACAGGAACGAGCCGAGAATCAGCACGAAGTGGCCGACGAACCCGATCATGAAGAAGAGCGTTCCGACCGGTCCCAGGACGGTGTGCGGCCCGAACGCGGGGAATTCGTCCGTCGCGGCGGTCGCCACCGACGCGGTGCCCGGCTCGTCGGCTCCGTTGGCGAGGAACCAGGTGCACCCGAATACTCCGACGAGCACCATTCCGAATCCGACCCAGAACACGAATCGGGCCCACGCCCTCGCCGTTCTGACCTCGTGCAGGAAGCTCTCCCGCTGCTGGGCGTAATCGTCGTCCGGGTTGCGGTCGTCGGAACCGGCCGGCGGGGGTCGCGGATTCGCGCGGATCGGGGGGAGTGCTTCGTCGACCTGCTCGAGCCGGACCTCGACACGGCCGAACGTGACGATCTCGCCGTCGTGCAATTCACGAGCCCCGCGGAGACGTTCGCCGCCGACCCAGGTCCCGTGGGAGGACCCCAGATCCTCGACGACGACCCGGCCGCCGAAGCGGTCGATCGCGGCGTGACGTGCGCCGACCCGATGATCGTCGATCTTCAGATCGGCACACGCGTCGCACCCGAGGACCTGGCGTCCCGGACCTATCTGCAGGACGGTCCCGGACAGCGCCGGCGGTCCGACGATGGTCATCGACAACGGTTCCGTGTCCATGCCAGAAGCCTGGCAGCGGTGGAACCGGAAAACACGAGTAGGCGACTACCCGAATCCGCGTGCCCGTCGGCGGCCTCGGCGGGTATCGACCCGAGGATCGGTCAAGGCCGGTGTCAGGTCGGTTCGGAGCCTCCGAGCTGCTGCCACCGACCGTCCACCTGTTCCTCGAGAGACCACGGTCCCAGCTCCGACCGGGGATGGGTGGTCGCCCACGCGTGAGCCTCGTCGGCCGTGCGGAACGGCTGTTCGTCGATGACCCCGCCGTGTTCGTCGACGATTCGGAAGTGCTTCATGTGAACCCCCGCGTTCGGGACGTTGTGTGCCGACGCTACTCGCCCTGCTCGTCGACGGTGCCGTGATGGCGCGGGTCGGTACTCCCCGAGCGAAGCAGGCCCGTCACCGGACGGCAGCTCCGGTTGGGGGCGTGTCGATTTGGCGCGCTCGGTGACCGTGGCGGGCGAGCAGGACGAGTGCGTCCTCGGCCGGTCGCGGTGACAAGCCGACGATCACGCCGGTCCGCGCCGATCCGCGGGGCGGAACCTTGGGAACGACCTTCGCCCCCATCGTGATCGCCGGACAGCACGAAACATCACGGCAATACGGGGACCGGTGACGCAATCGACCGGTAACAACGTGGAACCGGTGCTGGGGGAAAGTATTTCGCCCGCACCGGTACGCGGCGGATGTCCTGGAACAGGCCTCAGGGGCGCGAAGAGAACAGCCCGTCGTAGTTCGGGGCGCTCTGCGGCTGCGGCTGCGTGATCTCGGGCAGCTGTTCGTCGTCCGGGTTGCTCGGCTGCAGGAACAGCGGACCGGTGAATTCGGTGTCGTTGCTCATAGCGTCCTTCTTTCGGGTACGGCTCGGTACAACAGGCGATCACGGGGTCGAGAAAGGTCCGTGACCGGGTGGAGACGTGCCAGGGTGGTTCTTCGGATGGTCGCGTGCTGCTCGGATGGTGATTGTGGACCATGGGAGCGCCGCCGACCTCGAACACTCGAAGCGAGCTGTCCGATGTGTCCACACTACACGTTGCGGCGATTCGCACCAGAGGGACACGAGACCGGCTTCGTCGTGTTTCCGTGCCTAGACTTCCCGGGTGCAAACTGTGCTCGAAACCCTCCGCTCGCCCCGGCGCCTCACCACGGAGATCCTCGCCGGTCTCGTGACCTCCCTTGCTTTGATCCCCGAGGTCGTGTCGTTCGCGGTGATCGCCGGTGTCGACCCGAAGGTCGCGCTGTACACCTCGTGCATCATGGCGATGACGATCGCATTCGTCGGTGGCCGGCCCGCGATGGTGTCGGCCGCGGCCGGCGCTACCGCCCTGGTGATCGCCCCGCTCGTTGCGTCGCACGGACTCGACTACCTCATCGCCGCGGTGTGGCTCGCCGGTGCGGTGCAGATCCTGCTGGCCGTCGCAGGTGTCGCGAAACTCATGCGCTTCATTCCGCGGTCGGTGATGATCGGCTTCGTCAACGCTCTGGCGATTCTCATCTTCACAGCGCAGCTCCGGCACCTGTTCGACGTTCCGTGGGCGGTGTATCCGCTCGTCGCAGCCGGCATCGCGATGATCGTGTTCATCCCCAAGCTCACCACCGCCGTGCCCGCAGCGCTGATCGCGATCGTCGTGCTCACCGGCATCGTGGTGCTGTTCGGCCTGGACGTGCCCGACGTCGCCGATCAGGGCGACCTGCCCAGCGGCTTCCCGACGTGGATGATTCCCGACGTGCCGCTGACCGTCGAGACATTGCGGATCGTCGCCCCCTACGCGGTCGGGCTCGCGCTCGTCGGACTCATGGAGTCGTTGATGACCGCGAAACTCGTCGACGACCTGACCGACAGCCACTCCGACAAGACCCGCGAAGCGTGGGGACAGGGCGTCGCGAACTGGGCCGGTGCACTGTTCGGCGGTATGGGCGGCTGCGCGATGATCGGCCAGACGATGATCAACGTCAAGGAAGGTCGTGCACGGACCCGCATCTCGACGTTCCTCGCCGGGCTGTTCCTGCTGGTGCTGTGCGTCACCATCGGCGAGGTCGTCGGCGCCATCCCGATGGCCGCGCTCGTCGCGGTGATGCTGGTGATCGCTGTGACAACCCTCGACTGGCACAGCATCTCGCCACGCACCCTGAAACTGATGCCGCTCAGCGAGACCCTCGTCATGGCGGTGACGGTGGTGGTGACGCTGCTCACCGACAATCTCGCGATCGGGGTGGTCTCGGGTGTGCTGACGGCGATGGTCGCGTTCGCACGACGCGTCGCGCACATGACCCGGATCCACACGGCCGACGCGGACGGTGTCCGCACCTATCGCGTCTCCGGCGAGCTGTTCTGGGCGTCGAGCAACGACCTCGTCTACCAGTTCGACTACGCGAACGACCCCGACCGCATCGTGATCGACCTCACCGACGCGGAGGTGTGGGATGCCTCGACGGTCGCGACCTTCGATTCGGTCCTGCACAAGTACGCGGAGAGGGGCAAGAGCGCCGAGATCGTGGGGCTGGACGGCGCGAGTCTGCGTCGCCTCGAACAACTGTCGGGCAAGCTCGACGTGTCCTGACGGGCCTGCGAGGCGCCGCCGCACTCTTGTTCGGCACATTCGCGGAGCGCTAGGGTTGACGGGCCTGCGTGTCCGTCGAACCGGAGGTCGATCATGAGGGTCGGCAGAGTGATCATGCTCGTGGTGGGCGTCCTGATGTCGCTGCTCGGCCTGGCGTTGCTCACCGCCACCGCGTTCCTCGGCTGGGCGTACGCATTCCAGCGCGACAACGGCTACTTCACGACCCCGACGGAGCAGTACCGGACCGACACCGCGGCCCTGGTCTCCGAGAACATCGAGCTGGTCGTCGACGAGAACATGCCTGCGGGGTTCGGGCCGGAGGATCTCGGCCGGATCATGCTGCGCGGCACCGCGGCCGAGCCGGACCGGGAGGTGTTCCTCGGCATCGCGCGGCGGGACGACGTCGACGGCTATCTGGCCGGTGTCGCGCACACGGAACTCGGCGACCTCGACTTCTTCCCGTTCCAACCGGGATACCGGCAGATCCCCGGCACCGGGCAGCCCGCCCCGCCGGGGGAGCAGACGTTCTGGTCCGCGTCGGCCTCGGGACCCGGTACGCAGGAACTGCAGTGGGACTTCCAGGAAGGGAACTGGACGATCGTCGTGATGAACGCGGACGCCTCTCCCGGCATCCGCGTGGATCTCACTGCGGGCGTGAACCTTCCGATCCTCGGTCCGCTGACGCTGTGGTGCATGATCGGCGCACTCGTACTGCTGGTCATCGGCGTGCCCCTTCTCGTGTTGGGCGCGGTCGGCATCGGCAGACACCTGCCGCCGCCGGTACATGCGCCGCATCCCGCAGTGGCTGTCGTGGGTCCGTATCCGGTGACGGTGCGCGGCGACCTCGACGCGCCGTCGCGGTGGCTGTGGCTCGTGAAGTGGCTGTTGGCGATCCCGCACTTCGTCGTGTTGTTCTTCCTCTCGATCGCGCACTTCGTGATCACGGTCATTGCGGGCTTCGCGATCCTGTTCACCGCCCGGTACCCGCGTCCCCTGTTCGACTTCAACGTCGGTGTGATGCGCTGGTGGTGGCGCGTGTCGTTCTACACCTATTCCGCCCTGGGCACCGACCGGTATCCGCCGTTCACCTTGCACCGCACGGACTATCCGGCCGACTTCGACGTCGACTACCCCGAGCGGCTCTCACGCGGCCTGGTGCTGGTCAAGTGGTGGCTGCTGGCCATCCCGCACTACCTGATCCTCACCGTGCTGGTCACCGGCTCGTCGACATGGGTGGTGAGCGGCGACCTGGACAGCCCGGCCCTGTATTACGCCGGGTCGCTGCTGGGGATCCTGGTGCTGATCGCCGCGATCGCGCTGCTGTTCACCGGCCGCTACCCGGACGGCCTGTTCGATCTCGTGGTGGGGATCAACCGGTGGGCGTACCGGGTGTGGGCGTACGCGGCGTTGATGCGCGACGAATACCCGCCGTTCCGGCTCGACCAGGGGCCGCGCGATCGCGCGGCCCCCGAGCCGGAGCATCCGGTCACTTCTTGAACGAGTCCTTCACGTCCTCGACGGCGTCGGTCACCTTGTCGCCGGCCTTCTTCAGGCCGCTCGCCGCCTGGTCGTTCTTGCCCTCGTCTTCGAGACGGCGATCACCGGTCGCCTTGCCGGTGTGCTCCTTCGCCTTGCCCCCGAGCTCCTCCGCCTTGTGCTTCGCCTTGTCGATGAAGTCGGCCACGAGTCCTCCTCGGTTTGTGTGATCACGGGGTTGTGATCGCTCGGGTAGGAGTTACCCCGGACGTCGGGAGTGAAACGTCGGGGCGCTCCGCGCCCGGTGTGTCTTTGTGGCGGCGGGGACCGCCACAAAGGCACACGGGCGCCGAAGGCGCACCTACAGCCACCCGCGGCGCTTGAACACCACGTACAGGAGCCCGGCGGACAGGACGATCACCGTTGCGCTGGTCGCGACCCCGCTCGAGCCGCCGAAACCGGGGAACGGGATGTTCTGGCCGTACCAACCGGTGACCGCGGTCGGAACCGCGATGATCGCCGCCCACCCGGTGAGCTTCTTCATCACCGTGTTCAGCCGGGCGTCCTGCAGCGACAGATTCGTCTCGAACACCGTCGTCACCATGTCGCGCAGCGATTCGGTCCACTCCGTCGCCCGCACCACGTGGTCGTACAGATCCGTGTACCAGCTGTCGAGCTCGACCGAATTACCGTGCTCGGCACGGTGTCTCATGATCAGCGCGACCACCTCGCGCATCGGCAGCACCACGCGGCGCAGTTCGACGAGTTCCTTGCGGACCCGGTAGGTGCGACGCTGGATCGTCTTGGTCTGCGCGTGATCGTCGAACAGTCCGTCCTCGAGGCCCTCGATGGCCTCGTCGAGCAACTCG
This sequence comes from Rhodococcus sp. HM1, assembly GCF_023218075.1. GTDB lineage: Bacteria > Actinomycetota > Actinomycetes > Mycobacteriales > Mycobacteriaceae > Rhodococcus. Next base: position 3,158 of record NZ_JALPTB010000097.1, on the reverse strand, counting down.
ATCGTCTCGAACTGACCGTCGACGATCACGTCCAGCAGTCCGTGCACCAGCGCCTGCGTGCCGTGCACCATCAGATCCACGTTGTCGTCCCAGCGGCGCACCAGCTCCTCGACGTCGAACGCGTCGCCGCGCCACACCGTGACGATGCCGCGTGGCAACACGAATGCCGAGACGCGGCTCGTCCGCAGCCGCGAGGCCAGGTCGTCGCCCGTGTCGGGGCTGCCGGAGTCGAGCCTGGTCGCGTAGACCGTGAGGAACGTGTGGGTCGCATATCGGGTCGCCTTGGTGCGTTCACCGTGCGCGAGGGAATCCTCGACGGCGTGCGGGTCGAGGCCGAGCTCCTCGGCGAGTGCGAGCAGCCGCTCGTGGTCGGGTTCCCACAGGTCGACCCACACCAGCGCGGAGTCGTCCGCGAGGTGGTCGGAGACATCGGCCAGCGGAAAATTCTCGTCGACGAGCCGTCCGCCGCGCCACAACCGCGTGCGGACCCCGTCGGTGTCTGCGGAGCTCACAGCTCGCAGTGTGCCCGAACCGGACGCCGAACTCACGACACCCCGTCGGTACCCTTCGCGACGCCCGCGATACGCGCCACTTCGTCGACGAATGCCTCGTCGACGGTGGGCCAGTCGGGCGGCCACCGATTCTCGCGCAGTCGCTTGTGCAGAAGCTCCAGCACGGCGATCGTGTTCGCACCTCCGTCGAGGAGATACCGCAGCATGCCGCGCTCGCCGCAGATGTGGACCACCTCGGCGAGCCTCCGCTCCGCCTCCTCGGTGCGTCCCGCGGCGAACAGACATCCGACGAGCAGACGCGTGGCCATCAGTTCCGCACGAGGCCGGTTCTGGGCGCGCACCCGCCGGTGCCACCGATGCGCCCACTCGCAGGCGCGTTCCAGCGACTCGGGATCGCCGCGATCCCAGAGCAATCGGATGGCGGTGGAGTCCTCGATCTGGGCGGTCGTCTCCACGACACCATTGGGAAAGACGGTGTTGTCGTCCAACATCGGTCGTTCGGGTGGAGCCGGTATCGGTAGCCCCATGCGCACCCGTTCGTTGTCGATCCGCGCGCGCAGTCGTGGCAGATCGAGATCGGCCGCGGTCCGAGTCCCTTCGTCGAGCAGTGCCACGGCGGTCTCGAGGTCACCGCGCGCCGTCTTCAACCGAGCGGCGGTGACGAACCGTGCGGTCATGAACTCGGGGGTGCCGCCCTCGCCACCCATGTGCCGGCTCTCGTCGAGCAGTTCCTCCGCCTCCGCGATCCGGTTCTGCTCGTACAGTAGTTCACCGAGCATCGACGCGGTGAGACGCGCCGAGTGGGAATGTGGTCCGCTGTCACGGCGCGCGGTGCGCAACCCCGCACGGAAGAGACTTTCGGCGGCGGCGATGTCGAGCTGCTCACTTGCGGCGATACCGGCCAGGGTCTGTCCGTAGACGGCCGCGAACGTGCCCTTCGTCAGCTTGTGGTAGCGCGCGGCCTCTTCCTGCCGGCGTCTGGCTGCCGCGAAATCGAACCGGTACAGATCGCTGTAGGTGCCGAAATCGACTGCGGCCGAAGCCACCCACGGCGGCAGGTCCTCAGGCTTCTCCATGCACTCCCGGATCAGTTCCTCGATGCGCTCGGGGCGGTCCGACTGCATCTCGATCGAGGCTTCGAGCACGTCCGCCTCGATCCGGAACAGGTCGATCTCCGATTCGGGGAGGTCGCTGTGGGCCAGAGCTTCCCGCGTGGCATCGAGTGCCCGTTTCGCCTGCGGGAGTCGTTGCAGCGGAACGTTTCCCCACCCCAGGTTCAACTGCAGCCGAGGGCTTTTCGCCACGGCCTGCGGCGGTAGCTTGTCGAGCAGCGCGAGCAGCGTCGTCAGGTGCGAGCGCTCGGCGAGGTACAGGCCGTCCGCGGTGACCAGGTCCACCGCCAACTGCTCGTCGTCGGCGCCGAATGCGTGGTCGACCGCCTCGCTGAGCATGTGGTGCCGCGCGAACCACCGCGCGGCCGTGCGGTGCAGATCCGCGACGCGGTCCGGATGGTCGCGTTCGAGACGGCGCCGCAGGAAGTCCAGGAACAGATGGTGGTAGCCGAACCAGATCCGCTCGTCGTCGAGATGGCGCAGGAACAGATCACGATCCTCGGCCTCCTCGAGCATCGCCTGCCCGCGTTTCGTGCCGGCGAGGACGGAGGCGAGGCTGCCGTTGATCCGTTCGGGGATCGAAGTGGCCAGCAGGAATTCGTACATTTCCGGTTCGAGGGCGGACAGGACGTTGTCGGCGAGGAACTCACCGATCGCGTGGTGCCGGCCGGACAGGTGCTCGATGAGACCCGACGGATCGTCGCTGTCGCGCAGGGACAACGACGCCAGCTGCAGTGCCGCGGCCCAGCCTTCGGTGGTGCGGGTGAGACCGTCGACGTCCTCGTGGTCCAGGCGCAGACCGCTCACGTCCCGCAGGAACGAATCGGATTCGGTGACATCGAAACGCAGCTGGTCGGAGTCGATCTCGACGAGTTCGTCGCGAACACGCATGCGGCTCAGGGGGAGTCCGGACCTGCTTCGGCTGGTCACCACGATCTGCAGGTGGTGGCATCCTCGGTCGAGAAGAAAGTCCAGTGCGGCAACGGTTTCCGGTGACTCCACCCGATGCCAGTCGTCGATGACCAATGCCGTGCGCATGTCCTGCCGGTGCAGCTCGTCGATGAGTGCGCTGAAGACGTACCGCTCCGCCTCGTCGTCCGCGTGGCTTTCGAGGATCTCCGACAACAGCTGGGCCAGAGTCGGCCGCACCTGACGCAGCGCCTCGATGACGTGGGTGAGGAACCACACGACGTTGTTGTCGTCATGGTCGACGGCCAGCCACGCCACCGGAACGCCCTCCCCGGTGAGTACCTCACGCCACTGCGCCGCCAACGTCGACTTCCCGAATCCGGCAGGTGCGTGGATGGCCGTGAGCCTGCGGCGCTGCCCGGCTCGCAGCAGATCGATCAGCCGGGTGCGGGGCACGAGCTGACGTGTGGTCGAGGGAGGACGGAATCGGGTCGCCGGCGCCGTCGACGGTGTCGTCGCCCCCGACGTGCCGTACCGATGCGATCCGGTGGTGGGCATCGCTCCGGTGGGAATTCCGCCGGTTCGGTGCGTGGCGGAGCCGAGCGGAGGGCGGGCGGCCTGGCCG
>NZ_JALPTB010000096.1 GCF_023218075.1 Rhodococcus sp. HM1 | reverse complement strand
ACTCAAGCTGTCCTTGCCTTGGCTCGCCGACGTGTGAACGTGTTGTGGGCGATGCTCCGCGACGAGGCGGTCTACCAGCCCGCGTCTACCGTCGCGGCGGCTTGACAACTTCATTGAGATTCCTCCTTGTCGAACGTGATGCACTTCACGTTACGGCCGGATCCATCCGAGAGGAATGTGCCTACGCTCAGACCTTCCGGTTCGATATGTGCGATGGCACAATATGCTCATGACCGGGGAATCCCCCGAGGTCATCGACCTGATGGGTGCGGTGGCCGAGGCGATGCTCGCCGAACTCGACCAACTGGTCGAGGCGATGGACGCCGCCGTGGTCGACCTGACCCCCGCACTGGGTACAGATGCCGCGATCGCAGCGGACATGTCGGCGAGCAACCGCGCGAACGCGCTGCGTCTGCTCACAACCCTCACCCGACGGGAAGGTGGAACCGCACCGATCGACGTCCCGCCCGAAGCGCTCGACATCGCCCGCACCGTTGCTCGACGCGGCATCGAATTCGACGTGATCTTCCAGGCCTACCGTCGCGGGCAGAACGTCGCCTGGCAACGCTACATGAAACTCGCCGCCGCGCTCGTTCCGGCGAGCCCTCTGCTGATGGACCTGCTGAATGCCTCCTCGCAACGCGTATTCGAGTACGTCGACCATGTCGTGGCCTGCGTCCTCGCCGAAGCACAACGGGAGCGGGAACAGGTACTCGGGGGCGCTCTCGCACGCCGCACCGAGACGGTCCGGCTGATCCTCGACGGTGCACCGATCGACGGTTCCCGGGCGAGCGAACGACTCGGCTACGACCTCTCCCGTCGTCACACCGCGCTGGTGCTGTGGTCCCAACCGGTCGGCGAAGCCCAAGGAGCGCTGGAGTCGGCTGCCACCATCCTGGCGCGTGCCGTCGGTGCTCGCGGTCCCCTCACCCTCCCCGCGGGAACCTCCGCCCTGTGGGCGTGGCTGGGTACCGAGTCCGACGTCTCGTACGAGGCGATGCGAAACGCCCTCGCGCACGCGCAATCCCACATCCGCGTCGCGGTGGGCCCCACCCGACCCGGCATCACCGGATTCCGCCGATCGCATGCGGCCGCGGTGTCCATACAGCGGCTGCTGGCCGGTCACCCCGGCGGCGCCCGGCTCGCGCTGTATCGGGACCTGGAAGTCACCGCGTTGACCGCCCAGGATCCGGACCGCGCAACGGAATTCGTCACCAGCACGCTCGGAACTCTGGCGGCGGACACACCCGCGGCCGCCCGCCTCCGCGAAACCCTGCGGATCTACCTCGAGGAAGCCGACAACGCCCCGCGGACGGCGGTTCGCCTGCACACGCACCGCAACACCGTCCTGCAGCGAGTCGCCCGCGCAACCGAACTGCTCGGCCACCACCCCGGCGAACACCGACTGGCACTCATGCTGGCTCTCGAACTCACCCACCAACTCGGTCCCCGAATGCTGCAGTGAGCAGACCGAGCTCGAACAACCGGAGATCGACGGACGCCCTGCGGGCGGCTGCCTCTGACCGATCGGAGACCCTACGGGTCCCTGAGCTTGCTCCGGCCCCTTCCCCAACGCTGCCCGGTCGCCATGCCCCGATAGACCGTCTCGGCCAGCACTCGTAGCCCCACGTCGCGGCGGACGTGCGGCAGGTACTGGACCCGGTCGTTCGTGTCGACCCTCACGATCGGGTGCTCCACCACCAGCTGTGGAGACGAGGGTTACTGGCGCCCAGTCGGTTTCGAAACACGGGAATGGCACCCGGTTTCGCAGCGTCGATGCGCTGACGTCGGACTCTGGGAGACGAGCGACGACGCCCGCCCGATGTGCCACGGTCACCGGAACGGCCCGTGCCCGCACCGAGGCAGACGGAAAACAACTCGAGCCCCTCGATCGGACCGCGGGTCGCGGGATCGAGGGGCTGCGTGCTCAGGACGTCGGATGTGAACCTGGTGGCCAGGTGATGTGCGGGCCGGCGCGGAAGGCACTCGCGGCTCGTTGCTCGTGCACGCCTCTGCGGGGCGTGTGGATAGAATCCACCGTACGGTGCATGACAGCTCCTACTGTCGTGTGCCCAGACCCCGGTCGGTGTTGGTAGCACCTTCCGGGGTCGACCTGTTTTCAGGCCGGTGCAGGGATGGTCCCACGGGTGGCGTCGAGGGTCAACTCGAACACGCGTTCGCGTCGCCGGGAAAACTCCCGCTCACTCGCCGGAGTCGCGTTGCTCGGTGAACCACACCGCGATCTGGGAACGTCTGGTGAATCCGAGCTTCCCCAGAAGACGCTCGACGTGTCCCTGCGCGGTTCGGAGCGAGATCGTCAGACGCTCCGCGATCTCCCTGTTCGTCAGGCCCTCGGCGACCAGCCCGGCGACCTCGAGTTCCCGCTTCGTCGGGGCACTTGCGAGGGGAGACTTCGACTCGGATCCGCCGGAGTCTTCCCCGAGCGCATACGCGACCGCGCCGGTGACGCCGAGCGCTTCGCCCTTCCGGCGAGCGGCCTCGAATGCCCTCGAACTCAGCGCATCACGCGCGGCGCGCAGAGTCATTTCGTGGTTCTCGGCAAGACCGGGCACAACCACGGACGGACTTCCGATCGACTGGCTCAGGTGGTCGGCGGCCGCGGCCAGGACCACCGCGCGTTCGGCATTGCGATCCGCCATTGCGATCCAGGAGAGCACCTGAAGGACCAAACTGATGTTGAGCCGCGGCGTGTACTTGCGCGCAATCAGAAGTGATTGCTGCAGAAGCTGTTCCGCACGGTCACGGTCACCCTGACGCCACACCACGACCGCCAGTGCCCACTGCGCATACGATCTGTGTACGGACTCACCGCGAGCCTCGGTGATCTCGAGGGCACGCTCGTAGCAGCTGATCGCCAGGTCGGTCCGACCGACGATTTCGTAGGCGAGTCCCATGCCGATGCGGGGAACCACTTGGTAGAGGACATCGTTCAGATCCGTGAAGGTCGACAATGCGCCTTCGAACCATTCGCACGTGCGCTGAAGGTCACCACTGAACAGGGTGCCGTAGGCGTCGCCGAGATCGAGATACGCCAGCAGCAGGGGGTCCGTCGTCCCTTCCGCCAACGCGCGCTCGTTCCGCATCACGACCGCCGAAGCCTTCGAGTCGCCCTGCAACCCGGCCATCGCGCTTTCCACGAATGCCGCCTTCGCCCGGTCGACGCTCGGCTTCGCCACCGCCTGTTCCAGCATCCGGTGGCACCAGCGACCGCACTCGCCGATGAGACTCCGCGAAAACCAATAGGGGAACAACGCCCCCGCCATCCGGACCCCGGCCTCGGGGTCGTCGGAGGCGCAGAAGTCCAGCGCCTGCCGTATGTTGGCCAGTTCCGTGGTGAGCCGCTTCATCCAATCGAGCTGTCGCGGGCCGATCCAGTCGGCCTCCGCGTCCCGCGCCAGCTGCTCGTACCACTCGCGATACGCCCGCCGCAGATCCGCGAGGTCACCTGCCTCGGATGCCTTCTCCTGTCCGTATTCCCGGATCGTCTCGAGCATCCGGAACCGCGCGACCGGACCGGATTGCTCGCGGATCAGGATCGACTTGTCGACGAGGTTGGACACCGCGTCGAAGACATCCTCTGCGGAGAACTCCGAGCCGCAGATGTGCTCGGCGGCATCGAGTTCGAACCCTCCGACGAACACCGACAGACGCGCCCACATCCGCTGTTCCAGCGGAGTGCACAGTTCGTAGCTCCAGTCGACGCACATCCTCAGCGTCTGTTGTCGTTCGGGTGCATCCCTGCTACCCCGGGTGAGCAGCGCGTAGCGGTCGGTGAGCCGCTGCAACACCTGCTCCGGCGATATCGCCCGCAGCCCGGCGGCGGCGAGTTCGATCGACAGCGGCAGGCCTTCGAGACGACGGCAGATCTTGGCGATCGTGACCGCGTCGTCGTCACCGGCCACGAAGCCGGGCACCGCCGCGGCGGCCCGCTCGACGAACAGCGTCATCGCGTCGTTGCGGTGTCCTCGTGCCGGTAGATTCTCGAGATCGGGGACCGGCAGCGGCGCCAGCGGCAGCACCACCTCGCCGCCGATGCCGATCCGCTCACGACTGGTCGCGAGGATCCGCAATCCCGGTCCGGCGCGCAGCAGCGACTCCGCGAGATGCGCGACCGCGTCGATCAGATGCTCACAGTTGTCGAGGACGAGCAGCACCTCCCGCTTCGCGAGGTAGTTCTCGAGGACCACCTTCAGCGGCGTGGTCGACTGATCGCGCAGACCGATCGCACCGGCGACCACGTCGACCAGGAGGGATTCGTCCTGCAGCTCGGCCAGTTCAACGAGGAACACACCGTCGGCGAACGCGACGCGCATCTGATGGGCGATTCTCAACGCGAGACGGGTCTTGCCTACCCCACCGACCCCGACCAGCGTCACCAGACGGGCGGTCGCCAGGAGGTTCTTGGCCTTCGCCAACTCTTCGCGGCGGTCGACGAAGCTCGTCAGCTCCAGCGGAAGGTCTCGCGTGCGGCCGGTCCGCGCCGTCGGTGGCCGGGTGGCCTCTCCCGCCGTGCTCGAGGCGTAGGCAGGAACTCCGGCACCCGCGCTCGCGGTCATGTCGTCCACGGAGAATCCGTGTGATCGTTGCGCCTCGCGAAGCCTGTCCCCCAGCTCGACCACGGACGGGCGGTCGTTCGGGTCGCCGGCCATTGCGGCCCCGATCAGAGCACTGACGTCGGCGGCGACCCCGTGGTCACGAGGATCCGGGACCGGCTCCGTGGCGATCCGCACGAACTGCGCGACCACCTGCTCACCGCTGCGACGTTCGAACGCGGCGTGACCGGTGGCCGCCGCGAACAGGGTGGCCCCGAGCCCGTAGACGTCGGCAGCGGTGCTCGGTGGCGCACCGTTGAACACCTCCGGTGCAGTGAACGCCGGCGAACCCGTGAGCACCCCGACGGCAGTCTGGAACTCACCCGCGACGTGAGCGATACCGAAGTCCGTCAACGCCGGCTCGCCGTAGTCCGTGAACAGGATGTTCGCGGGCTTCACATCGCGATGAATGATGCCGACAGCGTGGGCCGCCTCGAGCGCGCCGGCCATCTTGACCCCGATCCGCAGGACGTCCTCCAGCGGGAGCGGGCCCTGCCGGCGAATCCGCGTCTCGAGCGAGCCCTGGGATTCGAAGGGCATCACGATGAAGGGCCGGCCGTTGGCGGTGATGCCGGCCTGCAGGATGTTGACGATGTTGGGGTGACCGGTCAAGCGGCCGGCGGCGCGCTGCTCACGCAGGAATCGGGCGCGGTTGTCCTCGTCCAGATCGGCCGTGAGGACCTTCACCGCGACGACGCGGTCCAGCGAAGGCTGAGTGCACCGGTAGACCACGCCGAACCCGCCGCGGCCGACCTCTTGCGGATCCTCGAAACCGACGTCCTCCAGCTCCGCGGAGACCGTTCCGGCCACGCCACGTTGCGTCGCGAAGGGATCTGTATCGGCCATCGTCTACTTCGGTCCTGACCTCCGAGTGCAGCTCTGCACGGTTCGGACTTCCGTCCGTTTTCGAGCTTACGTCGGGCCGGGGCACCGGGCGGTGGACTCGCGAGCCATACGTCCCTGTTCCCGGATACGATCCGGGGTAGTTTCGTCTCGAGCAGGCTCGAAGCCCCTTTACGGGCCCGGGCACGCCGCAGCATTCTCGGTCGATAGCCCGCCTTCCGAGTGACCTCGAACGCGGATGTCATCGGCTCGTAACGAGAGTGCCTATCCACAGGCGGATCGTGGTCCGCAGCGACTCGCGATGCTCGGCGAACGAATCACCTGGTGCGAGAACCCTTGTCCCGAACGCGAAATCGAACACCATCCCTTCGAGCAGACTGATGAGGTCGCGCGCGGCATCCGGGGGTTGGGACGCGCCGAGGGCATCCATCAGTGCGGTCGCGGCGGGAAGCGAGAAGAGGCACGACGCCAGACCTGTCCTCAGCTCGTCGTCGGCGGCCGCGTCGACGACGAGCGCGTATCGGGCAAGGACGTCCCTGTGTCGGTCCGTCACCAGCGTTTCGAGCTGGTCCGCGATCAGGTTCCCGGCCGCTTCGATGGTGGGCGGCCGGACGATGGAGGCGGCGCTGTCGAAGTGTTCCCGGGACCGGCGCGCCAGGTGCGCGATCGCGGCGGACACCAGGGCGTGACGGGTGCGGTAGTAGTACGACGTCGAGCCCCGGGCCAGACCGAGGCGTGCATCGATGCCCTGGTGCGTGAGCGCATGGTTGCCACCCTCGGCAGCCAGGTCCAACGCGGCCTCGCAGATCAGCTCTCGACGGGAGCGACGTTCAGCCATATCCACCTCCATTCCCCGAAACTCTACGATGCTAGAGTTTCGAGCCATGCGTCGGACTCGCAGAACGTCACCGCCACGTCGTTCACTGCTCGTAGACGGCGCTGCATTCGATACCGCTGCACAAGATCTGGGATTCACCCTCGACGGATCGCAGCTGGAGACCGCGGCCGCCCTCGCCGCCGGCGATCGGAATCTGTATCTGTGGGGTCCCGTCGGACGGGGCAAGAGCTGGCTGATGGCGACGTACTTCGCCGCGCTGCCGACCGACCGGAAGATGCGGGTTCACTTCCACGAGTTCTTCCGCGACCTGCATCTGGGCATCCGACGGCACCGCAACAACCTTGCCGCTGCTCTGGACGAGCTGTTGGGCCGGGTGGATCTCGTGTGCTTCGACGAGTTCCACGTCCACGACCCCGCGGACGGCAAGTTCATCGCCCGTCTCCTGCCCGCCCTTCTCGATCGGCAGATCCGGGTGATCCTGACTTCGAACTACCCGCCTCGATCCCTGATGCCCAACCCGCTGTTCCACGACGACTTCATCCCCTCGATCGAGATGATCGAGCAGTTCTTCACCGTCGTCACCGTCGACGGGCCTGTGGACTACCGCACCGCCTCCGGTCACGAGGCCGGTTTCGCCGCCGGATGGTGGGTCAGCCCCGGCACGCAGGAGCAGAGAGACCGACTGGGACTGCGCTCGCCGACTCCCGACGAACGCACAGTCCTCGCACCGGCCGGGCATCCCGTCCGTGCCCTGCGCGCAGCGGAGGGGTGCCTGTGGGTCGACTTCGCCGACCTGTGCGAAAACACCACGGCCCCGGTCGACTACCTCGCCCTCGCACGACAATTCGGTACCTGGGTCGTCAGCGGAGTGCCCGACCTTCGAGCCACAGGGCGTGAGCCGGCGCAACGCTTCGCCAACGTGGTCGACGTGCTGTACGACTGCGACATCACCACCGTTTTCCTCGCGACCACGCCGCTGGACGCGTTCGCCGGCAGCGGCCGGTTACCCGTCGACATCGAACGAATCAAGAGCCGGCTCGGCCAGCTCGGCGAGCTCGAATTCGAAGCGGCTGAAGGATAGTCGATCCGGTCCGACCAGCACCTTCTCCGATTCATCGCGAAGGTCCCAGCGCCTTACCGGTAGTGGGCCCGCCAAATGGTCACGAGCCGCCGCGTCGCCGGCCCTTGGTGAGGTGTACCGGGTCGATGTCGACATCGGACCATTCGGCGGCCATTCTCAGGCTGGCCTCGCGTCCGGAATGCACGTGGTGGAAAGCGGATTCGGCAGCCCGGTCGGGGTCGTGGTCGGCGATGGCGGCCAGCAGCTCCTCGTGTTCGCGGCATTGCACCGTGGCGTCGCGCTCCTTGGTCAGATGGAACAGCCACTGTGTCCGGGCTTCCAGCGGTTGCAGGATCGATTCGAGTAGCGGGTTGGCGGCGAGATCGACGATGAGGGTGTGGAACTTCGCGTTCGCCGCGGCGATGGCAGCCTTGTCGCCGCGTTCGGTCGCGTCGCGTGCTGTATCCAGTTGAGCGGCAAGAGCTGCCAGGCCCTCCTCGTCGGCGCGTTCGGCGGCCAGTCGCGCTGCGAGAACCTCGAGGTTCTCGCGGACGTCGAAGAGGTCCCGGACGTCGTCGACGGTGAACGGCGAGACGATCGCACCCTGGCGCGGCACCACGACGACCAGCCCGTCCCGTTCCAATCGCTGCATCGCTTCGCGCAGCGGAATGCGCGAGACGGCCAGCTCCTCGGCAAGATCGCGCTCGATCAGACGGGTACCCGGAGCGAGGTCCAGGCCGATGATGCGGGAGCGTAGTTCGTCATAGGCGACGTCCCGTAGCGACTTCCGGCTTGCTGCATCCACTGCGGTTGTCACGTTCGACCTCTTTCCTCTTCGTGCCTGTCACCAGCATAGACACCGAAAAATAGCGGTATACCAGTAATGGAATTCTTACAGCCTCGCAATCTGACAGAAATGGATCGGGACCACGCTTCTCGTAACGGTATACCGCTAATCGGTATCGATGAATCGGGAGAAGCCCTATGAAGGTCACCACCGCCACCAAGGTCATGTCCGTCGCAGCCACTGGTCTTCTGACAGTGGGACTGAGCGCGTGCGGAACTTCTGACGCGGACTCGTCCGACGACGTCCTGTCCGTCGGCGTCTTCCTGCCCGGATCGATCAACGACACGGGATTCATGCAGTCGGGATTCGCAGGCGTGGAACGCATCCAGGCCGAATACGGGGACAGGATCGACGTCAGTTACGTCGAGCAGGTCGCCGCCGCCGACTATCAGCAGGCGCTGCAGCGCTTCGCCTCCCAGAACGATCTGGTGATCTCGGTCGGTGGGCAGACCGACGCCGACCTGCGCGCGGTCGCCCCGCAGTTCCCCGACGTCAAGTTCGTGGAGATCGGCGGGCCCGCCGACGCCGAACCGTTGCCGAACCTGGCCTACTACGACCCGCAGCAGGCCGAGGCCGAATTCCTGTCCGGTGCCGTCGCCGCCATGTCGTCGAAGAACGGGACGGTCGGGTTCGTCGGCGGGGTGGAACTTCCGGCGATCGTGAACGCCGCCAGCGCATTCGGTAACGGCGCTCGGTTCGTCCGGCCGGACGTCAAGGTCCTCGCACCGCAGTACGTGGGTGACTTCAACGACCCGGCCAAGGCCAAGCAGGCCGCCGGTGCCGCCTATGCCGGTGGTGCCGACGTACTGGGTCAGATCGTCAACCTCGGCAAGCAGGGCATCGAGCAGGCCGCGCGGGAATCGGGCAACCGTTTCAACGGCGGGCCCATCCCGGGTGACTGCGCGAACACCGTCTACGCCGGCTTCGTGCGCACCGATATCGGCACCGAAATCGAGTACGCGGTGTCCTCGGTGCTCGACGGCACGTGGACGGCCGCGCAGGTTCCGTTCGGCGTGACGACCGACAAGGGCGGCAGCGAATTCATCGTGTGCTCGACCGATCCGGCTGTCGCCCGGGCATTGTCCGATGCGGAGGCGGCGATCGTCTCCGGCGCGGTCCAGCCCTACTGACGGCCGGAAGCCGAACGAGAGGCGATGACGATGACCACCACCACCGCGCTGCTGTCGATGAACGGGATCGGGAAATCGTTCGGCTCGGTGCGCGCCCTGGACGCGGTGACACTGACCGTGAAACCTGGTTCCGTGCACTGCATTCTGGGAGAGAACGGTGCCGGGAAATCGACCCTGTGCAACACCGTCTACGGCACCGTCTCTCCCGATACCGGCAGCATGACCCTGGCCGGCGCCGACTACCGGCCACGCAATCCGTCGGACGCTCTGCAGGCAGGGGTCGCGATGGTGCATCAGCACTTCTCGCTGATCCCCACGATGACCGTCGCCGACAATCTGCTGCTGGGGCGCGACGGCTTCCGTCCGCCGCGGGGCCGGCTGTCGGACGACCTCGACCGCATCGCAGACAACTACGGTCTGAGTGTCGACCCGAAGGCCACGGTCGGCGAGCTGACCGTCGGGGCCCGCCAGCGAGTGGAGATCGTCAAGGCCCTGCTGCGTGACCCACGGCTGATCCTGCTCGACGAACCGACCGCAGTGCTCGATCCCTCCGAGATCGACGCACTGATCGCCACGTGCGCCGCCCTTGCCGCGGACGGCAAGTCGGTCGTCCTCATCACCCACAAGCTCGGTGAAGTCGCCCGCGCCGCCGACGAGGCCACCGTCCTGCGCGGAGGCACCGTCGTCGGTGGAGGACGGCTCGCCGACGTGCCGCTGTCCTCGCTGCTGAAACTGATGCTGGGCGACAAGGAACCGATCGACCCCGCCGCCGGCCTACGACGGCGCCGCGATACCCACAGCGACGCCGATGCCGTCCTGCGGGTGAGCGGTCTCGACGTGACCCGCCCGGACGGCAGTACCGCACTGTCGGACGTGGAGTTGGGCATCGGACGCGGCGAGATCGTAGGTATCGCAGGCGTCGAGGGCAACGGACAGTCCGAACTGACCGCCGTGCTGTCAGGGTCGCTGACCGCCGACAGCGGCACGGTGACCCTGGACGGCACGGATATCACCGATGCATCGCCGGCGCAACGGACCGCCGCGGGCATGGCGGTGATTCCCGAGGACCGGCACGCCGAAGGAATGATCGCCGACCTGTCGATCGCCGAGAACCTCGCGATGCCCCGACTGCGGCAGTACCGCCGGTGCGGGCTGCTCGATCGGAACCGGATGCGCGCCGACGCCGCCGCCGCGATTGCCGAGTACTCGATCAGGGCCTCGGATCCGGACGCGCCGATCGGTTCACTGTCCGGCGGCAACCAGCAGAAGGTCGTCCTTGCCCGCGAATTGTCCACTGCCGGATTGCGTGTCGTTGTCGCCGCGCAACCCACCCGGGGCCTGGACGCCGGTGCAGTCGCGTTCGTGCTCGACCGATTGCGCGACGCGGCCGACAACGGTGCCGCGGTCCTGATCACATCCAGCGAAATCGACGAACTGCTGACCGTGTGCGACCGGATCGTCGTGGCCTATCGCGGCGCACTACTGGGATCTGTGCGCACCGACTCACCCACTGCCGCAACCGATATCGGCAGCCTCATGACCGGAGTCCCCGCATGACCACCTCCATCACATCCGACCGCGGCCCGCGGCTGCGCCTCCTGCCGCCGATACAACATCTGCACCTGCGCCACCCGCTGGTGATCGCCCTCGGCGCCCTGGTCGTATCGGCCGTCGCGGGTCTGGCTCTGGCTGCCACCGCCGGAGCCGACCCCGGAACGGTCGTCGACGCGCTCGTCGACGGAACCTTGGGATCGCCGTTCGCGATCGGAACCTCGCTCAACAACGCCGCGCTCCTGATGCTGGTGGCAGCCGGATTCACCGTCGCCTACCGGGCCGGGCTCGTCAACGTCGGTGGTGAAGGCCAGATCTGCCTGGGCGGTATCGCCGCCACCGCAGTCGGGGTCTCGATCCCCGATTCGGTGCCGGTCCCCCTCGGTCTCGCCGCTGCTCTGCTCGCCGCCGTCCTCGCAGGTGCGGCTTGGGCGGGAATCGCGGCCTGGCTGCGGATCCGCCGCGGCACCAGCGAGATCATCACCACCCTGCTGCTGAACTTCGTCGGCCTGGCATTGGTGGTGCTGATGGTCCAGGAACCGTCGCTGTTGCGCCAGCCGATGACGTCCTCGGAGACCCTGCCCCAGTCCGAACCGCTGGCAGTCTCGGCGCGCCTTCCGTTGCTGGGCCTGGACAGGAACCCGGCCACGATCGCGATCGTGATCGCCGTGATCTCGGTGATCGCAGTGGGAATCATGTTGCGCCACACGATCACCGGACTTCGGCTGCGGAGCGTGGGACTGTCCGGCACCGCTTCGGCCCGATTCGGCGTCCCCGTCGATCGCACCGCGTTCCTCGGGCTCGCCGCGGCGGGCGGTTTCTCCGGGCTGGCCGGAGGACTGCTCGTCGCCTCCGCACCGTTCGTCCTCGCCGACGGATTCTCCTCCGGATTCGGGTTCAGCGGACTGGTCGTCGGACTCCTCGCTCGGGGATCGATGACCGCCGTCATCGCGGTCTCCACACTGTTCGGCTTCCTGGTCTCCGGCGGTATCAACCTCCAACTCGCCGCCGGAGTACCCGCGTCCACGATCACCGTCGTCCAGAGCCTGCTGATCATCCTCATCGCCGGTGCCGCATGGTGGACGAGTACCTCCAAGCCGCAACGCAAATCCCGTCCCGAGGTCCACACCGAAGCCCCCGCCAGGGAGGTGCTCGTATGAACACCGCAATGATCACCGAAGTATTCACCGGCGGAGTGGCATTCGCCATACCCCTACTGCTCGCAGCCACCGGCGAATCGATCTCCGAACGCGCCGGGGTGCTCAACCTGAGCATGGAAGGAATGATGCTCACCGGAGCGTTCGCCGGCGTGCTCGCCTCGGTCAGCACCGGATCGGCAGTGCTCGGTGCGGTCGCCGGCGTCGTCGCGGGCCTGATCTTCGGTCTCGCCCAGGCACTGCTGAGCGTGCGGCTCCGTGCCGACCAGATCGTCGTCGGTGTCGCGGCCAACGCACTCGCCCTCGGCCTCACCACCTTCGGGGCGCGGGTCCTGCTCGACGCCGGAAAGGGCCAGAACGTGCCCGCCTTCGCCGACGTCCGGGTTCCGGTCCTGAGCGACCTGCCGATCATCGGGCCCGCGGTGTTCGGGCAAACCCTCCTCGGCTACTTCTGCCTGGCGGTCATCGCCGCACTGGCAGTGATCTTCTCCCGCCGCACCATGCCCGGGATCAGGATCGACGCCGTCGGTGAAGACGCGACGTCTGCGGGCTGGACCGGGCTCGCCGTCAACCGCATCCGTGTCGCGGGAGTGCTCATCGCATCCGCAGCCGGTGGCCTCGCCGGCGCTCACCTCGCGCTCTCGGAGGTCCGCTCGTTCAGCGAGAACATGACTGCGGGCATGGGCTACCTCGCCGTCGTGGCCGTGATCGCCGGTCGATGGAAGGTATCCGGAATCCTCTGGGCTGCATTGTTCTTCGGTGTCGCCCGTGCAATGCAGTTCGCGCTCCCCGCGATCGGGGTGAACATCCCCTACGCCGTGCTCGTGATGCTGCCCTACCTCATTGCGATCGTCGCGGTCAGCGGCTTCGTGGGTGGACGGAAAGCACCGTCCTGCCTCACCGTCCCCTACATCGGCCGTGTCTGAACATCAATCCGAGAGGCGGACAAACAGATGACCCTCGTCCTCACCCATTCCGACATCGAGGCCCTGATCGACCGGCACGCCGTCTACGACGCCGTCGAACGCGCCCACGCCGATCTGTCCGCCGGCACCGCATGCAATCCGGCACCGGCGGTCCTCCCCCTCGAACAGGGGGGAACGGTCCTGCCGATGGCCGCAGTCGCGACCCGGCAGCGAGCCAGCTCGGTGAAAGTGCTGTCCGACATGCCGTTCAACCGTGCCGCCGGTCGACCCACCCAACGCTCGACCATCCTGCTGATGTCGGATCGGACCGGCGAATGCGAAGCGGTCCTCGACGGAAGGCTCATCACCGCCGTCCGCACGGCCGCCGCGAGCGCCGTCGCCACCGCACACCTCGCACGGGATTCGAGCACGACCCTGGGCTTGATCGGTGCCGGCACACTCGCCGTCGAACACACTCGCGCGATCGCTCGCGTCCGATCGATCGACAAGGTATCGGTCTGGTCCCGCTCCGCTGCGACCATTGACGAGTTCCGCCGCCGTGTTCACGATCTGGACCTGCGCGTCGAACACGCCGAATCGCCGCGCGACGTTCTGTCAACCGCCGACATCGTCTGCACACTGACACCGTCGAAGGATCCGATCGTCCACGGCGCGTGGTTCCGGCCGGGCCTGCACCTGAACGCCGTGGGTGCACCCCCGCGCGCCGATCACCGTGAGATCGACGGTGTCGGAATGGGTTCGGCCCGACTCGTCGTCGACAGTCGCCCCACCGCACTGACGAAGTCCGGTGACGTCCTGCTCGCCATCGGCGAAGGACATCTCACCGAGGACGCGGTGGCCGTCGAGCTCGGCGACGTCGTCCTCGATCCCGGACTCGGTCGGCGCAGCGACGAGGACATCACCCTCTTCAACTCAGTAGGCATCGGCCTGCAGGATCTCGTGACCGCCCGCATCCTCGTCGACGCCGCACTCGCCGCCGACATCGGAACCAGAGTAGAGATGAGCGCATGACCGTTCCCGCACCCGAGTCCCGCTTCCTCGCACGCAGCCTCGAACTCGCCGCAGAAGCAGCAGTGTCGGGCAACCGCCCGTTCGGCGCCGTCCTGGTCGCAGCCACCGGTGAGGTGCTCGCCGAAGGTCTCAACGAAGTCGCCTCCTCCGGCGACATCACCGCACATGCCGAACTCGTCGCGATCCGCCGGGCAACCGCCGACGGGCACGTCGACCGATTCGCCGGCGCCACGATGTACGCGAGCGGCGAACCGTGTCCCATGTGCGCCGCAGCGTGCGTCTGGGCCGGTACCACCCGGATCGTGTTCGCCGCGTCGACCGAAGGGTTCTCGACCATCCTCCCCGAGGGACCACATTTCACCCTCGGTTGCGCAGACGTCGTCGCGGCGACCGATGCGGAAGTCACCGTCGTCGGACCGGTTCATGAGGAGGAGGCCCTCGAGGTCATGCGCACCGCGGTCGCGGCCCGGTAGCGCGAGGCCTGCGTTCGGTTGGCTCGTCCCGATCCACGACGCGATTCGGAAACCGCTCACGTTGTTGCATGAGCGAATTCGCATTCACCGCGTGGATTCTCGGATCAGGATCGCTGTCGCCCTAGACTGCGCCCATGTCCTCGTATGCGATCAGCCGCCGGACCTTCGTGGCTGCGGCGGCCGCCGCAGCCGTCGCCGTCGTGACCCCGGCGCGGCCGGTGGCCTCTGCCGAGCCGAATGCGAACCCGACGATCGCTGCCCGCCAACGATTCTTCGGAGCCGAGCACGTCGACCCGCGCACCGGAGGAGTGGATCCCGACAAGGTGATCCTCTCGTGGTTCGGGGTGACGAGCTTCGCGACGGCGATCGCCGGGGACGTCTTCCTTCTGGACGCGTGGGTGCCTCGCGGGGAGTTCTCGAATCGTGTGCCGACGAGCCCCACCGAACTGGCAGCGTTGGCGCCGAGCCACATCTTCATCGGGCACGGACACTTCGACCATGCCGCCGACGCAACCGAGATCGCGTCACTGTCCGGCGCGACGATCGTCGGCACCGAGGAGCACTGCCGGGAACTCGACGAGCAGGCCGCCACGGACCTGCGGACGCATCCGTTGTCCCTGGATCGGACCGAATTCACGCTGGGCGGTGTGACCGTGCGCGCGGTGCGGCACCTGCACTCCGGACTGCGCGCACCCCGGGGCGAGCAGGCCCCGCTCGTCCTCGCGCCCGACTTCACGCCGACCGTCGAGCACCCCCCGACGCTCCAGGATCTGCAGCACCTGGCGGACCACGCCGGCGACGAGGAGGGCGGCTCGTTGCTGTACCAGTTCGAGGTCGGCGGCTTCGTGCTCACCTGGCACGACAGTTCGGGGCCGCTCGTCACAGACGCACCGCAGGTCCTCGACACCCTGCGGCAGTTGCCCGCCTCATCGGTGCAGATCGGGTCGATCCAGGGCTACAACCAGTACACGAACGGCCTCGGCGACACGCTCGACTACATCCGGGCGCTGCGCCCGTCCGTATTCGTTCCCTCTCATCACGACAACTGGCTCCCACCCGTCTCCGCGCCCGCCGCCGCGTACGAGCCGCGGTTGCGCGAGGCGGTGGCGAGCCTGCCGAATTCACCCGAGGTGCGCATGCTCGTCGATCCGACGGACTATCTGCGCCCCTCTCTGCTGACGTTCGACCTCACGACGAGGTGACACCGACCCGCAATTGCTGTCGCGCTCGATCCAGGCGCGATTCGGAATTCGCCCACACTGCAGCGTGAGCGAATTCGCACTCACCGCGTCGATTGCCGGATCGATATCGAACGGCCGATCGGAATCGAGCCGCTATCGACCGCACATACGAAAACGAGGTCACGACCTCTTTCGAGTTCGTGACCTCGTTCTGTGCAGTTCGTGGAACTGCTCTCTGTGGGCGAAGGGGGACTTGAACCCCCACGTCCCGAAGGACACTGGCACCTGAAGCCAGCGCGTCTGCCATTCCGCCACTCGCCCGAGCGACTGGAGAACAGTAACACATCATCCCCGGATATAACGATTCGCCTGGTCAAGGCGGGTTTCTCGGGGTCCAACGACGGGGTTCGGTACCGAGTTGGACAATCGCTCACGATCCTCCGAGCCGGATCGGACGAAAAGTCGATACCATGCAGGGGCGAGAACTGCATCGCGACACGCACAGACCTGGGAAGGGGGCCGCCATGGGTATCGCGCAGCGTTTCGAACGCAAGCTTCAAGCCGCAATCGGCGACGCGTTCGCGCGCGTCTTCGGAGGCGGTGTGGTCCCCCAAGAGGTCGAAGCCGCGCTTCAACAGGAAGCGACGGATGGTGTCCAGCAGCTCGATCGTGGGCTCATGCTCGCACCGAACAAGTACGTCATCACCATCAGCGAATCCGATCATGAGGCCCTGGCAGCAGACAGGGACTTGACGGTGAAGGCATTCTCCCGTCACCTTGAGGACTTCATTCGCGAACAAGGGTGGCAGACCTACGGTGAGATCAATGTTGCCTTCGAGTCGTCGTCGGCGCTGCACACAGGGCAGTACCGCACTCGCGGCTCGGTCGATCCCGATACCGGGCGCTCACCGGCGCGCGCCCCGGCCTCGCGTTCGCCCCAGAATCGCCCGACCGTGAAACCCGACCCAGGAGTTGCCCCCATGACGCAAAACCCCGGCTACGAACCCGGCCGCGAGCCCGCCGATCGCGCGGAGCCGCAGTACGCGCGCAACGGTCACGCGCACGTCGGTCAGGAGCAGCGCTACGCGCAGGGTTACGGCCAGCAGGGCGGCTACGGCCAGCCCGCCGGTGCCGCGGGTTACGACCAGGGTTACGCCGATCAGGGCTACGACCAGCAGGGTTACGGCCAGCAGGGCGGCTACGACGACCGCAACTACGGTGGCGGCTACGACCAGCAGCAGGCCTACAGCCAGGAGTACGGCCGCGACTACCAGCAGCCCTACGGCGACAACCGTTACCAGAACGGCTACGGCCAGCCCGGTGGCTACGACCAGGGCTACGCCGACCAGGCCTACCAGCCGCAGCCGTACGGCCAGCAGGCCTACGGCAACCAGGGCTATGCAGACCCGGGTTACGCGGATCAGGGTCAGGGTTACGACCAGCAGGGTTACGGCCAGCAGGGCGGCTACGACGACCGCAACTACGGTGGCGGCGCCGCCTACCCGCCGGCCGGTGCTCCCGCGGGTCGTGTGCTGACCGCGACCCTCCAGCTCGAGGACGGCAGCGGCCGCTACTACCAGCTCCGCGAAGGCAGCAACATCATCGGCCGCGGCCAGGACGCCCAGTTCCGGCTCCCGGATACCGGCGTGTCACGTCGCCATATCGACATCCGCTGGGACGGCGCGGTCGCGATGCTGTCCGATCTCGGTTCCACCAACGGCACCACCGTCAACGGCGCGCCGGTGCAGGACTGGCAGCTCGCCGACGGCGATGTGGTCCGTGCCGGTCACTCGGAGATCCTGGTCCGCATCCTCTGAACGGGATTCGACACCGAATCGGACCCGACTCGAGACCTGTCCGACGCGTAGCCGACGCGTCGGACGATGCGTCGAGTCGTACACAGTCCGTATTGTGGGTGACCTCAGCACACCGGATGCGAGTGCGCCGGTCGATCATGCCGAAGGAGGATGAGCCGTGCAGGGGCTGATTCTGCAGCTGACCCGGGCGGGTTTCCTCCTCCTGCTGTGGCTGTTCATCTGGGCTGTTCTGCGCACACTGCGCTCGGACATCTACGCCGGCGCCGCCCGGCCGCTGCCTCGCTATTCGGGCAAGCAGTCGGTGCTGCCGTCGCTGAGTCGCAACAAGACGGCGAAGTACCTGGTGGTGACACAGGGTGCGCTCGCCGGCACCCGCATCTCGCTGGGCACCCAGCCGGTGCTGATCGGACGTGCCGACGATTCGACGCTCGTGCTCACCGACGACTACGCCTCCACCCGCCACGCCCGGCTCTCGCCACGTGGCTCCGACTGGTACGTCGAGGACCTGGGTTCCACCAACGGGACCTATCTCGATCGTGCGAAAGTCACCACCGCTGTCCGCGTACCCCTCGGCACCCCGGTCCGGGTCGGGAAGACCGTGATCGAGCTCCGCCCGTGACCCTTGTATTGCGATACGCCGCCCGCAGCGACCGGGGTTTGGTCCGCTCCAACAACGAAGACTCCGTGTACGCCGGGGCACGTCTGCTCGCGCTCGCCGACGGCATGGGCGGCCACGCCGCCGGTGAGGTCGCCTCACAACTGATGATCGCGGCGCTCGCCCACCTCGACGACGACGAGCCGGGCGAGGACCTGCTCGGCAAGCTCGCCGCCGCGGTCCGCGAAGGCAACGCCTCCATCGCCGATCAGGTCGAGGAGGAACCCGAACTCGACGGCATGGGCACCACGCTCACCGCGATCCTGTTCGCCGGCAGCAAGCTGGGCCTGGCCCACATCGGCGATTCGCGCGCCTACCTGCTGCGCGACGACCAGCTGACCCAGATCACCCGCGACGACACCTTCGTGCAGTCCCTCGTCGACGAGGGTCGCATCACCGCCGAGCAGGCGCATTCGCATCCGCAGCGGTCGCTGATCATGCGGGCGCTGACCGGCAGTGAGGTCGAGCCGACCCTCACGGTGCGCGAGGTGCGCGTCGGCGACCGTTACCTGGTGTGCTCGGACGGTCTGTCCGACGTGGTCAGCGACGAGACGATCGCCAACACGATGCGCGAGGGCACCCACGACGAGTGCGCCGACCGCCTCATCGAACTGGCGTTGCGCAGCGGCGGCCCGGACAACGTCACCGTCGTCGTCGCCGACGTCATCGACCTGGACTACGGGCAGAGTCATCCGATCGTCGCAGGCGCAGCGTCCGGTGAGGACGAGGACACTCCCCCGCCGAACACCGCAGCCGGTCGCGCCGCGGCGATGCGCCCGCCGCGTGCCACCCCGAAGCGGGTGATCAGCGCGCCCGAACCCGAACCGAAGCGCAAGCGCAGCCGCCTGTGGTGGATCATCGGGGCGATCGTCGTACTGGCGCTGCTCGCGGCCGGCCTGGTCGTGGGTCGCACGATGATCCGCAACTACTACTACGTCGGCGCCGACGACGGCCGGGTCACCGTGCTGCGGGGCGTGCCCGGCAACGTGCTCGGCTACTCGTTGCAGGAACAGGCGCTCGTGGGATGCGTCACCGACGAGGGCATGCTGACGCTGATGGAACCCGACCACGCCAACTGCCGGGTCATGGTCGTCGACGATCTGCAGCCCGCCGCGCGCGAGCAGGTGCGGGCCGGTCTCCCCTCCGGCAACCTGGACGACGCGAAAGCGCAGATGGGCCGGCTCGTCGACGGTGATCTGCTTCCGGTGTGCATCGAGGAGAAGCCGGCACCGGCACCGGTTCCCGCGCCCGCCTCTGCGGCGCCGGCTCCGGACGGCACGGCTGCCC
>NZ_JALPTB010000095.1 GCF_023218075.1 Rhodococcus sp. HM1 | reverse complement strand
CGACCAGATCGAGGTCGGCTTCGTATGCCAGGCGGAGTGCATCTTCAACACGCACGATTCCGACCTGTTCACCACCCGGTCCGACGAGTCGGACCTCGGGAACTCGGATGCGTTCGTTGATGCGGGTCTCAGCGCTGATGGGGCCTCCTAGGTAGAGCGGTGCGGTCTGTTGACCGCGCCGCAGCACGTGGGCCCGACATTCCTCGACGAAAAGACCCCGCTGCGGCGCCGAAGCTCCACACGGGGTCCGATTACCGACCGGCCCGACGAACCGGCAGCCGGGGCTGCACCGTCGTCGCTCACCTGGGAAGGCGAGTCACCCACGGCACCGAGGTGCGGGGCGGACCGGACCACTGAGCTGCAACGATGTGCCGCCAGAGGTGGGAGTCGGACTCCACTTTGCTGCCCACGCGTGTTCCACGTGGGCGGTCGTGGGATCCACAGTAGCAAATCTGCACGTGAGGATCGAATCGGGCGCTTCCCCACCCGACCCGCGAGCGATCCGGAGGGACCGGGATGGAATCCTCGACGGTATGACCGACACCCCCGAGTCGCCCGCCGACGACGTTCGCCACCTCGCCGAGATTCCCGCCGTCGAGGTGATCAGCCGCGCCGCCGTGATGCTGATGAGCTCTGCCGCCGAGAAACTGGGCCTCGGTGACGAGAACCCCGACGACAGCGCCCACCTGGACCTCGACGAGGCGCGCCGGGTCATCACCGCGCTCGCCGGCCTGGTCACCGCGTCCGTCGAGTACCTCGGCCCGCACGCCGGCCCGATGCGGGAAGGCCTGCAGGCGCTGCAGAAGGCGTTCCGGGAGGCGTCGGCGCATCCCGACGAGCCCGGCAAGGGCCCCGGCGAGAAGTACACCGGCCCCGTCTACTGACCTCGAGGATCCCGACGCCGGTTGCACGCGAGCGCGCCGACTTGCTCGTGTGCAGGTCGGCGCGCCCTCCCGGTGAGTCGAGCCGCGCCGCGTCGGCGCCTGTCGGCTATCCGACCGCGGCGGCCTTCCTCGGGGCGCGCTTGCGGGCGGGCTTGCGGACCGGTTCCGACGCCGGTGCGGCGCCGAGCGCTTCGGCGAGGAACCGGCCGGTGTAGCTGCCCTCGGTTGCCGCGATCTCCTCGGGGGTGCCCTGCGCGACGACGGTGCCGCCGCCCGATCCGCCCTCCGGTCCCATGTCGATGACCCAGTCCGCGGTCTTGATGACGTCGAGGTTGTGCTCGATGACGATGACCGTGTTGCCCTTGTCGACGAGCCCGTTGATGACGCCGAGGAGTTTGCGGATGTCCTCGAAGTGCAGGCCCGTGGTCGGCTCGTCGAGCACGTAGACGGTGCGTCCGCTCGACCGCTTCTGCAGTTCGGCAGCGAGCTTGACGCGCTGCGCCTCACCACCGGAGAGGGTGGGCGCCGGCTGCCCGAGCCGCACGTAGCCGAGCCCGACGTCCACGAGCGTCTTGAGGTAGCGGTGGATGGAGGTGACCGGCTGGAAGAACTCGGCGGCCTCCTCGATCGGCATGTCGAGCACCTCGGCGATGTTCTTGCCCTTGTAGTGCACCTCGAGGGTTTCGCGGTTGTAGCGGGCGCCGTGGCACACCTCGCACGGCACGTACACGTCCGGCAGGAAGTTCATCTCGATCTTGAGGGTGCCGTCGCCGGAGCACGCCTCGCACCGGCCGCCCTTGACGTTGAACGAGAACCGCCCCTGCTGGTACCCGCGCACCTTCGCCTCGGTGGTCTGCGAGAACAGGGTGCGGATCTTGTCGAACACACCGGTGTAGGTCGCCGGGTTCGACCGCGGGGTGCGGCCGATCGGTGACTGGTCGACCTGGACGAGCTTGTCGAGCTGGTCGAGCCCGTTGACGCGGGTGTGCCGGCCCGGCACCTGGCGGGCGCCGTTGAGCTTGTTCGCCATCACCGTCGCGAGAATGTCGTTGACCAGCGTGGACTTGCCGGAGCCGGACACCCCGGTGACGCTGGTGAGCACGCCGAGCGGGAACGACACGTCGATGCCGCGCAGATTGTTCTCCCGGGCGCCGACGACCGTGACCTGACGCTTGCGGTCGATCGGCCGGCGCAGCGGCGGCACCTCGATGTTCTTGCGTCCGGACAGGTACGCGCCGGTCAGCGACTCGGTGTTGTCCAGCAGCTGCTTGTACGTTCCGGTGTGCACGACCCGACCGCCGTGCTCACCGGCGAACGGCCCGATGTCGACGACCCAGTCGGAGGCGCGGATGGTGTCCTCGTCGTGCTCGACGACGATCAGGGTGTTGCCGAGATCCCGCAGCCGCGTGAGGGTTTCGATGAGGCGACGGTTGTCGCGCTGGTGCAGGCCGATGGACGGTTCGTCCAGCACGTACAGCACACCGACCAGGCCGGAACCGATCTGCGTGGCGAGCCGGATGCGCTGCGCCTCACCGCCGGAGAGGGTCGCGGCCGCGCGCGAGAGGGTGAGGTATTCGAGGCCGACGTCGAGCAGGAACCCGAGACGGGCCTGCACCTCCTTGAGCACCGACCCGGCGATGGCCTCCTCGCGGGGGCCGAGGGTCAGGCTGTTCAGGAACGCCGAGCACTCGCCGATCGACAGGTCGCAGACCTCGGCGATGGACTTGTGCCCGCCGTCGGCGGCGATCGTCACCGACAGGATCTCCGGCCGCAGCCGCGCGCCGTCGCACGCGGGGCACGGGATGTCCCGCATGTAGCCGTCGTAGCGTTCCTTCATCTGCTCGGACTCGGTCTGCTCGAGCCGTCGATGCAGGAACGGCATGACGCCCTCGAACTCGGCGTAGTACGAGCGAACCCGGCCGTAGCGGTTCTTGTAGCGGACGTGCACCTGCTCGGTGCTGCCCTCGAGGATCGCCTTACGGGCCTTGGCCGGCAGCTTGTTCCACGGGGTCGACAGGTCGAAGCCCATGATGTCGCCGAGACCGGACAGCAACCGGTTGAAGTACTCGGAACTCTGCCCCACCGACCACGGGGCGATCGCGCCGTCTTCGAGGGTGCACTCCGGGTCGGGCACCACGAGATCCGGGTCGACCTCCTTGCGGACACCGAGACCCGTGCACTCGGGGCAGGCTCCGTACGGCGAGTTGAACGAGAACGAGCGGGGCTCGAGATCGTCGATGGACAGCGGATGCGCATTGGGGCAGGCGAGCTTCTCGGAGAAGCGTCGCTCCCGATCCGGGGCGTTCTCGTCACGGTCGACGAAGTCGAGCACGACGATGCCCTCGGCCAGGCGCAGCGCCGTCTCGATCGAGTCGGTGAGCCGCTGCTTGGCGGTGGGCTTGACGGCGAGGCGGTCGACGACGACCTCGATGTCGTGCTTCTCCTGCTTCTTCAGCTTCGGCGGGTCGGTCAGCGGATACACGACGCCGTCGACGCGCACGCGGGCGAAGCCCTGGATGGTGAGCTGCTCGAACAGGTCGACGAACTCGCCCTTGCGGGTGCGCACGACCGGCGCGAGGACCTGAAACTTCAGTCCCGGTTCCATGTCGAGCACCTGGTCGACGATCTGCTGCGGCGTCTGCCGCGCGATCTGCTCACCGCAGACCGGGCAGTGCGGGGTACCGGCGCGGGCGTACAGCAGACGCAGATAGTCGTAGACCTCGGTGATGGTGCCGACCGTCGACCGCGGGTTGCGGTTGGTGGACTTCTGGTCGATGGACACCGCCGGGGACAGGCCTTCGATGAAGTCGACGTCGGGCTTGTCCATCTGGCCGAGGAACTGGCGTGCGTACGCGGACAGCGATTCGACGTACCGCCGCTGCCCCTCGGCGAAGATCGTGTCGAACGCGAGGCTCGACTTGCCGGAGCCGGACAGCCCGGTGAACACGATGAGGCTGTCCCGTGGGAGGTCCACGTTGATTCCGCGCAGGTTGTGCTCCCGTGCACCTCGCACGATCAGGCGATCCGCCACGCCACGTCCTTCCTTCGGACCCCGCGCCTGGTGGGCGCGCACCGTCCGGTTGCATTTCGAGGAGCCGGCGCCGAATCACGCGACACCGGACTGTGCCATGGTAGGCGCGCCCACCGACACGTTCGCGTTCGCAGCCTCCTCACCTCGGCAGATGTTCCCCGGCGGTAATCTCTGCCACATGACGAAGCAGCCCGTGACCATCGACGACCACTACACCGGGGAGGTCTCCCCCGGCGGCCCCGCGCAGCGCCGCACGATCCCCGGCGCGACCATCGTCAAGCTCTCCGTCGGCCAGATGGACAACAACACCTACCTCATCACCGATTCCGCCACCGGCAAGTCGCTGTTCATCGACGCCGCGAACGAGCCGGATCTGCTGGTGAGTTACCTCGCCGAGAACGCCCCGAAACTCGAGCTGATCGTCACCACGCACCAGCACTGGGATCACTGGCAGGGGCTCGAGAAGGTCGCCGACGCCACGGGTGTGCCGACCGCCGCGCATCCGCTCGACGCCGAGCCGCTGCCCGTCACGCCCGACCGCCTGCTCATGGAAGGCGACACCGTCGAGATCGGTGAGCTGTCGCTCGAGGTGCTGCACCTGTCGGGGCACACCCCGGGCTCGATCGCGCTGGTCCTCGAGGAGCAGGGCACGGGCCGCCACCACGTGTTCACCGGCGACTGCCTGTTCCCCGGCGGTATCGGCAAGACCGCGGACCACGAGAAGTTCACCTCGCTGCTCGACGACGTCGAGACGAAGCTGTTCGGCCGCTTCGGCGACGACACCGTCATCTACCCGGGGCACGGCAAGGACTCGACGCTCGGCGCCGAGCGTCCGCATCTCGGCGAGTGGCGGGAACGCGGCTGGTAACTGCGGCCCGACATCCGTTCCGGCGCGACCCGCAAAACGGTCCGAGATCGGTGCGGAAATCGCCGGAATCGGCTTGGGGTCGCTCGTTGCGAGTACCCTCGGACCGCATGAGGCGGTCGCTCCGTCCAGTAGGGGCCCGGTGACGCCGTGGTGGATCTCGTTCTCGGCCCGTTACTTCGGCACGTCGGGGCTACGGACGCCACGGTGTGGGTGGAGACGTCTGCCCCGTGCACCGTGCAGGTCCTCGGCAACTCGGAGAAGACGTGGACGGTGGCAGGCCACCACTATGCCCTCGTCTCGGTCGAAGGCTTGGAGCCGGGATCCACCACGCCCTACGAGGTGCGTCTGGACGGGCGCGAGGTGTGGCCACATGCCGGCGACGACCCGTCCCGGATTCGGACCCTCGGTGCCGGCGACCGGTTCGTCCTGGCGTTCGGCTCGTGTCGCGTGGCGACGGCCCCGGACGACGAGGATTCGTCCGCACTGGGGACCGATGCTCTCGTGGCCTACGCGCAGCGTATGCGCGCCCGCTCCCCCGAAGAGTGGCCCGACGCCCTGTTGTTGCTCGGCGACCAGGTGTATGCCGACGAACTGTCGCCGGAAATGCGGCGGCGTGTCGGCGAGCGGCACGATCTGTCGGAACCACCGGGCGCGCAGGTGCGGAACTTCGAGGAATACACCTGGCTGTATTCCCAATCGTGGTCCGAACCCGACGTCCGTTGGCTGTTGTCGACCGTGCCGACCTCGATGATCTTCGACGACCACGACGTGCACGACGACTGGAACACCTCGCACCTGTGGCGGACCGAAGTGGAGGCCTCGTCGTGGTGGGAGGAACGGATCGTCGGCGCCCTCATGTCGTACTGGATCTATCAGCACCTCGGGAATCTTTCACCGAAGGAACTGTCCGAGGACGCGCTCTACGACCGTGTCCGCAACTGCGGGGGTGATGCCGAACCGATTCTCCGCGCCTTCGCGTCCGATGCGGACGAGGAAGCGGACGGCGCTTCCGGCGCGCGGTGGTCCTACCGGCGGGATTTCGGTTCGGTGCGGGTGCTGATGATCGATTCGCGGTGTGGCCGGGTCCTCACAGCCGACCGCCGGGAGATGGTGTCGGATCCGGAGTTCGACTGGATCGAAAGCCAGACCGAGGGCGACTACGATCACCTGCTCATCGGGACGTCGTTGCCCTGGTTGCTTCCGCGTGCCATGCACGACGTCGAAGCGTGGGACGAGTTGCTCGCATCCGGCGCGCGCGGTGAACGGCTCGGGCGGTGGGCCGAAAAGCTCCGCCGCGGTGCGGATCTCGAGCATTGGTCGGCATTCCGCGACTCGTTCGACCGTGTCGCCCGGCTGCTGGCGGAAGTCGGCAGTGGACGCCGCTCGGGACCGTCCGATGTCACCCCGGCGACGGTGTGCGTGCTGTCGGGCGACGTGCACCACGCATACGCCGCTCGTGCCCACTTCCGCGTCCCCATGAGCGCAGCGATCTACCAGTTGACGTGCTCGCCGCTGCACAACCATGTTCCGGCAGCGGTTCGAGTGGCGTTCCGAGTTGCCTGGAGCCGCACAGCAGAACGCTGCGTACGTGCGGTTCTCGGGCTGGTGACGCCCGTACCGACCACCTCCATCACCTGGAGCAAGGCAGCCGGTCCGACATTCGGAAACCAGGTCGCCACGCTCCGAGTCGAAGGTCGCGCTGCGCATCTGACCATCGAGCGGACAGCGACAGCTCGCGGCGCACACCATTTCGAGACGGTCGCCGAGCTCGGCTTGTCTTCCGACGGACCCCGCGCCGGGCAGCCACCCTCCGACGCGCACCGCCGACGGCGACGAAACCCGGCGACGCGGTGGCGTGCAGCGAGGACAGTCCGGGAAATCTGACTGCTCCGGGCTTATCGATGCTGCTCTCCCGTGGTGCCGTCCTGCGACTGCCCTTCGCCCGTCGTCGGGCCGTCCTCCGACTCGACGAGGTGGGCAAACGCGGTACCCGAGACCATCCCGCGGGTTCCCGGCACCGTTACCGTAGGTCTGGCACCGGGCTCGTACATCTGCTGAATCTCGTGTGCCCGTTCCTGCGCACTACGTTTCGTGTCGTCGTCGAGGTCGTCGTATTCGTCGGGTTTCCGATCTTCGTCCACAGCATTCGCTCCAATCGTCACTTGCCCGCGGAACAGGGTCTAAAGTCCAGACTCCTCTCTCGGCGGTACCGGGACACCGTTTCGGCCCGACCGATCTCGGTCCGGCCTGCCGGTGGTCCGGTCCGCGGCCCAGCAGTTTCGTGTACCAGCCTTCGCCGAATGCGAGGTCGTCCGTCAGCAATGCCGTGTAGAGCTTGTGGAGGTTCATTTGTTCGTCGAATCGCTGGACGCAACTGCGACAAGCTCGGCCAGGTGCTGCAGCGAATTGGTGAGATGGTCCGGACCGAACGGCGGGAACCCGACGTGGTCCCGGATGTGCTGCGGCACCGCCGACCAGTCGTAGACGAGCGTCACCTCGGTCTCCGACGGACCGAGCGGCACCAGCTCATAACTCCAACTCCAGCCGCCGAACTCCAGGTGCCGTCGTCCTTCTCCTCCCCCGTCCGCCAGCCGATGGCGCGCGGCGGATCGAGCACGTGCACCTGATTGGCCACCTTGTAGTAACCGTTCACCTGGCGGGGGTGGTCCATGTCCATCCGGAAGACCTGCCCCACCTCGGTCAACGGCGCCCGGTCGGCGGTGTCCTGCACCCAGCCGGTGCCGTCGATCGCCGAATGGGTGGTCGGGTCGGCAAGCACCGCGAACACCCGCGCGGCCGGCGCGGCGACGATCAGGGTGGCAGTCACGTTCTCTCGGTGTGCGGTGTGCATGGCAGTGTCCCGTCGTTTGGTGCCCCCGCCTGCGCGGAACTCGATGGTTCTTCATGCAGACCGTGGGACGCGGCGGAAGTCAGCGCTCGCAGGGGAGGAATCTGCACCTGCGATGCAGCGAACTCGACTTCCGAGGCAGGCGCCGCGGATAGAATCGAAATCCGCGACGGCTCGGGGGGCTTCCGGTAAGGAGCTGATCCTGGATGACCGATCAAGCGAAACTCCTCGACTACCTGAAGAGGGTGACTGCCGAGCTCTACCAGGTGAAAGAGAAGCTTCGCGAGTCCGAGGCCGTGCGTCACGAACCGATCGCCGTCATCGGGATGGGTTGCCGCTTCCCCGGTGGTGTGCGGTCGCCCGAGGACCTGTGGCGCGTGGTTGAATCCGGTTCGGAGACTGTCACCGGCTTTCCCGAGGACCGGGGCTGGAATTCGGCCGAACTCTACGATCCGAAGGCCGAGCAAGCCGGCAAGACCTACACGCTGCAGGGCAGCTTCCTCGACGACCCGGCCGGGTTCGATCCCGAGGTCTTCGGCATCTCCCCGCGCGAGGCGCTGGCCATGGACCCGCAGCAGCGTCTCCTGCTCGAAACCAGCTGGGAGACCTTCGAACATGCCGGCCTGGATCCGCGGTCGGTGCACGGCTCCCGGGTCGGGGTGTTCACCGGGCTGTCCGGTATCGACTACGCGGCGCGGGCCGGGGGGCGGCCACCGGCGGACCTCGAGGGGTACTTCATCACCGGCAATGCCATGAGTGTCGCCTCCGGCCGGGTGGCGTACAGCTTCGGCCTGTCCGGACCGGCGATCACCGTCGACACCGCATGCTCGTCGTCGCTGGTATCCATCCACCTCGCCATGCAGGCACTACGCAACGGCGAGTGCGAACTGGCGCTGGCGGGTGGGGCGACCGTGATGGCGACGCCGGGGGTGTTCGTCGAGTTCAGCCGCCAGCGTGGTCTGGCCCCCGACGGTCGGTGCAAGGCGTTCTCGGCCGCCGCCGACGGCACCGCGTGGGGCGAGGGCGCAGCGATGATCGCGTTGGAACGGCTGTCCGACGCACAGCGCCACGGTCGGCGGATCCTCGCCGTGATCCGGGGCAGCGCGATCAACCAGGACGGTGCCAGCAACGGCCTGACCGCACCGAACCGGCAGGCCCAGGAGCGCGTGATCCGGCAGGCGCTGACCGATGCCGGGCTCGGCCCGGGCGACGTCGACGTGGTCGAGGCGCACGGCACCGGCACCACCCTGGGCGATCCGATCGAGGCGTCCGCCCTGCTGGCGACGTACGGCCGCGACCGTTCCGCCGGCCGGCCGCTGTGGCTCGGCTCGGTGAAGTCGAATCTCGGGCACACCCAGGCCGCTGCCGGTGTGGCCGGCGTGATGAAGATGATCCTGGCGATGCGGCACGGCGTCCTGCCGAAGACCCTGCACGTCGACCGGCCCACCCCGCACGTCGACTGGTCCGCCGGATCCGTGTCCCTGCTGACCGAGAACCGGGAGTGGCCCGACCTCGACCGGCCTCGCCGGGCGGCGGTGTCCTCGTTCGGGATCAGCGGCACCAACGCGCACGTCGTCCTGGAGCAGTCCCCACCGGCCGAGGCGCCGGTCACGAGAACTCCCGCGGGTGAGGTCGTTGTCTGGTGCGTGTCGGGCCACACCGAATCCGCGCTGCGGGCGCAGGCCGGGCGGTTGCGCGAGTATCTGGCTGCCCACCCCGACCTGCCTCCTGCCGCGGTGGCCGGGGCGCTGCTGAACTCGCGTGCCACCTTCGACCAGCGCGCCGCCGTGATCGGCGCACGGTCCGAGACCCTGCTCGGCGGCCTCGACGCGCTCGCCCGCGGCGCCCCGAGCGCCGACGTCGTCACCGGCGTGGCAGCGGAGGCCGGTGACCGGCCGGTGTTCGTCTTTCCCGGCCAGGGTTCGCAGTGGGTCGGCATGGCCGCGCAACTGCTGGACACATCACCGGAGTTCGCCGAGACCGTGCGCGAATGCGCCGAGGCGCTGGCGCCGCACACGACGTTCGCGCTGCTCGACGTCCTGCGCGACCGAGACCCGGCGTCGCTGGACCGCGTCGACGTGGTGCAACCGGCGCTGTTCGCAATGATGGTCGGGCTCGCCGAGTTGTGGCGCTCCCACGGCGTCGAACCCGCGGCGGTGGTCGGGCATTCGCAGGGTGAGATCGCCGCCGCCTACGTCGCCGGTGCGCTGAGCCTGTCCGACGCAGCGCTGGTCGTCGCCGCACGCAGTCAGGTGATCGCGGCGTCGGCGCGGCGCGGCGGAGGGATGGCGTCGGCGGCGCTGCCCGCGGACGCGGTGCGGGACGCCATCGCCCCCTGGGCCGGCGCCGTCGAGGTGGCAGCGGTCAACGGGCCGACCGCGACGGTGGTGTCCGGTCCCGTCGAGGCGCTCGACGACCTGGTCGCGCGGTGGCGGGACGACGGCGTCCAGGCCCGCCGGATCGCGGTGGAATACGCCTCGCACTGCGCGGACATTTCGGTTCTGCACGAACCGATCCTCGACGTGCTGGCCCCGATCCGGCCCCGCCGGTCGAGGATCCCGCTCTACTCGGCGGTGACCGGCGGTGAGCTGGACGGTGCCACGCTCGACGCCGACTACTGGTATCGCAATCTGCGCCACCCGGTCCGCTTCGAGCACGCGACGAAATCGCTGGCCGCGGACGGGTATCGCTTGTTCGTCGAGTCGTGCAGCCATCCCGTCCTGACCGTGCCGATGCAGGAAACACTCGACGCGGAGGGCGTCGCCGGACACGTCGTCGGCACCCTCCGGCGCGACCGCGCGGACCTGCGTCAGTTCACCGCCGCCCTCGCGGACGCGCACGTGCACGGCGTGCAGGTCGACTGAGGCCGGGTACGGTGGGCGCGACGTCCCGAGCAACGGCCGTGGGTGGACCTGCCCACCTATTCCTTCCAGCACCGCCGTTACTGGCTGGACGGCCCCGCACCGGAGGGTGATGTCGCCTCGGCGGGCATGGACACGGGCGGGCATCCGATGCTCGCCGCGTCGGTCGAACTCGGTGACGGCCGCGGCACGGTGTCCACGAGTGTGCTTTCCGCGCAACGTCTTCCGTGGCTGCACGACCACACGGTCGGCGACACCGTCGTGCTGCCCGGCACGGCTTTCGTGGAACTCGCGCTGCACGCGGGGAACCGCGTCGGCTGCGGCCGGCTCGACGAGCTCACGCTCGAGGCGCCGCTGGTGATCCCCGCCGACGGTGAGGTCGCGGTGCAGGTGAGCGCGCTCGCCGACGGCGACACCGGCCGCTGCGCGGTGTCGGTGCACTCCCGGCCCGCGGACACCGTACCGGACACCCCGTGGACCCGGCACGCCACCGGCACGCTCACGACGGCGGCCGCGGATGCCGCCGATTTCCCGGAACCGCAGTGGCCGCCCGCCGATGCCATCCCGGTCGACGTCCGCGGTCTCTACGACCTGCTCGACGACGCCGGCTACGGGTACGGTCCGGTCTTCCGGGGCCTGCGCGCGGCGTGGCGCCGCGGCGACGACCTCTACGGCGAGGTGCGATTGGGCGGCGAGGACCCGGACGCGGCGGTCGCGGGCTACGGGATCCATCCGGCGGTGCTCGACGCCGCGCTGCACCTGATCGCGCTCGGAAGCACCGAGACCGGTGTCCGGTTGCCGTTCGCCTGGCGCGACGTGCAGGTACACGCCGTGGGCGCCACCGCCCTGCGGGTGCACGTCACCGCGACCGGAGCCGAGCGCTACCGGGTCTCGGCCTACGACGCGACCGGCCGGCCGGTGGTGACCGCGGACTCGCTGACGTTGCGTCCTCTCGGGGAGGCGGGTGTTTCGGTCCCGGGGGCCGGTGCCGGCCTCTACCGCGTCGCGTGGGTGCCGGTCGCGGCGCCGGCGGACCCGATGCCGGTGGACCTGATGCCGCTGCCGGAGACGCTCGCCGGGGACGATCCCGCCGGTCGTGTCCTGTGGCTGCCCGCCGGACCGGGCGAGGAGCCGGATACGCCGGCCCGGGCGCACGCCGCCGCGGAGGCGACGCTGCACGCGGTGCAGTCCTGGCTCCGGGACGAGCGCCTGGCCGAGACCCGACTGCTGGTCACGACCGCGCATGCGGTCGCGGTCCGGGACGACGAACCGGTCGACGACGTGGCCGCCGCGCCCGTCTGGGGCCTGATCGGCGCTGTGCAGAACGAGCATCCCGATCGCATCACCCTGGTGGACCAGGACGGACCGGCCGGCGAACTCCCCGATCCCACACTGCTGTCGACGGCCTTGTCCTGCAACGAATCCCAGCTGGCTGTCCGCGACGGTGTGCTGCTGACACCGATGCTCGCCGCGGTGCCACCGGCCGCGACGCCCGAGTCGGACGCGCCGCCCTTCGGCCCGGACAGCACGGTTCTGATCAGCGGGGGCACCGGGACCATCGGCCGGCTGATCGCCCGCCATCTCGCCGCCCGGTACGGGGTGCGCAGGCTGGTGCTCACCGGCCGGCACGTGCTCGACGCCGAGAGCGCGGCCGCCCTGCGTGCCGATTTCGCCGCCACCGGAACCGACGTCGAGGTCGCCGCGTGCGACGTGACCGACCGCGCCGCGGTGGCCGCGCTGCTCGACGGCATTCCCGACCTCACCGGCGTGATCCACGCCGCCGGGGTACTCGACGATGCCACCGCCGCCACCCTGAACACGGACCAGCTGCATGCGGTGCTGCGGCCCAAACTCGACGGAGCCTGGCACCTGCACGACCTCACCCGCGACCGGGACCTGACCGCGTTCGTGCTGTTCTCCTCCGCGGCGGGCGTCCTCGGCGGCGCCGGGCAGTCGAACTATGCGGCGGCCAACGTCTTCCTCGACGCCCTCGCCCAGCACCGCCGCGCCCGCGGCCTCCCCGCGATCTCCCTGGCGTGGGGGTTGTGGGATCGGCCGAGCGGCATGACGTCCCATCTCGATGCCGCCGACCTGGACAGGTTGCAGCGCAACGGCATCGACACCATCGACGTGGACTCGGGGCTGGCCCTGTTCGACGCCGGGCTCGCCGTGAACCGTCCCCTGATCGTGCCGCTGCGGCTCGCGACGCGCGCCGCGCGCACCGAGGGCACCGCGCTGCCGCCGATCCTGCGCCGGGTCCTCGGAACTCGTCGCCGCCGGGTCGCGGCCGGCGCATCGCCGACCGGGCTCGCCGACGAGTTGCGTGCATTGGAGCCCGGCGACCGCTACAGCCGGGTGCTGGACATCGTCACCACCCACGTGGCCGCGGCACTCGGCTACGACGGCAGCGACGCGATCGACCCGGAGCGTGCGTTCAAGCAGCTGGGCTTCGATTCGCTGACCGCGGTGGAATTGCGCAACCAGTTGGCGACCGCGACCGGCGTCAAGCTGGCCGCGACCGTGGTGTTCGACTACCCCACCGCGGACGCGCTCGCCCAGGAGCTGCTCAACCGCCTGCTCGGCAGCGATACCGCTCCGCAGCCGGCGACCGCACCCGTCCGCACCCGCCGGGACGACGACCCGATCGCCATCGTCGGGATGGCCTGCCGATACCCGGGTGAGGTGCACTGCCCCGACGACCTGTGGCGACTCGTCCGCGACGGCCGGTGCGCGGTGGGCGCGTACCCGCGCAACCGGGGCTGGAATCTCGACGAGGTGTACGACCCGAATCCGGAACGGACCGGCACCACGTACATGAAGGAGGGCGGATTCCTCTATGACGCAGACGAATTCGACGCCGCGTTCTTCGGTATCAGCCCGCGCGAGGCGATCGCGATGGATCCGCAGCACCGGCTGCTCCTCGAAAGCGCCTGGGAGGCGCTGGAACACGCGGGAATCCGGCCGGACGCCCCCGATCTGTCCGACACCGGTGTGTACATCGGGTTGATGGGCGGCGACTACGGCTTCCACCTGATGTCCCGGCGCGACGTCGACGCCGAGGGTTATCTGATGACCGGGACGAGCAACAGCGTGGCGTCGGGCCGGATCTCCTACGCGTTGGGCTTCACCGGTCCGGCCGTCACCGTGGACACCGCCTGCTCGTCGTCGCTGGTCGCCGTGCATCTCGCGGCCCGCGCGCTGCGCGACGGGGAATGCGCGCTGGCGCTGGCCGGTGGCGCGACGGTGATGGCCACCCCCGGTGTGCTGGTCGAGTTCAGCCGTCAGCGCGGGCTCGCCCCGGACGGCCGCTGCAAGCCGTTCTCGGACCGGGCGGACGGCACCGGGCTCAGCGAGGGCGCGGGAATGGTGGTGCTCGAGCGGCTCGGCGACGCCGAACGCAACGGCCATCGGGTGCTCGCGCTCGTCCGCGGATCTGCGGTCAACCAGGACGGGGCCTCCAACGGATTGACCGCCCCGAACGGGCCGTCCCAGGAACGGGTGATCCGGCAGGCGCTGGCGTCCGCCGGGCTCGGCCCCGCCGACATCGACGCCGTGGAGGCGCACGGCACCGGCACGCGGCTCGGGGATCCGATCGAGGCGCAGGCGCTGCTGGCCACCTACGGGCAGCAGCGGGACGACCGGCCGCTGTGGCTCGGGTCGATCAAGTCGAACATCGGCCATGCCCAGGCGGCAGCCGGGGTGGCCGGCGTGATCAAGATGGTGCTGGCGATGCAGCACGGGGTGCTGCCTCCGAGCCTGCACGGTGACACGCCGACCCGGCACGTCGATTGGACCGCGGGCGAGGTCTCGTTGCTCGCCGAGCCGGTGCCGTGGCCGGACACCGGACGGCCCCGTCGCGCCGGGGTGTCGTCGTTCGGGATCAGCGGCACGAACGCGCACGTGATCCTGGAACAGCCGGCCGCACGCGCGCTACCGGAGGTGTCACCGCCGCCGGCAGCCCCGCTGGCCTGGGTGGTCTCGGGTAAGACCGAGCATGCGCTGCGCGCGCAGGCCGCTCGACTGGCGGCGTTCTGCGACCGCAGCGCGGATCTCCCGGATCCGGCCGACCTCGCATACTCGCTGGCCACCACCCGGTCCGGTTTCCCCCACCGCGCCGCGGTGATCGGAGACACGGCGGCCGATCTGCTCGACGGCCTGACCCGCCTCGCGGCCGGACGGCCCGGCGGCAACGTCGTCACCGGGACGAGCAGCCGCGGCCGGACCGCGTTCATGTTCACCGGCCAAGGTGCGCAGCGTATCGGGATGGGCCGCGGCCTCTACGAGACCTACCCGGTGTTCGCCCGTGCCCTGGACGAGGTGTGCGCCGCGCTCGACGAACATGTGGAAACCCCGGTGCGGCAAGTGCTCTGGGACGACACCGGCGGTGCACTCGACCGCACCGAATACACCCAGCCGGCGCTGTTCGCCGTCGAGGTCGCGCTGTACCGGCTGCTGCGGGAGTGGGGCCTCGCCCCCGACTATGTGATCGGCCATTCGATCGGCGAGATCACCGCCGCCCATGTCGCGGGGGTGTTCAGCCTGCCCGATGCCGCGGTCCTGGTGGGTGTCCGCGGCCGGTTGATGCAGTCGACCGAACCGGGCCTGATGATCGCCGTGAGGGCGGGTGAGGACGACATCCGGGCACGGATCGACGGCCGCGTCGATCTCGCCGCCGTCAACGGCGCCGACGCGGTCGTCCTCTCGGGCGGCGAGCGCGACGTCCGGGCCGTCGCGGCCGACTTGTCCGCCGCCGGACTGCAGACCACGACCCTGTGGGTGGGCCGGGCCTTCCATTCGACGCTGATGGAACCGGTCCTCGACCGGTTCACCGCCGTCGTGTCGCGGCTGACGGCACAGCCGCCGCAGATTCCGGTGATCTCCAACGTCACCGGACGCGTCGCCACGGCCGAGGAACTCGCGTCCCCGGACTACTGGGCTCGGCACCTCCGGCGCACGGTGCGTTTCCACGACGGCGTACGCACACTCGACGACCTCGGCGTCACCCGCATGATCGAGGTCGGTCCCGGTGCGACCCTGACTTCTCTTGCCGCCGAGGTCGTCCCGACCACGATCGCCACGTTGCCCGGTCGCGGCGACGAGGCACATGAGGTCGTCGAGGCGGTCGCTGCGGCGTTCGTGCACGGTGCCACGATCGACTGGGATCGGATGCTGCCCGGTCGCCGCCGGGTGGAGTTGCCCACCTATGCGTTCCAGCGGCGGTCCTTCTGGCCGACCGCGCCGACGCGCACGAGCGGAGATCCGGCGGAGCTGGGGCTGGGCGCGGCCGGACATCCGTTGCTCGGCGCCGCGGTGCCGCTCGACGACGACGCGGTGATGTTCACCGGACAGCTGTCGCTGCACCGGGATTCGTGGCTCGTGCCGCCACCGTCGGACGACGATGCCGTGCCCTCACCGGCCGAGGACGGTGCCGTGTCACCGGCGGGTGCGGCGAAGGCAGTGCTGCCCGCGGTGCTGGTCGACCTCACGCTGCACGCGGCGCACCACGCCGGTCTCGACCGCATCGCCGAACTCACCGTCCACCACCCGCTCCTGCTCGCGTCGTCCGGACAGGCCTCGATCCGGGTGCTCGTGTCGGCGCCGGACAGCGACGGCCGGCGCACCGTCACGATCTCGTCCACCCCGGACGAGGCCGAGCGCTCGGACAGCTGGGTGCGGAATGCATCGGCGACCATCGACGACGTCGTCGGACCCGGTGGGGCGCATCGCTTCGCGGGCGACGCCGACGCCGAGGTGCACCTCGACGAGGGCGTCGACACGGACGGGTTCGGCATCCATCCGGTGCTGCTGCAGGCGGCGCTCGACCCGCTGCTCGGATGGGACGACGCGCCGCTGGTCTGGTCGGGGATCCGGTTGCACACCGTCGGCGCCGAAGGGCTGTCGGTGAAGTTCGACGCCCTCGGGGACGGACGGTATCGCGTGGTCGCCGTCGACCCCGCGGGTGAGCCGGTACTGACCGTCGATGCCCTGCAGGTGGGGCCGCAGGCCGACGGGACCGGCCCGGGACGCGGGGCACGGCGACTGCATCGGCTGTCCTGGGTGCCGGTCGAGATCGCGGGCGAACCGGCCCTCGGTCCGATCGTCGTGCTCGGGGACGGGGATCTCGGTCCGAGCTTCCCGCATTGGTCCGATCCGGCAGCACTGCGCACCGCGAGCGATAGTGCTGCGGCGGACGGCGAGCGGCGGCCGTGGACGGTGCTCGTCGAATGCCGCCCGGCCGGTGAGCACGGTCCCGGCGCCACCCACGAGTTGTGCACCCGGGTGCTGCGTCTGCTGCAGCAGTGGCTCGACGACGACGATGCGGCGGACAGCACGCTCGTGCTCGTGACCCACAACGCGATGGTCACCGGCACCGAGCGGGACGGCGCGACGGGCAGCGATCCGGCGGCTGCGGCGGTGTGGGGACTCGTGGGCTCCGCGCAGAGCGAGAACCCGGGCCGATTCGTGCTGGTCGACCTCGACGACGCGGCGGACCCCGGCGCCGCGGTCACGGCCGCGCTGGCGAGCGGGGAACCGCAGTCGGCGGTCCGCAATGGTGTGGTTCTGGTGCCGCGGGTGCGGCAGCTGCGCGGCGTCGACGAGTCCGGCTCGCCGTTCGATCCCGACGGGACCGTGCTGATCACCGGCGGCACCGGCACCGTGGGGTCGCTGGTCGCGCGGCACCTGGTGACCGCGCACGGGGCCCGGCACCTGTTGCTGACCAGCCGGCGCGGACCCGCCGCCGAGGGCTGCGACCGGCTGCTGCGCGAGCTGAGCGACCTGGGGGCCGAGGTGCGGGCGGTGGCGTGCGACACCGCCGACGCGACCGCGGTCGCCGAGGTGCTGAGCGGGATCCCGCTGGAGCATCCGCTGACGGCGGTCGTCCACGCGGCCGGA
Source organism: Rhodococcus sp. HM1 (assembly GCF_023218075.1). Taxonomy (GTDB): domain Bacteria; phylum Actinomycetota; class Actinomycetes; order Mycobacteriales; family Mycobacteriaceae; genus Rhodococcus. Next base: position 3,144 of record NZ_JALPTB010000095.1, on the reverse strand, counting down.
GTGATCGACGACGCCACCCTGACCTCGCTCACCCCCGAGCGCCTCGACGCGGTGCTGCGGCCGAAGGTCGACGCGGCCTGGAACCTGCACCGGCTGACCGCGGCCTCCGACCTGCGGGCGTTCGTCGTGTTCTCGTCCCTCGCCGGGATTCTCGGGGCACCTGGGCAGGCGAACTACGCCGCGGCGAACACGTTCCTCGACGCCCTCGCCCAGCACCGGCACGCCCTCGGGCTGCCCGCACTGTCGATCGCGTGGGGCATGTGGGCGCCGCCGAGCGCCATGACCGGCAACCTCGGGGCGATCGATCGCGTCCGGTCGCTCCGCAGCGGCATGGCCCCGCTGTCGGCGGACGACGGGGTGGCCCTGTTCGACAGCGCATTGGCGGCCGGGGTACCCACCGTGGTGGCCGCGCGGTTCGATCACACCGGCGCGGCGGCTGCCTTTGTGCCCGCGCCCCTGCGCGGCCTGATCCGGGAAGCCCGTCCGCGCGCCGCGGGGACGGCGGCGGCCGGGTCCACGGGTGCCGGGTCGGCGGATTGGGTGCAGCGCCTTGCCGAACGGTCGGTTCCCGAGCAGCGGCACCTGATGCTCGAGCTGGTCCGGGGCGCGGCGGCCGCGGTCCTCGGCTACGACGCGCCGGACGCGGTCGACCCGGAGCAGGCGTTCAAGGAACTCGGGTTCGACTCGCTGGCCGCGGTGGCGCTCCGCAATCAGCTCGGTGCCGCCACCGGGCTGCGGTTGCCGCCGACGATGGTGTTCGATCACCCGAATCCGCGGGCGGTCGCCGAATTCCTGCGCGCGGAGCTGGTTCCGGATCCGGTCTCGGTCGCCTGTGCCGACATCGACCGGCTCCGGCTGGATCTCGCCGAGGTCGGCGAGGACAGAGATGCACGGTCCGCGATCGCGGAGCGGTTGGAAACCCTGCTGGCCGAGATCCGGGCCAACGGCGATGCCGGTGCCGACGCGGTCGATCGGATTCGCGCCGCGACCAGCGAGGAGATCCTGGACCTGATCGACCGCGACCTGGGTCCCGGCGACGGCTGAGTGTCGTTCGCGATCGGCCGCGCGGCCGGGTCAGAACGGCGCGGCACCCTTCGGCGCGGCGGCGGGCGGGCCGTCCGCTCGGACCATGCGGAACGAGTTCGCGAACCCGAGAAAGGCTGCGGCGAGCGGGACGAGCAACGCGACCTGCAGGGCGATCGGGCGCGCGTCGGTGTTGATCCGGACGATCTCGTCGCGGATCGCCGGGGGCTGGCCGGCGAGCAACTCCTTGAGCTGGGTGTTGCTCATGACCTCCGCGTCCTCCTCGAGCACCTGGGCGACGTGCTGCTGGTCGGCGGGTGGCAGCACGTCGCTCGACTCCGCCATCGAGGTGAACGTGATCGACAGGGTCGCGAGCAGGATGGCACCGGCGAACGCCAGGCCGAACGACAGGCCGAACGATCCGGCCGCCGAGTTGGTGCCGGCGGCTTCGCTGACCCGCTCCTCCGAGATCGGCGCGAGGGTGTAGTTGTTCAGTTGCGAGACCAGCAGGCCCAGGCCCGACCCGGCGACCACGAGCGGCAGCAGCAGGCCCCACCCGAAGTCCGCTCGCGGCACGATCGGAATGAGGACCACGATCCCGATCGTGACGAGCAGGAAACCCCACCGGATGACGGTGCTCGGGCGCCGCGCGCCGGCCTTCTTCCCGGCGAGCAACGCGACGACGAACATGCTGAGCGAGAGCGGGGCGAGCGACAGACCCGCCTGCATGGCGTTGTACTCGAGCACCATCTGCAGGTAGATCGGCAGCGCGATCATGACGCCGCCGAGGGCGATCTGCTGGAGCATCTGGCCGGTGATGCCGAGCCGGAAGATCTTGGACCGGAACAGATCCGGATCCAGCAGCGCCGGAGCGCCGGCGCGTTTGCGTCGTACCAGCCAGAAGGCGAGCCCGACCAGGGCGGCGGCGCCGGCCACGAGGAGCCCGGCGACCGCTTCGCCGCCTTCCTGCCACACCAGGATGCCGAGCACGATGCCGCCCATGCCGAGCACGGACAGGAGTGCGCCGACCCCGTCGACGCCGCGCGATCCGGTGTAGGGCACGTCGCGGACGAGTCCGATGCCGGACAGCACGGCCGCGATGATCACCACTTCGAGCACGAACGCGAGGCGCCAGGACAGGTAGGTGGTGATGAAGCCGCCGAGCAGTGGTCCGACGGCCGCGGCGATCGCGGCGGCGGCCCCGACGAGCGCGTAGACCTTCTTCTGGGCGTCGCCTTCGAAGTTGCCGTGGACGAGGGACTGCATCGCCGGGAGCAGCAACGAGGCGCCGATCCCACCGATGATGGCCCAGAACACGATCACCGCCGTCAGGCTCTGGGCGAGCGCCATCGCGGTCGCGCCGGTCGCGTAGCCGAGCAGACCGATGACGTAGGCGCGTTTGCGGCCGATGAGGTCACCGACCTTGCTGCCGATCAGGATGAACGCGGCGGAGACGAGCGCTTCGAGCGCGATGGCGGCCTGCACGCCGCTGACGGTCGTGCCGAGATCGCGTACCACCGCCGAGATGGACACGTTCATGAGCGATGTGTCCACGACCAGGACGAACATCGCCATCGCGAGCAGGATCGCGAGCAACCCCGGATGGCCCGATTGCCGGTCGGAACCGTGGGCAGTCGACTCTTCTGTCATTGCAGGTACCACCGTTCCGGCAGTCGTGAACTCTTCCGCACCACGCTCGCGACATTCACTGCTGGAATCAGAGGGTACGCGCCCTTCGTCCGGACAGCGCGAGATCGGCTCAGGCGAACACCGGGTCGACCGCGGAGATCGTCGTCGACCTGGCGACCACGTCGACGGTGATCACCCTGCGCCGACCGGCCAGCTCACGCAGCGCGGCGACGGTGCCGCCGATGGTGACCCGAGGATCACGCACGGCGATGACGACGTCGGCATCGGACAACATCAACGCGCTGCGGTCGTGATCGAACCGCTTGTCGGGGCGGCCGCCGACCGTCACCCGGCGCGAGGCGAGCGCGAGGAGCCGCTGGTGCTCGGCGATCTGCTCGGGACGCCAGCCTGCGGTCTGCTCCGGATACGGCAGGTACGCCCACAACGCCATCCCGGCACGATGCGCGGCGTCCGCCCACCACAGGCCCACCC
>NZ_JALPTB010000094.1 GCF_023218075.1 Rhodococcus sp. HM1 | reverse complement strand
GTCGGGGGGGAGTTTGCCGTGAGTACGGTGCGGTTCGTGCGCAGGGCCCGTCGGGAGGCACCGCGCATCCCGGGCGGTGAGGTGAGTCTGCAAGCGCCACCGGAGATTCCACGCGCGACCCCGGGTAACCTGCTGATGAAGTTGCTGCCGCTGGTGATGGTCGCCGCGATGATCGGCATGGTCGCGTTGATGTTCACCTCCGGGATGGCCCGCAACCCGATGTCGCTGATCTTCCCCGTCATGATGATGGTGTCGGTGCTCGGGATGCTCGCCGGCGGCGGTCGTGGGGGTGGGGCGCGCAGCGCGGAGGCGAACGAGGATCGCAAGGACTATCTGCGGTACCTCGATCAGTTGCGCCGAGACGTGACCGACACCGGTGACCGGCAGCGCCGGGCACTCGAGTGGTCACACCCGGACCCGGCGCTGGCCTGGACCCTCGCCGGAACGGTGCGCATGTGGGAACGGCGGGTGACGGATGCGGACTACTGCCATGTGCGCGTCGGCCTCGGCGGTCAACGACTCGCGACACGGCTGATCCCGCCCGAGACCGGTCCGGTCGAGGACCTCGAACCGATTGCGGCCGTGTCGTTGCGCCGGTTCGTGCGCACCCATTCGGTGGTGGCCGCGTTGCCGACCGCGGTGTCGTTGCGGGGTTTCCCCGTGGTCGCGATCGACGGTGACCGGGATGCCGCGCGACGGCTCACCCGCGCGATGCTGGTGCAGCTGTGCACCTTTCACGGACCGGATGTGCTGCAGGTCGCGGTGGTGTGCGGTCCCGACACCGCGGCGGAGTGGGAATGGGTGAAATGGCTTCCCCACGCCCAGCATCCGGAGATGCGCGACGGAGCGGGAAGCGCACGGACCGTGTTCGGTTCGATGCTCGAGCTCGAGACGGTCTTCGGACCGCAGCTGGCGATGCGCGGCCGTTTCGCGCGCAACGCCCCCGCGGTGGAGGGCGTGCCGCAGATCGTCGTCGTGGTCGACGGCGGCGTCCACGGGTCCGGTTCCGGTGTCTTCGACGACGGCGGGATCGATTCGGTCGTGGTGCTCGATCTGTGCCGGTTCGTGCCTCGGCTCGCCGCGACCCGGGGACTTCAATTGGTCATCGACGGCAGCGAGTCGGACGGCACGGAATCGGACGGCGGGAATCTGGGTGCTCGGGCGGGCAGCACGGTGGAGACGTTCGCGCGGGCGGACGGACTGAGCGTCGCACAGGCGCAGACCATGGCCCGGCGTCTGGCTCCCTACCGCATCTCCGCGGTGACGGCCGGTGACAACGGAGGTGGCGACGAACGGCCGTCGACCTGGCAGGACCTGCTCGGTCTCGGCGATCCGGCGCAGTTCGACCCCGCCCGGGCCTGGGTGCCGCGGCGGGGCCGGGACCGGCTGCGGGTCCCCATCGGTGTGGGTGTCGACGGCGCCCCGGTCGAACTGGATCTGAAGGAAGCCGCGGAGAACGGCATGGGGCCGCACGGATTGTGCATCGGGGCCACGGGCTCCGGAAAATCGGAGTTTCTGCGAACACTCGTGCTGGGCCTGATCGCGACGCACGCACCCGACGCGTTGAACCTCGTGCTCGTCGACTTCAAGGGCGGCGCCACGTTCCTCGGTCTGGACCGGGCACCGCACGTGGCCGCCGTCATCACCAACCTCGCCGACGAACTGGCGATGGTGGACCGGATGAAGGACGCCCTCGAGGGTGAGATGAATCGCAGGCAGGAATTGCTCCGCGCAGCAGGCAATTTCGCGAACGTGGGGGACTACGAGCGGGCGCGGGCGTCGGGTGCGCCGCTGGCGCCGCTTCCCGCGCTGTTCATCGTCGTCGACGAGTTCTCCGAATTGCTCACCCAGCAACCGGATTTCGCCGATCTGTTCGCCGCCATCGGCCGGCTCGGCCGGTCGCTGCACATGCACCTGCTGCTCGCCAGCCAGCGCCTCGACGAGGGTAGGTTGCGCGGTCTCGACAGTCATCTGTCCTACCGGATCGGACTGAAGACCTTCTCGGCGAACGAATCCCGCAGTGTGCTCGGTGTGCCGGACGCCTACCACCTGCCGTCGTCGCCGGGTGCCGGTTATCTCAAGTGCGATTCCGCGGAGATCGTGCGGTTCGCCGCGGCCTACGTCTCCGGCCCCTACGAACCCGGCCGCGCCGCGCACCGGAACCCGGGCACCCGCGGACCCGGTGCGGCCCGGCCCCGGCTGTTCACGGCGCGGGAGGTGCCCACCGAGCTGCCCCGGCCGATGCCGGTCCCCGACGCGACCGTCCCGGACGCGGTGCCGGACGGCCGCACGGTGCTCGACGTTCTCGTCGACCGGGTCCACGGCCACGGCCTGCCCGCGCACGAGGTGTGGCTGCCGCCGCTCGACGAGTCACCGAGTCTCGACCGGATCGTGCCGCGGTCGCTGCTCACCGGTGAGACGCTGCGGCACGCCACCCTGCGCACCCCGATCGGCATCGTGGACCGGCCCTTCGACCAGCGCCGGGACCCCCTCGTCGTCGACCTGGCGGGCGCGGCGGGCAACGCCGTGGTGGTCGGTGGCCCCCGCTCCGGGAAATCGACGATGCTGCGCACCCTGATCATGTCGATGGCGATGACCCACACCGCCGAACAGGTCCAGTTCTACTGCCTGGACTTCGGTGGCGGCACACTCGCCGGGCTGGCGGGACTGCCGCACGTCGGCTCGGTCGCGGGCAGGCTCGACGCCGACCGGGTGCGCCGCACCGTCGCGGAGATGACCGGCTTGCTGCGGCGCCGCGAACGGATCTTCGCAGAATGGGGGATCGAGTCGATGGCGCAGCTGCGCCGGCTGCGCGGCGACCGGCTCGTGGACACGTCCGCCGACCCATTCGGCGACGTCTTCCTCGTCATCGACGGGTGGCCCAGCATCCGGAACGATTTCGAAGCCCTCGAGCATCCGATCGGCATCCTCGCGGCGCAGGGCCTGTCCTACGGGATCCACGTCGTGGTCTCCGCTCCACGCTGGGGGGATGTGCGGCCCGCGATGCGCGACCACCTCGGTACCCGCCTCGAACTGCGCCTCGGTGATCCGGCGGATTCGGAATTCGGCCGGAAGAAGGCGGAGACCGTCCCGGCGAACCGGCCCGGACGCGGCATCGACCGCGAGGGACTGCACGTGCTCTCGGCGCTGCCCCGCGTCGACGGCGGTTCCGATGCGGACGACCTCGGGGCGGCGGTGGCCGCCGCTGTGGACGCGATCGCGGCGGCGACGCCGGGCCGTCCGGCACCGCCGGTGCGGATGCTGCCGGAACTCGTCGAACACCGGGCGCTGCTCGCCGCACTTCCGGCCGGCACCCCCGCGTCGGCACACACGCCGACGGCGGAGCGGCTGCGGGTCCCGATCGGAATCGACGAGGCGGAGCTCGCGCCGGTGTGGCTCGACTTCGCGGAGAACCCCCACCTGCTGGTGTTCGGGGACTCCGGCTGCGGCAAGACCGCGCTGCTGCGGGGGATCTGCCGGGGCCTCATGGAATCGAACACCGGCGCCCAGGCCCGCATCATCGTCGGCGACTACCGGCGCACCATGCTCGGTGTCGTCGAAGGCGATCATCTCGGGGGCTACGCGCCGTCTGCGGCGGTGCTCGCCGCGATGGCCCGGGACCTGGCCGCGGTGTTCGAGAAGCGGCTGCCCGGTCCGGACACCACCCAGCAGCAGCTGCGGGACCGATCGTGGTGGACGGGGCCGGAGGTCTTCGTCGTCGTCGACGACTACGACATGGTCGCCACCTCGGGCCAGAATCCGCTGGCGCCGCTGGTCGAGTACCTGCCGCACGGGAAGGACATCGGTCTGCACCTCGTGATCGCCCGCCGCTCCGGCGGCGCGGGACGTGCGCTGTTCGAACCGGTGATCGGGCGGCTGCGCGAGCTGTCGTCGGCGGGTCTGATCATGAGCGGAAACCGCGACGAAGGAGCACTTCTCGGCGCGATCCGGCCGAGCCGGATGCCGCCGGGACGGGGCATCATGGTGCAGCGCAGCGGCGAATCGCTCGTCCAGGTCGCGTGGGTCCCCGAACAGTGAGCCAACCCGACACGCTCGGCCTGCTCCTGGCGCCCGGCCGGGTCTTCGCGCGGTGGGCGGACGTCACGCTCGACTGTCCCGCGCTCGCCGCGGACATCGGCGGCGGATTCGTGTTCGCGGAAGCGGCCGCGCGCCGCCCGTCCGAGACCCACCTCGACGTCGTCGCCCGGATCGGGGACCGGCCCGGCACCGAGGACGGCCCCGACCTGACCGGCGCACTGACCGGGCTGGTGCAGTACGCGGCGGCCGCGGTCTCCGCGCCCCCGGACGCGGGCACCGTCACGATGGTATATCCGACTCGATGGAGCGAACGGCGCCGCGAGATCGCCCACACCGCAGCGCGAAACGTCGCCCGCAACGCCGTCCTCACCGCGGCGGCGGTCGCGGCGCGGCAGGCGGTGACCGCGTCGGCGGTGGAACGCTGTGTCGTCGTCGAGGTGGCGGACGGCGAGATCACCGCGTCGCTGCTCGGAGCGGCCCCGGCGTCGGACATGGCGCCGCCCGTCGACCGCACCGCGGTGGACAGCCACCTCGGCGCCACGGATCTGGACACCGCGCACGGTTTCGCGCGCTTCGAGGAACTGATCGGCTCCGTCGCCGGTCCCGTCGATCCGGACGTCCTGATCGTCGCGGGTGTTCCGGGTGAACCGTCCGGCGCAGCGCTGTGCGAGCAGATCCGCGAGCGGCTCGGCCGCGGCATCCGGGTCGTGCCGGTCGCCGCGTCGGAGATGCTCGCCGCTCTCACGGCCCCGCCCGCCGCGACGGTCCCGGTGTCCACCGTCCCGACGACGGCGCAGTGGCTGGCCGATGTGCGCGCGGCGGAACCGCCACCGCGTCCGCCGGTGCGAGGGTGGTGGGTTCTCGCCGCCGTCGTCGCGACCGTCGCTGTGGCCTGTGGGGTGCTCCTCGGGCGCGACGCGGGAACGATCGCTCCACCGGAGATCGACGCGGTCGCGGAGGAGGCCGGGAGTGCGGTACCGACCGCGGCGGTGCCGGCGACGCGCGCGCCGTCGATCCGATTCGAACTGGGTCCGGTGCGCATCGAGTTACCCGAGCAGTGGCGGCTCCGGGACATCGGCGACACCGGCGACACTGGCGGTGCACGCACCGGCGGCGGACGCAGCGAACTCGTTCCCGGCGGCGGCGAGGACCGGCGGATCGTGGTGGTGCACAGCCGACTCCGGGACGGCATGGACGAGGCCGCGGTCGCTGCCGTGCTCGAACGCCGGGCTGCCGAACGCGGCGGGATCATCCGTGACCTCGACACCGACACCACCTTCGGGGACCGGTCGGTCATCGCCTACACCGAAGTGCCCGAAGAGTTCTCGACGGTGCGCTGGTTCGTGGTCGTCGACCGTGGATGGCAGGTCGCGGTGGGCTGCCAGTTCCTGGTGGGGGAGTGGGCCGGGATCGGCAAGGAATGCGAGCAGGCCGTCCACACACTCGCGGTCGAGTAGCGCCGGAACATCCGGCCCGACGAGTTTTCGGTTCGAGGGGAACCGATCGGACACGGGTGACGTCCAACCAGGTGTAGGGCGCAATCCGGCCCGGACCGCAGGGGGAACCGGGTCCGGTCGCGGCGCGGAGAACGAGGAGGGGAAACGGAAATGTCCGATGTGCAGGACGGTGGGACGGGCGGTCAGCAGGTTGTCGCCGATGTCGCGGAGATGCTGGGCGCGGCGCAGCAGATCGACAACTCGCGCGAGGTCCTCGGCGACATTCTCGCCCAGCTCAAGACGATCGTCGGGCGGTCCGGCGACGTGTGGGGCGGCGACTCGCAGGAGATGTTCGGGATCGTGATGGCGGACTGGGACAAGGCTTCCCGGAACATGAACGATGCGCTCGAGGAGATCGCCGCCGGTATCCGGACCAACGGGCACTCGTACGAGCAGGCGGTCGAGGAGCAGGCACGCGCGATCGCCGACGTCGGCAGCACCCTCAAGGGCAGCTACACCTGATCGCCACCGCGCGCAGAGTTCGGATCGACAGGGCAGTTCGGATCAACTGAGGCAGGGAGAACAGGACCGTGGTCAAACAGATCAGGCAGGAATTCGCGGGTGTCCATCAGGTGTACAAGGACCTCACCGCGCTGCAGGGCGCGATGAACGACGAGCTCGACACCGTCGGAACGACGGCCGAGCGGTTCGTGCAGACCTGGGACGGCACCGCCCAGGAGGAGTACTACAAGTCGCAGACCAAGTGGAACACCGCTGCCTTCGAGCTGAACTTCATCCTCGGGCAGATCGGCGCGTCGGTCGCGACCGGCAACCGGAACATGGTCGATCTCGAAGACGGGCTCACCCGCCAGTGGGGTTCGAGGTGATGCCGCTGGCCGTGTGACACATCCGTGTGGGCCGCGGCGTCCCGGTGGTGGAGAGGCTGCCGGGGCGTCGCGGTTCCGTGCGCTTGCCCGACGGCCGGTTTTGACCGCCGTGTGGCCGGACCGGTATCGTGTCCGTTTGGCGTGTCGTGCGCTGCCGTGGCCTCGTGCCCGGTGGACGTCGCTTCTCGGGTCTCAACTGGCCGCCGAGGGTGATCATCGGCGATGCGCGGGCCAGCAGCGAAACGATAGACGAGGAAGATCTGTGTCTACGTACACACCGAAGGCCGGCGACGTGACCCGCCAGTGGCACGTCATCGACGCCACTGACGTGGTGCTCGGCCGCCTCGCGGTGCAGGCGGCGAACCTGCTCCGCGGCAAGCACAAGCCCACTTTTGCTCCGCATGTCGACGGCGGTGACTTCGTCGTCATCATCAACGCCGACAAGGTTGCCATCTCCGGCAACAAGCGGACCGACAAGTTCCTCTACCACCACTCGGGCCACCCGGGTGGTCTCCGTGCGCGTTCGGTGGGCGAGGTTCTCGACAAGAACCCCGACCGCCTCGTGGAGAAGGCCGTCACCGGCATGCTCCCGAAGAACAAGCTCGGCCGCGCCATCGCGAAGAAGCTGAAGGTCTACGCGGGCCCGAACCACCCGCACGCCGCGCAGCAGCCGGTTCCGTTCGAGATCAAGCAGGTGGCCCAGTGACTGAGCAGAACGTGAACGAAGAGTACGGCGACGACTCGGTCGAGAACGTGGTCGAGGAGTACGCGGTCGACGAGGTCGCCGCTGCGCCCGCCCCGATCGTGCTCGACCGTCCGGTCCAGACCGTCGGCCGCCGCAAGGAGGCCGTCGTCCGCGTCCGCCTCGTGCCCGGCTCCGGCAACTTCGTGCTCAACGGCCGCACCATCGAGGACTACTTCCCGAACAAGGTGCACCAGCAGCTCGTGAAGTCCCCGCTGGTCACCGTCGAGCGCACCGAGTCGTTCGACATCCACGCTCGCCTCACCGGCGGCGGCCCGTCCGGCCAGGCCGGCGCGCTGCGTCTCGCCATCGCGCGTGCGCTGATCGAGGTCTCGCCCGAGGATCGTCCGGCTCTCAAGCGCGCCGGCTTCCTCACGCGTGACGCCCGCGCCACCGAGCGCAAGAAGTACGGCCTGAAGAAGGCCCGCAAGGCACCTCAGTACTCCAAGCGCTGATGTGTTGCCGACGCTGACCCCGTGGTCGGCCTCGGCACCTGTTCGACCACGAGAGCAGGCGCCGGTAGAGAACTACTACCGGACGCCTGCTCTTGTGCATTCCCGCCCTGTTCGCTCGGGCGGTTCTCCCCGGCGGGGGCTCGCCGGATCTACGACACGAGAGGTTGTCCATGGGGCGGTTGTTCGGTACCGACGGTGTTCGCGGTCTTGCGAACGCGAAGTTGACGGTGGAACTCGCCGTCCGGATCGCAGGTGCCGCGGCCGCGGTGCTCGCGGCCGGTACCGACGGGCGCAGACCGGTCGCGGTCGTGGGCCGGGACCCCCGCGCGAGCGGCGAGATGCTGGACGCGGCCGTGACCGCGGGCCTGACCGCCGCCGGTGTCGACGTGCTGTCGGTCGGGGTGCTGCCGACCCCCGCGGTCGCCTACCTGACCGACGCCTACACCGCCGACCTCGGGGTGATGATCTCCGCGTCGCACAATCCCATGCCGGACAACGGCATCAAGATCTTCGCGGCCGGTGGCCACAAACTCGAAGACGCCGTCGAGGACCGTATCGAGGCGCTGCTGCACGGCGAGCAGACGCCCGAGCGGCCCACCGGTGCCGGCATCGGACGGGTCCGCGTCGCCACCGACGCGACCGCCCGCTACCTCGAACATCTGGCCGGCGCGACCACGGCCCCGCTCGCGGGCCTGAAGGTCGTCGTCGACTGCGCCCACGGCGCGGCCTCCCGGGTCGCTCCTGCCGCCTACGCCGCCGCCGGTGCGACGGTCATCGCGATAGGTGCGGAACCGGACGGCCTCAACATCAACGACAACTGCGGATCCACGCACCTCGACGCGTTGCAGAAGGCCGTCGTCGAGCACGGCGCCGACCTCGGGCTCGCGCACGACGGGGACGCCGACCGCTGCCTGGCCGTCGACGCCGCCGGGTCGATCGTCGACGGTGACGCGATCATGGCGATCCTCGCGCTGGCGATGCGCGCCAGCGGGGAACTGCACGAGAACACACTGGTCGCGACGGTGATGAGCAACCTCGGTCTGCACCTGGCGATGCGGGAGGCCGGTATCACGGTCGTGACCGCCGGGGTCGGTGACCGTTATGTCCTCGAGGAACTGCGGCGGGGCTCGTTCAGCCTCGGCGGCGAACAGTCCGGCCACATCGTCTTCCCGTCCCACGGCACGACCGGTGACGGGGTGCTGACCGGTCTGCGATTGATGGAGCGCATGGCGATCACGGGCTCGACGCTCGCCGACCTCGCGTCGGTGATGCGGACCCTGCCCCAGGTACTGATCAATGTGCCCGTCTCCGACAAGACGGCGGTCGCGGGCCACCCCGCCGTCGTCGAGGCTGTTGCCGCAGCCGAGCACGAACTCGGCGACACCGGCCGGGTGCTGCTGCGTCCGTCGGGTACCGAACAGCTCGTGCGCGTCATGGTCGAGGCGGCCGACGACACCGTGGCGCGGGTCCTCGCCGATCGTCTGGCCGACGCGGTCGCCGCAGTCTGAGTCGTTCCATCCCGAGCGGAACCGACGATCCCGCGCCTGCGTCCAATCCCTACGACGGCCCTGCCACGGTGGCGGTGCCGCGGGGGAGGTGCGCGTGGGGCACGGGAGAACGAACGCCGACGGCGTGCGAGTGGACGTGTCGGAGGTACGTGCGATCGCGGCTGGTCTCGGTCGCGCGGTGGCCGGCACCGAGCGGCAGTGGCAGCGTGCGCTGGGGGGACTCTGCTTCGATGCGGGTGCCGCGGGCCCGGGTTATCGCGGTCGCGGGGATGCGGTGGACGCGGGCTACCGTCGGCTGCGCCGGGTGCTCGAGGCGTGGTCCGACGAAGCGACCGGCGTCGCCGACCTCCTGGGTCGTACCGCCGACGGCTACGGGTACGAGCTGGATCGGCAGGTGACTGCGCTCGCCGAAATCGACGCCGACGTGCGAGGCCCGCGGTGAGCGGTCCCACCGGTATCGACGACCTGCTCGACGCCGGTGCCGTCGGTCTCCGGTTCTTCGCCGAGTTCCTGCCGCGCGCACATCGGATCGGTGCGGCGTCGACCGTCACGATGTCCGATCTGACGGACCGATACGAGGCGCAACGCGGACTCGACGTCGCGCGGCTCGCGTCCGACGCCGACGCCGTGCGCACGGTGTGGTCGGTACTCGGCACGGGCGTCGACGAGCAACGCGATCGGCTCGCGTCGGTGCCGGCGGTGTGGGAGGGCGGCGCGTCGTGCTCCGCGTCCGACCCGCTCGCCGCCCACCTCGAACGGTCACGACGGCTGCACGACACGGTCGGCGCCCTCGCGGACACGCTGGTCGCGGCGGCGAGCGCGATCGGCGTGATCGTCGACGAAAAATCGAGGGCTGCAGCGACATTCGCCGACCCGGTGATCGGTGGTCTGGGTCCGGCGGACGTCGACGCGGTACTCGCAGGGGCATCGGGTGCGGCCACCGGCCCCACCGGCGAACAGCTCGCCCGCTGGTCCACCGGCCTCGCCGAAGGGGATTCCGCGGCGGTCGCGCAGTGGTGCAGCCGATGGTTGAACGAGGTGTTCGTCCCGGGAGTCGAGACCGCGGCCGCCGTGTTCGCCTGCCTGTGCGACGACGCCGACCGCGCGATCGGTGCGGTGTTCGACGAACTGGCCCGTGCGTTCGATGCTCTCGACGAGCATCGGTTCCCCGGAGTCGGCACGGACCTGTCGTCGGCCGGCCGCAGCGCCTCCGAAGCCCGCGACGCCCGCGAGACCCGCGACATCGTGCCTGCCTGGGGATCGCCCGGCGCTACACCGGCCGACATGCTGCGGGCCGGGGTGTCGCTGGTCGAATCGGGTCTCGAACTGGCCACGGCGGTCGGGGAGTGGACCGGGGCCGTCGTGGAGCTTGCGACGGCTGTCGTCGAGGCAGTGACAGAGAGGGCCGAGGCAGCGACCGACAGGGTCGAGGCAGCGGCGGCCGAAGTCCCGGACCGCGCGGCGGTCGTGCCCGACCCGGCACCCGAACCGCAATCGGCAACGATTCCGCCGACGGACCCCGCCCCGCCCGCCGAGGTGGTACCGCCGACGGAACAGGCGACACCATCAGCGGACCCCGCCACGCCCGCGGACGTCCTGCGCGCGGTCCCGGCCGCAGAAGAACCACCGGCGGCGACCACCGTCCCCGGACCCGGGGTGCCGGGTCAGGCCGTGGAGCGAGGGCGCAGCGGCCGCAGCGCACCGGGTCGGGCCGGTGTCGTGGCCAGGGACGATCGTGAGGCTGCCGATCGTGAGGCTGCCGATCGCGGTCCCGCGGAATCCGCCGAGCCGGTGCCGGACGGCGGCGTGATCCTTCCCGAGGCGGGTCCGCTGTGAACGCGGAGATCGAGCGGATCGTCGCCGCGTACCGCCGAGCGACCGGTCGTCGGCTCGGCGACCTCGAGGAGGTCTGCAGACCACGGCAGCTGCCGGCGCAACCGCCTCGGTCCCGAGAGGTGGAGCCGGAGCCGGAGAGGGACGAGCCGTACTACCGGCCCAAGAGCTGGCTGATCTGAGTCACCGGATCGGATTCGATCAGCGACGGATCCGCGATCACTTCGGACCCCGGAATCTCCGCTTCCGGATCCGAGAAGCACGCGTAGGTCTTGTCGCCGGTCAGGCGGTGCAGCAGGAAACCGGTGAGCAGCGCGCGGGTGCGTTGCTGCGTGCGGCGCTCGCCTCCGCCGAGCCCGAGGAACGACAGCAGTTTGCGGCCCTCGACGAGGCCCTCGTCGGAGGCCTTGTGCACCGACCGCAACAGCACCTCGCCGCCCCATGCCTTCGCGACCGCGACCGCGTCGCTGTTCATCGATCCGAGGCTCTTCGCGCCGACGAGGACCAGACCGGGTGCATCGACCCGGGTCGCGACCGCCGCGGCGGACGGGGCGGTCGGGGCCGGGAACAGTGCCGCCACCGCCGCCACGTCACGACGGGACGCGGCCAGCACCGCCGCGCCCGCGCCCAGTCCGTGGCCCGCCAGGGCGACCCGGTCGGGGTGCACGCTGATCCGGCCCGTGCCCAGCCGGACGCTCGTGCAGATGTCGAGCACGGTGATGAGATCGGTGGACAGACCCAGCGCCGACGGAACCGGACCGCGCTCGGTGTTCGGTGCCGCGGCGACGATGCCCCACGAGGCGAGATGTTCGAGCAGGCCCGAGTAGCTCGCCGTCCCGCTCAGCCAGCCGTGACCGAACGCCACCGCGGGCAGTCCGAATCCTTCGGCGGGGGTGTATACGACGCCTGGCTGACCCGCCAGCGCCAGGTCGCCACGCAGGACCGAATGGGGTCCGCGCCGGGAAAGCTGCTGAGCCAAGGATTTCGGGTTCGCCGCCACGGCGTGAACGTTAGCCGATCACCCGCCGACCCGGTACGGCACCGGCCGTGACCCGGGCCATTGCGTTCCCGACGAGTTGTCGGCGCCGGGTCGTCGACCAGTACCCTGCTAACCATGTGCGGAATCGTGGGTTATGTCGGGCACCGCAATGCTCTCGACGTCGTGGTGGAGGCACTGCGGCGTATGGAATACCGAGGTTACGACTCGGCGGGCATCGCAATCCTGGACGGTCGCGGCGGATTGGCCGTCGAACGGAAGGCCGGGCGGCTGGCGAACCTCGAGGCCGAGCTCGACGAGGTCGGCCGGGACCGCTTCGCGGGCACGGCCGGCATGGGCCACACCCGCTGGGCGACCCACGGACGCCCCACCGACCGCAACGCGCACCCGCACCGCGACAAGACCGGCTGCGTCGCGGTCGTCCACAACGGCATCATCGAGAACTTCGCGCCGCTGCGCGCCGAACTCGAGCACGCGGGCGTCGAACTGGCGTCCGACACCGACACCGAGGTCGCCGTGCACCTGGTGGCCCGCGCCTACGCCGAGGGGCCCACCGCCGGGGACTTCGTCGAAAGCGCCCGCAGCGTGCTGCGCCGGCTCGAGGGCGCCTTCACGCTCGTGTTCGCGCACGCCGATCAGCCCGGCACGATCGTCGCGGCCCGGCGATCCACGCCGCTGGTCGTCGGTGTCGGCGACGGCGAGATGTTCATCGCCTCCGACGTCGCGGCGTTCATCGAGTTCACCCGCGACGCCGTCGAGCTGGGCCAGGACCAGGTCGTCGTCATCACCAAGGACTCCTACGTGGTGACCGATTTCGACGGCAACACCGACGTGCCGACGCAGCCGTTCACGATCGACTGGGATCTCGCCGCCGCCGAGAAGGGCGGTCACGACTACTTCATGCTCAAGGAGATCGAGGAGCAGCCCGAAGCGGTCGCGGACACGCTGCGCGGGCACTTCGTCGACGGTCGCATCGTGCTCGACGAGCAGCGGCTGTCCGATCAGGAACTGCGTGAGATCGACAAGGTGTTCGTCGTCGCGTGCGGCAGTTCCTACCATTCCGGTCTCGTCGCCAAGTACGCCATCGAGCACTGGACCCGCCTGCCCGTCGAGGTGGAGCTGGCGTCCGAGTTCCGCTACCGCGACCCTGTGCTCGACCGATCGACGCTGGTCGTGGCGATCTCCCAATCCGGTGAGACCGCCGACACCCTCGAGGCCGTCCGGCACGCGAAGGAGCAGAAGGCGCGGGTGCTCGCGGTGTGCAACACCAACGGCGCGCAGATCCCGCGGGAGGCCGACGCCGTGCTCTACACCCGCACCGGCCCGGAGATCGGCGTCGCGTCGACGAAGGCGTTTCTCGCGCAGATGGCGGCGAACCTGCTCGTCGGCCTGGCGCTGGCGCAGGCCCGCGGCACCAAGTACCCGGACGAGGTGGCCCGCGAGTACGAGGATCTCGCGGCGATGCCTCCGCGCATCGCGCAGCTCCTCACCACGATGGAACCGGTGCGCGAGCTCGCCCGGGAACTGTCGGCGTCTCCGGCGGTGCTGTTCCTGGGCCGTCACGTCGGCTATCCCGTCGCGCTCGAAGGTGCCCTCAAGCTCAAGGAACTCGCGTACATGCACGCGGAGGGCTTCGCGGCCGGTGAGCTCAAGCACGGCCCCATCGCGCTCATCGAGGACGGCCTGCCCGTCATCGTGGTGATGCCGTCCCCGAAGGGGCGGGCCGTGCTGCACAGCAAGCTGCTCAGCAACATCCGGGAGATCCAGGCGCGCGGTGCCCGCACCGTCGTCATCGCCGAGGAGGGCGACGAAACCGTGCGCCCGTTCGCCGACCATCTCATCGAGATCCCGTCGTCGCCGTCGCTGCTGCAGCCGCTGCTGTCGACGGTTCCGTTGCAGGTCTTCGCCGCCGAGGTCGCGCAGGCACGCGGTTACGACGTGGACAAGCCCCGCAACCTGGCCAAGTCCGTGACGGTCGAATAGACCTGCGCTCCGATCGGAGGGGTGATGCGCAGCTACCACCCGTGCGACCGGGTCCGGGCCGCGGAGGCCCCGCTGCTCGCGTCGCTGCCCGAGGGCACGCTCATGCGACGGGCCGCACACGGTCTCGCTCGCGTCGTCGCCGCGGAACTGCGGTCGCGCACCGGCGGGATCGCCGGGCGGCGCGTGGTCCTGCTCGTCGGGTCCGGCGACAACGGTGGTGACGCGCTGTGGGCGGGAACGTTCCTGCGCCGCCGCGGCGTCGCGGTGACCGCGCTGCTGCTCGACCCCGACCGGGCCCACCCCGGCGGACTGTCCGCGTTGCGGGCCGCCGGGGGACGCGTGGCCGCGGCGGTCCCGGAAGCTCTCGGCGACCCCGATCTGGTGCTCGACGGCATCGTCGGGATCTCCGGTCGCGGTCCGCTGCGTCCGGCGGCCGCGGTGCTGGTCGACGCGATCACCGCCCCGATCGTCGCCGTCGACACCCCCAGCGGTGTCGACCCGGACACCGGCGCCGTCGACGGCCCGGCCGTCACCGCCGCGGTCACCGTCGCGTTCGGTGCCCTCAAACCCGTGCACTCGCTCGCCGCGGCGCGGTGCGGCCGCGTCGAATTCGTCGACATCGGCCTGGACCTGCCGGTGTCGGACCTGGTCGCCGCCGAACCCTCCGAGATCGGCGCGATCTGGCCGGTGCCGGGGCCCGACGACGACAAGTACAGCCAGGGTGTCGTCGGCATCGTCGCAGGCAGCGCCACCTATCCGGGTGCCGGTGTGCTGTGCACCGGCGCCGCGGTCGCGGCGACCTCCGGCATGGTCCGGTACGCCGGGACCGCAGCGGATGCGGTCCTCGCCCGGTATCCCGAGGTCGTGGCGGCACCGTCGTTCGCCGCGGCCGGACGCGCGCAGGCCTGGGTCGTCGGTCCGGGCGCCGGCACCGACGAGACGGCCGCGCGCACCCTGCGGGACGTGCTGGCCACCGACCTGCCCGTGCTCGTCGACGCGGACGGACTGACACTGATCGCGCGGGACCCCTCCGTGGTGCGCGACCGCCCGGCTCCGACCCTGCTGACCCCGCACGCGGGGGAGTTCGCCCGGCTGACCGGGTCGAGGCCGGAACCGGACCGGGTCGCCGCTGTGCGAGCGCTCGCCGCGGACTGGCAGGTCCACGTGCTCCTCAAGGGCCGGGCCACGCTGATCGCCCGTCCGGACGGGCACGTGTTCGTCAACGACGCGGGTGGTTCGTGGGCGTCCACCGCGGGCGCAGGCGACGTGCTGTCCGGTCTGATCGGGGCACTCATGTCGGCGGGTATGGCACCGGATCTCGCCGCTGCGGCCGGTGCCCGGGCGCACTCGCTCGCCGCGAACCTCGCCGCCCGTGACGGAGTGGGCGCCGCCCCGGTGTCCGCGAGCGCGATCCTGTCGCAGGTCAGGGCCGCGGTGCGCACGCTGCGCCGGTATTGACGCCGGACCGGCGTGGTGGTCATATATGTCCGAATTGTGATCGGAACGCCACCACCAGCGCGCGGCGCGCGAATCGGGCAGTGGCAGGATCGAAGATCATGACCACCGCAGCACGCACCCAGGAACAGCACCGACACGCCCAGCCCCAGGCCGAGGCGGTGATCGACCTGGATGCGGTCGCGGACAACGTTCGCCTGCTGCGCGAATACGCGGGGGACGCCGCGGTGATGGCCGTGGTCAAGGCCGACGCCTACAACCACGGCGCCGTGCAGGTCGGGAAGGCGGCGCTCGCCGCCGGCGCGCGGGAACTCGGTGTCACGACCCTCGCCGAAGCTCTGGAGCTGCGCGCGGCGGGCATCGACGCGCCCATCCTGGCGTGGCTGCACACCGTCGACGCCGATTTCGCGCCCGCGATCGCCGCCGGCGTCGAGATCGGTGTGTCCTCGCCCCGTCATCTCGCCTCCGTCGCCGCCGCCGCCCGCGAGACCGGCATCACCGCGACGGTCACCGTCAAGATCGACACCGGACTCAACCGTGGTGGCGTCGCCCGCGACGAATGGCAGGACTTCCTGCGCGACCTCGGTCGCGTGCAGGCGGAAGGCGCGGTGCGGTTCCGGGGTGCGTTCTCCCATCTCGCACACGCCGACGAGCTCAACCACCCGGAGATCGACGCGCAGCGGGACCGGCTGATCGAGGCCGTCGCCGATCTGCGTCGGCAGGGCACCGCCCCGGAAGTGGTGCACCTGTCGAACTCCGCCGCCGCCGTCACCCGCCCCGACCTGCGATTCGACATGATCCGGCCCGGAATCGCGATGTACGGGTTGTCTCCGATTCCCGAGGTCGGTGACTACGGGTTCCGGCCCGTGATGACGCTGCGGACGAGGGTGGCGCTCGTGAAGAAGGTGACAGCAGGATCCGGGGTGTCCTACGGGCATCACTGGATCGCGCCGGTGGACACCACCGTGGCGGTGTTGCCCATGGGCTACGCGGACGGAATCCGGAGGAATCTCAGCGGCCGCTTCGAGGTGTTCCTCGGTGGCCGGCTCCGGCCCCAGGTCGGCCGCGTGTGCATGGACCAGATCGTGGTGGACCTGGGCTCGGACGGCGGTGGAGTAAGCGAAGGCGATCATGCGTTGTTCTTCGGTGACGGACGCCACGGAGAGCCCAACGCCCAGGACTGGGCGGACCTGCTGGACACGATCAACTACGAGGTCGTGACCGGCGTCGGCGGACGCACCGTACGGACCTACATCGGTGGTGAAGGAGGCGGGTCGGAATGAGCATGATGGGCAGGATGGGGCTTTTCGCCGCGAGTCTGGCCACCCTCGCCTCCGCGGCCGGCCTGTACGCGGTGCGATCCGCGGGCATGCCCGCCCCCGAGATCTACGCCGACGAGGACTTCGACGCGATGCTGGCCGCGCCCAAGCGCATCGTCACCACCGAGGACGGGGTCGAACTCGCCGTGCGCGAATTCGGATCCCCGCGTGCCCCGCTGACCGTCGTGTTCGTCCACGGATACTGCCTTCGCATGCAGTCCTGGCACCTGCAGCAGCGTTACCTCACCGAACGGTGGGGCCGCGACGTCCGGATGGTGTTCTACGACCAGCGCGGGCACGGCGAATCCGGTGCCGCCGGAGCGAAGTCCTGCACCATCGCGCAACTCGGTCGCGACCTCGGCCGCGTCATCGACGAGACCACCCCGGGCGGGCCCGTCGTGGTCGTCGGGCATTCGATGGGTGGCATGACCGCCATCGCGCTCGCCGCGCAGCGCCCCGACCTGTTCGACTCCCGGATCGTGGGTGTCGGTCTGCTCTCGACCACCGCGGCCGGCCTGAGCAAGACCGGGCTGGGCCGCAACCTGGAGAACCCGGTGATCGACGGGTTCCGTTATACCGCCCGCACCGCCCCCGGGTTCGTGCAGTACGCCCGCGGCACCGCGAAGGCGATCGTCTCGCCGATCCTGCGGGCCGCTTCGTACGGCACGGTCGTGAGCCCGCGGCTGGTGGAATTCTCCGACCGCATGCTCAACGAGACGTCGGTGCTGACCATCGTCAACTTCCTCCGCACCCTGGAACTGCACGACGAATCAGCCGCCCTGCCGACCGTCGGGAGGGTGCCGGTCCTGGTGCTGTGCGGTGATGCCGACATGGTGATCCCGTTCTCCGGCTCCGAGGAACTCGCCGCGAGTCTGCCGGACTGCGAGCTCAAGCGGGTGCGGGGCGCAGGGCACCTCGTCCAGCTCGAGTTCCCGGAGGTCGTGTGCAAGGCCTTGGACCGGCTCGTGCAGCGGGCCTTCGCATACGACGCGCGCAACCGGCGGGCCGTCGGTGTCTGAACACGTGAAGGATGATGCTGTGTCCGACCACGCCGTGTCCGATCACGCCGGCGAGCAGTACGCCGAGCTGCCGACCGTCGAGGACACCGAAGCGCTGGGCCGCCGGCTCGCCGCGGACCTGCAGGCGGGCGACCTGGTGGTGCTCGACGGACCCCTCGGCGCCGGAAAGACTGCGCTGACCAGGGGTATCGCCGCAGGTCTCGGGGTGCAGGGGCGGGTCACCTCCCCGACATTCGTGATCGCCCGCGAGCACCGGCCGGGGGAGCGCCCCGGCGGGAAACCGGTAGGGCTCGTGCACGTGGACGCCTACCGGCTCGGCGACGGCCCGGACGCCCTGGACGAACTCGACGCCCTCGATCTCGACACCGACCTGACCGCCGCGGTCGTCGTCGTCGAATGGGGCGAGGGACTCGTGGAGAAGCTGACCGACCGGCATCTGCGGGTGCGGTTGCGTCGCGACCCCGAGTCCGATGTGCGCCGTGCCACCTGGGGCTGGGTCGGATAACGTCGTTACCGGCGGTACCCTGGGTAATCGTGCTCGTTCTCGCCGTCGATACCGCCACCCCCGCCGTGACCTCGGGGCTGGTCCGCCTCGGCGACGGCACGCCGCAGAATCTCGAGACCCTGTCGGTGCGGGTCTCCGACAATCCGCGGGGGCACGCCGAGATCCTCACGCCCCAGATCCTCGAATGCCTCGCCGAAGCGGGATGCGAATCGGCGGACCTCGACGCTGTCGTCGTCGGTGTGGGCCCCGGACCGTTCACGGGACTGCGTGTCGGGATGGCGACCGCCGCCGCGTTCGGTGATGCGCTGGGTATTCCGGTGTACGGAGTGTGCACCCTCGATGCGCTTGCCGCGGACGTGTTCGCGGCCGATGTCACCGCCGCGGACGTGTTCGCGGCCGATGAGAACGGCGCCGATCTGCTCGTCATCACCGACGCCCGCCGCCGCGAGGTGTACTGGGCGCGGTACGCGGGCGGTCGCCGGGTGGAGGGCCCCGAGGTGCGCAAACCCGCCGAGGTGACCGCCGCGCCGTCGCAGCGGGTCGCGGGATCACCCGCCCACACCCCGCTGTTCGACCTGCCCGCCGTGCCGGTCCACACGCCGTCGCCGGCGGGGCTGGTCGCGGTCGCCGCGCCCGAGCTGCTCGCTGCGACCGCGCCGCAGCCGTTGGTGCCGCTGTACCTGCGTCGGCCGGACGCGGTGGAGACGGCGGCCCGGAAGAAATGACCGTGTCCATCGATGCGCTGCGCCCGGACGACGTCGAGCGTTGCGCGGAACTCGAACAGGTCCTGTTCCCCGGGGACGACCCGTGGAGTGCCGACGCATTCCGGTCGGAACTGGCGTCCCCGCACAACCACTACGTGGCCGCCCGCGACGACGACGGTCGCCTGATCGGTTACGCCGGTCTGGCCCGGCTCGGTACCGGTGTGCACCCCGAATCGGAGGTGCACACGATCGGTGTCGACCCGGACCTGCGGCAACGCGGCATCGGGGGCGCGTTGCTCGACGAGTTGCTGCGTGTCGCCGACGCCTGGGGCGGCCCGGTGTTCCTCGAGGTGCGGACCGACAACGACGCGGCGATCGCGTTGTACCGGCGTGAGGGCTTCGAGATCGTGGGCACCAGGAAGCGTTATTACCAGCCGAGCGGCGCCGACGCGTACACCATGTGTCGGCCGGACCGGCGAGAGGAGCGAAAGCCGTGATCGTGATGGGCATCGAGAGCTCGTGCGACGAGACGGGTGTCGGGATCGTCCGGTGGGTCGGCGACGGCACGCTCGAACTGCTCGCCGACGAGGTGGCTTCGAGCGTCGACGAGCACGCCCGCTTCGGCGGCGTGGTGCCGGAGATCGCGTCCCGCGCGCATCTCGAGGCGATCGTCCCGACGATGCGCCGGGCGCTGGCGGCCGCCGGTATCGGCAAGCCAGATGCCGTGTGTGTCACCATCGGCCCGGGCCTGGCCGGCGCGCTGCTCGTGGGGGTCGCCGCCGCGAAGGCGTACGCCGCGGCCTGGAACGTGCCGTTCTACGCGATCAACCACCTGGCCGGGCACGTCGCCGTGGACACGATCGAGAACGGTCCGATGCCGCCGTGCATCGCGCTGCTGGTTTCGGGCGGGCATACCCACCTGCTGCATGTCGAGGACCTCGGCAAGCCGATCGTCGAGCTCGGCACCACCGTCGACGACGCGGCCGGTGAAGCGTTCGACAAGGTGGCACGACTGCTGGACCTCGGATATCCCGGTGGCCCCGTGCTGGACAAGCTGGCCCAGCAGGGCGATCCGACCGCTGTGGTCTTTCCGCGCGGCATGACCGGGCCGCGCGATGCGCGCCACGACTTCTCGTTCTCCGGTTTGAAGACCGCGGTCGCGCGGCATGTCGAAGCGCTGGAACGCGCCGGGCAGCCGGTTCCCGTCGCCGATGTCGCGGCCGGATTCCAGGAGGCGGTCGCCGACGTGCTCACCATGAAGGCGGTGCGCGCGGCTCAGGATGTCGGTGTCGACACGCTCGTGCTCGGTGGCGGCGCGACCGCGAATTCGCGGTTGCGTGCGCTCGCGCGGGAACGGTGCGAGGCCGCGGGGATCACGCTGCGGGTGCCGCGGCCGCGGTTGTGCACCGACAACGGTGTGATGATCGCGGCGCTCGGTGCGCACCTCATCGCCGGGGGCGCGCAGCCGTCGCTGCTGACCGCCGCCACCGATCCCGGCCTGCCGGTGTCCGTGAGCCAGGTGGTCTGAACCGGTCTCATCCGCCGTCGGTGGATCCGGCCGGCGGTAGTGCCGGTGCTTCCGGTGCCGGTGCTTCCGGTGTTGCGGGCATGAGTGTCGGAGCACCCGCGTCCGGCCCGATCGGAGTCCGACCCGGCTGAGACGTCCCCGGCGCACCGGGTTCCGTCGTGACCGGCTCCTCCGGGTTCGGTTGCGGCGTCGTCGATCCGGCGTCGGGCACCGTCGTCGGCGGCAGCGGGGTCGTGGTCACCGGC
>NZ_JALPTB010000093.1 GCF_023218075.1 Rhodococcus sp. HM1 | reverse complement strand
ACAGACGGAAGAATGTGATGTCCAGCAACAACCACCCACATAAATGTGAAGTGGTCGCACCAAAAAAATTTGGCACTGACATTCATCGGCACACTGTTGAGTTCTCAAAGAACACGCACACACCATCGCGTTCCGGACTGGCGTCCGACCCGCTCCGGGGCAACTGTTCTAACCTAGCAGGTCCATCTTACCGAGTCAAAATCACTTCGAACCGGTACGATCTTCTGCTTGGCTGTCCGATCATCGCGGGGCACTAAAGTTGCCCGTACCTTCCGGTCCGGGTCTGTGTCCCTCTCGCTCGAACGACGACTAAGTTACGCCTCCGCTAACGGGCCGTCAAATCCGCAGGTCAACGGCCCGTCAGCCCGTAACATGAGAGCGCTGTCAGCCCCGGACGAGGCGCACGCCGGCAAAGTTCCGCTTGCCGCGCCGGATGACGAGCCACTGCCCGTGCAGAACGTCCGATTCGCCGGGCGTCCAGTCCTCCGAAGCGATACGCGCGTTGTTGACGGAGGCGCCGCCTTCCTTCACCGTGCGCCGCGCCGCGCCCTTGCTCTCGCACAGTCCGGTCGTGACGAGCAGGTCGACGATCGTGGACGGCTCGCCCTTGTGGACTTCGGCGATCGATGCCTCGGCCAGCGCCGCCGCGAGCGTGCCCTCGTCGAGATCGGCAAGCTCTCCGCGACCGAACAGTGCGCGGCTCGCGAGCTCCACCGCGCGGGTGTTCGCCTCTCCGTGGACCAGCGTGGTCATTTCCGCTGCGAGCCGACGCTGGGCCTCACGGGCCTGCGGGCGTTCCGCGGTGGCGACCTCGAGCTCGGCGAGTTCTTCCTGGTCGAGGAACGTGAACCAGCGCAGGTACTTGATCACGTCGGCGTCACCGGCGTTCACGAAGTACTGATACCAGGCGTACGGCGTGGTCATCTCCGGGTCGAGCCACAGGCTGCCGCCGCCGGTGGACTTGCCGAACTTCTTGCCGTCCGCGGAGGTCACCAGCGGAACGGTGAGTGCGTGCACGGACTCACCGTCGACGCGGCGGTTGAGTTCGACGCCGGCGATGATGTTGCCCCACTGGTCGGAGCCGCCGACCTGCAGCGTGCAGCCGTACTTGCGGCGCAGCTCGACGAAGTCGTTGGCTTGCAGAAGCATGTAGCTGAACTCGGTGTACGAGATGCCGTCGCCTTCGAGACGGCGCTTGACGGTGTCGCGGGCGAGCATCACGTTGACGGAGAAGTGCTTGCCGATTCCGCGCAGGAAGTCGATCGCGCTGAGTTGCCCGGTCCAGTCCATGTTGTTGGCGACGATCGCGCCGGTCGGGGAATCGTCGAAGTCCACGAACCGCTCGAGCTGACTGCGAATGCGTTCGGCCCATTCGGCGACCGTGTCGACGGAGTTCATCGTCCGCTCCCCCACCTCGCGGGGATCGCCGATCATGCCGGTGGCCCCACCTGCGAGAACGATCGGCCGGTGGCCCGCGCGCTGGAAACGCTTGAGAGCGAGGAGAGGCACGAGGTGACCGGCGTGCAGACTCGGCCCGGTCGGATCGAAACCGGCATACAACGTGAGCGGACCTGCGTCGAGGTCCCGTCGCAGTGCGTCGATGTCGGTCGATTGGGCGATGAGCCCGCGCCAGGTGAGTTCGTCGAGAATGTGCTCAGTCACCGCTCGATCATCCCATCCGCGGATTCGCGGCCGGCGCCCGTGGGCTCCGCCGGTACGCCGAGACCCCGATCGCGCCGGGAATCCACAGCCGCCACGGCCGATCGGCTGCCTGCGTGATGCCGACCCGGGGACCGGTCTCCACGGGGTCCGGGACGGTGCCGGGGGCGAGGTCGAGACGCACTCGCGACGTCGCATCGAACACGTCGAGGCCGTTGTCGGCGAGTGTCAGACCGAGCGCTTCGGCGAGGTTGCCCGGTCCCCTCGCCAGGTTCGGCTCCGCGGTACCCGGGGTGCGGCGAGCGCGGACGGTCTCCTCTCCCGACACGACGTGCGCACCGCGCAGCAGTGCCGCGGCCGCGACCCCGTCGGGTCCGATCGAGATGTTCGCGCAGTGATGGATGCCGTAGCTGCGGTACACGTACAGATGACCCGCCGGTCCGAACATGACCGCGTTGCGGGCGGTGCGGCCGCGATACGAGTGCGCGGCCGGGTCCGGCCAGGGACCGTCCTCGGGCCCTCCGTACGCCTCGACCTCGGTGATGCGCAGTGCGACGTCGCCGACCCGGAGGATCGCGCCGAGCAGCAGGCGTGCGCCCGCGACGGGGTCCGCCGCGCTCAGCTGCGCCCTGCTGTACGTGCCGTCGCCGGTCAGCCGATCAGTCCTGCGTCCAGCCCGCGACCCCGCGCGCGACGTAGTCGTCGTGTTCGGCATCGGTCACCTCGCGCGCCTCGTCGACGAGAAGGACGGGAATGCCGTTCTCGATGGGGTAGGCGCGCCGCAACCGTGGGTTGTAGAGGACGACGTCGTCCACGAGGAGCAACGGCCCCTTGTCCTGCGGGCAGGCCAGGATGCTCAACAGCGTGGGGTCGACAGCCACCGTTGTCCTCTCGAAGTGCGATATGCGAACGGGACCAAGGCTACCGCGCAGCGGAACCCGAATCGACGACGCCCGTCGCCAGCCGCGCTGCCACCGCCTTGGTGAGCCGCTTGTACGTTCCGGTCTCGGGGTCGGCGTACCAGGAACGCACCGTCGGCCTCGGAACACCCTGTGCTCGCAGATCGTCCGCGATGGGCCTGAAGGACGGCCCGAGCGGGATGCGCGGCACCACGTGCACGATGTCGGGGCGTTCGGCGGCCGGCAGTGCATCGAGCGCCGCGGTGATCTCCACGGAGCTCGGCGCCTTGTTCTCGCGCAGCGTGCACGCGGCCACGGCGAGGTCGGTATCGCCGGCGCGCACCCCGTAGGCGACGACGAGATCGACCCGAGGGAGCGCGCCGAGCGCGTCGACGACGGGTTGCGCATAGACCGGGCCGCGCGGGGTGACGATGACGGTGCGCTTGTTGTCGAGCAGCCAGAAGTCGCCGTCCGCGTCGCGCCGGAACAGGTTCTCGGTGGGGACCCACGCATCGCCCGTCTCGAACACACCGCGCATCACGCTTGCGGAGATGTCCGTGGTCGAGCTGTAGCGGCCGAGCAGCAGTCCGACTTCGCCGGGCACGCTCTCCCGGACGAAACCTCGTTCGTCTTCGACGAATCGCCGGCCGACCGGGTCGTAGGCGGCCAGCCGGACCTCGGCGCTGCCGGGCAGCGGCCGGCCCTTCGACCCGACTTTCGCGCCGGACACGTTGGCCAGCACGATCGCGCCTTCGGTGGAGGCGTAGAACTCAAGCACCTGCGCGGGGGCGAACCGCTCCATGGTGCGCCGCCACAGGCCGGGGGTCATGCCGGAACCGATGAACAGGCGCACCGGGTGGATGTCGTCGATGTGCAGCGACGGGCTGTCGAGGATCTCCCGCAGCATCGCCCACGTGTAGGTGATGACGGTGACGCCGTAGCGGTGCACCTCGTCGCTGAACCGCGCCGGATCCAGTCCCCGGGACAGCGCGATGCGGCATCCACCGGCGAGTGCACCTCCGAAACTGACGAGCAGTCCCGACGAATGGTGCAGCGGCGCGAGGCAGTACACAGTGTCGCCGCGGCCGAGGGCCGCGGCGGTCGCGGTACCGAACGCCGACAGTGCCCACCGGTGGTTGGTGACCAGCTTCATCTCGAGCGAATCGCCGTGGCCGGTGAACAGGATGAAGGCGAGTTCGCGGGCCATGCCGGGGTCCGGCACGTACCACCCCGGCAGCTCCATCGTGGAGGTGTCGAGGCGTTCGAGATCGATGACGTCCGAGCCGGGTTCGACGTCGAGGTCGCGCACGTCGCCGCCGCCGAGCACGAGGACGGGCAGACCGGTCGCGACGGCGGTCCCGAGGTGCTCCGGGTCCGTGACGATCTTCTCGACGGCGCCCAGCCGGAGGGTCTCGTCGAGGTCGGAGCCGGGTGGCAGCAGCACCGACACCCCACCGATACGGGAGACCGCCGTGACCGCGGCCATGGCGCTCGGGCGCGTGTCCATGAGGACACCGACACGCATCCCGGGGCGCACGCCGCCGTGGATGAGTCCCCGCACGACGTTGTCTATGCGGCGGTTGACCGCGGCGAAGGTGTAGACGCGATCCTCGAAGATGAAGCATTCACGGTCGGCGGCCTTGCGGCCCTGCTCGGCGAGGAGGCTGCCGACGGAGATCCGCGTGTGCGGCTGGATCTGCCCGAGCCGCGCGAGCCGCGGCAGCGCCCGCGCGGCCTCACCGGACAGTTCGCGGGCGCCGCGGACGGTACCGGCGGCGATCTCGGCGAGACCCTTGCCCACTTCCACACCGACCTCGGCGATGGTGGCGGCGGTGTGGGTCAGCCGGCTGGTGACGGACACGCCGGTCTCGCCCTCGGCGTGCGGTTCGGGCACGGCCATCGGGACGATGCCGACGGGCCGGTCCCCCTGCTGCTCGCGCCACAGCACCCATTCCCCGACCGTGGGCCACGTGTGCTGCGCCGCGGAGGTGCCGACGACGAGTCCGAAATGACCTGCGCGCAAACAGTATTCGAACACCTGCGCACGAGGGGCCGCTTTGCGGATGCCGCGCACGGCGAGGGGCTGCCCGATATCGTCGACCTCACCGACGAACGCGAGGATCGGGCACGTGATGTCCGCGAGGGTCACCGCCCGGTCGTTGATGACGAATCCGCCGCTGACCATCCGGTTGTGCGCGATGAACTGACGCAGCAGATCCGCGACCGCGGGACCCGACCACGCGACCCAGCCCTCGGTGTCGAGGAATCGGCGCTGCGGTTCCCTCGGCAGCAACGCTTCCCGGTCGTGCAACTGCATGACGAACTCGAGCCGCGCCCGCACCGTCTTGATCGGGTCGAGGAACTGGAAGCCGGTGCGGGCCATCCACCCGGTGATCGCCATCCGGTTGAAGACGTGGTCGGCGAGAAAATCCGCGCTGCGGACCGCGATGGCATCCGGGATACCGAACGGCAACGCCGCCAGGGTGTCGACGGGACTACCGAACGTGATCAGACTGGCGATGTTGCGGCTGCGCCGGTATGCCGCGGCCTGATAGCAGAACATGCCGCCCTGCGAGTATCCGCCGAGATGGATGTCGCGGCCCGTGTAGTCGTGAACCCGGTCGACGATCTCGTCGAGGGCGACGATGTGGTCGGTGAGGGTGCGGCTCCAGCCGCCCTCCTCCTGGTCCGGGGACCCGAAGTCGACGACCCACGGATCGAGACCGACGGCGTGCAGCATTCCGACCGCGCCCTTCTCGCGGGTCACGTCGTACACATCGGCCGACATCATCATCGGCGGAACGAGGACAACGGGGATCCCGGTCGAGGCGGTATCGGTCTCGGGAAAGTAGCGGCGCAGACGGTACATCGGAGTCCGGGCGACGACCTGGTACGGCGACGGCGCCGCCCCGGTCTCGAGCCCCCCGAACCGAATCACCTCGAGGCCGTTCTGCGCCGTCGCCACGACGCGACGCAACGGCCCCATCACCGATTCACTCCCCAGTCCCACGAACCGCACCCCATCCGCCGCGTGTACCGCAATCCGACATGTCAGAACCCCAGCCTGCCACACGCCGGGTATGCCACAGGCCGGTTCGAAACGCCGTGTGGGTCACACCCGGCGTCGGTCGAACCGGCCTGTTCGGATCGGTCAGGCGCGGACCTGCTCCCGCAGCTCACGCGCGGTCGCGCGGACCCCCGCGAGCTGCTCGGCGACGCGCTCTCCGGCCGTGCCACCACGCGCGTTGCGGGACGCGATGGACCCTTCCACGGTGAGGACCTCGCGCACCTGCGGGGTGAGGGCGGGATCGACCGCGGCGAGTTCCTCGTCGGTGAGGTCCTCGAGTCCCACGCCCCGGCCTTCGGCGACCTTGACGCACGCGCCGGCCGCTTCGTGCGCGACCCGGAACGGCACGCCCTGACGCACCATCCACTCGGCGATGTCCGTCGCGAGGGTGAACCCGGCGGGCGCGAGCTCGGCCATCCGGTCCGTGTGGAACGTCAGCGTTTCGACCAGGCCGGTGATCGCCGGGAGCAACAGCTCGAGCTGCGCCACCGAATCGAACACCGGTTCCTTGTCCTCCTGCAGGTCGCGGTTGTACGCGAGCGGCTGCGCCTTGAGGGTCGCGAGCAGGCCGGTGAGGTTGCCGATGAGACGACCCGCCTTGCCGCGGGTGAGCTCGGACACGTCCGGGTTCTTCTTCTGCGGCATGATCGACGATCCGGTGGACCACTCGTCGGCGAGGGTGATGTACCCGAACTCGGGAGTGCTCCACAGGATCACCTCCTCCGCCATGCGCGACAGGTCGACCGCGATCATCGCGAACACGAACGCGGCCTCGGCTGCGAAGTCGCGCGAGCTGGTCGCGTCGATCGAGTTGTCCGCGGCCGAGTCGAAGTTCAGCTCGGCGGCGATCGCATCGGGGTCGAGCCCGAGCGAGGACCCGGCGAGCGCACCGGATCCGTACGGGGACACGGCGGCACGCTTGTCGAAGTCACGCAGCCGCTGCACGTCGCGCAGCAGCGGGTGCGCGTGCGCGAGCAGGTGGTGCGCGAGCAGGACCGGTTGCGCGGCCTGCAGGTGCGTCTTGCCCGGCATGACCGCCTGCGGGTGCGCGGCAGCCTGGTTCGCGATGGCCTCGACGACGTTCAGCACCCCGTCGGAGATGCGCCGCGCGGCGTCGCGCAGCCACATCCGGAACAGCGTGGCCACCTGGTCGTTGCGGGACCGGCCCGCGCGCAGGCGTCCGCCGACCTCCGGTCCGACCCGGTCGATGAGGCCGCGTTCGAGGGCGCCGTGGACGTCCTCGTCGGACTCGGCGGGAACGAACGCCCCGGACGCGACGTCGGCGGCGAGCCGGTCGAGGCCGTCGAGCATGGTGGCGAGGTCGTCGTCGCTGAGCAGCCCGGCCCGGTGCAGGACCTTCGCGTGCGCCTGGGAGGCGCGCACGTCGTACGGGGCGAGCGCCCAGTCGAAGTGCGTGGACTTGCTCAGTGCCGCCATGGCGGCGGCCGGTCCGGATGCGAACCGGCCGCCCCACAGGGCGCCTTCGTTGGTGCCGTGAGAGTCCTGGCTGGTCATGATCTACAGGCCCAGATCGCGCTTCGCGGCGACCTTCGACGACAGGCCGTGGATCTGCACGAAGCCCTTGGCGTTGGACTGGTCGAAGCTGTCGCCCTCGTCGTAGGTGGCGAGGTTGAAGTCGTACAGCGACTCGGGGCTG
This sequence comes from Rhodococcus sp. HM1, assembly GCF_023218075.1. GTDB lineage: Bacteria > Actinomycetota > Actinomycetes > Mycobacteriales > Mycobacteriaceae > Rhodococcus. The sequence continues at coordinate 13,483 of NZ_JALPTB010000093.1, read as the reverse complement.
CGGCGGCCGTTGACGGTGATGTGTCCGCCGTGCATCACCATGCGGATGTCGCCGGTGACGCGTTCCTGCGTGTGCTTGATGAAGGCGTCGAGAGCGGTCTTGAGCGGCGAGTACCACAGGCCGTCGTACACCAGCTCGCTCCAGCGCTCCTCGACGCGCCGCTTGTAGCGGCCGAGTTCACGCTCGAGGGTGACGTGCTCGAGTTCCTGGTGCGCGGTGATCAGGGCGATGGCGCCGGGCGCCTCGTAGATCTCGCGGCTCTTGATGCCGACGAGGCGGTCCTCGACCATGTCGAGGCGGCCCACGCCCTGCGCGCCGGCGCGCTTGTTGAGCTGCTGGATGGCCTCGAGGACGGTGACGTGCTTGCCGTCGATCGCGACTGGGCGGCCGGCCTCGAAGGTGACGATCAGCTCGTCGGGGGCCTGCCAGTTGAGGGTGGGGTCCTCGGTGTAGTCGTAGACGTCCTTGGTGGGGGCGTTCCACAGGTCCTCGAGGAAGCCGGTCTCGACGGCGCGGCCCCACACGTTCTGATCGATGGAGAACGGCGACTTCTTGGTCACGTTGATCGGCAGGTTGTGCTCGCCGGCGAACGCGATGGCCTTCTCGCGGGTCCACGCGTAGTCGCGCACCGGGGCGATGACCTGCAGGTCGGGAGCGAGGGCGCCGAAGCCGACCTCGAAGCGCACCTGGTCGTTACCCTTGCCGGTGCAGCCGTGCGAGACGATGGTGCCGCCGTGCTCGCGGGCGGCCTGCACGATGTGCTTGACGATCAGCGGACGGCTGATCGCGGACACCAGCGGGTAGCGGTCCATGTAGAGCGCGTTGGCCTGGATGGTGGGCAGGCAGTACTCGTTGGCGAATTCGTCCTTGGCGTCGACGACGATGGATTCGACGGCACCGCAGTCGAGGGCGCGCTGACGCACGACCTCCATGTCCTCGCCGCCCTGGCCGAGATCGATGGCGACGGCGACGACCTCCTTGCCGGTCTCCTTGCCGATCCAGCTGATGGCAACGGAGGTGTCCAGCCCGCCCGAGTAGGCGAGTACGACGCGATCGGCCATTGTTCTTGCGCTCCTTCTTGATTCGACTGACGTCTATGGGTGGTAGTTCACGCGAGTGATTCGATTTTGGCGGCCAGTTCAGCCCCCGTCGTCGGCTCCCGGGCGATCACCGCGATGGTGTCGTCCCCGGCGATCGTGCCGACGACCTCAGGTAATGATGCCCGATCGAGTGCACTGGCCAGATAGTGCGCTGCCCCGGGCGGTGTGCGCAGCACCGCGATGTTGCCGCTGTGGTCGGTGGAGACGAGCAATTCCCCCAGGAGACGGGACAATCGGTCGGTGCCTCCGGACACCCCGCGCACGGGGCTGCCGTCCTCGGGCACGACGTACACCCCGGCTCCCCCGTCGGCGGCGCGGAGCTTGACCGCGCCGAGTTCCTCGAGGTCGCGCGACAGGGTCGCGGTGGACACCTCGATGCCTTCGGCGGCGAGCAGCGCGGCCAGTTCGGTGTGGCTGCGCACCTCGCGGGTCGAAACGAGCGCGGTGATCCGCGCCTGCCGCGCCGCGCGCGTCGGGGCCGAGGATGCGGCGGGGCGGTCCGTCGTTCCCTCGGGTCGGCTCGCGGCGGTGCTCACGGTCAGTGCTCCCGCTGCTCGAGCAACCACACGAGCAGCGCCTTCTGGGCGTGCAGCCGGTTCTCGGCTTCGTCCCACACGACCGCACGGGGTCCGTCGAGGACATCGGCGGTGATCTCCCGTCCGCGGTAGGCGGGCAGGCAGTGCAGCACGATGGAGTCGGGTTTCGACAGGGCCAGGAGTTCGGCGTCGACCTGGAACGGCCGGAACACCGAGTCGCGGTCGAGGCCGTCGTCCTCCTGTCCCATCGACACCCAGGTGTCGGTGACGAGCACGTCGGCGTCGGTTGCGGCGGCCTGCGGGTCGTCGGTGAGGGTGACGCTGCCGCCGGTCTCCTCGGCGCGGACACAGCTGGCGGCCACGATGCCCGGGTCGGGGACGAATTCGGCCGGGGACGCGATCGTGACGTGCATGCCGGCGGTGACGCCGCCGAGCATCAGCGAGTGCGCCATGTTGTTGGCGCCGTCGCCGAAGTAGGCCAGGGAGAGGCCCGCGGTGCTGCCCTTGTGTTCGCGGATGGTCTGCAGGTCGGCGAGCACCTGGCACGGGTGGAACGTGTCGGTGAGCGCGTTGACCACCGGGACGGTGGAGTGCGCGGCGAGGGCCTCGATGCGGTCCTGACCGTAGGTGCGCCACACGACGGCCTCGGTGTACCGGGAGAAGACGCGCGCGGTGTCCTCGAGGGTTTCGCCCTTGCCCAGCTGGGTCGTGCCGGCGTCGACGACGATCGCGTGACCGCCGAGTTGGGCGATGCCGGCGTCGAACGAGAAGCGGGTGCGGGTGGACGTCTTGTCGAACAGCACCGCGACGCTGTAGGGCCCCTCGAGGGGGCGGCGCGACAGGGGCGCCTTCTTGAGCTCGGCTGCGAGGTCGAGGATCTGTGCCTGTTCGGCGGGGGTGACGTCGTCGTCGCGCAGGAAGTGCCTGACCATGGGTTAGCTCGTCCCTTCCGTCTGGGCCGTGTCGAGGATCGCGGGCAGTGCGGCGACGAACCCGTCGGCCTGGTCCTCGGTGAGGATCAGCGGCGGGGCGAGCCGGATGACGTCGGGTGCCGCGGCGTTGACGAGGTATCCGGCGTCGCGCGCGGCCGCCTCGACCGCGGCCGACTTCGGGGCGGTGAGGACGACGCCGAGCAGCAGACCGGAGCCGCGGACGTGGTCGACGAGCGGGTGTCCGAGTTCCTCGATGCCGGTGGCGAGGTGCTTGCCGACGGAGTTGACGTGGTCGAGGAGATTCTGCTCGTCGATGGTGCGCAGCACCGCGAGCGCGGCGGCCGCGCACACGGGGTTTCCGCCGAAGGTGGTGCCGTGCTTCCCGGGCTGGAACAGCTCGGCGGCGGGGCCGGTCGCGACGACGGCGCCGATGGGCAGGCCGCCGCCGAGTCCCTTGGCGAGGGTCATCACGTCCGGGACGACCCCGGCTGCCTGGTGCGCGAAGAACGTGCCGGTGCGGGCGATGCCGGTCTGCACCTCGTCGAGGACGAGCAGCGCGCCCTTCTCGGTGGTGATGCGCCGGGCCGCGGCGAGGTAACCCTCGGGCGGGACCACGACACCGGACTCGCCCATGATCGGTTCGAGGAACACGGCGGCGGTGTTCTCGTCGACGGCGGCTTCGAGGGCGGCGATGTCGCCGTAGGGGACGAATTCGACGCCGGCGGGCATGGGTTCGAAGGGTGCGCGCTTGTCGGGCTGGCCGGTGAGGGCGAGCGCGCCCATGGTGCGGCCGTGGAACGCCTTCTCCGCGGCGATGATCTTGAGGCGGCCGGTGAGCCGGGCGATCTTGAAGGCTGCCTCGTTGGCTTCGGTGCCGGAGTTGCAGAAGAACACCCGGCCCTCGTGCCCGAAGTGCGCGAGCAGCCGTTCGGCGAGCTCGAGCACCGGCGGCGAGGCGTACAGGTTCGACACGTGCCCGAGCTGGTTCAGCTGTGCGGTGACGGCCTCGATGATCGCCGGGTGGCGGTGGCCGAGGCTGTTGACGGCGATGCCGCCGAGCAGGTCGAGGTACTGCTTGCCGTCGGCGTCGGTGACGATCGCGCCGTCACCGGCGACGAGCGCGACCTTCGGCACGCCGTAGTTGTGCATGAGCGAATGCGCCCAGCGTTCCTGCAGATCGGACGTGCCGGTCATGCTGTGCCTTCCTGGGTGGGGGTCACCATGGTGCCGATGCCCTCTTCGGTGAACAGTTCGAGCAGAACGGAGTGCGGCTGGCGGCCGTCGATGACGTGAGCGGTGGGGACCCCGCCCTGCACGGCGCGCAGGCAGGCTTCCATCTTGGGGACCATGCCCGCGTCGAGGGACGGCAGCAGTTCGGTGAGCGCGGCGGCGTCGATCTGCGACGCCAGCGAGCTGCGGTCGGGCCAGTTCGTGTAGAGCCCTTCGACGTCGGTGAGGACGACGAGTTTCTCGGCGCCGAGCGCTTCGGCGAGCGCGGCCGCGGCGGTGTCGGCGTTGATGTTGTGCACGACCCCGTCGGCATCCGGCGCGATCGTGGAGACGACGGGGATGCGGCCGGCGGCGATGAGGTCGAGGACGGCGGCCGGGTCGACGGTGGTGACGTCTCCGACGAGCCCGATGTCGGTGTCCTCACCGTCGACGACGACGGTGCGTCGGGTGGCGGTGAACAGCCGGGCGTCCTCACCGGAGATGCCGACGGCGTACGGGCCGTGGCTGTTGATCAGCCCGACCAGTTCGCGGCCGACCTGGCCGAAGAGCACCATCCGTACGACGTCCATGACTTCGGGTGTGGTGACCCGGAAGCCGCCGCGGAACTCCCCTTCCATGCCGAGGCGCTTCAGCATGGCGTTGATCTGGGGGCCGCCGCCGTGCACGACCACGGGGTGGATGCCGACGGTGCGCAGGAAGGCCATGTCGGCGGCGAACGCCGACTTGAGGTCGTCGTCGATCATGGCGTTGCCGCCGTACTTGACGACGACGATCTTGTCGCGGAACTTCTGCAGCCAGGGCAGTGCCTCGGCGAGCACGAATGCCTTCTGGTGCGAGGTGAGGCTCGCGATGAGGTCGTCGAGCATGTCGTCTCCCGTCACATTCTGTGCCGTCACGACGAGTACGCCGAGTTCTCTTCGACGTACGCGTGCGAGAGGTCGGTGGTGCGGATGGACACTTCGGCGTCGCCGATGCCGAGGTCGATGTCGAGGGCGATGTCGATGCCGGACAGGTCGACCTCGCGGGCGCCGGGTGCCCCGACGCCGTCGATGCACACGGGACTGCCGTTGAAGGTCACCGAGATCTTGTCCGGGTCGAGTTCGATGGGGGCGATGCCGATGGCGGCGAGGACGCGGCCCCAGTTGGGGTCGGAGCCGAACAGCGCGGTCTTGACCAGGCTGTCGCGGGCGACGGTGCGGGCGCCGATGAGGGCGTCGGATTCGCTGGCGGCGCCGCGGACGGTGACGGTGACCCGCTTGGTGACGCCCTCGGCGTCGGCCATCATCTGGTCGGCGAGGCTGTCGCACACGGCGAGGACCGCGGCGTTGAGGTCTTCCTGGGCGGGGGCGATGCCGCTGGCACCGGACGCGAGCAGCAGCACGGTGTCGTTGGTGGAGGTGGCGCCGTCGATGTCGAGCCGGTCGAAGGTCCGCCGGGTGGCGTTGCGCAGTGCCTCGTCGAGCTGGGCGGAGGTGGCGACCGCGTCGGTGGTGAGCACGACCAGCATGGTGGCGAGCGCGGGGGCGAGCATGCCGGCGCCCTTGCCCATGCCGCCGACGTTCCACTTGTCGGCGTGGTGCAGCGCGGCCTGCTTGGGGACGGTGTCGGTGGTCATGATCGCGTAGGCGGCGTCGGTGCCGCCGGAGATGCCGCCGCCGAGTTCGTGGACGATCTCCTGCACGCCGGCGAGGACCTTGTCCATGGGCAGCCGGTCGCCGATCAGGCCAGTGGAGCACACCGCGATCTCGCCGGCACCGGTTTCGGTGCCCCAGTTGCTCAGCGCGTCGGCGAGGGCCTCGGCGGTGGCGTGGGTGTCCTGGAAACCGCCGGGACCGGTGCAGGCGTTGGCGCCGCCGGAGTTGAGGATGACCGCGCGCAGCGCGCCGGAGGTGAGGACCTGCCTGGACCACAGCACGGGGGCGGCCTTGACCTTGTTGGTGGTGAAGACGCCGGCGGCGGCCAGGTCGGGGCCCTCGTTGAAGACGAGCGCGAGGTCGGGGTTGCCGCTGGCCTTGATGCCGGCACGGATCCCGGCGGCCCGGAAACCGGCGGGACTGGTCACGCCCTGGGTGCGGATGAGCCGTCCTCCGGCGATGTCGACGGCGTCGGCGTAGACGTGCTCCGCGTGCGTGTCGTCGGCGGGCGGGGTCCGGTCGGTCACGGGGCCACTCCTACGGTGGACAGGCCGGCGGTCTCGGGCAGGCCGAGCGCCAGGTTCATGGACTGCACCGCGGCGCCGGCGGTGCCCTTGGTCAGGTTGTCGAGCGCGGCGACGACGATCAGCAGGCCGGCGTCGGCGTCGACGGTGACGGCGAGCTGCACGGCGTTGGACCCGACCACCGAGCCGGTGGCCGGCAGGACGCCCTCGGGGAGCAGCTGCACGAACGGCTCGTCGCCGTAGGCCTTCTCGTACACGGCACGGGCCTCGGCGGCGGTCGCGGTGGTCGGTGCGGTGCAGGTGGCGAGGATGCCGCGCGGCATGGGCGCGAGGACGGGGGTGAAGGAGACGGAGACCTCGGTGCCGGCGAGGGCGGAGAGGTTCTGCTTGATCTCCGGGGTGTGCCGGTGGACGCCGCCGACGCCGTAGGCGCGGACCGAGCCCATCACCTCGGAGCCGAGCAGGTCGACCTTCGGGGACTTGCCGGCGCCGGAGGTGCCGGAGACCGCGACGATCTGCACCTTCGGTTCGACGATGCCGGCGGCGACCGCCGGGGCCAGCGCGAGCGAGGCGGACGTCGGGTAGCAGCCGGGCACCGCGATGCGGGTGGCGCCGACGAGCTGCTCGCGTTTGCCGGGGAGTTCGGGCATGCCGTAGGGCCAGGTGCCGGCGTGTTCGCCGCCGTACCAGCGTGCCCAGTCGTCGCTGGATTCGAGCCGGAAGTCGGCGCCGCAGTCGATGACGACGGTGGTGTCCGGGAGCTGTTCGGCGATGACCGCCGAGTGCCCGTGGGGTAGGCCGAGGAAGACGACGTCGTGACCGGTGAGGGTGTCGAGGTCGGTGGCGCCGAGGACGCGGTCGGCGAGGGGCAGCAGGTGCGGGTGGAACTCGCGGAGGGTCGCGCCGGCGTTGCCGCCGGCGGTCAGTGCGCCGATGACGAGGGAGCCGTCCTGGTAGGCGGGGTGCCCGAGGAGCAGGCGGAGGACTTCGCCGCCCGCGTAGCCGCTGGCGCCCGCCACCGCGACCCGAATCGGCGACTGCGGCGTCGCCGTGAATGCCGGTGAGTTACCCATACGATTCATTATGCACGGCGATGCAAATTTATTCACTCACGGGTCGCCGGAACCGCCGACCCCCACCCGAGCGAATGTATCGCCCGTCTCCTTCAACCGAATGAACGGTACATTCGCTCGGACACCGGATGGGCGGCGGGCAGCCGGCGGTGGATCAGGAGCTCATCGAACGCCGGATCTCGGCGAGCTTGTCCGCGGCCGCCTTCTTCCTGTCCTCGAACTCCTCCTCGAGCGTGCGCGCGGGTTCGGTCTCCCGGGCCAGTTCCTCCGCACCCATCGCGGTGCCGAGACGCTTCTCGATCTTGTCGCGGACCGCCTCGAAGGTCGGCACCCCCGCCTCGGTGTAGCCGGTGATCTCCTCGATCGACGGCGACGGTGCGCGCACCACCCCTTCGGCGGGTGTCACGTCGGGCACCGACGGGGACGGTTCGACCTCCGGTTCGGGGTCGGCGGGCGTCACGTCCGGGATGTCCGGGCCCGGCGGCACGTCGGGCACGGTCGGCGAATTCGGTTCGGCCGGAGTCACATCCGGAACCGGGTGGTCGGGCCGCTCGGGTTCGGGAGCACGGTCGGGGTCGCGCGGGTCCGTGGTCATGGTTCCAGGCTACGTCGCCGGTCGGGGCGCTGTCCCCCATCGCCGCCGACGCAGCGGCCGCGCCGAAATCCTGTCGATTCCCGGGATCGAGGTGGGCACGCACACCCCCGACGGCTACATACGTGCCCACCCGACCATCATCCGCGCAGTTGCGCCCCGACTGCAGCCGACGCGGAAGCCACCGCGGCGTCGCGGGCCGCGCTCGCCTCGTCCTCGGTGAGGGTGCGGTCCGGAGCGCGGAACCGCAGCGCGAACGCCAGCGACTTGCGGTCCTCCCCGACCTGGGCGCCTTCGAACACGTCGAACAGGCGCACGTCCTCGAGCAGATCGCCGCCCCCGGCGCGCAGCGCCGCCTCGACCGACGCCGCGGGCACGGCCTTGTCGACGACGACCGCGACATCCTGCAACACCGGCGGGAACGGCGACACGACGGGCGCCGGCAGCGACTCGACGATCGGCAGGGCATCGAGATTCAGCTCGAACGCGCAGGTGCGGGCCGGCAGACCGGCACGCTCGATCACCGCGGGATGCAGCTCACCGGCATGTCCGACGACCTCACCGTCGACGACCAGTTCGGCGCAGCGGCCCGGATGCCACGGCAGGTAGCGGGCGACGCGACGCTCGATCCGCACCCCGGCCGCCGCCGCGACCGTCTCGGCCGCCGCGAAGGCATCCACGGCGTCGGCGGCGCGACCGGAACCCCACGGACCGGCGGGCTCACGCAGCCCGCACAGCACACCGCCGATGTGCACCGGCTGCTTCGGCAGCGACCGCTCCAGCATGGCGATCTCCTCGTCGGTGGGCCGACGATCCACCGGCAGGACCGGGACCGGGCCGGTCTCGGCGCCAGGCAGCACGACCTGCGCGATCGAGAACAGCGACAGGTCCCGCTGGCCGCGGGCGACGTTGCGCGAGAGCACCTCGAGCAGACCCGGCAGCAGCGTCGTCGCGAGCTCGGGACGATCCGATTCGAGCGGGTTGAGCACCTTGGTGGTGTGGCGGCGCGGGTCGTCGGCGTCCAGACCCCACGTGTCGAACACGTGCGCGGGCAGGAACACCGGCGCCAGGACCTCGACGTACCCGTCGGACGCCAGGGCCCGGCCCACGGCGCGGCGGCGCTTCTGCGACGGGGTGAGACCGCGGCCCGCGGGGGCGGCGGGCAGCACCGACGGGATCTGCTCGAGACCCTCGAGGCGCAGCACCTCCTCGACCAGGTCGGCGGGCTGACGCAGGTCCGGGCGCCACGACGGCGGGGTCACGACGAGCTGGCCGTGCCCGTCCACCCCGACACCGACCTCGACGGCGCAACCGATCTGGGTGAGTCGCCGCGCGGCGGTGCCGTTCGGGTAGGTGACCCCGGCGACCCGGTCCGGAAGGTCGATGTCCATGCGGATCGTGACCGGCTCGACCGGGACCGACACGTCGGTCAGGAGCGGTTCGACCCGGCCACCGGCGATCTCCACCAGCAGCGACGCCGCCCGGTCCAGGGCGGGCAGTGCCACCTCGGGGTCGACGTTGCGTTCGAAGCGCTTACCGGCCTCGCTGGACAGCTTGTGCCGACGATTGCCGCGGAACACCGCCAGCGGATCCCAGGTGGCCGCCTCGAGCAGCACGTCGGTGGTGGTGTCGCCGACCTCGGTGGTGGCGCCGCCCATGATGCCCGCCAGCGAGATGACACCGGAGTCGTCGGTGATGACGACGTCCTCGGGATCGAGGACGCGCTCGACACCGTCGAGGGTGGTGAGCTTCTCGCCCGCGCGGGCCCGGCGGATGACGAGCTCACCCTGCAGGGTCGCCGCGTCGAACGCGTGCAGCGGCTGACCGAGCTCGAGCATCACGTAGTTGGTGACGTCGACCGCGGGGCTGATCGGGCGCACCCCGGCGGTGAGCAGACGACGCTGCAGCCACCACGGCGACACCGCGTCGGGATCGATGCCGGTGACCTTCCGTGCCGCGAACCGGGTGGCGCCGGACTCGGGTTCGAGCCGGATCGGGTAGGCCTCGCCGTCGGCCGGGTTCGGGGTGACCTGCGCCGGGTCGGAGAACTCGAGGTCGAACCCGCACGCGAGTTCGCGGGTCAGGCCGCGCACCGAGAAGCAGTAGCCGCGGTCCGGGGTGATGTTCAATTCGATGACCGTGTCGCCGAGGCCGAGCAGGTCGTTGGCGTCTGTGCCGGGCTCCGCGCTGCCCTCCTCGAGCACGAGGATGCCGGAGTGGTCCTTGCCGATCCCGAGTTCGGCGATCGAGCAGATCATGCCGTCGGACACCTGCCCGTAGGTCTTGCGGGTCGCGATGACGAAGTCGCCGGGCAGGACCGCGCCGGGCAGCGCGACCACGACGAGGTCGCCCTCGGTGAAGTTGCGGGCGCCGCACACGATGCCGCGCGGCTCGGCTTCACCGACGTCGACCCGGCAGAACCGGATGGGCTTCTTGAATTCGGTGAGCTCCGTGATCTCGACGACCCGGCCGACGACGAGGTTGTCGATGCGGTCGAGGGTGTCGACCTCCTCGACCTCGAGACCGACCCGGACGAATCCCGCGTCGAGCTCCTCGGCGGTGACGTTCCATTCCGGGGTGGAACGCTGCAGGATCTCGGTCAGCCAGGACTGCGCTACTCGCACGTGAGTTCAGCTTTCTCGTTCGTTCGATTCTCGGGGGTGGTCGGGTTTGGGGCGGGCGTCAGCCCTGCACGCCGAACGGCAGCGTGAACCGCACGTCGCCTTCGACGATGTCGCGCATGTCGGAGATGCCGTTGCGGAACTGCAGGGTGCGCTCGAGTCCCATGCCGAACGCGAATCCGCTGTAGACGTCGGGGTCGATGCCGCAGGCGCGCAGCACGTTGGGGTTGACCATGCCGCAGCCGCCCCACTCGACCCAGCCGGCGCCGCCCTTCTTGTTCGGGAACCACACGTCGACCTCGGCCGACGGCTCGGTGAACGGGAAGTAGTTCGGCCGCATGCGGGTGCGGGTGTCGGGACCGAACAGCGCGCGGGCGAACGCGTCGAGGGTGCCGCGCAGGTGCGCCATCGTCAGGCCCTTGTCGACCGCGAGGCCTTCGATCTGCGAGAACACCGGGGTGTGGGTGGCGTCGAGCTCGTCGGTGCGGAAGGTGCGCCCCGGGCACACCACGTAGATGGGGATCTCGCGGGACAGCATGGTCCGCACCTGCACCGGGGAGGTGTGGGTGCGCAGCACCTGCCGCGAATCCTCGGGGGCGATGTGGAAGGTGTCCTGCATGGTCCGCGCCGGGTGGTCCGGCAGGAAGTTCAGGGCGTCGAAGTTGAAGTGCTCGGTCTCGACCTCCGGGCCCTCGGCCACCTCCCAGCCCATCGCGACGAACACGTCGGAGACCTGCTCGGAGATGATCGTGATCGGGTGGCGGGCGCCGACGGCGCGGCGATTCGCCGGCAGGGTCACGTCGATCGCCTCGGCGACGAGGACCGCGGCGTCACGTTCCGCCTGCAGCTGCGCCTTGCGCTCGTCGAACGCGGCCTGCACGGCGGTGCGGTGCGCGTTGACCCGCTTGCCCGCGTCGGCGCGTTCGTTGCCGGGCAGCGATCCGAGCGCCCGCTTCGCGAGCGAGATGGGCGCCTTGTCGCCGAGGTGCTCGATCTTCGCCTGGGCGAGCGCGTCGAGGTCGGTGGCGGCGGCGAACGCTTCCTGCGCGGCCTTCTCGGCGGCGGCGAGCGCTTCCTCGGCCAGCGCGCTGGGGTCCACTGCCGGCGGCGTGCCGCCCTCATTCTTGGCCACGACCGGTGCAACTCCTTCTTCCGGCGAACGTTTTCTGTCGGGTGCCGCCGGAACCGGATCCCGGCAGCACAACACACAAATCCTAGGTGATGGGTCCGTGCACGCGATGCTGCACCCGCGCGCTGGCATACAGGCAGATGGCGGCGGCGGTCGCCAGGTTCAGCGATTCGGCGCGGCCCCGGATGGGGATCCGCACCCGATGATCGGCGCGGGCGGCGATCTGCGGGTCCAATCCGTGGGCCTCGTTACCGAACAGCCAGGCGGTGGGCGCGGCGAGCAGCTCGTCGGCGTCGTCGAGATTCACTTCGCCGTCCGCGGCGGTGGCGAGCACCTGCAGACCGGCGTCGGCGAGCGCACCGAGCACGCGGTCGGTGTCGCGCTCCCGGGCGACCGGCAGGTGGAACACGCTGCCCGCGGAGGAACGCACACACTTGCCGTTGTGCGGGTCGACGCTGTCGCCGGCGAGGATCACGCCGTCGGCGCCGACGGCGTCGGCGACCCGGATGACGGTGCCCGCGTTGCCGGGCTCCCCCACCGCGACGGGCACCGCGAGGAGCCGGGCCTGCGCGGACAGCGCCCAGTCGAGGGGCACGTCGAGCAGGTCGCACACGGCGACTACGCCGGGCGGGGTGACGGTGTCCGACAGTCGCTCGGCGGCGCGGTCGGTGACGAGCGAGACACGGACGCGGCGACGGTGCGCGGCGTCGAGCAGACCCGGATAGCGGTCGGCCGCGGCGGCGGTGACGAACACCTCGTGCACGGTCGCGGTTTCGAGCGCCTCGGCGACCGAGTTCTCCCCCTCGGCGAGGAAGCGGCCGGCCTTGCGGCGTTCGGCGGTACGCAGCAGTTTCACAGCAGAAACGACCCGTGGAGTGCGCTCGGTGAGCGGATCCACGGGTCGCTTCTGTGCTGTCGTGTCGTTCAGCGCTGCGCTCAGGCGGCCGGAGCGTTCACGTCGGCCGGCAGGGCGGCCTTGGCGACGGCGACCAGGCCCGCGAACGCCTCGGCGTCGGAGACGGCGAGCTCGGCGAGGATCTTGCGGTCGACCTCGACACCGGCGGCCTTGAGGCCCTGGATGAACCGGTTGTAGGTGATGTCGTTGGCGCGGGCAGCGGCGTTGATGCGGCTGATCCACAGCTTGCGGAAGTCACCCTTGCGCGCACGACGGTCGCGGTAGGCGTAGGTCAGCGAGTGAAGCTGCTGCTCCTTGGCCTTGCGGTACAGCCGCGAGCGCTGCCCGCGGTAGCCCTTGGAAGCCTCGAGAATCGAACGGCGCTTCTTCTGGGCGTTGACTGCCCTCTTCACGCGTGCCACTGATATGTCCTGTCAGTTTCGGGGGGCAGATTCTCGCCCCCGGGATGGTCGGTCGGGAAAGCTCAGATGTCGAGCAGGCGCTTGATGCGCGGCGCGTCGACGTCGGCGACGACGGCCTTGCCGTCGAGGCGACGGGTGACCCGCGAGGACTTGTGCTCGAGCAGGTGGCGGCGGCCGGCCTTCTGGCGCAGGATCTTCCCGCTGCCGGACACCTTGAATCGCTTCGCGGTGCCGCTGTGGGTCTTCGACTTGGGCATGGAGTCCTCAGTTCTTCCGGTTGTTCGGGTACGTCTAACTCACGCAGCACCGGCTGTGCTGCCCGAGCGGTCAGCTGGTCTGCGTGTCGCCCTGCTCGGTCGTCGGCTGCTCGGCGGCAGGCGCGGGAGCGGCCGGAGCGGACTTGGCGGTGTTGGCCTGGGCTGCTTCCTGGGCCTTCACGCGGGTCTTCGCGCCCTTGTGCGGGGCCAGCACCATGGTCATGTTGCGGCCGTCCTGCTTCGGAGCGGTCTCGATGAAGCCGAGATCGGCCACGTCGGCACCCAGACGCTGCAGCAACCGGAATCCGAGTTCCGGACGCGACTGCTCGCGGCCACGGAACATGATGGTGACCTTGACCTTCGACCCGGCCTCGAGGAAGCGAACGACGTTGCGCTTCTTGGTCTCGTAGTCGTGGTCGTCGATCTTCGGCCGGAGCTTCTGCTCCTTGATCACGGTCAGCTGCTGGTTCTTGCGCGATTCGCGCGCCTTCTGCGCGGCCTCGTACTTGAACTTGCCGTAGTCCATGATCTTGCACAC
>NZ_JALPTB010000092.1 GCF_023218075.1 Rhodococcus sp. HM1 | reverse complement strand
GGTCGAGGTGGAGGCGGGGGTTGGGGTGCCCGGCGTCGGCGAGGGCGCGGATGGCGTCCGGTATCGGTAGCGGCTGGAAATCGGTCCGGGTACGCAGCAGGTAGGCGACCGCGTGGCGGGTGTGGGGGATGGAGATCGGGTCGCTGGCGACGACCGCGGGTGGATGCATCCAGGCGGTGTCGGCGGTGACCTGCAGCAGCACATCGCCGCGTTCGAGGCGGTTGCGCCGGCCGGTGTCGGGTGTGTCCAGCCGCAGCCACTGCGTCTGATATTTCGCGCTCGGCCCGCCAGTGCCACGGGGGTAGGGGTGCGCCGTTTCCAACACCTGTTGTTCGTCGGCGGTGGGGGTGTACTCGGTGATGCGGCGGACGAACATCCGGCGGACCGGCGTGGGGAGGAAGTCGTGGTCGCTGCGGGTGCGGCTGCCGATGCCGGCAAGGGGCACGGCGCGTCCGATCGACCAGATCGCGGTGGCGTTGTCGAGGAACGCCTGGTCGACGTCGGTGGTGTCGTCGAGGGTATCGATGAAGGTGTGTGCGGCCGCGATGGCGGCGGGATCGTCTGTGACGATGGCGGTTTCGTCGGCGATGCTGGAGCTGTGGGAGGCGCTGGAGGGGCCCACGATCGCGTATCGGGGAGTGACGATGAGGCCGGTATGCAGATTCGGTGTCGAGAGCACATGAACACCGGCGTCGACGAAGTGCCGGAGGGCGGTGGGGGAGGTGGCATGCGCGCGGACTGCGGCTCGGGCGGCGTTGACGATCAGCAGGTCCCCGGCACGCAGCGGCAGCAACTCGAGTGCGGTGGCGTCGAGGTAGGCGATCGCGACACGGCGAGGTCCTGGGCCGCGGAGGGCTGCGGTGATGTGCGGCCACGGGTGTGGTGCGTGCAGGGTCGTACCCATGGTCGGCACGGTAGCGGGTGCGAAGCGAAGATTGGTAGCATCACCATCACCGCCGAGGTGCCCGCCGGAGCCAGGTGCACGTTCGTTCCACGGACGAACCCACCGCGCCCTCGGGGCAACCGCCTCGTTCTCGGGGTGTCGGTGAGGGCATGCGGTCCCGTGGCTCGTGAGACCCCGGTCGGAGCCACAGCGAGGAGGGTTGTGTCGTGTTCAGGATCTATCCCACTGGTCGATGCTGGGTGCGCGTTTCCTGTTGGCGGCGCGGCAGTTCGGCGCGGTAGTTCGGAGCACCTCGTAGTTGGTGCGTAAGTACATATCGGGCAAGACCAACGGGCTGCGCAAGGATACGAGGTCCGAACTCAAAGCCGCCAAGTCGACCGACGTCACCTGCCCGGCCGGGGCCTCGCACCGGACGGGACACCGACGGTCGCGACGATCCGCGTCACCGGCCAGGTGCACGTCCGCAACGGCGGCGAGGTTGAATGCGAATGCCGCACCTGCACATTGGATTTCGGGACTATTGATGTCCCGTTCAGGGCCGAGGGGTCGCGAAGAGCTCGCCGCAGCCCTGGCCGACGGCAATCAAGCGCGCGTGGTGGCGAATCTCGAGCGCCACGCCACCCTCGACCACCGGAGAACAATGGATTCGACATCTACGGCGACCAGTTCGGCTTCCCCTTCGCCACCATCGACAAGCTCGACGTCACCCGGCACTGAACAATGGATGAGGCTTGCCCTGTACCCGGCCGCCCGGATCGCCGAGCTTCGCGGGTCCATCGGACCGCGGCGACCGGAAAGATGGCGTCCGCGTGGTCACCTATCCCATACATCGCCGGTGACGGCGGCGACGTTGACAGCGATTGTGGGCTGACCGGCACCGCACTTCTGATGGAGAACGGCATGAACTGTCGCGCTCGACGCGCCTTGTCGTGTGCTTCATTCATCGGGTAGGGGGGTCTTCGGAACAAAGCATCTAGCGAAGGGAGGGGTCGCTCGGCGACTCGCGGCAGCGTGGTTTACCGCGGTAAACCAGCATGCCGGCGATCCCGGCAGATAACTTGGTCGTCAATGGGCATCGGAGCGCCTATCTCCCGGGATGGCCACCGATCCCGCCTCGGGTTGCTGAGCCGGTGTCCTGTCCACCTCGGTTGTCTTGCCGTGGACGCGGGTGACCTCGATGAACGCGCCACCGAGGGTGGAGCTGACCGGGTAGCCAGTCGTCCACGTCAGGCCCACCGACGACATGCGTCGGCGGTGCCGGTGATGGTGCGCCGGTGATGCGACGACGGGAGTGTCGATGTGTCGGGCCGGCAGGGGTTCGTTCGGGGGTGGCGCGAGTCCTCGTTGCCGGCCGGGCGGTGTCAGTGGCGGATGGGGTTGCCGGCCTCGTCCCAGTCGGGCAGGTCCGGTATCCGGATGGCCAGGACGGTGTCGGCGAGGATCAGGACGACGGCGATTGTGCGAGCAACCGGCCGGAGGACGAACGAGGTGATCATCGGAGGGGTTTCTTTCTGGGGTCGGGGTGGGGCGTTGCCGGTGTGTCGGGCATGTGTGCCTCACAGTGAGTGGAGCGATTCGGGTTCTTCGAGGATCATGTGCACGCGGGAGTTCGGGAACGGCCGACCGGCGGGGTGGGGTACCCGTTTCGGACCCTGGTCCGTACCGGCCGGTTTCCTTACTCCGGGAAAGTAGGTATGCCCTCGGGTATTGCGGCCGTCGCTGCGCCGCGGCGGAGGCGGCATCGTGTGATGTGCCACACCGGCTCTACGGAGGTTCACACGATGTACTACCCACACCGATCGCCGGTGCCCCGAGCTGACGGGCCTCACCCGGCGATGCACCCTTCGAACTCGAATCCGGAATGCCTCGAACCCGGAATGTTTCGACAACGCGATGCGCACCGTCCTGGGTGTCCATGGCCATGAGAAAGTCCCCACTGGTGGCCGAGTAACGGTCCCCACCGGTGGCCAGGTGAAAGTCCCCGCCTCGTGTTCGTCGTGATTCCCACCGGAACGCCAGGCCTGAGCGGTGAAGGTGAAGGTGCCACCCAGTCACCTGTCACCGCCCAGGGAGTTCCATTGAAGTCTGCGAAGGACCGCATGGACATCATTTCCGCCTACCGCGAGGTCGGCACCTACCGCGGCGCCGCCGAGATGTGCGGCACCACCCACAAAACCGTCCGCCGGGTCATCGAACGATTCGAGGCCGGCGACACCCCACCCTCACGACAACCCCGCCCCCGCAACTACGACACCGTCACCGAGATCGTCGCAGAACGCATCGCCTCGTCCCGCGGCAGAATCTCCGCCAAACGCCTGCTCCCCATCGCCGCGGCCGCCGGATACACCGGCTCGGACCGCAACTTCCGCCGCCTCGTCGCCGACGAGAAAACCAAGTGGCGCAAAAACAATCACCGCGGTCGCCGGCCCGCCGTGTGGACACCGGGCGAATACCTGGTCATCGACTGGGCCACCCTCGGTGCCGGCCTGCACCTGTTCTGCGCGGTGCTGGCGTATTCACGGTGGCGGTTCGTCGCGTTCGCCACCGACGAACGCGCCGGCACCACCTTGACGCTGATCGCCGAGGCCCTCGCCGCGATCGGCGGGGTGCCCGCCAAGGTCCTGGCCGACCGGATGGCCTGCCTCAAGGGCGGAGTCGTGGCGAACGTGGTGGTCCCGACCCCGGATTATGTGCGGATGGCCACCCACTACGGGTTCCGCCCCGACTTCTGCCACGCCGCCGACCCCGAATCGAAGGGCATCGTCGAACACCTCGTCGGCTACGCCCAACGCGACCTGGTCGTTCCGCTGCTCACCGACGCCGACCTGTCCGGCCGGCCGGTGGACCTGGCCACCGCGAACGCAGCCGCCCAGGCCTGGTGCATCGAGGTCAACACCCGGGTGCACACCGAGATCGACGCGGTCCCCGCCCAGCGTCTGCGCGAGGAACAGGCCGTGCTCGGACCGCTGCCGTCTTTGCGACTGCAGATCGGGCCGCCGCCGGTGACCCGCAAGGTCGACAGGCTCTCCTGCATCCGCTTCGGCTCAGCTCGTTATTCGGTGCCGACCCGACTGATCGGGGCCACCGTCACCGTCGCCGCCGGCGAGGGGCGACTGCTGATCGCCGACCCGGCCACCGGTCAGGTCGCCGCCGAGCACGCGCTCACCGCCCCGGGTACCGCGTCGATCCTCGACGAGCACTACCCGACCCCACGACAGGCTCCCAGTCGCGGTCCGCGACCGAAAACCGAAGTCGAGAAACGATTCTGCGCACTCGGTCCGGTCGCCGAACAGTTCCTCGTCGGCGCCGCCGCGGCCGCCAACACCCGCCTGCCCGCCGAACTCGCGGTGCTGCTGGACCTGCAGGCCGCGCACGGCACCGACGCCCTGCTCGCCGCGTTGACCCGGGCGGTGGCGTTCCGGCGGTTCCGCGCCGACGACGTCCGCTCGATCCTCGATGCCGGGGCCGGGGTTCCCCAACCCCGCCCCGGCGGTGATGCGCTGGTGCTGGACCTGCCGACCGCGCCGACCCGCTCCCTCGACGCCTACGCCGTCACCCGAGAGGAGACCGCGCGATGAGCAGTTCGAGCACCGCCGTTCCGCCGGCGGCCGCGGCACTGCCGGCCGACCTCGACGCCGGTCTGCGCCGGCTCAAACTCGCCACCGTCCGGCGCACCGCCGCCGAGGTCCTGCAAACCGCCAAAACCCAACGTTGGACCCCGGAGGAGGTGCTGCGCACCCTGATCGAAGCGGAGTTGGCCGCCCGCGACGCCTCCAACATCGCCGCCCGACTCAAAGCGGCGGCGTTCCCCGTCGCCAAGACCCTCGACAGCTTCATCGTCGCCGAATCCTCCATCCCACAAACCACATTCGACTATCTGATCGGTTTGGAATGGGTTCGTGCCCATGCCAATCTGGCGCTGGTGGGCCCACCGGGGACCGGAAAATCCCACACCCTGATCGGGTTGGGCATCGCGGCGGTGCACGCCGGGCACAGGGTCCGCTATTTCACCGCCGCCGACCTCGTCGAAACCCTCTACCGCGGCCTGGCCGACAACACCGTCGGCAAGACCATCGACACGCTGCTGCGGGCGGATCTGATCATCGTCGACGAGGTCGGGTTCGCGCCGCTCGACGACACCGGCACCCAATTGCTGTTCCGGCTCGTCGCCGGCGCCTACGAACGCCGTTCGCTGGCGGTCGCCTCGCACTGGCCGTTCGAACAGTGGGGCCGGTTCCTGCCCGAGCACACCACCGCCGCCAGCATCCTCGACCGGCTCTTGCACCACGCCACCGTCGTACTCACCGACGGCGAGTCCTACCGGATGCGCCAAGCCCGACACGAACGAGGTGAACGCCCCTGACCCCAACCCCCGAAACACCCACGAGGCGGGGACTTTCACCTGGCCAAGAGCGGGGACATCACGATGGCCGTTGACAGCTGACAGGCATCTCGCTGAACACGTCCTCGTGTGGGATCCGTATGGTTGGCCGCCGGCTGACCGAACCTTCGTCGAGTTCGGCATGACACCCCAGCGTCTTTTTGAGCGCTGTCTGCAGATCGTGATTGCCGAACGCTGCAACCGAGATCTCAGCCCACAGGAAGCTGCTCTCGTGGGTCGCCTGGCACGAGCTCTCGCACGCCATCGTCCAACGAAGTCCAGAAGCACTCGAAAGGGTGCGGTGTCGGCCGCCACGGCCGGTCAATCGGCTTCCTGACCGTCCACTGTTGACGACGGTTGAAAACCAGGCCAGAAACGACGGTTGAAATCTAGGCCACCCAACCACGATCGGATGTGTAAGGCCCGGACACATAGCTGACAGGTCGTGCGCGGGACATCCCTGACACCCTTCCGAGGGTGCGAGCGATGACCGTGAACGAACGATGGCTGGAGATCCTGCTGACCCCACTGCGCGACGGCATCACCGTCGCCGAAACCTGCCGCCGCTGCGGCGTCGGCGTCACCGCGCTGCAGCCTCGGTCGCGCCGTCCGCACAGTTCACCGAACCAGACCGATCCGGAGGTCGAGGCACGGATCGTGGAGATGCGCACCCACAACCCGAGATGGGGCGCCACGGCCTGGTGACACCACGGACACAGAGGACCCGCGGACGTGGCGCCAGTTCGAGCGTTACGCACCGAACGATCTGTGGCAGATCGACGGCACCCAGGTCACGCTCGCCGACGGCTCGAAGGCCTGGATCGTCGACATCCTCGACGACCACGCCCGCTACGCCATCGGCGCAACCGCAGCCCGCAGATTCACCGCCCACGCGGCACGGCGGGCGATGGAAACCGCGATCGACGAGCACGGCGCACCACGACAGCTGATCGGCGACAACGGTCGGCAGTTCAAGTCCGGCAAGGGTCACAAGCCCGTGTACTTCCAAGAGCGGCTCGCCGCCCTGGGAATAGCCCAGTTGTCTTCGCGGCCAAGGCATCCGCAGACCTGCGGCAAGCTCGAGCACTACCACCGCACCTTCAATCGTTCCACGGTGCACCGGGCCACCGACATCCCCTTCCGTTTCAGGCTGGCGTGCACCTTGCGGACCCCGTACACCCCGAGATTGTCGGCATGAACCCGCCGGATCTCGGACAGAACCTGACGGTCACGCACCGCACGGGCCGATTCGGTTCGCTGTGGGCTCAGATGGGCTCGGACCGTGGACGGAGCGATCTGGGCGGCTGTCTCGCGCAACGCCGCGCAGATCGGATCGACCCCGTGTTCGTCGCGGTGAGCGGCGACGAACTCCACGATCAGCGCTGTGGGCGGTCGATCTCCGCCGCAAAGAAAGCCGAGGCCTGCTTGAGGATCGTGTTCGCCCGCCGCAGCTCGCGGTTCTCCCGTTCCAACTGCGCGATCCGTTCGGCATCACTGGTCGTGGTTCCCAGGCGCACACCGCCGTCCACCTCGGCCTGCTTGACCCAAGTCCGTAGCGCCTCGGGGTGCACACCGAGCTGATCGGCGATCCGCTTGAGCGCACCCGGCCGTGTCGCCGGATCCTGGCGGGCCTCGACCGCCATCCTCGTTGCTCGTTCCTTCAGCTCAACGCTGTACTTCCGTGGTGCTGCCATGCTCTCCATCCTTCACAGGTTCGAGAGCCTCCGACAGACCCGGGGCGATTCAACCCCTCGTCGAGCCCGCAAAAGAGTCTGCGCACTTGGGGGGCACCCACTTGGGGAAAGACGCCGATGTAGGTGAACGTGTGCCCACGTGTTCCTTCCGGTTATCGAGGTGCCCATGCCCAGACGTTCGAGATCCCGCCGCACGGTCGCACTGATCGCCACCGCGACCGTCGCCGGCAGCGGCGTCACGCTCACCGCTCCCGCGATCGCCAACGCCACCCCAGCCAGCTGTGCAGCAACGTTCAACCTGTTCATCCCGGGCACGTGGGAGACCAGCGAGAACGCCGACCCCGTCCAGCCGGTAGGAATGCTCAAACCCGTTGCAGACGCACTGAAGAGCGAGCACGGCAGCCGGGCAGAGGTGTACACGCTGCCGTACATGGCGCGAGCGTTCGACAACGGGCACACCTACGCCGACAGCAAAGCCGACGCCGTCTCCAAAGCCAAGCAGGTGCTGACGAACATCGCGAACTCCTGCCCGAACACGAAGTTCACGATCGTCGGCTATTCGCAGGGCGCCGACGCCGCGGGCGACATCGCGTCCGACATCGGCAACGGCAACGGCCCCGTCGACCCCGACCGGGTGCTCGCTGTCGGTCTCCTCGCCGATCCCGCTGCCGGAACCACAGGATCGGCGACCGTCGGACCCCGTACCTCGGGACACGGCATCGCCGGTCCCCGCCCGCACGGGATGGGCGCACTTTCCGGCCGCGTCGCCTCGATCTGCGACCCGGGCGACCTGTACTGCTCGATCGAGAAGGGATCGAGCCCGCTCCTCGGCTCCCTCGGCTCGATCCTGAGCAAGACCCCCAGCACCAGCGACACCACCACAGCCGACGGCAACAGCCAGCTCGCCGCCGCACTGACCTCGGACTTCTCCGACGCCGACCTGCCCGCCCTCGGATCGAATACGACAGCCCTCGGCCAACTGCTCGCCGCACCCACCGTCGATATCCGACAGGTCGCCGCGACCGCGACATCGATCGCGAAAACCGTTGCGGCACTGACAGACCTGATCGACTCCGGCGCCGCCAACCCGGCCGCGAACAGTCGGCTCGCAGCCGCACCGATCGGCTCCGCCGAACGCAACGCCTCCGACGTCCTCACCCGGGCAGCACAATCCGACCTCGACCAAGCGCTCCGCACCGCCACCGACCTCGCCGAAGCCGCCATCGCACTGACCGGTGGTGACCCGCTGCACCTATCATCGACCGCTCCGGAGATGCAGACCCTCGCGGCGACCGCACACACCCTCAACACGCAGATCGCGCCGCTCGCCTCAACCCCCATCGATGCACTCACCTCGGCCACCGGCGTGCTGTCGGTGCTCAAGCCGACGGTGGTGGTCAACCAAATCCTGGGCGTCGTCACCGGGGTGACCTCACTCGACATCCCGGGCATCCTCACCAACCTGACCCTGCTGCCGCAGAAGGTCGCCGCGCTCGACGCCCACGGCGCGCACCAGATCGCCGGCGAGCTGAACAATCAGTTCGCCCCGCTGGTGAAGATGGCCGCCGCCGTCGACCTGAACTGGGTCTCGCAGGTGCTGGCGATCATCCCCGACCCCTCCGGCGCCACCCGGATCGCGGCACTCGTCGCATCGATCCTGGCGCACGTCGACGTCATCCGCCTGGCCAACCTCGTCGGTCAGATCCAGGAGATCGCCTGGTCGGCCGTCGAGAAACTGCTGCCCCCACCAGGGCAGCTCCCAGATCCGCTTGGCGCCGGCGCAGCCATGACCGGCCTCGTCCCGATCGGCCTGGACCTCGCATCCGTGGCGACGAACATGCTCACCGGCACAGCCGGCAAGACCCCACCCGAACTGCTGGGCGAGCAAGCAAACACGGTGTCTACCAGCATCACTGCCCACGCCCAGAACGTGGATCTGCCGCAACTGTCGAACTCGCTGATCGAACTCTCCCAATCACAGGGCGCCGAGGATCTCGTCGCCCTGGTCGGTGAAGGACTGGGCGCCGTGAGCTTCTTCGCCTCCGGTGCCCACACGAACTACAACGCCCTCGTCGTCGACAACGCCGGCCGCAACGCCCTCGAGTGGCTCTCGGACTGGCTCACCCTCCAGATCGGACATGCCCTATGAGCCCCCGGGCCCACAACCCCGCCGCGCGCTGGACCTGGTGCACCGCATGCCAACACCGCGGCTACCACACCCGAAGCGACGCGAAAACGGTCCGCAAACGCCACCCCGGAGAGAAGGGCATGGCCGTGTACCCCTGCCCTCATACCCCGGGCCTGTTCCACCTCGGCCACCGCCCCGACGCACTCAGTAGGGGAACGATCGACCGGGATCGCCTGCGGGTGCAGACCATGCAGGACGCCGGCATTAGACGACCAGGACACATCCGCTCGCAATGACCACAGGCGACGCCGCTTTCCCTACGGCGCGTCCAGCGTGCACCATCACTGAGCCACGGCACGTCAGCAGGAAGCGCGTGAGGAATACACCGCCGTTGATGCGTCACCCCAGGAGAGTGTGGGCATCGCCGCGGAACCCCACCGATCCGATCTTCCCGTGCAACGCTGCACCATCGGCCACCGTGAACGACTTCGACATCCAACTCTGTCCCTGCAGCCACTACCTCGCGATTTGCCGGAAGTACCACTCGACCAAAGTAACTCGTGCTGTCCCGGCCTCGACTCGACCGGTCGAGGCCGTGCCCGGCTACGCGCGAGCGCTTCGATGAATCAAGGACGCAGAGCGATGACCTCGTCGTCGAGAAATCCCCTCAGCCCGACGCTGAAGACATCGTTGTCGTCACCGGCGACCATATGGCCGGCCCCGGACACATCGACCAATTTCGCGGTGGGGATCAGCTCCAGCAACTCCTGGGCACCTGCCTCGCTGACCACATTCGATTGCTTGCCACGAACGAGCATCGTGGGAACGGTGACCGCGGCGGCGGCATCCCGAGCGCGTTCGTAGCGCACGATCGAGTCCGCTTGCCTGGTAGGTTCGTCGCCCTGGCGAAGGAACCCCGGGTCCCAATGCCAGAACCAGCGACCATCACGCAGACGCAGGTTCTTGCGCAGCCCGTCCGGGTTGGGCTTGCGGACCCGGTTCGGGGTATACGCCGCGATCGCCGCCGCAGCGTCGTCGAGGCTCGCGAAGCCGTCGAGGCCACTGCGCATGAAGGCCATGATTTCCGCCGTACCGCTGGTTTCGACCCTCGGTGCGATATCGACCAGGACGAGACCGCGAGCGAGATCCGGGTTCTCCCCTTGCCCGATCAACGATGTCATCCCGCCCATCGAGGCCCCGACGAGTACCGGCTTCTCCCCCAACTCGGCGACGATCGAGGTCAGGTCGGCGACCAACGCATCGATACCGTAATCCCCGTCCGGCGCCCACTGGCTCTCTCCATGCCCGCGTGCGTCCACCGCGACGGCGGACCACCCGCCCATCGCGAGGTTGCGCCCGGTGTTCCGCCAGGAATGTCGGGTTTGCCCACCGCCGTGCAGGAGCAGGACCACGCCTTTCCTGTCGACACCGGATCCGCCGACCCCCTGCGACGGTGGATCCCACCGGTCGGCGGCCAGTGCGACCCCGGCGCCACGGAATTCGGTCTGTGTGACCCTGGGATTCATCAAATTCCTCACCAAACATTATCGAGTCGAGCATTCTCCACCATGGTGCACCATAGGGTGAACAATGGTTCACCCCGCACTCGGTACACAGGTCCCTTCCGGTCGTTTGCCCAACGAAGGCCCGGACTGCAGAAGTCGCCGTGCTCGGAGCGCCTGTCGCTCCGGCCTGCCTGGTGGATGGGCAGCGGCGGCGGCATCGTCGAAGGCCGCACGCCGTCGGATTTGTTCCGGCGGCGCATTGCTATGTTCCATGCCTGCACACACCCGGCCTGTTCCACCTCGGCCACCGTCCCCATGTGCTGAGCAACGGAGATATCGGCAGGACTCGTCTGCGGTCACAGGCCATACAGGACGCCGCCGGTAGATGACCAGGACACATCCGCTCGCAGTGAACACACGCGACGCCGCAGCGGAGCGGTACAGGGGCAACTCCCACGAGGACACTTCCCTTGAGGTTTCCCGGATTCCTTTGGCAGCCTGTTGTTTCAGCTTCTTCTCATCGGTGTCGGTGGCGGAAGCAATCACAGACCACAGCGGACACGCCGCCGGTGACGGTTCCCGGGCACAACGCCTGCGCCCTGCTCGACGTCGATGTCCTGACCGCCAGCGGATTCAGTGACCGAACCGCGCAGTCCCCCGGCGCCCCTGAATCGACCACGCACGGCGATGTCCTCGCCACCTACGCGTGCGGCAACTCCGACAGCAGCGTCATCGTCGGGATCGACCTGCACAACAGCCCGGAGTCGGCCCGCCAGGCCGCCGACTACAACACCAGCGACGACCAGAGGTTCCTGATCGACAGCGGCACCCGGGTTCCCTTCGACACCACCCGAGGCGGCGCGACGATCATCAACACCGAACCCGGCGTCTCCCGCATGAATTGGTCCAACGGCCCCTACACGGTCCTGCTCGAGGTCATGTCGGACCCTGGCGTCCCCGGCCTGCCCGCCACGCATCCTCACGAGATCATCGACACCATAGTCACCACAATTGTCGAGCGCGCCGACGCACGCCTTACCAGCAGCAGCTGGTGCGCCCGGCAAACACCTGATCACTGCCCCTCGGCGTTGAAGACCTGCTCCCACGGCGCGGGGGTCGAGCGTGGCGGGAGTGCGGTAGACCGGCCGCTGGTTGGCCAGCTCGGCTTCGCCCAGAGACGTTGGAGGGACCAGGAAAGAAACCGTCCTGCTACCCTGAAGACGATTCATCTTGAATCAAGGAGGTGGGTAAATGAGCACCATGGACATCACCCGTGATCGGGCAGCTGCTGAGCTGGACGAGGTCGCCGCCCGATTGCGCCTGGACAACCGTGCGCTGCTGCGGGTCGTGGCGCGCGCTCACAAGGCCGGGATGCGGCAACGTGCGATCGAGAAGCATCTCGACGTCTCCCAGGCCACCGTGTACCGATTGCTGCGTCAGACCGCCGAGAACCCCAAGATGCTCGAGCCCACCCCGGCCGAGATCATCGATCAGCGCACCGCCGGGCAGATCAGCACCGAGCAGATGATGAAGGAGCTGCTGAACTGGAACTTCACCTTCGGCACCGTCCCGAAAGTCGGTGGTGTCGCCACCGACGCGTACGAACCCGGCAGCTGGGACGAGGTCGAGCGCGCCTTCTACCGCGGCCAGCTCACCGAAGACGAACTCGCCCGGCTGATGGACAAGAACAAAGACAAGCTCGAACAGTCGGCGCGTTCTGCGTGAGTGATTTCCCCTCGTCGCGCGAGGCGGTCGGTCGCCGCGCAACTCGCCGACCTGTCCGCACCCGACGCACCACTGAACACCGACTCACCACGCAACACCACCCGGCTGTATGCCGTCTCGGTCCGCCGACGGGTGTTCCGCAAGACCGTCATCGACCGGTACCTCGACTCGACACCCATGCCACCACGGGAGGGTCGCTCGGCGCTGATCACCGCCGGACCGCCCGGGGCGGGCAAGTCCACCCTGCTCAGCCGGCAGATCGCGGATCTGCAGGACTATCGACGTCTCGACGCCGACGAGGTCAAAGACCATCTGATCCGCCAGGCCGTCACCGACGGAATCTACGGAGACCTGCTCGAGCGGCCCCTCGCGGACGGCCACCCGATCGCGCCACGCGAGCTCGCCGCGTTGGTCCATCACGAGTCGACCGCGCTGATCGATCAGATTCGCCGAATCTGCACCGACCGGCAAGAGAACGTACTCATCGAAGGCACGAGGCGTGGGCGACCTACACCCGGAGGCTGGCAGCGAGCGTGTGAGCCTCGCCGATCAGGCGCGGGTGCCCTCCGCCGGACCGGACACCACCAGCGTCGCAAGGTCCTCGGTGACGTCGACGAACCGGTGTGGCAGACCCGCCGGGACGAACAGCACCGCTCCGGTGGGCGCCGGGATCGAGCCGGTGGGTGTCCACAGGGTCGCGCTGCCCGCGGTGACGACGTAGATCTCGTCTTCCCGGTGGGGTTGTTGCCCGTCGGCGGCGCCGGCCGGGATCGAGTACGTGCCCACACTCAGATCGGCGCGCCGCAGGTGTTCGACGTAGTGGGTGCTGGGGCCGGCGTCGAACCGGCCGGCGTGCTCGAGTCGCCGGGCCGGTTCGACGCGCACCGCGCGCCCCGACACGGTGATGCCGTCCTCGGGTGTGCCGATCTCCACCCCGATCTCGCTGGGGCGCCCCATGTCGGTGCCCTGGTGCACGACGAGCCGGTCCCCCGGGTGCGCCATCCCGAGATGACGGAGGTACCCGCCGAGGGCGGCCGCGGCCGATCCGGTGGCGGGATCCTCGACGACGCCGCCGACCGGGAATGGGTTGCGGCTGTGGATCTCCCGCGGTGAGGCGTACCAGAACAACTGGGCGGTCATCGCTCCCAGTCCGGTCAGCACGGCGCGGAGCGCGTCGAAGTCGTAGTCGAGGCGGGCCAGTCGGTCGCGGGTTGCGACGGCAAGCACCAGGTGACGCGACCCCGCGTCGGACACGACCGCGGGGAACCGTGGATCGACGTCCTCCGGGGCCCACCGCAACGCGGTCAGCGCGTCCGCGACGACGTCGTCGGACAGGGCGGTGATCGTCGGGGGCACCGAGGTGAACGAGGCGTGCAGGCCGTCGGTGCGATGGTCGATCCGCACCGGCACCCGGCCCGCCGCGGTGAGCATGACCATCTCGTCGTCGCCGTGGTGTTCGGCCAGGGCGATCGCGGTGGCGATCGTGGCGTGCCCGCAGAACGGCACTTCGACTTCGGGGGAGAAGTATCGGATGCGGTAGGTGTGCGGTGCGTCGCCGTCGGTGACGAAGGCGGTTTCCGATGCGCCGACCTCGCGTGCCACCGTGAGCATTTCGCGGTCGGACAGTTCCCGGGCGTCGAGCACCACCCCGGCCGGATTGCCGCCTCCGGCGCTCACGGCGAACGCCTCGTACAGCTCCACTCGCGCCATCCGTGTCCTCTCTCCATTCTCGTAGTCTCGTCGGTCCGGTTCAGCCGCGGACGAACGGATCGAACACCAGGATCGCGAGGCCGAAACCGCACATGACACCGCTCATGATGATGGCGATCCACCGCGCCGGCCTCGGACCGAGCCTGCCGATCTCCGCGGCGAACAGCGCCACCGTCAACAACCATGCTGCCGCGAACGCCACGAGGAACAGGCAGTGTCCCACCAGGGTCCGGTAGTCGACATCCGGGCCGGCGAAGGCCGGGATGACGGTGACAAACACCACCAGGGTCTTGGGGTTGGTGGTATCGATGAGGAATCCGCGGCGGAATCGCCGTGTCGGTGCCAGTACCCCACGTCGGGACTCAGCGCTGTCCCAAATCTCGTCCTCGCCACTGTCGGGGACCCGGACAGCACTGCGTAGAGAGGTGAGTCCGATGAAGATCAGATAGATCCCGCCGATGATGCGCAGTGCGGCGAGGGCCGCCGGTGCGGCGACGAGTAGCGCAGCGAGACCGGCGCAGGCGGCGACCGTGAAGACGAGCATCCCGGTCAGGGCGCCCAACGCGGTGGCGACTGCGTCGGCGCGGGACCGCAGTGCCGCAGCGGCAACCGCCAGGCTGTCCGGCCCGGGCGTCATCACCATGAAGGCCACCGCGGCGACGAAAGCAGCAGCCATCACGCACCTTCCCGATCTTCGGGATCACCGTTCACAGTCCACCGGCCACGCGATTGTGGTGGCGGTGAGATACGAAGTCTTCACCGGCCGCGAACCCAGCCGCGGCGGCGATCTCGCTGGTGGCAGCGACACCAACGTGGGGTATGCGGTCCGCAACCCGTCGAGGCCGTCCCGGATCTCCTGCAGCAGCGTGAATTTCCGTGTCGGTGCTGCCGGGTGCCATGCCGACGACACGAATGTCCCGGTGCCAGTTCGTGTCCCCGGCCGCGGGTGATCGTCTCCACCGCAGCACTTGGATGCGGCGTATCCCCCGTACTCGCCGGGCACCCCCGGTGACTGCGGCGATGCTGCTGCCGGTGATCACCACACCGGGTAGTACGCGGTCGCGCGCCGGTAGCGAACCGCAGCCGCGGTCATCACCCACAACCCCGAAGACGTTGACATCGACGATGTCCCGGACCTGCGCTGCGGTCTCGGTGAGGACATCACCGAGCGGGCCGGTGATCCCGGCGTTGTTCACCAGCACCGTCACCTCCCCCGGGCTCTGCGCCGCCGTATCGACGCCTGTTTCTGCAGCGTCGGTGTCGGCGACGTCGATCTGGATGGCACGGACCCGGGGACCGCATTCGGCGACCAGGCGAATGGCAGCGTCGGTGTCTCGGGGGTAGGCGAAACCCACCTCGTGGCCCGCTCGGGCGCTGTGGCCCGGACGATCGCGGCACCACTCCACCGGCTACCGCCGGTGACGAGGAAGTGCCCGCTCATCGCCGGTTCACAACACACTGAAGCCGCTGGCCAGAGCGGAGCGTCCTGTCATTGCGAGCAGAACGGTCTCACCGTGTCCCCGGAGTACGGCCAATTCGGTTGCCACCGACAGCGCCTCCCGCAGTGCCCCGGCCGGGACGGATGCCGGGTGGCCGGTGGCCCGGGCCAGGTCGAGGCCGTGCACCACCAGTTCGAAGGTGCGGGTCGGCAGGTAGTGCGACAACAGCATGCCACCCACCACAGTGGTGACGAGCCGGTCGTCGGTCTGTGCCAGGGCCTGCAGGGCTCGGTCCCGCATTTCCGCCAGGGTTGCTGCGGGGTGGTCACCGAGTTCGGCGCCGGCCTGCTCACCACGCACTCGGACCGCCTCGGCGTCGACCTGCTCGGCGGCCAGGAGGTAGTAGTCGGCGGTGGACGGCACGCTCTGCTCGGCGGCGGGTCGGGCGAGATAGTCGACGACGGTGCTCAGCGCGCGGCCGATGTGGCCGACCAGCGAGCGCACCGTCCACTCCCCCAACGCCGGGTCGTCCCACTTCTCCGGAGGGACGGTGGCCGTCAACGCGACGACGTGGTCGGCGGCCACCCGGAAGCCGTCGAGCACTACCGGTCCGCATGGTTCGCCCGCAGGAACATGCTCAGTGACGAGCTCACCTTCCTTGATGGTCATGACGCCATGAAACCGTCTCGGCACCCGGCTCGACAGTGCCATTTCGCGAGGAATAGCTAGGTCCCTCGCGAAGTGGACCAGTGCCCGGACCGATCGAGCATCCGGTTGTAACCGATTGTCTCCAAATGCCTTCCAGCGTTCCATTCAAGCGAGGTTTCCTACGTCGTCCATCGGCAGGTCCCCGAGGTCATGAACCGGGCACACCACCGAATAGGAACGCCGCACGGTGCGATCACGACGCACCAGCATCCCGGTCGACGTCGATTCCCACCTCGTTCCGGCCGTGCTGGACAGGGAGATGAACGGCGCCGAAATGGCGCGCTAACTCGGCGTTTCCGAGATTTCGGTGACCAAAGCGGAAATACCAGCACCTCGACACCGGCGGCCGACGCTTCGACGAGCAACCCTCCGAGACCGCGGCCGACGGAACACGCTCGAGGAACGACAACTCCGCAGCGAGAACGACTCCAGCCGGCGTCGCCCAGATAGAACAGGTCGGGGCTCGCCTCGGTGAGAGCCCTGTGGGCGGGGTCCACCCTTCCCACGGTGCCTCACGGCACCACCATTCAGATGTCACCTATCCGCACATCAGTCCCAATCTCGGTGCAAATGAAAGGGGACACACGATTCGGGACGGTGCCCTCGAGTAGATGCCGAATCCGAACACGGCGACCACACACCGGTCGACGAGGTACCACTCGAAGACCAACGCGGTCGGTCGACGATCGGATCGCGCTCGTCACCGTGCTCGGGAGAGAAATCTGTCGAGCCCTCTCCGCACACCTACGGTGGGAACGGTGGTCGCGAACCATGCGGCCTCGACGGCAAGTCCCTCGTCGATGGACAGGTTGATACCGCGAGTGACCGCCGCAAGACAGGCATGCACCGCCGTCGACGCGTGTCGTTCGACACGTACCGCCAACTCCGACGCGGCGGCGAGCAACTCCGCCGCCGGAACAACACGGTTGACCAAGCCCATGTCGTGCGCACGGTAGGCATCGACGGCATCGCCCGTGAGGATCATCTCCAGGGCACGTTTGCGGCCGATATGACGCGGCAGTCGTTGCGATCCCCCGAAAGGCGGCGGAAAGCCCAACGAGATCTCGGGTTTGGCGAAGGTTGCGTGGTCGACAGCGACCGCGAGGTGCGCGGCTTCCACGACTTCGCATCCGCCGCCGTAGGCAAGGCCGTTGACCGCGGCGATGATCGGTTTCGGGAACTGCTCGATGCGCCGGGTCAGCCCTTGTCCACGGGTCACGATGTCCTGCAATGCAGGCACCGTGCCGGCGTCGATGCTCTGCGCCAAGCACATGATGTCGGCGCCGGCACTGAAGGCCCGATCCCCCGCTCCCATGAGGACGATCGAGCGGATCGACTCGTCGATGATGGCCTCGTCCAGCCACACCGACAACTCGTCGATGGTGGTGTAATCGAGTGCATTGAGTTTGTCCGGCCGGTCGATCGTGACCACCGCTGTCGAATCTAATTGGTGCACTTGGATACTCATCAGTGTTCTTTCTCGTGGAGGTCGTGACACACGGGTCGGCGCACAGATCACAGGGACAGGGTGTGGCAGGCCAGGCTGTAACGCTGGGTCTCCTGGAACTTGCGGCGCATCCGATGCAGGACGTGCCACGGCGTGCGCGCGATGTCGTAGGCGAGCTCGCGAGCCCGATCGAGAACCGGGCGGTCGCGGACGACCTCGGTCAGCAACCCGAGGGCGAGGGCTTCCTCGGCGGCGACGGTCCTACCGGTCAGGACGAGTTCCCGTGCGCGGGTGGAGCCCACGCATTCGGCCAGCGGACCGTAGACGACGGGGAACCCGCGGCGCTCGGGATGGGAGAACGTCGTGCGGTCGGTGCCGAGCCGGATGTCGGCGAGCACCGCCAGATCCGCTCCCCCCGCCACGGCCGGTCCGTCGAGCGCGGCGATCACCGGCACCGGGTGCGCCGCGACGGCGACATTCATCCGATCGGAGGAGGCCCACAGACTGTCCTCGTCGATACGGTCGAATTCGGTGAGGTCGAAGCCAGCGCAGAAGACGTCTCCGCGGCCGGTCAGGATCACCACACGGGCATCGGCGGCCAGGGCCTCGAAGGCGTGGGCGAGCTCGAGTCGCATCGCGTGCGACAGGGCGTTCTTCTTCTGCGGACGGTTCAGCGTCACGACGGCCACACCGTGCTCGTCGACCGCCGTGGTGTCCACCTCGACAAGAGGATTGCTCATCGCTTGCTCCTTCGTGGTCAGGGGCGGGGCACCCCGATGGGATTGGGCAGAGGGACGGCCCCGGTGTCGAACAGACGCCGGCTGATCGGGGCGGCGACAGCGATGATCTCCTCGATCCCCGTCTGGCCGAGAGCCGTCACCGGGTCGGCGGCCAGGAAGTCGGTGCGGTCCTCGATGCTGCGCCGCAGCGCTCCCCCGCTCTTGGTCAGCCGACCGC
Organism: Rhodococcus sp. HM1; assembly: GCF_023218075.1. Taxonomy (GTDB): domain Bacteria; phylum Actinomycetota; class Actinomycetes; order Mycobacteriales; family Mycobacteriaceae; genus Rhodococcus. Next base: position 3,013 of record NZ_JALPTB010000092.1, on the reverse strand, counting down.
CGACATCGATCAGGCCGCGGGCCCGCAAGCGACGCTCCGAGCTCTCCCATTCCTCGTCGCTCCAGCCGCGGTTGGGTTGCATGATCTCGCGGGTGACCGTACCGGTCGCCGCGTGTGCGACGACCGCGTCGATACCGCGCAGACCGGCGTGCACACAGGCGATGACGTGCCCGTCCCCGCGGTGTTCACGCAAGACGGTGGCAGCCAGCCACAATTGGGCGACGACATCGTCGGGGCGAGGAACCCTCGACCACCCCGCCGCCAACGGACGTCCCGCGAAATGACAACCGTCCACGGCTATTTCGAGAAGGGAAGCCAGTGCCTCGACGTCCCGTCGAGGCACCTCCCGCAGATGGTCGGCAAGGACGAGACGCGCGGTGGCAAGCCGAGCGTCCAACACCCTCTCGGGATCGGCGCACGCCCAGGCTTCGGGTAGCGCCCGGGCGACACGTCGCCCCGGGAAGCTGAAGAACATCGACTCGACGGGGGCGGCGGTCATCGCACCGAGCGGGGCGGCGCGGCCGGCGAAATAGCCCATCCAGTAGCCGCTCATACCGAGGTCCAGGGAGATCCGGCGGTGGTGCGGGGAGAAGTAGGGCGCCGCATGCAGCGGTTCGATCGCTTCCCACAGGCGCCGGGCCAGGGTCGCTGCCAGTTCTGCCATCCTCGTCCCTCCGGTCGTTGGTCGTGCAGTGATCAGCATCGTGGTTGCGACACCGCGCGCACAGTGCCATTTTTGTCGAGTGGACCAGGACACTGCGTGGTGGACGACCGTCGTCTTCGCCGCGGACGATCACACCGACCTCCCCCGCTACCAGTGGATCGTCGCCGCGATCGAACAAGCAATCGACGCCCGAACCGTCACCTACGGTCAGCGCCTGCCCGCCGAACGCACCCTCGCCGCCGCACTGTGCGTCAGCCGCGGAACGGTGGTCCGCGCGTTCGAAGAACTCACCGAACGCGGTGTGGTCGAACGCATCCACGGATCGGGCACCTTCGTCCGCCCCCGCCCCGGCACCCCACGCCCGATCATCCGGCACATCGATTCGTCGACAGAGGACATCGGCGACGTCATCGACCTGTCCGAGCCAGCCCCGGTCGGTGCGTCGCATCTGCCGGTCATCGACTGGGGTTTCGATCCGACGCTCTGCAATGCAGGTGTTCCTGCCCGGGGCCTTCCGATCCTCAGGCACGCGCTGGCAGCACATCTCACGCGCCTAGGTCTGCCGACCGAGGAGGATCAGATCCTCGTGACCACCGGCATGGCGGAAGCACTCGATCTCGTTCTCCGCGCGACCTCGGCCGCGAAACGACCAGCCGTGGTCGGGGCGCCGCTGTGGCCGGCGCTGCGGTCGGTCGTCGCCGAACACACTGCAACGACGCTGTGTCTGTATCCGGACGCCGGAGGTATCGACCCGGCCGCCGTGCGGCGCGCGCTGCGCCGCACCCGCGCCGCGATCGTCCTCGTCGACGTGGTCGAGTCCGGGCCGAGCGGGCGGGGTACGGCATCATCGCGGTTGCCGCGCATCGCCGCGGCGATCGAGGACCACACCGCCCTCGCCATCGAGGATCTGTCCTTCCTTCCTCTCGCCGCCACCCGCGATCCGCAGGCGCGGCCGCTGGCGGCACTGTCGGCGCGGATCACCGCGATCGGGGACCTGGATCGGGTGTTCTGGTCCGGATGCGGCATCGGCTGGGTCCGGACACCGGCACCGGACGCTTCGCTGAGCACCGCGTCGCCGCGCATCCCGGCCCCGGCGGTGAGCGCGCAGGTGCACGCCGCGCGACTGCTCGACGCGGCGAGCCCCCAGTGGTTCGCCGACCGCTACGCCCATCTCGCCCAGCAGACGGCGCATCTGCGCGCCGCGTTGGCGGAACTGGTACCCAGTTGGACGGTGGAGCCAGCGACCACCGGAGACGGGCTGTGGATCCGGCTACCGGTGGTCGACGCGTCGACCTTCGCGCATGTCGCGGCGCGGGGCGGGGTCCGGGTGGCTGTCGGGCGGGACTGTGTCACCGACGGTGGTCTGCGGGAGTACATCCGGCTCTCGGCCGCCGCGGACACCACCGTCCTGGACACGGCGGTGGATCGGCTCGTCGAGGCGTGGGCGACCTACACCCGGCGGCTGGCGGCAAGCGTGTGAGCCTTATGGAACCGGGGCGCAACACTGGCCCGGTTCGTCGAGGCCGGTGTGCGGGTGCTGTCGACGCCGAATCTCCCCAGCGGTACCACCGCCTCCGTCCTGCCCATACGAGCAGTGTCCCGTCGACAGCTTCGACCCGAGACGACACGCACCGGGGCGCCTCTGCTTGAGATTCAGTCGGCAAACACCGCCCACTCAGCCATCGTCGAACAGCACGGTCGCTACCAGGAGATATGGAGAGCAACGTTCGAGCGGATCCCGCCCCTCGTTGACATGGTTGACGATTCTGAGGACACTTGAGTTGACACAGTTGACTCCTCGGGGAGGATCCGGCATGAACACCCTGGCCGAACAGGAACGCAAGCTCATGGACCTTCTCACCCGCCGCGTCCACAAGACGTTCGCCGACGCCCGCGCAGCCGGCATCCCCGCCGACGTCTTCGACGACGTCGAATCGATCGCCGACTCGATGGCCGCGGCACTGCCCACCAGCGGTGCCTACGACCAACTCGTGGGCCCCTTCTACGACACCGCCGGCCTGACACGGTGGTGGGGCGTGAGCCGCCAAGCAGTCAACAAAGCCGTCGCCGCCGACACCGTGATCGCCTGCCGGCTCGCCGACGGCCAATGGGTCTATCCCACCTGGCAATTCACAACCTCCGGAACGGTACATCCGCACCTGATCACGCTGTGGAAGACCCTGCGCGCCGCCGCCGACCCCTGGACCTGCGCGGTATGGCTGCGCAGCCCGCAACCCGCACTCGGCGACCGCAGCGCCGCCGAGTGGATCACCGACGGCCACCCCCTCGACACGGCCCTGGCGCTGGCCGATGCCGACGTGCAGCGGTGGGCCGCGTGAGCCGCGACGC
>NZ_JALPTB010000091.1 GCF_023218075.1 Rhodococcus sp. HM1 | reverse complement strand
GGTCGAGGTAGACCGAGGAGGGCATCAGGTTGCTGGTGTGGGTCAGCGGCAGGGATTCGACCCGGTCCGGGCCGATGCGGTGTGCGGCGGAGGTGTTGGAGGTGCCGAAGTCGACCGCCAGGACCCAACTCATCGTGTGCTTTTCCCCCTCGAGAATGTCCGGTTCGGGCCGGATGCCGTAATCGGGCGGCAGCCTATGGGACGCGGCGCCGCCGGCACCCGCGGGGCCCGCAGGTGCCGGCGGCGCCGGAAACGACAGCCCGATCAGGCCGGTCAGGCCAGGTCGGAGTAGTCCGCGTCCGAGGACGCACCGGAATCGAACGCGCTGGTGTCGATGTAGTCGTCGGCGATGCCGTCGCCGTCGTAGTCGACGGCACCGGTGCCGAGATCCACGGTCGCATCGATTCCGCCGTCGCCGTCGAGATCGAAGACCGCCTCGTCGAAGGTGCCGTCGCCGTCGATGTCGATCGCGGCGGCGTCGATGTAGCCGTCGCCGTCGGTGTCGGCGCTGATCATTTCGACGGTGCCGTCGCCGTCGAGGTCGATGACCTCCGCGTCGCCGACCCCGTCTCCGTCGGTGTCGAGAACCTGCACGGTGCTGCCGTCCTCGTCGACGATCTCGTCGAGGACGACCGGCCGACCGGCACCGAGGGCATCGGTCGAGGTGGAGCCCGTGCTGACGGCGTTGCTGCTCGAGGCGGAAGCCGACGACGCGCTGTCGGAGGAATCGGAGGCGGACGAGTTGCGGCCGTACGACGAATCCGCGCCGGACGCCGCCGAGGAACCGTAGGACGAGTCCGAGCTGGACGAGCCGGACGAGTCGTAGCGCTCGTAGCGCTCGTAGGACTCGTAGCTGGTCGAGCCTTCCTGAGCGGCCGAGGACGAGCCGTAGGAGGAGTCGTGGTCGTACGACGAATTGTCGCCGTACGAGGAATCCGAGCTGGTACCGGCAGTGGACTGCGAGTCCTGGCGGTTCGCGTTGCTCGAGCTGGTGCTGTCGGAAAAGGATCCGCGGTTTGCCATGTCGGTGCTGCCTTTCGCTCGTCGGGTATCGGGGATAGGAGCAGCCGGCAGGGCGGAAAGTTCCGGCCGGTCCACCGAAAATTTCCTGCGGCGTGGACCACGCAACGAAATCCCAGGTCAGCGCAGGAAACACAGCCGAAGCTGTGTCGCAACTCACAGAATTCGAGCCGATCGGGCGGGAGATTCGCGCGATCCGCGCACCTGGCCCCGCACAAGACGCGAACCGTCCAGTAAGTTACACCCGGAAAGTTACGGAGGGGGCCGTCATGAGTGAAGCGGAATTGATCGAGCGGAGCCGGGCAGGGGACCAGGCTGCCTTCGCCGAACTCGTCGCACGGTCACGCGACCAGACCTGGGCGGTGTGCCTGCAGATCACCGGTCACCGGCACGACGCCGAGGACGCCCTGCAGGACACTCTGACCGCGGCATGGCAGAACCTCGCCTCGTTCCGGGGCACCGCCCGTTTCGGAACCTGGCTGTACCGCATCGCCACCAACGCGTCGCTGGCGATCGTGCGCAAACGCCGCGAAACCCCCGAGGACGAAATCGACAACGGCGAGCACACGGGACGATCCGTCGCCGACAGCATCGCCGATACGGACATGGTCCGGCAGGCCCTGGCAGCGCTGCCCGAGCAGTTCCGCGTCGCCGTGGTGCTGCGCGAGTACGCCGACATGAGCTACGCGGAGATAGCGGAGCATCAGGGCATCCCGGTCCAGACCGTCAAGAGCCGGATCAACCGGGCACGGGCGCAACTCGTCGAGAAGCTGGCACCGTCGATGCTCGACGCGGACGCACTCGAGCCCTGAGCCCGCTGCCCGGCACTCGCCCGGCGCATCGACTCCGGCGACGCCCGCGGCAGCGCCGGGTTCGGCAGGTGTACGCTGCCCGGGCTCGCGCGCGCTAACGTCGTCGGTGTGCGTGCACCTGCACAGGGGCGAGTCGGGAATCGGAGGACGTGGTGACGATGACGAACGACCGGGAGCCGTCGCTGTGGGACCTCCTCGGCCTCGATCCGCAGGCGACCGTCTCCCCGCTGCCCGACGACGCATGGGCTCGTGCCGTGCGGATCGCGACCGACCCGGACACCCCGCCCGCCGGCGCCGATCTGATCCCGGCCGACGATCCGGACGATCTCGACATCGATCCGATGGTGGTCGACGTCGACCTCGACGCCGACGAGGATGTGCCGGACCTGCAGGGTCACCACGAATCGACATTCGACCCCGAGGACACCGCATTCGACGACGCCGCGACCGGCGACCTCGACGAGCCCTACGCCCACCCCGAGCCGGGCTACCCAGGCGACCCGGACCTCGCCTGAGGGCCGGGTCCCCGTTCACACCGTCGGTTCCAGGACCGGACGATCGACGTGTAGGCCTGGGTGAGCGACACCAGCGCCGCGTCCTCGGCCGCCGATCGGGTGCTCAGACTCTGCGTCTGCACCGACACGAGGCGTTCCTGCGCGATCGTCCGCAGCTGCTCCGGCGGGGCCGACGGATCGGCGCCGAGGGCCTCGGCGACGGTGGCGCCGCGCAGCAGCTGCGTCAGCTCCGTCACCGCGGGCGCGGACGGGTCGGTCTCCAGCAGGGACCGCAACGACCGCAGCAGACCCACCTGGACCAGCGCCGGATCGGACTTCAGCTCGGAGACGATCTGCCGGATACCGTCCCGGGCAGGATGGGTGTACGCCAGCGCGTCGAGTTCGGCGACGATCCGCCCGGCACGGTGCAGGACCGCGAAACGCCGCAGGGACCGGTCGAGCACCGCGCGCAGCGGATCGATGCCGGAGGCCGCGGTCAGCCACTGGTTGACCTGATGGGCGCCGCCGCGCGCCGGACCGCGGCCGTGCACGAGCCCGTACTCCCCGACCATGTCGATGAGCCGGAACACGCGGTCCCGGGGAACGGGAAGCGCACCGTCGCCGACGTCGAGCAGATCGAACAGCTCGAGCGGCGCGAACGGCGCCAGGGCGGCCAGGTCCCGGGCGTCGTTCTCGGTGAACGCACCGGTGTGCGAGGTCTGGGCGAGCAGGCCGGCCACCGGAACCACCGCGCCGACCACGTCCGCGAGCCGGCGTGACAGCACCCCGGCGTGCTCGACGGCATGCCCGATCGGGTCGCGGTGGCCGAGCACGCCACGCCCGAAGCCGTCGGCGCGGGACAGCACCCCGAGCGTGTTCAACGGGGTGAACCCGAGTCGCTGCAGGAACGAGATCTCGTCGGCGCGGGGCATCGAATCGAACAGGAACACCGCGGCGTCGGCGTCGACGGACGCCGAGCGGGTCTGTTCGAACCCGTCGATGAGGGCGCGTTCGGTCGCCGCGGCGTTCGCGACGGTCAGCGTCGCCAGGCCCGGGGTGTCGACGAGCGTGATCCGCGTCAGCGCCTGCGACGGCAGGTGCCGGTGCACGTAGGCGACCTCGGTCTCGGGCACGCCGAGGTCGGCGGTCGCGCCGAAGGTCAGCCGCACCGGCCGGCGGGATCCGTCGAGCTTCACGACCTCCGCGCGGGAGGGCGCACCGTTCTCGTACACGGTGACGACGCTGGTGGCCTCGAGCGCCGCGGTCTCGGCGACCGGCGCCTCGATCAGCGCGTTGACCAGCGTGGACTTGCCGGCCTTGAGCCGGCCCACGACGACGATGCGCGGCGGCGACCACAGGATCGCGCCGATCCGGTCGGCGTGCCCGACGAGATCACCGCCGAACGACGCGAGCCGGTGCAGCGCGGCGTCGATGCGGTGGTGGATCGGGTCGGTGGCGTCGGTGACCGGCGCGTTCATGCCGGGATCGCCGTGGTCGACGGGGCACCGAGCACAGCCTCGATGGGCGTGATCTTCCCGCGCGTGATGCGCAGGTTCTTCTCCAACCGGGTGACGTTCGCCTCGCGCGCGGCGGCGTCGGCCTGCGCGGACCGCTTCGCCTCCTCGATCTGCTTCTGCAGCACGGTGATCCGCTCCTGGAGGTTGCGGCGACGGCCGAGCACGATCTCGGGGCGGGTCGTGGCGAGCGTCGCATCGAGCATGCGGGTCGTGGCGGTCCGGGCGGTCGCGATCGTCTCCCGCAGCCAGGTGAGCAGGTTCGTCTTGCCGGCCCGCATCGCCCGGAATCCGAGGTTGACGGCCACCCACACCACACCGGCGACCGCGCCGACGCCGATCACCGCACCGAGCATGGTGGTGCCGATCATGCCCATCGACAGGACGCTCGGATCGAGCAGACCCTGGCGTTTCGAGGTGACCTCGTTGGTGACGAGGGGGTCGGTGCGCATCGACGCGACCGCGATCTCGCGGATGCGTTCCCACTCCTCGGTGCTGTCGAACAGTTCGGTGGTGATCCGCTCGAGGTCGGTGAGGAACCCTTCTGCGGTCATGGCCATCGCCTCGAGCAGGTCGGTCTGGATGCGGGCGGTGAACACCTGCGGCGACTTGCGCAGCACCTCCATCGACGACTTGTTGATGCGGGTGGTCCAGTCCTCGCGGACCCGGGTGAGGTGTTCGTCGAGCCGGGTCGCGGCCTGCTGCCGGGCCAGCGTGAGGTCGCGCTGCAGATGCTGCTCCCAGTGCTGCGCCTCGTCCTTGAGGTTGCGGAGCCGTTCGAGTTCGGCGCTCAGATCCGGGATCGCGGCCTCCCCCGCCCTGACGACGGCGAGTTCGTCCTCGATGGCGCGTTCGACCTCCCGCAGTCCTTCGAGGCAGATGCGCAGGGCGTCGGTTGCCGGTGACTGTTCCGCTGCGGTGAGGCTCTTCTCGATGGCCGACCACAGCGCGGGAATCCCGGAGAACGTCACCGCCCGGTCGCGCAGTGCGTCGGGGAGCCCGGCGTCCTGCGCGGCGAGCGCGCGGACGCTCGAGACGGGCACGACCGGGATGTCGCGGCCGACGTGCTTCGCGATCGAGCGCCGGTTCTCGGCGACGATATCCGCCCAGCGGGTGGTGGCCTTGTCCGTCTTGGTGACGGCGACCACGACGTTCTCGACGCCGGCGGCGCTCTCGCGCAGGAACTGCATCTCCGGTTCGGTGATGGGGGTCGAGGCGTCGCACACCATCACGAGCACGGCGGCCTGATCGGCGGACTGGCGGGCCAGTCCCGCATGCCGGGGGTCGAGGCCGCCGACGCCGGGAGTGTCGACGATGGTGGCGGTCTCGAGCCGCCGCGATGCGACGGGCACCACCGCGGCGACCGGCAGCGCCTCGACCGCCGGATCGGTGACGTACCGCCCGCCCGTGGTCGTCCAGTCGGCGAGCTCGGCGTGCGGGATCCGCCGGTTGCCGTCCGGGAACACCAGTTCCGCTGTGCCCTCCGGGTTCTCGGCGTCGGCCGGCACGAACCGGATGGACACGGCGGTGGCGTTCTCCACGTCGTCCACCGTGATGCCGTCGCGGCCGATCAACGCGTTGACCAGCGTGCTCTTTCCCCGTTTGATCTCGCCGACCACCACGACCGATCGCGTACGCCCTTCGCCCGACAGCTTGCGTTCGGCACGGTCGGCAAGTGCGTTGCGGCCGTAGGCCCGCAGCACCTTGCCGGCCCCGGTCACAAGGTCGGCCACCCCCGATTCAGCAGACACGGATCACGACCCTACCGAGTCCCGCGGTTTCGGCAGCGGTGCGTACCCGTGGAAAGCTGGGACCATGCGGATGGAGCGACTGGGCGACGGAGGCAGCCCCGCACGAGTGCTCCGAGCGCTCGGCGTCCGCGCCCGCGACCTCGGAATCGCCCCGCCCGCTGCGCTGACCGGCTTGTGGTTCGGCGCCGCCGCCGTGATCGCGCCCAGTCTCGCCACCTCCCCCGCCCCGGTCCGGGGCACCTTCACCCGGGCGGATCGGACGACCGGTCGGATCGCCCGGGAAGACGGGCCGCTGATCGGGGGCGGATGGATCGGTTATCTCGCGTATCCGGACCGGGTCCCGAGGACCCCGGCACTGCCGGTCGCGGCGGGCGGGTGGACCGACGTCGTGCTGCGGCTCGACGACTCCGGCTGCTGGTGGTACGAAACGCTGACGGACGAGCCGTGCCCACCGGATCTGGCCGCCGCCGTGCACGATCCGGATCCTACGGTGCCGGACTGGCGGATCGACTGGACCCCACCGGACCGGGCGACGCACCGGCACGGCGTCGAACAGTGCCTCGACGCGATCCGGGCCGGGGAGGTGTACCAGGCGTGCGTGTGCACCCGCTTCACCGGCACCTGGTCAGGGAACCCGCTCGCGTTCTTCGCCGACGCCGTCGAGACCACCCGTCCGAATCGGGCCGCCTACCTGCAAGGACCGTGGGGCGCGGTGGCGTCCCTGTCACCCGAACTGTTCCTGGCCTGCCACGGCGACCGCGTCGAGTCCTCCCCCATCAAGGGCACGCTCCCGTTGCACCGCGACCCCGCCGACCTACGAGCCTCCGTCAAGGACGTCGCCGAGAACGTGATGATCGTCGACCTGGTGCGCAACGACCTCGGCCGGGTCGCCGAGACCGGCACCGTCACCGTCACCGACCTGCTCGGCGTGCATCCGGCACCCGGCGTGTGGCATCTGGTGTCGACCGTCGCTGCGACTCTCGGGCCGGACGTCACCGCCGACGCGCTGCTCGACGCCGCTTTCCCGCCCGCGTCGGTCACCGGATGCCCCAAGCTCCGGGCGCGAGACCTGCTGCAGGACTGGGAAGAGCTGCCCCGCGGCGTGTACTGCGGCACCGTCGGCATGGCGAGTCCCGTCGCCGGGCTCGAACTGAACGTCGCCATCCGCACCGTCGAATTCGCCGGGAACGAGTGCGCGCTCGGCGTCGGCGGCGGCATCACCATCGATTCCGATCCGGACGCCGAATGGCAGGAATGCCTCGACAAGGCCGCGAGCATCCTGCAGCTCAGTCCCCGCACACGTCCAGTCCCCCGGGCAGCTCGAACTGCAGGAACACTGCGCTGATCTCTCCGGTGGTCGACGAACAGATGCGGTCGGTGATCTCGTCCGCGTCGAGACCCCACGTCCGGATCACGCCGTCGCCACCCGCCGCGGCGACCGTGCCGTCCGGCAGGAACCGCACCTGCCAGCGGCCGACGCCGGTGTCGGTGATCGGACCGCCCATCGCGTGCATCGCCCGCGGAGCCGCCACGTCCCACAACCGGACGGTGCCGTCGTCGCTGCCGCTGGCCACCACGCCACCGCCGGGTGCCACCGACACCGAATAGACGGTCCCGGTGTGTCCCCGCAGCGGTGTGCTCCGCGCGGTGAAACCGCCGTCGTCGCCGCGGTCCCAGATGATCACCGTGTGGTCGTCGCCGCCGGTCGCCAGCACCGAACCGTCCGCACCGAACGCCACGCCGTTGACACCGGCCGTGTGCCCACCGGTCACCGGCACCGCGACCGGCCGGTCCGGGTCCGCGATGTCCCACGCGTAGATCTCTCCGTCCGCGCTCGCGACGACGAGGCTGCGGCCGTCCGGGCTCACCGCGGCGCTGCGCACGAGGTTCGTCGGACCGGTCAACGGAGCGCCGCGCGGCACCGGACGCACCGGATCGGTCACATTCCACAGGGTCACCGACTGGTCGTCCGCGCCGGTTACCAGCGTCCTGCCGTCCGGGGTGAACGCCAGCTCCGAAGTGAACCGGGTACCGAGCCGGACGGGTTCGCCGAGCGGCCGCGGGCGTTCCGGGTCGGCCACGTCCCACAGGCGGACACTGCCCCCGGAGGTGGGAGCGGTCGCCAGGATCGTCCCGGCCGGTGACAATGCGACGACGTTCGCGCCGCCGAGCGGACGCGGCAGGTCGATCGCCGTGGCCTGGCTCCAGCGGCCGCCGTCGTCGATGCGCCACAGGTTCACCACCGAGTCGTAGCCCCCGGTCGCGGCGAGCCTGCCGGACCGGTCGACGGACGGCAGGGTCAGGGCGGCATCGGCGACACCGACGCGTTCGCGCGGCAACGTCCACATCCGGATCTTGGAATCCTGCCCGCCGGTGACGACGGTCCGGCCGTCGGGTGTCACGGTCAACACGGGCAATCCGCCGCCGTTGCCGGTCAGTCCCGGTTTCAGTTCGTCGACGATCCCGGCGACCGGGTCGACGGACCACAACTTCGCGGTGCCGTCCCACGACGCGGACGCGACCGTGCGCCCGTCGGGCAGGAACGTCACCCTCCACACGCCTCCGGTGTGCGCGCGGGTCGGGGCGCCCAGCAGTCGCGGCGCCGCGACGACGGTGGTGTCGAACAGGTGGAGCATGCCGTCGTCGCTGCTCACGACAAGTCTCGTGCCGGTGGGGTCGAAGTCCGCCGAGTGCGCGACGTCGCCGAACCCGGTGAGCGGCGCTCCGATCGGAGTGGGGTCGGTCGGGTCGCTGACGTCCCACAGCCGCACGCTGCGGTCGTCGCTGGTGGTCGCGAGGACCGAGCCGTCGGTCCGGAAGACCGCGGTGCGCACGGCGCCGTCGTGGGCGTTCAGCACGGTCACCGGGAAATCCGGGGTGGTCGTGTCGATGAGCGCGACGGTGCCGTCGTCGTACGGTACCGCCAGCAGCCGGCCGGTCGGCGAGTACCGCACGTTGTGCACGGCGAGGCCCTCGGGCCCGTGGTGTTCGAGCAGCAGGACCGGACGGGCGCGGTCGGTGACATCCCAGATCCACACGCTGCCGTCGCCACCACCGGCGGCGAGGCGCCGGCCGTCGGGACTGAACGACACCGACGCCATGTAGTCGGGCAGCGCGGTCAGCGGCTCCCCGATCGGTTTCGGGTCGGCGCGGTCGGACAGGTCCCACAACCGGACGGAACCGTCGTCGCTGGCCGAGGCGAGGGTGGCTCCGTCCGGTGAGACCGCCACCCCGTACACGGGTCCGGTGTGCCCGTCCAGGGTCCGCGCGAGCGGGGTCCCCTGGGTGGCGACGAGTCGGGAATAAGCGACATCGCTGTCGGGCTGCAGATGGGCCGCGACCAGCGACAGGTCCGCCGATGTCGTCGGATCGTCGTCGCGCATGGCGTCGGCGAGCGCGATGATCTGCTGGAACTCGGCGGCGCTGCGTTCCTCTTCGGCCCGGTTCTTCGCCGTCCACGCCAGCGTGCCCGTGACGAACGAGACGATCGTCGAGATCGCGAGACCGGCGAGAACCATCCGCCGCCACCGCGCGGCCCGTTCGATCTCCCGCCGGGAGGCGGCGAGGAAATCGACGGCGGTGGGGCTCAGGGCCGAGCCCACTTCCCCTCGGCCGTTGCCGACGCGGGTCAGCCGCGCGTCCTGCTCACGGACCAGATCCATGCGTCCGCGCTGGTAGAGCATGCTCTTGTTGCGGCCGGTCTCCACCCAGTTCGCGGCGTCCGCCTCGAGCTGCTGACGCAGTGCCGCCGACGAGCGGTCCTCCTGAATCCAGGACTTCAGGCGCGGCCACGCCTCGATCACGGCGTCGTGGATCAGCTCGGCATGTCCCGCATCGACGACGACCACGCGGGCGGACACGAAATGGTCGAGGACGCGGCTCGCGGTGGCGCGGTCGCCGAGAGCGAGCAGCTGGGCGAGCGGCCGGGCGATCTTCACGTCGGTGCCGGTGTTGGTGACGTACACCAGGTGCACCAGCATCTCCCGGGCCAGCTGCCTGCCTCGATCGTCGAGCTCCTCCCATGCGCGCTCGGCGCTCGCGGCGATCGAACCGCGCACCCCTCCGGTCGCGCGGTAGCCGGCGACGGTGAGGTTCCCGCCCCGGCGGCGATCCCACATGGTGTCGAGCAGGTGCGACAGCAACGGCAGTTCCGTGCCGCTGAGCTCACCCCCGGTGAGCACTCCGAGGTCGTTGAGGATGAGATCGGCCAAGCCGGATTCGAGTTTGACCCCGACGAGCTTGGCCGGTTCGGTGATCACCTCCTCGAGGTTCTCGCGGCGCAGCGGTCGCACCGTCTTGGTGCGGCGTTCGAGCGCGCGGGCCAGAACCGGATAGGACACCGCCTGCTCGTAGAAGTCCGAGCGCATCGTCGCCACGACGGTAGCCGGGGCGTCCTCGTGCTCGACGGTGGTCGAGGCCCGTTCGAGGACCCCGAGAAACTGGGAGCGTTCGTCGCGGTCGTCGCACTGGGTGAACAGTTCCTCGATCTGGTCGACGACGATCAGCAGCGACGAACACCCCATGCGGGTGGCCGCCGCCCGGATCGCCCGCTGGACGGCGACGGCGTCGGCACGCTGCGCGGCGGGGTCGGCGAGTTCGGGGATCGCCTCGGCGAGACGGCCGAGCGGGTGTCGCCCCGGGGTGAGCACGACGGGGCGCTGGTCACCGTCCCCGCACAGTTCCGGGATCAGCCCCGCCTGCACGAGCGACGACTTGCCGACGCCGGATGCCCCGGTCACGATCACCGGTCCGTGCCCGTGCGCCGCGACGGTGATGTCGGCGAGTGTGCGCACGCTCTCGGCGCGGCCGAAGAACAGCCACGCATCCTTCTCCCGGTACGCGGACAGTCCCCGGTACGGGCGCACTCCGGCCTGGGGCACCGGTGCAGGCTCGGGTGTTTCGGCCGTCCGGCCCGGTCCCGACGACGTTCCGCGGGCACAGTCCCACCAGTTCTGCCACTGCTTCAGCGAGTAGAGGCCGGGGGTGGGCGGTTCGGGGTTCAGGGCGCGGGCCGCCCGGACGAGTGCGACGAGCACGGGACGCACGGTCTCGAAGCTGGCGGGCAGACGCTTCCCGGAACGCCAGTCGCTGAGCCGCTGCACGGACACCGTGCGGTCGCTGCCCATGGCCCGGGCGAGGGCCGCGGATTCCGTTTCTACCTTCTTCAGGGGCGGCCGGCCCGCGGCGGCGAAGAGCATGCGCAACTGGTCCGCGAAGAACTGCCGAGGGTCGGGTTCGTCGCGGCCGTCGTCCTCTGCCATCCGCTTCCGCACCTTCCGGTTCGTCGGAGATTCCCCTGGGATTCCAGGAAAACTCCGCTGCGGAAAATTTCCTCACCCACTGTGACCTGGGATGATATCCGTTCCGCAGGGTCCGGTAGTTGGTCGGGTCGCATTTCGGCGGAAGAGTGGTCACCGAAGCGAGAACGGTCTCGCTACCAGCGTGGCCCCACGCCGGTGGGAATTGAAGTTCGAGGGGTAGTTCCTGTCGGCGTGGGGAAGCGGTGGATCGGGTCCTGAGGGTGACCATGATCAGAATCGTCGACCGGATTTCCGGCTGGGTGCCCCCGTCGTTCGTCGTAGCAGGTACGGTCGCTGCGTCGGTGGTGCTGATACTCGCGCTCGCCTAGGCGCACAGGGCTGCGCCACCCCGCCCGTTGCCGGGCGGGGTGCACACGAGGGTCTCGGAGCCGGTTCGGCTCCTTACACAGACCCGGGCATCCGGGTCAGCGCGTCGGTGTCATGCGACGCGAGCGCCCCATGAGATCGGTTCCCATCGCGGCGGTCGCGAGACCCAGCAGGCAGATCACGATGCCGCAGACGACGTTGGACCAGATCATCCCGGTGGTGGTGGTCACGCCGGCGACCACCCACGGGGAGACGATCAGCCAGACCCCGAGCAACGGTGCCACGAACGTCATCCCGTGGGTGCGGGCGAGCGCCGAGCCGAATGCGACTGCCAGCAGGGCGACGGCGAGGCCGGTGAACAGGTTGCTCATCGTCAGGTTCATCTCGCCGCTGAAGCCGACGATCCAGGCGGAGCACGCCGCGTAGAGACCGGCGATCATCAGCAGTCCGTCGGCCACCTGCGCCGGGGGCTGTTCGGCCGCCATGTCGTAGCGCGCGCGCATTTCGAGAATGTCCGGGTGGGTGCGCATCGCATCGTGTGCAGATGTCGACATCGTTCTCATCTCCCTGGCCGGCGCACAGGACCGCGGCCTTGTGCGCCGTATCGGTCGTTGGACGGGGAAGATTGCTCAGCGATCAGGAGGATCGCGAAGGAAGCAGATCACCCATAGACGCCTCCGGAGTCCGTTGTGTGGTAATTCAATTCCACACCTCACTGCGCCCGAGCGAAAGGGGTACGCGGCCCCGCTCGGCGATGCGCCGGCGCCGCTCAGTCGCGCGCCGCGTGTTCGGCCGCGGCCTCGTCCTCCAGGTCCTTGCGGAACGCGGCGTACCGGGCCCGATGCTCCGGACGACGACGGATCAGCGCCCACGCGACCGCCAGCACCACGAACCAGATCGGGGTCACCATCAGCGCCTCGCGGGTGTCCGTCTCCTGGGTGAGCGCCCAGACGATGAACGCGAAGAAGGCGTAGACGACCCACACCATCGGCACACCGCCGGGCATCTTGAACGTCGACGCCGCGTGCAGGTCCGGACGGCGCTTCCGGTACCGCAGGTAGCTCGCCAGGATGATCGACCACACGAACATGAACAGCAGCGCCGAGATCGTCGTGACGAGGGTGAACGCCTCGATGACCGAGTCACCGGCGAACAGCAGCAAGATCGCGGACAGCAGGAACAGGCACGAGAACATCAGCGCGTTCGCCGGGACCCGGCGCCGGTTGAGTCTGCCCAGCGCCGCCGGCGCGTCACCCTCCTGCGCGAGCCCGTACACCATCCGCGACGTCGAGTAGATGCCCGAGTTCGCGGACGACGCCGCCGACGTGAGCACGACGAAGTTGATGACCGACGCGGCGATACCGAGACCGGCGAGGGTGAACATCGCCACGAACGGGCTGCGACCGGCCTCGATCTCCCGCCACGGCGTCACCGCCATGATGACGACCAGCGCGGCGACATAGAACAACAGCACGCGGATCGGGATCGAGTTGATCGCCTTCGGGAGGTTCTTCTCCGGGTCCTTGGCCTCGGCGGCGGTGGTACCGACCAGCTCGATCCCGACGAACGCGAACACCGCGATCTGGAAACCGGCGACGAACCCCATCGGGCCGGTCGGGAAGAACCCGCCGTCGTTCCACAGGTTGTCGAAACCGGCGGTCGCACCGTTGGGGGCCGTGAAGCCGCCGATGATCATGACCAGGCCGACCACGATGAGACTGACGATCGCGACGATCTTGATGAGGGCGAACCAGAACTCGGTCTCGCCGAAGGCTCGCACAGTCGGCAGGTTCAGCAGCAGCAACGCCAGGATCGCCGCCAGGGCGGGAATCCACAGCGGCACGTCCGACCACCAATAACGCACGTAACCGGAGATCGCGACGATGTCGGCGATGCCGGTGACGATCCAGCAGAACCAGTACGTCCAGCCCGTGAAGAACCCGGCCCACGGCCCCAGCAGGTCGGCCGCGAAGTCCGCGAACGACTTGTAGTGCAGGTTCGACAGCAACAGCTCGCCCATCGCCCGCATGACGAAGAACAGCATGAACCCGATGATCATGTACACGAAGATCACCGACGGACCGGACAGGGAGATCGTCTTGCCCGACCCCATGAACAGTCCGGTTCCGATGGCACCACCGATCGCGATGAGCTGGATGTGCCGGTTGGACAGCTGCCGCGAAAGATGCGGTTCGTCGGTCGACAGGGGTTCGGGTGGAGCACTCACTGCGACGAGTCTACGGACGGGTTCATTCCTGCCGTGAGGCGAGTACCGCGTCGTACAGCTCGCGCTTCGAGACACCGGCGGTCGCGGCCTGCCCGCACGCGTCCTTCAGGCGCATCCCGCTCGCCACGAGGCGTTCGACCTCCTCGACGAGATCGGCGGGGTCGGCGACCTGCTGCGATGCCCCTTCGAGCACCACGGTGATCTCGCCGCGGGCACCGTCGACGGCCCAGTCCGCGAGCTCGGCGAGCGTGCCGCGCCGCACCTCCTCGTAGGTCTTGGTCAGCTCCCGGCACACCGCGGCGCGGCGGTCGCCGCCCAGCACCGCGACCGCGTCGGCCAGGCACGCCGCCAGCCGGTGCGGCGCTTCGAAGAACACCACCGCGCGCGGTTCCGTCACGAGCGTCTGCAGCCAGGCGCGGCGCGGACCGGACTTGCGCGGCGGGAAACCGTCGAAGCAGAACCGTTCGACGGGCAGCCCCGACAGTGCGAGCGCCGTGGTCACCGCGGACGGGCCGGGCAGGCACGTGACGGGCAGATCCGCGGCGACGCACGCGGACACCAGCCGGTACCCGGGGTCGCTGACCGACGGCATGCCCGCGTCGGTGACCAGCAGCACGGTCAGTCCCGACTCGATGTCCGCGATCAGCGCCGGGGCGCGCGTGACTTCCACCTGGTCGTAGAAGCTGACGACGCGACCGGTGATGGTCACCCCGAGGGCCGCAGCGAGCGACCGGGTGCGGCGGGTGTCCTCGGCGGCGACGACGTCGGCCGTCGCGAGGGCTTCGCGGAGCCGGCTCGAGGCGTCGCCGATGTCGCCCATCGGCGTGGCCGCCAGCACGAGCCGTCCTTGTCCCGGGTTCTCTGCCTGCATGCGTATCAGCCTACGATCGGACCGTGACCGTGACGGACGAGTGCCCCGCCGAGGCCCCCGACCGTCGCCTGCTGAGTCCCGGGCCGCTGGTGCCCCCGGTCGATCCGGGTCCCACCGACCGCGCCCGCGGCTGGGTGGTGACCCTATTCGTCACCGCGCTCGCCGCGATCACCCGGTTCGCGATGCTCCACTACCCCACCGACGCGAAGACGCCGGTGTTCGACGAGAAGCACTACGTGCCGCAGGGCTGGCAGGTGCTCACCGGCGGCTGGATCGAGGACAACCCCGGCTACGGGCTGGTGGTGCATCCACCGGTCGGGAAACAGCTCATCGCGCTCGGCGAGGCCCTGTTCGGTTACAACGGGTGGGGCTGGCGGTTCTCGTCGGCGGTCGCCGGCACGATCCTGGTGCTGCTGGTGGTGCGCATCGTGCGGCGGCTGACCCGGTCGACACTGCTCGGCGCGCTCGCCGGGGTGCTGCTCGTCGTCGACGGGGTCACGTTCGTCTCGTCCCGGATGGGGATGCTCGACGTCTTCCAGGCGATGTTCGTCGTCGGTGCGTTCGGTTGCCTGATCGTGGACCGCGACGACGTGCGTGCCCGCATGGCGCGGGTGGCCGCGGAGGACCGCATCGGGGTCAGTACCTGGGGTCCGCGGCTCGGGGTCCGCTGGTGGCGGTTCGGCGCGGGTGTGCTGCTGGGCCTGGCCGTCGGCACCAAGTGGTCCGGGGTCTATTTCATCGCGTTCTTCGGGTTGATGTCGGTGGCGTTCGACGTCGCCGCGCGCCGCGCCTACGGGGTGCGGCGGCCGTGGGTGGGCACTGCGCTGCGCGATATCGGTCCGGCACTGTACGCGCTGGTGCTGATCCCGCTGGGTGTGTATCTGGCGAGCTACTGGGCGTGGTTCGCCAGTGAAACGGGGGTGGACCGGCACGCGGTGGGCACGAAGATCGGCACCGACGGCCCGTTCTCGTTCGTGCCGGATTCGCTGCGGTCGCTGTGGTACTACAGCGCGAACGTGCTCGAGTTCCACTCCGGACTGACCAATTCGGCGGGCAACCACCATCCGTGGGAGTCGAAGCCGTGGACGTGGCCGATGGGTCTACGGCCGATGCTGTACTACTTCGCCGAGGGCGACCGCATCCGCGGGTGCGGCGAGGAACAATGCGTCAAGGCCGTGATGCTGATCGGCACGCCCGCCCTGTGGTGGGTGTCGCTGGCGATGGTCGCGTGGGGGCTGTGGCAGATCGTGGTGCGACGCGACTGGCGGTGGGCGGCCGTGCTCACCGGCTACGGCGCGGCACTGCTGCCCTGGTTCGCGACCCTCGACCGGCAGATGTACTACTTCTATGCGGTGCCGTTGGCGCCGTTCCTGGTGATGGGCGTGGCGCTCGTGCTCGGAGACGTGCTCGGCCCGGCCCGGGCGTCGCGGGAAAGACGCTCGACGGGCCTGCTCGTCGTGTGCCTGTACGTGGGTCTGGTGGTCGCGAACTTCGTGTGGTTGTGGCCGATCCTGACGGCGCTGCCGATCACGGTTGCCGAGTGGCACGACCAGCTGTGGCTGCCGAGCTGGCGCTGACCGCGCCCGGTACCGGTTTGCTCAGTACCAGTCGTCGAACAGGGCCGTGTCCGGTGTGCCGGGCCGGCGATCGTCCTCGGTGTAGTGGACGCCCCCGAAGTTCGTGGCGACCCGCCGGGCCACCGCAGGCATGAGCCGGCGCATGGCATCGATCCGCTCCTCCAGGTGGGCCGGGTCGAACGGCGCCGCCGGGATCTCCCCGGTTCCGACCAGCCGGTCCTCGACGACCAGCGCGCGCACGCCCGGCCCGCCGCGCAACCCGTCGACCCAGTGCGCGGCGCCGGTCCGATCGGCGATCCGGTGCAGCAGCGGGATCCACACCCGCACCGCGGGAACGGTGCGGTCGACGATCACGAAGATCACCTGCGAGTCGAGCACCAGCACGAAGTCACCGTCGGCGTCGATGCTGGCGGGCCGGCCCAACACGTGGGCGAGCGCGTCGCCCACGCGGCCGCGCAGCTCGTCGTACCATTGCCCGCCGTCGACACCCGGATACGGCCCGACCTGCACGAACGCCGGCTCGACGACGTCCCACCGGTCGCGCAGCACGCCCACCACCCAGGACGCGACGGCATCGGGGTCGCCGATCGTCGACGGCGTGTCGGGCGGGCACCGTCGCGGCGCGGACGACCCGCACTCCCACGGCGGGGCGAGCATGCGGGCGCCGACCCCGAGACCGGGGCGGTTCTCGATCCGCACCCCCGCGGCCGGTGTCAGCGCCGTGTCCGCGCGTAGCTCCAGACTGTCGCCGAGGGGCAGCTCGCCGATGCTCCTGGCCATCTGGGTCCGGAACCTGGCCCAGGCGAGCTCGACCGATTCGTCGAAGTGGCCGATGTCGTTCACGAACATCTCCTCTCGCAGTGAAACCGCGGGCAGCGTCACGGTACTGCGAGGGTCCGACAATCAGGTGGCGGCGCGCGTGCCGCGGAGCCACCGATCGCGGGTACGAGGCATCCCGCTGGCGCCGTCCGCGGTGGGACGCACCGCGAGGACCTGATGGACGGTGAGCCGGTTCGGTGCTTCGAACCCGAGGGCGCTCGCCGTCAGGTACAGCAGCCAGGTGCGGGCCCGTTCCTCACCGGCCAGCCGCACCGCCTCGTCCCACGATCCGAGCAGGTTCGACACCCAGGCGCGCAGGGTCAGCGCATAGTGTTCGCGCAGCGATTCGCTGTCGCGCACCTCGATTCCGGCTCGTTCGAAGGCGTCGATCGTCCTGCTGAGCGGCAGCACCTCGCCGTCCGGGAAGATGTAGTGGTCGATGAACGACGGGGCACGACCGGGCTTGTCCGGCAACGACCGCACCCGCGCGATCGCGTGGTTGAGCAACCGGCCGCCGGGCCGCAGCAGGGCGTGCAGCTCCGCGGCGTACAGCGGCAGGTTCACCAGCCCCACGTGCTCGGACATGCCGACGCTCGCGATCGCGTCGAAGGGACCGTCGTCGATGTCGCGGTAGTCCTGCAACCGGATCTCGATCCGATCGGACAATCCGGCCTCGGCGATCCGTTTCGTCGCCAGGTCGCGCTGTTCGCGGCTGACCGTCACCCCGACCACGTCGACCCCGTAGTCGCGGGCGGCGTGCATCGCCAGCGAACCCCAGCCGCAGCCGACGTCGAGCAGCCGCATCCCCGGAGCGAGTCCCAGCTTGCGGCACACCAGATCGCACTTGTCGCGCTGTGCGGTGTCCAGCCGGGCGTCGTCGTCCACCCAGTAGCCGCACGAATAGACCATGGTCGAGCCGAGGAACAGCCGGTAGAAGTCGTTGCCGACGTCGTAGTGGTGCGACACCACGAGCGAGTCGCGGTCGCGGCTGTGCCGGATCCCCCGGCGGCGGCGGATCTCGACGGCGGGTGGTCGCGGCGGCGGCCCGACCGCGCCGAGCCGCACAAGAGTCGCTGCGGCACGCGCGAGGGTGCGGGGGCGCAGGCCGGCGAGCCGATGGTCCCCGATCCGGTCGACCACTTCCGGGATGCCGAGCAGGGGGAACAGATCGTCGACGTCGAGATCACCGGAGATGTAGGCGCGGGTCAGGCCGAGTTCGTTGGGCGCCCACAGCATGCGACGCAGGGCGCGACGGCGGTTCACGACGACGCGCGCGGCCGCGTCGGGCGGGCCGGCCTCGGACCCGTCCCAGCAGCGGACACGGACGGGTAGGTCGACACCGATCAGGGCTTCGAAGGCCGACAAGAGCCGGGGTGCTGCCGACTTCATGATCATCACTGTCGCGCACCGGCCACGGCGGCGCACGGTGAACGATCAACCTTTCTCGACCGACTCCGGCGGCGCCGCAAGGACCCCCACGGTCCGGCCCCGCTCGACCATGTCGACGATCGCGAATCCCGCCTCCGACAGCAGGGCGCTGATCCGCATCGAGATCGGTCCGGTCGCGGTGCCCGGCGGGGGTTCGTCGAACACCCACAGTTCACCGCCGGGGCGCAGCAGCGCGGCCGCTGCGGCGGGCACGGCCGGGTCGCCGGAACGGAATGCGGGCACATCGATCGCGAAGATCAGGTCGAACGGACCGCCGTCGACGTCCGGGAACCGGGCCACCCGCAACTCGACCCCGGCCGCCGCCTCGTTGCGCCGACGCGCGCGGTCGATCTGCGTCGCCGAACCGTCCACCCCGAGGATCGTGCCGTCGGGGCCGATGCGCTCGTGCACCAGCGACACGGCCACTCCTCCCCCGCATCCGATCTCGAGCACCCGCATGCCGGGACGCGGGGCCATCGCCTCGACCGCGAACGCGATACGGTCCGGGACGGCGGTCATCCGGTGCGCCGCAGCGTCGGCCAGCGCCCGCCGAGGAGCGGATCTCGCGACAGGTCACGGTAGAGGGAGATGCACAACCCGACCATGACGACCACGAACGGTGCCGCGGCGATGATCGTCATGGTCTGGAGAGCACCGAGCGCTTCCGACCCGCCGGTCCACAGCAGCAGCGCGGCCACCCCGCCGGTGAGCGCGCCCCAGAACACGACGATCCATCGGCCGGGCGAGAGCGTCCCGCGTTGGGTGAGGGTGCCCATCACCATCGACGCGGCATCGGCACCCGAGACGAAGAAGATCGCGACGAGCAGCATCACGACGAACGTCGACACCCCGACGAGCGGCAGGTTGCCGAGCATCCCGAACAACTGCCCCTCGAGGCTGCCTGCGCCGGCGATGTCGTGGCCGTCCTGCTGCTGGCCGATGGCCGCCCCGCCGAACACCGCGAACCACAACAGGCTCACGATGCTGGGCACGATGATGACACCGACGACGAACTGGCGGATGGTCCGGCCCCGGCTGATGCGGGCCAGGAACATGCCGACGAACGGGGTCCACGAGATCCACCACGCCCAGTAGAAGATCGTCCACGACGAAAGCCATTCGCCCGCTTCGGCGCTCGAGGCGGCAGTGCGTGCGGACATGCGAGCCAGGTCCGAGGCGTAGGCGCCGAGGGTCGTCGGGATCAGGTTGAGGATCAGCACCGTGGGCCCCAGCACGAACACGAACAGCGCGAGGCTCAGCGCCAGCACCATGTTGATGTTCGACAGCCACTGGATGCCCTTGGCGACGCCGGACACTGCCGAGGCGATGAACGCGCACGTCAGGATCGCGACGATCGCGACGAGCAGCAGGACGCCGGTCTCCTCCATCCAGCCCGTGACCTCGAATCCGGAACCGATCTGCAGGGCTCCGAGCCCGAGCGAGGCGGCGGTGCCGAACAACGTCGCGTACAGCGCGAGGATGTCGATGACCTTGCCGAGCGGGCCCTCCGCGCGGCTGCCGAGCAGCGGCACGAACGCCGAGCTGATCAGCTGCTTCCGGCCTTTGCGGTAGGTGCCGTACGCGATCGACAGACCCACGACCGCGTAGATCGACCACGGGTGCAGACTCCAGTGGAACATGGTCGTGGCCATCGCCGGTCCGGCGCCACCGGCGCTGCGGGGCGGCGGCGTCACGAAGTGCGAGAGCGGTTCGGCGACCCCGTAGAACATCAGGCCGATGCCCATGCCGGCGCTGAACATCATCGCGATCCAGCTCACCGTGCGGAACTCGGGCTTCTCGCCGTCCTTGCCGAGCGGAATCGTCCCGTACCTGCTCATCGCGAGCCACAGCGCGAAGATCACGAATCCGCTGGCGGTGAGGACGAACAGCCAGCCGAGGTCCACGACGAGCCAGTCCAGTACCCGGCCGGTCACCGTGTTCAGGTTCTCGGGGGCGGTCAGGCCCCACACGACGATCGCGACGACCAGGGCCGCGGCGACACCGAACACGACGCGGTCCGTCGAGGGTCGCCGGTCCCGGTCCGCCGCGGGTGACGCCGGACCGGGTGGGCCGACGCCGGGTGGTGTCTGCGGCCGGGGCGTCCCGGGCGCAGCAGTCGAACCGGTTCGATCCGCAGGCACGGCCATGGATCAACGCTCGCCCTCGAACGGGTGCGGCGCAAGCACCTGCGACCGGGAAAGGTCCTCCCGAACCGGTCGTTTCCGACTCGGGGAACGAATCGGACACTCGGGAGGTGTCAGGCTCCGCGGACCGCGGCGACCACGAACTCGAGGATCTCGTCGTCCGACATGCCGAGGGCCCGCAACTCCGCGACGTAGGCGGTGGTCGCGCGCTGGGCGAGGGTGAGCGTCGGATCACCCGACGCGGCCGTCGCGACGAACGTGCCCGCGCGCCCGCGCGTCTCGAGGACCCCGGCCTGTTCGAGTTCCCGATAGGTCTTCGCGACGGTGTTCGGCGCGATCCCGAGATGCTCGGCGAGAGCGCGCACGGTCGGGAGTTTGGTGCCGGCGATCAGTTCGTCGCGGCGGACCAGCTCGACGATGCGACGGCGCAACTGTTCGAACGGTGGGGTCTGAGAGCTCTGGTCGATGGCGATGTCGAGCACGCGAGCAATGTACCAGCGCACAACGCACCGGCCCCGGGCATGCTGCCCGGGGCCGGTGAGAAGTGCGTATGGAGTGTGACCGATCAGACACGCGCCTTGTCGTGATCGTCGTCGTCCGAACCCTTCGCGTACGTGCCCTTCTCGAGCAGGTCGCGGATCTGGATGAGCAGGTCCGTCTCGCTCAGCGGCTTGTCCTCGGACTCCTTCGGCGGAGCGAAACGGTTCTTCGCGGCGTTGACCGGGACGATGAGCACGAAGTACACGACCGCGGCGATGATCACGAAGTTGATCACCGCGGTGACGACCGCACCGATGTTGATGAAAGTCTCAGGGCTGGAAGTGATCTGGAATCCCCAGCCGTACTCGTTGGCACCACCGACCGCCGCGACGAGCGGGTTGACGATGTTGTTGGTGAACGCGGTGACGATCGCGGTGAACGCGGCACCGACGACGACGGCGACCGCCAGTTCCACCACGTTCCCACGCAGCAGGAAATCCCTGAACCCCTTGAGCATGTACCCGGCTCCTCCCAATCGGCATTACGCATGTATTGACGGCGGAAAATCGTAGGGGGCGGGCGGGCAACCTTCAAACGGGACATGCCACGGGTGACGGCGAACACGGCAAGCATTGCAGGGACGCCCGATGCGGCACGCGGCACAATAACGGCCATGGCCAAGACCGCGACGATCTACCACAACCCGCGCTGCAGCACGTCCCGCAACACCTTGAAGGTCCTCCAGGAGGCCGGCCTCGAACCGACCGTCGTCAAGTACCTCGAGACCCCGCCGTCCCGCGACGGCCTGCGCAAGCTGCTCGACGATGCGGGCCTGAAGCCCAGCGAGGCGATCCGCCGGAAGGAAGCGCTGTTCACCGAACTGAACCTCGCCGACGCGTCCGAGGACGAACTGATCGATGCGATGGTCGACAACCCGATCCTCATCGAGCGGCCGATCGTCGTCACCGACAAGGGCACCGTGCTCGCGCGCCCGGTCGACAAGGTCCGCGAGATCCTCTGACGGCACGCGCCCACGTCTCCGGCCGGAGACGTGGGCGTTCTTCTCGGACTACGCGTCGTTCTACTCGGACTGTGCGTGCCGGCCCGCCCGGCTGCCCCGGTACGCGGCCCGGCGCGCCGCAGCGATCCACCCCGGCCACATGTCCACCTCGGCCGGGCAGTTGAGCACCGGATCGAACGCGGGTCGCTCACCGTCACCCGGCAGTGTCTCCACGACGAGCTGCCCGGCGGGTGCCACCTCGCCTCCCGCAGATTTCAGCGACAACCCGAAGCGCAACGTGCCGCTGTCGGCCAGCGCGTCCGCATCCGCCGACTCCGGGAGCCCGGCTTCCGGTTCCGCCACCACCCATCGCAGATCCGGGTGCTCGCGCGTGCGGAACGCGGTGACGCTGCTGTAGTGGGCGCCCGACCAGCTCCGCGCCGGCGACAACAGCACGGGCACACGCCCGTGTGCGGTGACCAGCAGGATGTCCCACGGCCCGACGCTCAGGTGCAGCCGCACCGCCACGCCGAGGAAGTCGGGAAGCATTGCGGGAAGCCCGATTCCGCGGGACAACCGGACAGTGACCGGCACCTGCCCCTGCGTCGGCCACCAGCTCGACACCAGCTCGGCGTGCCCCCGAGCGAGAACGCCGTGCGGATGGAAGATGCGCGCGTGCCGCACCGCCGAGGCCGCCGCGAACGGCGCCTCGAGGACCGCGTCGAGCTGTTTCATCCCACCCAGATACCCACCCGACGCGGTTTCAATC
>NZ_JALPTB010000090.1 GCF_023218075.1 Rhodococcus sp. HM1 | reverse complement strand
TTCCGCCGTTGTTGCCGCGGCCCCCACCGGACGCCCCGCCGATCACCACGACCCTGATGAACTTCGCGTCCGTGGGCTTGTACCACCAGTCCGTCGAACTGTAGGTGGCGAGTTGGGCCTGCATGTTCTCCAGGACGATCTGGTCAATCCTGTTGTCGAGTCGCGGGACGTTCGTCTGCAGGCCACGCTCGGTGCCGTACAGACGATCGGCGAGGTCGTCGAGATTGAATATGCCGCCGGTTGCGCCGTCCATCTGATCCAAGAGATCGTGGATGAACAGATTGATCCGGTCGACTACGAGCCCTGGCAGGTGTTGAGCGATCAGCGCCATCGGGTCCGTGTGACCGGAGGGGCGTTTGCGTGGGAGCTTTTCCACGTCACACCTCCTCGAGTAGCTCGGCGGGGATCTCGGGGCGCTGCGGTGGTGTCACATGCGGGATGTGCCGCTCCATCAACAGTTCGAGAGCAGTGGCGTACGACAGCAAGTCGCGGATGAGCCAGATCGCTCGACGGAACTTCCGCTGGTCCTCTGCGCGTCCTGCTTTGAGTTCGGCGACCTCGGCTTGGAGCCGCTTGATGACTGCCGCCTGCCGAGTCATCCATGCCGTCAACAGGCTTGTCGCCGCGATGCCCAACGCCTGGATCCGCTCAGGCGAGAACAACGCAAGCAGCCACTCCCCCATCAGCGGTCCCTCGGCGGGCTGACGAGCCGCTGGACGTACGCAAGAACGGCCATGAGGGCCGCGCCGCCGGCAGTGCCCGCGATGGCCTTCCATGCGCCGCCGGTGGTGAGGTCGAGAGTGCCGGTGCCGAGCAGTTCGGCGAGCGCGAGCAGCACCGCGACCAGCACGGTGGCGACCGCACCCTGGACGGTGGTGCGCCAGGCCCGATTCCGGGCGTCCACCTTGGCGGGTGCGGGCTCCTGCGCGACCAGCTCCGCCTCGACCGGCCGCGGCAGTTCAGCGAGGTATCCGTCGATCCGGCGGTGCGCTTCGTCGGTGACGATCTTCACGCCCGCATCGATCCGGGCGTCGACCTCGGCGGCGACCTTCTCGACGACCTGCCTGGTGATGATGTCGATGACGTTTCCGTCCGACATGGGTGCCTCCTACGAGGGGTAGCGCTCGGACCGATCGGCGCGCAGGATCCGCGCGTGCAACCGGCCCCAACGGGTGAAGGACAGGACGACGGCGGCCGCGATGGCGAGCCGCGTCACGAGACACCGAGCCGGCGCCAGGTGGCCGGGCCGACAACACCGTCGACGACCAGGCCTGCGCGTCGCTGAAATTCCCGCACAACGCTCTCGGTTGCGGGGCCGAAGTCACTGTCGACGACCAGCCGCGAATACAGCGGGTACGCGCGATTGAGCAGCGTCTGCAGGTAGCGCACGTGGTCGCCGGTGGAGCCGCGGGAGATCGTCGGCCGCGACGCTGTCGGCGCGGGCGCCGGTGCGGGCGCGGCCGGGCCCGGGGTGTAGATCCCGAGGTGCCCGCCGTTCAGCTTGGCAGCGAACACGGCAACACGGGGATCGCCCTCACGCCAGCCGATCTGGTAGTGCATCTCATCCGCACGGCCCCAGTCGGCACCCCAGAACACAGAGCCTTCGAACAGGCGCAGACCTTCGCGCACCTTCGCGATGCGAGCGGCCGGCATCGACCGCAGACCCCACGGGTACTTCGGGGCGTTGATGTCGACCGCAGTGCCGGACAGGTGGTTCGAGTTGCCCACTGCGTTCTCGTTGGACCAGCCCCACACCGGGGACGTCAGCGGTTCGACGTTGCGGTGGTACCAGATGATCCACGCGTTGAGGATCGTCGCGGCGTCACCGGCTCGGATCGGTGCGGTGTTGGTGTACGGCAGCGGGTTCGCCACGACGCACTCGTCGCGGTTGCACATCCGCCACCCGTTTTCACTGTGACTGTAGCCGTAGGCTTTTCGGAATGACATGGCGTCCTCCTAGACGCTGTTGGCGATACCGCGGGCGGTACCTGCGAAGTTCTGCAGATGCGCGATCACGCGTTCCCAGCCGTCCTTCAGTGCCTTGTCCTCGCCCAACGTGACGGTCTCGACCATCCGGCCGTCACCGCGGTCGGTGATCTTCACCGCCGAGATCCACTGCTCGATCTCGACGCCGCGATCCCACAGGGTCACGATGTCCCCGACCCGGTACCGGCGGCCGGTACCGTCGTCGACGCCCATGCAGTGGCCGCGGCCCGCAGCACCGGACGAGAGCTGGATCTTCACTGCGTCGGAGCCGGAGTGCTTCTTGAGCTCGGCCTGCCCGACCGCGAAGCTGTCGAGCGACCACGCGGCGGTGTTGTCGCCGAACACCTCACCGAACCCGTGCTCCCCGAGGTCGGCCTCGAGGTCCGGGTCCCAGAATTGCTGGTAGGCGAAGAACACGTTGTCGAAGAGGTCGCCGACAAGGATCGTGCCGAGGTTCAGGCCGGGGAACAGGGCATTGAGTATGAGCTGAAGTGCGAAGTTGGCGCCCCACTCGATGGCCTGGTTCATGATTTCCGGGGCCTTGCCACCGACCGCGACCTTGTGTGCGTCGGCGTGCTCGACGTCCCGCTCGTAGTACTCGACCTGCGTCGAGTCCAGCCGGAACTGGATCTTGCGCATATCCCGCTTGACATGGGTGTCGAAGACGTACCCGGAGCGGGTCATCTTTCCCCAGTCGTCCGGATTCGCCAACCCCAGAATGTTTCCGGGGTTGGTGAAGTTCAGGAAGTTGTCGGACGTGTAGTCGAACACCGACTGGAGCTGAGACAGGCTGGTCGTGTTGAAGACATGCGGCGATGGCCCGTCCAGCGGCGTCCACAGATGACACGACAGACCCATCTCCTGCGTCTCGACGGTCTGCTTGAACAGCTCGTCGAGTTGCGTGAACCGGGCTTGCAGGACACACAGGTCGTCGAGGGCGTCGGCGACGATGTCGAGCAGGTCATCGAGTGTGTCGATGTCGTCGAGATCCGGCAGCGTCGGCACGGTGTAGCGCAGCGGAAGTGCCGCGTACACGGGCTTCCGCAGCCGGGTCATGGTCTCGGCGAGGTACGCCTTGAACACGAAGTCCGGCGGCCCCCACTTCACGTTCTGCTTCCCGGTCAGCGAAAGCTGGAACTCTGGCGGCGTGATGTTGTTGACCCACGCCAGGCCCCGCAGGATCCACATCAGGTTGCTGATGCAGTAGAGGGTGATGACCTCACGCCCGGGCTTGCCCTTGATGTTCGCGCGCATGATCCGGCCATCCCACGGGATACCGTTCCGGTACGTGCGCACGTGGATGACGCGGCGCCGGCAGTTCACCAGGTACGCGGCCATCGGATGATCCGGCTTGATCTGGATCACCGCCGAAGTGGGCAGGTACCAGTGCCATTCGAATTCGGCGGTCATGTACCCACCGAGCGGCCGCCAGGACAAGGCGTCCGGCTGGCCGATCTCGATGTCGAATCCGGTGACGTCGTCGCGGGTGGGGCGGGGATAGCCGGGCGTGTACGCGGCCGTCACAGGGCCGCCCAGTGCAGCTGGGGCACGGTGATCTCCACCTTCGTTGCTGAGGTTGTGCCGGTGCCGGTGATGGCGATCGGCACGGTGAGTCGGCCGGCGGGGATCTGCTTGTACCAGCGGCGGCCGACCCACGACCGGTCGGCGCCGGTGCTGTCGTTGATCTGGAACCAGTCCGGGTCGGTCTCGATGTCGAGGTAGTCCCCGGCGGCGATCGTCGGCAGCGGCACGGTCTCCCCCATCCATCCGATCGTGGGGAGAGTGATCGGGCCGGTGATCCGCAGGTGCGGCCATGCCGGCTCGTCGGAGTTGGTGCGTACCGCGGCGGTCGCGAAGTCGGCCGGGGTGAAGGTCTTCACGACCGGTATTCGCCGCCACCACGATTCGTCCGAGCGCAGCATCACCGGGTCGGACAGCACGATCCCGGCATTGCGGAGCAGCGTGTAGTTCAGCGACCCGAGCTTCGACGCCAGGCGCACATCCTGGAAACGGCGTCCGGCCTCGTCGGTGATCGTCCAGAACCGGTGGATCTGCTTGCCGCGGCCCAGGGAATGCCGCCACTGCTGCGCCGTCCGTACCCGGGCCGCCGGGTCGCGTACGGCGATCTTCACGTCCAGGCCGATCAGGTTCGGCTCGTCCATGCGCGCCCGCCACGTGACGCCGGCCTGGTCGACGTTCTTCTGGTCGTCGAACGCGAACTCCGCGCCTTCGAGGCCGGTCGGATCGGTGCGCAACGAGAGCGGGCAGGTGGAGGACGTGAAGTCCCACACCTGCCCGTTTTCGCATTCGAGGACGTACCGCCTCGCCATCTACATCCCTGCCTTCATGATCGAGAGGTTGGCGGTCCCGGCTCCGCGGTCCACGTCGACCTGCACGTCCACGGGGTCCGGGTTGGCGGCAGCGGCCCGGATTTCCTCGAGCTTCTCGACGAGCATCTGGAAGCCCTTCTCCAGCGCCGGATGCGAGTTGGCGCCGGTGTCGAACTGTCCGGTGAAGCGGCCGTCTGCGTCGAACCCGGATGCGAGCGCGAACGCTCCGCCGATCCCGAGGGCTGCGAGGTTGTACATCGTGGCCCGGCGTTTGTTCGCGGACATGCCGGCCCAGCCGTCCGGGGTGAGTGGCACGTCGAACGATGCGGGGCTGCGGCCGCCGTATCCGCCGAAGCCGGTGAGGCCACCGTCGGCCATCGGCACCAGCTGGTAGCCGAAGCGGCGGGCGATCTCGCGGGTGATCGCGATCGAGCGGGGCCGTTTCGATGCCGCGCCGGGGATGTAGCCTTCCCACTCCGTTTCGGATTCCGCCCAGAGGATGCCGTTGCCGCGTCCCTGCTGAATCTGCGCACCGCGGTCGGCAATACCGCCGTTCTCGAACACCTTGAGCCCGGCGGTCAGAATCGGCTTGCGCTCGTCGGCGGACTTCTCCTCGGCCTTGCTATTGCCACCGAGAGTGTCGGGCCAGTTGGTGACGAACACCCGCTGCCCATCGGTGGACATGACTGCGCCCGAGTCGGTGACGCCGACGGTGCGACCTGACGTCGATGAGTCGCCACCGGTGATTCCGAGACGCTCGGCCGAGGGATCGTCGCCCATCGTCGCGCCGGGCCAGTGGTACACGTACGGGAAGTCCAGCGGAGAGTCCGCCGTGCCGCCGTACTGAATGCCGTTCGACCCGTCCGATTCGATGTTTGTCCCGTACAGGTAGCCGGTCATGTGTCCGTCCGGGCCTACGCCGCCGTTCGTGCCGATCGAGAAGCCGTCCGGGTCAAACCCGGGGACCCATCCCATCGACTCGAAATCGGAATCGGTGGTGAACCGCACCGACTGCCCGGTGCCCGCGTTGAACACGTCCGACAGGTGCCCGGAGCAGTCGTCGAGGGTGGCGTACCCGTACGGGCGGCCGGCCTTCGACTTCGCGCGTTCGATCGCCGCCTCGGCGTCAAATCCGGATGGCCCGACGATGCCGCCGTCGGCCATCTTCGGGAACAGCCTCTCGTTCAGCCGCAGGAGCAGATCCGTGATGGGGCTGTCCTCGTGGATGCCGTAGTTCGCGAGGGCGCCGTCGTAGTCGCCCTCGGCGATGGCCTTGCGCGCGCTGAGGATGACGTCGACGAGCGGGTGATCCTCCTGGATGCCGAGGAGCGAGGCGGTGCGACCTGAGTAGTCTCCGCCGAGCAGCGCCCGCCACCCGGTCGGATCGGACTGGGCGTCGAGAGACTTCGGGTCGCCCTTGAAGATCTTCCCGGCCTCGCTGCGCACGGTGCGGATGAGCCCGAATCCGAAGCGTTTGGCGACCTCCTGCAGGATGCGTTCGGAGCGTGGCCGCTTCGACAGAGCGCCAGGGATGTAGGCCTCCCACCCGGTCTCACCCTCCGCGTATCGGACCGGTCCGAATGGGGTGCGGGCGAGGATGCCGTTTCCCTGGCCGTTAGCGATGTGCGCGGTGTCGAGCATGCCATTGGCGCGCGTGCGGACACCGCCGTCGGCGTAGTGGACCCGCTGGTATTGCCCAGTCTCCGCCTGGCGCTGAGCGGCTGCGGCCGCCGATGACACGATCGCATCGTTCTGCGCCTGGAGGTTCTGGTAGTGCACACGCACTTGGACGTCAGCGAAGCGCTGCTGGGCAAGCCACTGCCGCATCGTCAGGTCGGCCTCGTCCGTCTCGGCAACTACCTCGACGGTCCCGTCGGGGAGTTCCTTGACCGTGATCCCGAGATGCTTCAGCTCGTCGATCGCGTCCTGGGTCAACGCTTCGGTGAGGATGACTTTCTCGTCGGGCGTTTCCTCGATCTTGCCCTGGAGGACATCGAGCGCTGAGTGCGCTTCGGGCATGCCCGGCTGCCGGATCTGCGTCTGAACGAGGTTCGGCACGAGCCCGTAGCTGTTGATCAGATCGAGGGCCTGCCGATTTGTCAGCCCCATCTGCATCGCTTGCTGGATCAGCTCGCCACGGTTTGCGGCGTATTGCCCGGTCAGCTCCTCGATCGTGGCACCCGCCTCGAGACCAGTACGGGTCTGCGCCTCGAACTGCTCCTTGAGGCCGGCCAACTGCTGATCGAGGCGAGCCTGCGTCGGAATCGATTTGTCGAGAGTCCCATTGAAGTTCTCGATCTTGACGGTCGATCCGTCTATGGCGATTCCGACTTCGGAGATCGCGTCGTTGACCTTCTGGATCTCGTCGTTGAATGCAGCCGACAGCTTGAGATCGCCAGCGAAATCGTTGAACCGGTCCTGGGCGGCGCCGACCGCGGGGATCAGGCGGTTCTCGATGCCGTCAGCCCCAGCGTTCATGCCGTTCTGGATCGCCACACCGCCATCGCGGGCCTTGTCGGCGAAGCTCTGCAGATCCTTCGCGACATCGCCGAAGTCGGGCATGCCGGGGATGAGGTCACCGAGCGGCCCGAGCAGGCCATCCAGTCCGGCAACGATCACGGAGAACGTGTCGAGCATGGACGCCGCCATGTCGGACCCAGACTTGGCGAATTCGCCGAATCCGCGCATGCCGTTCGCTACGAACTGCAGGATCGCTTCAGCTCCGTCGAACGCCTTGTTGCCGATGTCGATGAAGAACTGGATGACGCCTGCCCGGTTGTTGCTGATGGTGTCTGCGAACTTTTGGATGTGGGGCCCGAAGGCTTCAGCCAGAGCTGCTTTCAGTCCATCTGCCGCCATGCTGACAGCCCGGGTTGCGCCCTCGACAGAGGTTGCCGAGTTGCCGTTCATGACGTCGATGGCGCGTCTGGCGGCGCCTTCGTAGTCGTTCATCGACTGGACAGCGGTGGTCAGGTCCATGGCGTACATGGCCTGCCCGAGGTCCTCGGCCTTGGTGCCGAACAAGGCGACGGCGGCCGCGTTCCGTTCGACCGGATCCTCGATCTCGCGCAGCTTCGTGAGCACCAGTTCGAGACCGTCACGGGCAGACTCGCCGCCCTCCGCGATCTTCGCGGTCATCTCCTCCGCCGACAATCCAAGGAGTTCGTAGCCTTCAGCGCTGGCCTTCGATCCGTCCTGTGCGCGGATCGCGAACTCCTTCAGCGCGTCCGCCGCGGTGTCGGTGTCGCGGGCGCCGGCCTTCACGGCCTGGCCCATCAGGCCCATCGCTTCGGCGCCGGTGAGGCCGAGCTGCCGGAACTGGGTGCCGTACTCGTCGATCGTGTCGAGCCAGTCCTCGGACACGTTCAGGCCCATCTGAGAGCCCTTGACGATGAGGTCGAATGCGTCGTTGACGTCGGCGGCGAACCCGGTCTTGACGGCCTGCGCGGCCGAGCGGGACACCCGCGGGATCTCCTCGCCGATGATGCGGGAGACGCCGTCGAGAGAGCGGATCATCTGCTCCGCGTCGCGCTGCGTCGCACCCGGATCGAGCAGGCCGCTGCCGAGTGCAGCCTTCGCGGTGCCGAGGTTCGCCTCAAGCGACTCGCCGAACGTGTCCGCATACGCTTCGCCTGCGGCCTGGGCGAACTTGCGGGCCTGTGCCTCCGTCACGCCCGTCTGCGCCTGGAAAAGGTCCCGGTTCAGTTCGGCGGACATGCCGTCCTTGATCGCAGCGGCGAGCGCCGCGCCCGCAGTGAGGCCGATCGCGGCGACACCAAGGAGGGATGCCCCGATCGGGCCGGTCTTCGAGCCGAGATTGCCGACCGCGTCAGCGAACCCGGACAGGAAGTTCCCGCCGGACCGGCTGCCCGCCGGCCCTCCGCCCTGACTCGCCTGTTGGTACAGGTCCTCGAGTTCCTGCTGCGCGGCCTGCAGGTCCTGCTGTAGCCGGTTGCCGAGCTCGATGGTGTCGACCGCGCCTGCCGCCTGACGTGCGGCAGCCTGGATCTCCTCTATTTCCTGAGCGGCACGGCGGGCGTCGTTCAGCAGCTGGGTGTTCATGACGATGTCGTCGACGGACTGGTCGGCGCGCTGTGCGTTGCGCTCCAACTCCTGAATACGCTGCGCTGCGTCGCGAGCCTGCTGCTCGAGCCGGCGGTTGATCTCGACGGCCTGGGCGGCTTGGCCGGCGCGCTGCGCTGCCTGGCTGATTCGCTGGAAGCCGTTGGAGATCTGCTGGGTGGCTCGCTGGCTCTGCTGCTGAGCCCGCTCGGTGCCTTGGACGAAGCGGGAGTCGTCGAGGGTGAGGCGGGCGACGAGTTCGCCGACGTCGAGTGCCACGGGCTACTCCTTCTTGCGCAGTTGCTTTCTGGCCTCGAGCAGCTCGGCGTGCTGGCCGAGGATCTTCTCGAGGTCGGCTTGTCGGGGCAGATGCGACATGGCCCAGTGGATTTCGCCCCAGTCCGGGGAGAACCCGAACCACAAGATCGCGGTGCGGCCGGCGTGCAGGATCATCGGCCAGGGCAGGCCGTCGGCGACCATCTCGCCGAACGCAGTCCCGAGGGCGTCGATGGCCTGCTGGGTCTGTTCGACCGGGGGCATCCCGTCCTTCGTCACCATCTCCCGCATGGCCTTGGCCGTCTCGTAGTCGGGCGCTGGGACGGTGTAGCGCTTGCCTCGGATCGGCAGGTGTAGGTCAGGGTCGAAGCCGGTTTCGGTGAGGTCCTTGAGCGCCACTACACGCCTTTCGTCAGCGCCTTGTGCAGGCGGGAGGTTGGATCTGCGGCGAGGGCGGTGATGCGCAGGCGCAGCCATCGCCACGAGTGGGTGTGCAGGACACCGGATTCGAGGTCGATCCCGTTGTCTTGCAGGTCGAGTTCGATGTCGGTCCAGTGATGTAGGCAGTCGACGATTGTGCGTGCGACCTGGCCAGGTTTCGGCCGGTCAGGCTCGTCGTTGTACCACTCGCGCACCCCGGTTACGGGGTCGTACGGGCCGCCGCCAGGATCATCCGGTCCGTAGGTGCGGGGCGCTGAAGGATCGAGCGGAGCTTCTCCCCCATCCCTGCCTGCTTCGGGGATGGGGGTATCGGATTTCCCGGCACACCTGCGCTCTCCCAGTGGGCCTGACCGGCGGCTTCGGAGTGCCCGAACCACAGCATGGCGGTGCGGCCGGCGTGGGCGATGGTGGGCCAGCCGATTCCGTCGTCGACCATCTGCTGGTAGGTGTCGCCGAGGATCGCGAGGATCTCGGCGCGTTCCTGCGCGTCGTCCAGGCGTGGGCGGGTGGCGATGAGCTGGTGCGCGCGTAGCCCCTGCCAGGCAGTGCAGTGGATCGCGTAGTCGCGGCCGGCGATCGGCAGGTGCAGCGCGGGGTCCATGAAGGTGGCGAGGTCCTCCACCGGACTCCTTCCGTTGGGTGAAACACCCGCCGGGAGCAGCGCAGCTCTACTCCCAGCGGGTGGTCATGGGGCGGTCAGGCCGCGGCGACGGCGAATGCTCCGCCGGTCAGGCCGGAGCCGTCACCGGCCAGCACGCCGCCGGGGACGGTGACGGCGAACGGGCCACCCGCCGATCCGGTGACCGTGAAATCGCTGGCGACATAGCCGTCGTCGAGCGCAGCCAGCGCCGACTTGATCGCCGCGGACGTTGCATCGAACGCGATCGGCGCGGTGGTCTTGCTGTTCCACGTCAGGGTGAAGGTGCCCGCAGTGGCTCCGCCGATCGTGACGGTGAAGTTCTGGTCACCGGAGGGAACGAGCGGCTTGACGATGTCGCGGGGCTTGCCGCGGCCCGACAGCGTGAAGCTGAACTCCTGCAGCGCGTTCGGGTCGGACGCCGGCGAGTCGGTCCACTTCACCGTGGTCTCGGCTTCGTAGGCGTCGGGCAGCGCGTCGCGCCGGTAGATGCGGACCGTCACGACGTTGTCGTAGCCAGTCTTGCGGCCCTTCTGGCGCAGGAAGTTCTGGCCCGGGTCGTCGACGAATCCGGACGTGTTCTCGCCCTTGCGCTTGCCGCCACCTTCGATGCGGAACGCGAGGCCGGTGACGATCTGGGACGCGAAGCCCTCCGAGTCGATGTCGGAGTCGTCCTGCTCGGCGCCCTCGAAGATGGGGGCGACCGAGGAGAGGCCGCGGACACGCGTCCAAACATCGGGAGCGGTTTCGGCTTCGAGAATCCAGTCGCGTGCGAGGGTCGACGCGAGGGCCTGGGTGGGTGCAGTCATGGGGTCGTCCTCCTAGGACGGGTTGGCAGTGATGCGGTACGAATCAGGGCGGGTCCAACGCCCGTTCGCGTCGGGGTCGCGTGGTGCACGCACGACGCGGCGGCAGAGCAGGACCCGGACACTCCCCCACATCTGGTGGGAGGTGTCGTGGATCGCCCGGTAGATGGCGTCCATGAGCTGGTCGACGGCGCGAGGATCTCGGCCGGCGCGGCGTCCCCGGATCTGCAGGTAGTAGTCCGGGTTGTCGTCGTCGCTGGATCGGTCGTCGTTGTAGGTGTTGATGACGATGGCGTCGTTCGGGGTGTCTGGCATCGCGCCGAAGAACACCGCGGGGAGCGTGCCGGCGCCGTAGATGCCGTTGGGTTCGTATCGCACGAGCCCGAGGGCGGTGAGGCGCCTGGCGAGTGCCTCCTCGAGTTCGGTGGTGTCGGGCGCGCGGGCAGTCGTCAAAGTGCACTCCTGATCGATTGAGCGATGACTTGGCCAACGACTCCGCGCGTCGCGATCAGCGCGTTCTCGAGGAACTTCGCCTCGCCGTGCTCGTGATGGAATCCGACGCCCTCGTGTTGAGCGATGGCGTAGACGAGCGAGTAGAAGACGACCGCTTCGAGGTGCCCGGAGGCGATGGAGCAGTCGTTGCGCAGCTCGCCAGTTTCCTTCGGTGTGCGCTGAATCGACTCCTGCTTCACGACCTCGGCAGCATCCTCGAGTCCACGCTGGGCGGCTTCGAGGATGCGTGCCCGGGCCTGCGTGAAGTCAAGCGACACGGCGGCCCCCTACGTCAGGTCGACGCTGTAGAAGTTCGGGGTGCGGCCGGCGCCGTCGTGGTGCAGCTGCTCGGCCAACACCTCTGCGGTCCGGCCCCCGAACTCGGGCGGCAGGGTCACCAGCGACCCGGGTGGAATCAGCGGCGTGGTGGCAGGCATCGAGACGCGGGCCTCGGAGATGACCTCCGAACCGTCCGGTGCCAGCACCTTTTTCCGCTTCGCTGTGACCTTCCCGCGCACCTCCACCGGGGCGGCGTGTGCGGGACCGTACGGGCCGTCGCCGATCTTGCGTGCGACGAGCACAGGCCACGTCCACCACGACGCCAGCGGGTCGGTCACCACGAGTCCACCCACGACGAACCGAGCCCGGCCAGGCGGAGAATCCGCAGCGCCGACGAGGTGAGGCCCTCGACGCTGGCCGCCTTCTCCGCGGCGAGCTCTCCAGCGTTCGTGGAGACGGAGGCGCCGTCGATGCTCGAGGCGGTGACAACCTCGTCGAGCCCGGCAGTGCCTGCCGTCGGGTCGATGTTGTGCCGTGCCCAGTAGCCAGCCTGTTGGCAGGTCGCTTCGCGTACCGCGGTGCGCTTGCCCGTTTCGGATGGCAGGCCTGTCGCTGTCGTCGGGTAGACATCGGCGATGATCGCGGACGCGACGAGCGTTGATGCCTCGCGCAGGAGCGCCGCGGCGTTGTCGGGTGCTGGGTTGCCGGTCCAGGTTTCGAGGTCACCGGTGGTGGCGTAGACGGGTGCCATGGAGCCTCCTCGGGGGTTGGTGGTTGGTGCGCAGGTACGCCGCTGCAGGGGCCGAAAGGAACCCGGCGTGGAAGCCCCCAGTCGTCCTTCGCGCGCGGTGAGTGCCGAGAGTTGCCGGGGCACGCGGTTGACGCACCAACCACCAAGCTCAGTCAGACTGCGGTGACGGTGAGGCCGGTTCCGCCAGTCAGGGAAGCACCGCTACCCGAAAGTGCGCCCGGGACCGCGATCGTGTATTCGCCCGCCGATCCGGTGACGGTGATGTCGTCGGCGCCGAAACCGTCGTCGAGGCCAACCAGCGCGGTCTTGATGGTCGCTGCGGTCGCGTTGTAGTTCAGCGCACCGGTGGTGCGGCCGTTAAAAGTGAGTGTGAAGGTGCCACCGGTCGCGCCGCCGACGTCCACGGTGAACGCGTTGGTGCCCAGGACGATCTTCACTGCACGCTTGAGCGAGAACGTCGAATCCGGATCGGTGTAGTCGTCCGGGTCCTCCACGACACTGATGCCGAAGAACGTGTCGAAGATCGACCGGTTCACCAGGTGGCTCGAGTCGTAGTCCCGCAGCCAGCGCAGCGCGATACCGGCGTACGACCCGGATGCACTGTCGACGCCACCGAGCGGGGACGCCGGAACCCGGTACACCGTCTGGAATGCGGACCGATGGAACACGTACGACTCGTATGCACCGATGGAATGCGACACGATGACCGGCATTCCAGCGATGTTTCCGATGGTGGCGCTGCGCAGAGCGTTCGAGTCTCCGGACTGGTCGAACTTCCGGAACTGGTCGGACTTGAGGATCATTGCCTCGATACCGGTACCGACGAGGAACACGCGGCCCTGCTGCGGCACGTGGTAGTCGTTCAGGACCTTGCGCGCGTCGACCGCTCCGGCGTGGAAGTCCAGTCCGCTCGCCCCGTCCGTCGAGATGGAGATGTTCGACCCGGACGGGTATGTCGCACCCTTGATCTTCGCGGAGATCTTGTCCTCTATACGTTCGGCAACAGCTCGGGTCTGCGGGGTGACGACCTGCTCGGTGAAGTCGTAGATGTCGAGAGACAGTTCCTCGTCCGACAGTCCGATTGCGTTGTACGGGTGGGTGTCGAGCTTCACGTCGACCTTGAACTCGTTCAGATCCGAGTTCTCGATCGCCGCGGTGTGGTCACGCCACGCGTAGTCCTTGGCGACCGTGCGTCCGTTGATGCGGATGGACACGGTGTCGTTTGCGGGACTGCGGCCCGAGAAGTGCTGCGAGGCGCTGGACTCGACGATCCCAGGCAGGACGACATCGCGTTCGAGCACGACGAGCCCGGCCTGCACGATCTGCGCAGCCTTGAGAATGGTGTTGGTCACGGAATTTCTCCTGGATTAGTAGATGGTGACGCCGGACTTCCGGTTGCCGAGGCTCTCGGCGAACTTCTTCGGGTCGTCGAGCGGGCTTGCTGTGGACTTACTTCCGCCGACGCCGTTGCCGGATCGCCCGGCGGAGTTGGCGCTGGCGTTGGTCGCGGCGAGACGCTTGGCGAGGGCGTCGACCTTGTCGGCGGGGACGCCGGCCAACAGCTCGAGGTCCTTGTCGTCGGTGATGCCGTGCTTCCGCGCCGCTCGTTCGACGGCGAGCTCGGCTTCGAGCTTCTCGGCGCGGCTCTTCTCGGCGTCGCGTTCGGCCTCGGCGCGTTGCTGGTCGTCGAGCTTGGCGAGGCGGTCCTTCTCGGCTGCCGCCTTGTACTTGGCGACTTCCTGTTCCGCGGCCTTGCGGGC
Source organism: Rhodococcus sp. HM1 (assembly GCF_023218075.1). Taxonomy (GTDB): domain Bacteria; phylum Actinomycetota; class Actinomycetes; order Mycobacteriales; family Mycobacteriaceae; genus Rhodococcus. The sequence continues at coordinate 8,857 of NZ_JALPTB010000090.1, read as the reverse complement.
TGCCCGTTCGGCGTCGAGGGCCTTCTTGCCGCCTTCGCCGAGCTGCTCGTCGTCACCGCCGTCGGGCTTGCCGGTGTCGTCGGTGTTGGTTTTGCCGGCACCTGCATCCCCACCGGTGCCGTCGCCCTGGCCGGTCTGGCCGCCGTCGCCGTTGCTGTGTCCCTCGTCGTCGCGACGGGGGTGCATGCGGTTCGGCCAGCGGCCGGAGGTGGCGAACGGGTCGAGGCCGTATCCGGCGCCGACGATGAGGGCGAGTGTCGTGGTGGTGCGCATGGTGCTCCTTCGGGTGTGCAGCGTCGCGCTGCGGTGTTGCCCCAGGCACCGTCGCGGTGTCGGGGTGTCCGCCCAGGGGCGGAAGCGTGTGGGGGTCAGCGAGCTTGGTTGATCTGCTCGCGTCGCGGACGGCGGGTCAGGCCGTGCTCGTCGACGTGCTGGGCGATCGCCTCGCGTTGCGCCCGGAGCCGGGCTGCGGCCTCGCGCTTCGCCTGCGGGGTGACCGCGACAGCCTGCCGGCGGCGGGTGTCGCGGATGGCGCGTTCCATGGCCCGCTGCTTCTGGGTGGCCGCATAGCCTTCGGGGTCCGGCGTCGTCGTGAACGTGCGTGACGCGCCCGGCGCAAACCTGCTGAGCGCGTGCCCGCAGTTCGGATGCCGAAAGCCCTTCGAGATGGCCTCGCGCATCGTGGCCTTGATCCGCACCTGCACCGGACGTCCGGTCGTCGCCGACTTCAGCTCGACCGTGCCGGTGGCGCCGTCCAGGCTGAGCACCTGGCCTTCGTACGGCTGGCACTGCGGTGCCGGCTTCGAATGCGACGACACCACCATCAGCGTGTGGCCGTGTTCGAGGGCCCGGGCGATGTGGGATTCGCGCAGTTCCTCGTTCACCACTGTGCGGGACAGCATCTCGACGTACGAGGTCAGTGACCAGTTGCGGCCGCCGCGGTCTCGAAACCCGGTGATGCCTCGCTTGGTGAGGATGTCGAGGGCCTGCTGGGCTGCGTCCAACCGTGTGCCGGTGGCTCGTGGTGCGCCGAGGATGCCACCGGTGTGCGGGGTGAGCCTCGGGACCTCTTGGGATCGGATCTGTATCTGTGCGAGCACCTGTCCGTACAGGCGGTCCGCGTTGCCGGGGAGCTGCTGTGTGGCGTGGGCGAGGGTGGACCAGGCGGATTGGGTGGCTGCGACAGTGCGGGGAACCGGGACGCGGTCGCGACGCGGTGCGCGCCCGGGCACTGCCGCAGCCGTTCCCACGGCGGCTGCGCTTACCGCTGCGGGTGTTTGTGGGTCGGCGTCCTCGTCGGCTGCCTGCTCGCCGAGGTCGGCCGCGGCCTGCACGGCGTCCTGCAGGAGCTGGGGCATGGCCGCTTGGAGGTGCCGGGCGAGTGCTTCGGCGGCCTGCCGGAACTCGACCTGCCGTGTCGTCTGGACCTGTTGCCAGTCGTCGGTGTCGATGCCGTCGATGATGGCTTCGGCGAGGAGGCGGAGGAGGGCGAGTTCGGCGTCGGTGTAGAGGGCGATCAGGTGGGCGGGGATGTTGCGGGCGTCTTCGGGGTCGAGTGCCACCAGCTACACCTCCCGATGTTTACTTCGTCCTCGTAAATCGCACAGGCTGTGATATTCGGAGGCCGATCTAAACGTCGTCGCCCTCGTCGACGTCGACGCCGACGTCCTGGTCGCCGCTGACCTGACCGTCGGGGGCGGTGTCGGATCCGAAGAACGCCGGCATCTCCACCGTGTTCGCCGCATCGATCAACTCGACCTCTTCATCGATCTGCTCCTCGGTCCAGCCCGGGTGCAGGTAGCGAACCTTGGTGCGTGTCGAGGCAGCCTTCGCGGTCTCCCATGCCTGCACCGTCTGAGCGCGGGACAGGTCGGATTCCTGCGCGAACGGCGGCCAGTCCAGATCCAGCGGCTCGTGCAGCTCCACGCCGAGGTGCGGGAACTTCTTCTGGTCGATCCGCAGAGCAACCGTGGTCAAATGCTGGATGGCGACACCGAAGTAGCGGGCTTTCCCCTCGGTCGTGGTGACCGTGGATTCCTTCTTTCCGGCGGCCTCGGTCGCTGTCTGCGCTACCTCATCGGACATGCCGAACGACACCGGCGAATACCCGGTGCGGCGCAGCACCTCACGCAGCAGCATCTCCCCCACCTGGTCGTGCTCGAGCACCCGGATGGCGGGCTGATGGAACTGGAAGATGGACTCAGCGCCACCCTCTTTACCGATGCCGGTACCGACCTGCGTGAACAGTTCCTGATCCTCGGGCAGGAACATGCCCTGCCCGGCGCCGCGGTGCTGCAGTACCTCGGAGGAGGCGAACATGCGTGCCTGGGCGACGCGCACGTCCCGCATCAGTGAGCTGTAGGTGCGGTCGATCTGGTGATAGAGCGGCACGAGATCGACCGCACCGACGTCGGAGGCGCCGAGGTTCCGCAGCTGCGGATCCTCCGCCCACTCAGGGTTCGGAAGCTGATTCGGCACGTACTCGACGGCGAGCTCGTCCACGCCGAGGTCGACGATCGAGTATCCGTCCCCGGCGAGTTCCACACGGATGTCTGCGGTCGCGTCGTGCGCGCCCAGCTCCTGCAGCGTGCCGAGGTTGTGTTGGGTGCCCTTGTACAGCTCGTGCACGATCCGGCCGCGCTCGTACCGTTCGAGGTGCCTCCACACGTCCCGAGGGTCATCGGATTCGAGTTCGGTGAAGAACGTGACGGACTTGAGCCGGCCCCTGGACCATTCGGGGATCGCATGATCGGGGTCGACCCATTCGATCCACGTGCCTTGCTGCACCTGGTCGTCCCACACCACCCTGCCGAATACACCGGTGAGCGCCGACGAGGTTTCCCCCGCGGTGTACAGGCTGGAGTGGAATCGGGGGGTGTTGAACAGGTCGTCGACGCGGGCCTGCACCGTGTCGAGTTCGTCGTCGGCGGCGAGGATCACCGGCGGCTTCGAGAACAGTGATGTGGCCGAGAGTTGGGCGATGTCTTTGCCGATCGGGGCGTGGAGGCGTTTCCCGGATTGGCTGGGGTTGTGCTGGGTGCGGCCCCAGAATGCGTCCCACGCGTCTTGTGCGCGGCGTTTGAGGGTGGTGCCGGAGGGTGAGGTGCGGCCGCCGGCGCCGTAGAAGTCGTCGAGCTTGGTGGGGTCGCCTCCCCACCAGACGCGGCATTCGGCGACACGGGCGGTGACCTTGCCCAGTTCGGGCGGCGGCCAGGCCATGTTCGCGCGGATGCTGGTCATGCTGCGGTCTCCTCGGTGTCGAATCGGTGGTCGTCGGGTAGCGGCACGGCGTGGCGCCACTGGAACTGGGAGGTGGCGACCGCGTAGCGCAGTGCGTCGCAGAAGTCGTCGTTTTCCTTGACGGGCGCGTCCTCGCCACGCTCGACAGCCTTCGAATCCCACACGTAGCCGGGGATCTCGTTGAGCAGGTTCGTGCAGCTGCTGTGGATCATGAGCTGCTGCGTGGACAACAGTGACGCGACGACACCGATGCCCAGCTTGTGGCTGTTCGCGGCGTTCGCGACGTTGACGAACCCTTCGCGGTTCATCTGCAGCTTCAGCGCGGCCGCAGAGGGGTCCACGAAGTGGAAGTCGGGTGTGCCGTGCTCGTTCTCGAAGCGCCGTAGCAGTCGTGTGCGGTCGGCGGGTGTGCCGGCCGGTGGCGCGAACTCGGCCATGGCGTAGAGGCGGTTGTCTGCGCCGAGGCCGAGGAGGATGCCGGCAGCGGGGTGGTTGACGCCGTCGTCGATGCCGATCGCGAGGAGCTGCTGCATCATCGGGAGCTGGTCGACGACATGCACGGCCGGGTCGAACATCTCGTAGATGACACCGTCCGCCATCGTCCATTCGCCGTCGATGAAGCGGGCCTTCCATAGCCCCGTGTACTGCGCCTCGAGACCATGAATGTACGGGCGCTCGAGGTTGCGTGCGTTGTCCCGTAACCGGAAGTTGAACACCACGATGCTCAGCTCGGGATCGTGGGCCCGGTCCATGTAGTCGGTCTTGAGCCAGTGCTTCGGTGCATCCGGGTTCGTGGTGCACAGCAGCTGGCAGCGGAAGCCCTTCACGCGCAGGCGGGAGACCAGCATCGCGAAGAATTCCTTGGTGACCAGCGTGGCCTCGTCGAGGTAGGCCAGGGAGATGGTCATGCCTCGGATCGTGGCTTCGGCGCGCACGTCTGAGGATCCGAGGATGTGCACGGTGCGGCCGAGGATCGTCGCTGTGGGGGCGCCACGGTTGTAGTGCACGTGGTCGGCGAGGTCCCCGAAGATCTCCCGGTTCTGCAACTGGGTCATCAGGTTGCGGTACACGGTGTCTCGTGTCCGGCCGATCATCACGATCTCGCCGGTTTGCGGCGCGGTCGGGATGAGCATCATCCACTTGAACAGTGAGGTGATGGTCTTGCCGGCTGAGACTGCGCCGTTCCAGATGCAGATCTTTGCGGTGGCTCGACCGATCGACCATGCCTGTTTCGGGGTGAGACGGCCGAGTCGGGCGAGCTTGGTGGTCACTGTCCCTCTTCTTCGGCGTCGAGCTCCTCGTCTGTGGGTGTGGGTGGCTCGTCCGGGTTTTCGTCGGCCATGGCGGTGATCGCGGCGTGCACCTCGGCGAGAACGCTGACAACGCCTTCCGCGTCGGCGCCGGCGTTCATCTCGTGGAGCTTGTTCGCCGCGTTCAGCGCGGTGGCCGCGGTCTGCACGATTGCCTTCTGATCGCCGAATGTCGGCCGATCAAGCAGGTGCTCCTCGTATGTGTTGTCCTTGCCGCCGAAGCTGAACACCAGCGTGGGTTCCCACATCTGGTCCAGCACCTTGTTCGCCTCTGCGATCAACCGTTGCTCGAGCTCGACGCGGGCAGCCTTGGTGTCGATGACACGGGCTTCCGTGGCCTTCTTCGTCTTCGACCGGTCGAAACTCAGGTTCAGCCGATCCGCCCACCGAGACACCGTGCTCTGCGGCCGGCCCATCTCCTCTGCGATCGCCCGCAGCGACATCCCCTGATCATGCAGTTCGCGAAGGCGCCGGCTCTCCTCATCGGTCCACGCGGCCATGGGCCACTACGCGCGCGCATGGGAGGCAGGTGGAACGTTCCATCCTGTGGTTCATTCGGCCCTCCTCGGGGAAGTTGACGCCCACGCTCGTCCGGCGTGAATTCCGGGGCGTGGGCGGTCCATCCGAGCACTCGCGAGGGTGGTGCTTCGAGGATGGACGTCTGGAAACGACGAAGCGCGAGTGACCCTGCTGGTGGGGTCATCTCGCGCCTACGCGCTGAGCGTATCAAAGGGGTGGGGATAAGAGGTTCAGGCGCTCACCCGGTTTCGTGTCGCTGTGGCGAGGTGGGCGTCCATCACGTCGCCCAGTCGGTAGATCGGCACGCCCTCGGAGTTGAGGCGCACGGGGGTGATGCGGCCGGTCTTTCGGAGGCTCTTCACGCGCTCGCGATCGAGCCGGGCGTATTCGGGGCCGAGCTCCTTCGCGGCGATGGCGATTGCGGATGCGTTGAGCTGGGTGTCGCGGGCGACGGTGGTGGATCCGTAGCGCCATGTCTCGGGTTCGATCGGCAGGCGGGCGGCGCGTCGTGCTGCTCGGATGACGCGACGCAGTGACGTGGGTGCTTCGTCGGCGCCGGGGGTCATGGCGAGGGCGGTGATGTTCTTGCGGAGCCATTCGGCCATTCCGATGGGTGTGACGGGGCCGTCGTAGCGGAGGCCGCGGTGTTCGCATACGTGGTTGGCCCAGGTCCAGAGTTCGTTGTCGAGGTAGTAGGCGGCGTCTTGCGCTGCTGTGTCGTACGGGACGACGTCGGTGGGGCTGGCGCTGACGCGGGGTTCGTAGGAGATGCGTTGGCGGTAGCCGTCGCTGCAGATTCCTGCGAGTGACTCGGTGATCTCGGGGACTTGGCAGAGGAGTGCGAAGACTTTGTTTTCGCCTGGGGTGTCGAGGTAGCGGCCGGCCGCGTCGGGGGTGCTGGTCATGCGTCGGCTCGGCCCAGGATGTCGCGGAGTGCGTCGCGGACTTCGGGGGTGAGGTTCTTGGCGACGGTTTCGGCGACGGCGGGTGGGTAGTCGGTGCCGGAGGGTGCGTTGGCGGTCATTTTGAGTTCCATGACTTCGGCGCGGGCTTTCTCGGCGGCTTTGCTGGCGAATCGGGCGGCGTCGGCGGTGGCGGCGAGTTCGGCTTCGAGTGCGTCGATGCGGGCATTGGCCTGGTCGAGGTTGGTGTAGGCGGCGGGCATGCGCTGGGGCCTTTCTCGCGGTGGGTGGGGATGGTTCCGGCCCGCACCGTGTGGAAGTCGGTGCGGGCCGGGGTTCAGGTGGCGGCGAGGCTGAGTGCTGCGATGGCGATGATGAGCACCCAGGCGGTGAGGGCCGTTGGGAGGCGGGTCACGGTTCACCACCACGGCTGTTCGCGGCGTCGATGGGCGGTGTGGAGATCGGGCCCTGGTCGGTGGGGTGGAAGGCTCCGGCGATGAGTCCGCCGGCGAAGAGTGCGGCGAGGAGCAGGGACGCCCGGATCCGGGTCCTGGGCGCGGTCACTGGTCGCCGTCCAGGGCAGTGGCTGTGGACGGCTGTGGGGGCTTCATGTGGGCCCCCCCAGCCGCTCGGTCTCCTACGCTGTGTGCGCCAACATCATCAGCAGAAGGAGAAGTTTCATGGCGACACTTGTCTACAACGGGAAGCGCATCGGATTGGCTCCGCACGTGCTTGCGGAAGTTCATGCACTCGTATCGGTCGCGTTCCCTACCGGAAAGTGCTTCTCGATGGGCCTCGTCGGCACTGATGGCGACGGAGACGTGTTCCGAGACTTCTTGTGGATGCATCCGTCGATCCCGTTGGAGTTCATCTACGACGAGAGCGAGACGGCCAAGGTGAAGGAGAGTGTCATCGCCCTTCACCTGGAGGCGATCGAGAGTGTCGCTGTGGTGGTGATCGGTGATGCGAAGGGATGGCTCCCGTTCGCATTCGAGCGGATGCCTGCAGGCGTCGACGCGCAGTAGTCGCGTGAGCTCTTCGCGCACGATGGCGCGGATGTCGTCGTGCGCGAGGGGTGCGGGGGTGTTGCGGCCGATGGTGATGGTCAGCCTCATGCCTGCGCTCCGTCCAGCTCGAGATCGGGCCACGTGATTCGCGAGGACCGCTGGATGACGCATTCGGCGCCGTAGCGACGCAACAGATCTGCGCGCTTCTTCGCGGTCGACCGGGACCGGTATTCCTTGTTGGTGGTCGGCCACACGAACTCGGTGGTGCCGAGAATCTCGACGTAGTTGCCTTCGGGCTTCCACCCGGCCGGCGCCCATCCGGGCACGGGTCCGCCGACGAGGGTTCCGTCAGGGAGCTCCTGCTCCCAGTGAGAGCCTTCGGGCATCTTCGTGACGACGACGCGGTACAGGTAGTCGCTCATGCTGCATCACCGCTGTTGATGTCGCGCGGCAGCTCGAGGGTGCCGTTCGCTTCGACGTACGCGGTGATCCACTTCCACGCGACGTCTTGGCCCTTCGGCAGCAGTCGCGTGGTCACGAACGTCCGGCCGGTCGCCTCGTCGGTGTACTTCGAGTTCTCGGCCCATCCCTGACGGATCGCCTTCGCGGTGGCCTGACCGGCGTCGGAGCGGTCGCCTCGGACTGTGACGCCCTTGTGCGCGAGGAAGTCCATGATGTGCCGCTGGCGAATCCAGATGCCGTGGATCTTCTTGCCCCAGGTCTGCACTTCGCGGGCGAAGTCCTGGCGGTTGATCGACGTCGTCGACGCCGAGTGCGCCTCGGCCTTGGCGACCATCGGGGCGTCATGCTCAACCTTCGCTTCGAGCTGGCGACGCCTGGACGCCTCGAGTTCAGCGCGGTCGTACTCGTCAGCAGCCATACGTAGCGCTTCGCTCATGCTCTGAGGGAGAGCGAACGGCGCCGGCGCGATCTCGGCGACGCGAGTCTGGATGGCGAAGTACGCCTGCGCCGCGGCGACCTCAGGCTTGTTCGGGTCGCCATTCATCGCAACGAGGTACGCAGCAAAGCGGGAGAGCTCGAAGTCCTCCTGCTCGGAACCTCCACCCTGCGGGCGGACGACCACTTTGCGGGATCCCGCAAAGTGGCTGGACACGTCGTGCCCCTGGTTCTCCGCGGCCTTCATCGCCCGCTCGATCGGAACCAGGAAGTTCCGCCACGCGGAGTAGCCCATCACGGGCGCGAGGTCGCGGGCGGACCAGAATTCCGTGCCGTCGGGCCGGGTCTGACGGATGCGATCGAATGGTGACGCGGATTCGCGTCCGGTAACGTTTGCGAGTGACATCGAGCGGTCTCCTCGGTGTTCGTGCCCCGCGGTGTTGACGCACCGGCGGGGCTTTTTCATGGTCAGGGATTCACATTACGCGAGCGACTAACGGATTGCATGTCATCAGTCACTCCTATGCGCGTGTCTTCTCGGCCTTCGCTTGCTGGTACAGGTCCTTGAGGCTCGGACGCCGTTCCGGGGCCTGAGCGTGGCTGCAGACGGCCGTATCGACGTAACCGTCCTCGTCGCACAGGGAGCACTCCGCGATCGCTCTGGCGCGCTCCTGAGCCGCAGCACGGAGTTGCCCTGAGCGCGCCTCGGCGGCCACACGCTTTCGCTCGTCCTCCCAGGCGCGGTGCCGGCGGCGGGCCTCGCCGCAGGCGAAGCACGGCCGCTCGGTGCCGTCCGGATGGTCGATGCAACTCGGGGAGGGTGGTTCGTCTTCGCGCGCGCTGTCTCCTTCCGTACTTACGTAACCACTCTTTCTTTCTGGAGTAGGAGCAGGAGCAGGAGTATGGCCGGGGTTGGGCGTGGGGTTAACCCCATCCCTTGGGTTTTCGTTAGCCGGGGGGTTGGGCGTGGGGTTAACCGAAG
>NZ_JALPTB010000008.1 GCF_023218075.1 Rhodococcus sp. HM1 | reverse complement strand
ACGGCAACCACCGCACCAGATCCCCCGTCCGATACAACCGCCCACCGGGGGTGAACGGATCGGCGACGAACCGCGACGCCGTCAGGCTCGCCCGCGCGTGATAGCCCCGCGCCAGCTGCACCCCACCGAGATACACCTCACCCACCACCCCGACCGGCACCGGACGCAACCACCCGTCCAACACCACCACCGACGTATTGGCCACCGGCAACCCGATCGGCACCGACGCGCGGTCGTCGTCGGCGGGTCCGTAGGCGTGGTACGTGACGTCGACCGCGGCCTCAGTGGGGCCGTAGAGGTTGTGCACCCGGTCGCCGACGAGTTCGGCTGCCGCGTGGGCGGTCGCGGCCGGCAGCGCCTCACCCGAGCAGAAGATGCGGCGGACGGTCGCGAGGCGGTCCGGGGACGGCGCGGATTCGACGAACGCGGCCAGCATGGACGGCACGAAGTGCAGCGTGGTGATCCGCTCCGCGGCGATCACGTCGGTGAGGTACTGGGGGTCGCGGTGGCCGTCGGGCCGGGCCATCACGAGGGTGGCGCCGGTGATCAACGGCCAGAAGAACTCCCACACCGACACGTCGAAGCTCGAGGGGGTCTTCTGCAGGATCCGGTCGTCGGCGGTGAGCGGGTAGGTGTCCTGCATCCACACCAGCCGGTTCACGATCGCCTCGTGGGAGACGACGACGCCCTTGGGCCGGCCGGTGGATCCGGACGTGTAGATCAGGTAGGCGGCGTCGCGGACGGTGAGCGGCCGGTCGGCGTGCGCCGCGTCGGTGCGGGTCTCCGCGGTGGTGTCGGCCGCGGTGTCCGCGGCGATGACGGGCACGGTCAGGTCCGCGAGGAGATCGGCTCGGTCGGCGGCGGTGGCGTCGGTGACGACCGCGGCGGGTTCGGCGTCGTCGAGGATGTAGGCGATCCGGTCCGCCGGATAGGCGGTGTCGACGGGGACGTACGCGGCGCCGGTGCGCAGGATTGCGCACAACACCAGCGGCAGCCGCTCGGAGCGGGCGAGGAGCACCGCGACCCGATCTCCCACCCGGACGCCGTGTTCGCGCAGGCGATCGGCGAAACGCTGGACGGCCGCATCGAATTCGCGGTAGGTCAGCGTGCGGTCCTCGAACCGCACGGCAGTGGCGTCGGGCGTACGGCGTGCCTGCCGGACGAGCAGGTCGTCGAGGGTGGCGGGTTCGAGTTCGCGGACGGCTCCGGCGCCGAGTTCGGCGATCGTGGCGAAATCGGTGTCCAGGAGCGTCGCGGTGCGCGCGACGGGCGTGCCGTCGGCGGAGAGCGCCGCCTCGACGAAGCGGGCCAGTCGCAGTGCGACGAGTTCCAGGTCCCTTTCGCTGTAACGGTCGGCGTCGGCGTCGAACTGCAGCTCGACGGCGCCGGCGGCGGTCTGGCGCACGGTCAGGGACAGATCGCGGACGGGCCCGCGCGCGAGCGAATGCACCTGGGCGTCGAGGCCGTGGAAGCGCAGCTCGTCACCGAACGGTTTGATGTTGAGCCACGGTCCGGACACGGCGGCACCGGATTCGGTACGAACGTCACGGGCGATCCGCTCTCCGCGGTACCGCCCGTGGGCACCGGCTGCACGGATCGCGGCGATCGCGGCGGCGGTCACGGACTCCGCGGTGGCGTCGGCGGCGACCGGAATACGCAGCGGCACGACGTTGACCGCCATCGTCGGGACCGTCATCGCGGCGGAGCCGAAGCGGTTCATCAGGGGGAACTCGAGGACGACCTCGCCGTTCCCGGTCCAGCCGGCGACGAACGCCGCGGTGAGCGCGGCCAGTGCGTCGCCCCACGTTCCGCGGGCGGTGCGGCCGAGCGCGGACAGGGCGGTGGTCGACTCGGGGTCGAGCACGTGGGCGTGGGAGCGCACGCGCGCCGCGAATCCGGCCGCGGCGTTGCCGGTGGACAGGGTCACGGCATCGGGGGCGCCGGCCAGGGTCTGCGTCCAAAAGGCGCGGTCCTGCTCGGATTTCTCCGACGTCTCGTACTGCTCGTACTCCGCGACGACCGCGTCGACCGTCCCGAACCACGAGTCGGGGGCGGCCTCGCCGCGCACGGCGGCCGAGTATCGCTCGGCGGCGCGGCGACCGAGAAGACCGAGGCCGAATGCGTCGAGGACGATGTGGTGCGCGGTGAGCACGACAATCGCGTGATCGTCGGCGAGCAGGAGGATCCGGGCCGCGACGCAGGGGTCGGTTGCCGGGTCTATCGCCTGCCGGTCGGCAAGACGCTCCCGGGCCGCTGCTTCCGGGGCGGGCAGAGCGCTGAGGTCCTCGATGGGGACCGCGGTGATGTCGTGGGCGCCGATCCACTGGACGACCCGTCCGTCCTCTTCACCGAAACGAGCCGAGAGGCCGTCGGCCTCACCGAGGGTCGCGGAAACGGCGTCGACGAGTGCCGTCGAGTCGAGGGTGCCGCGGAGTTCCCAGGCGTGCGAGACGACGTAGACCGCGGGTTCCTCGACCGCCTGCTGTCCGAACCACACACCGGCTTGAGCACCGGTGACGGGGATGGCGCGAACGACGGCAGTCGACATCATGAATGAAACTCCCAGGACAGCGCCCTCGGAGGCTCCTCCGAGGTCGAGCGGACACGGCAAGTTCGGCTCGGGTCACACGCCCACCCGAGTCGATAGTTAGCTGAGCCTACCTTCAGTTAGGTAATCCTGAAATGCCCTCCCCTCCGCGCTTCGCCGACCGGCACGCGGAGGGAGAAGCCTTACTGGACAATGCCCTAGAGAAAGAAGAGTTCGGCACGCCGGTGACCGCTACGGGGAGCCCTCGTCACCTGCGCCGTCCCCGCCCGGTTCCCGCATCCACCGCCTGCGATGCTCGCGCAGCTCGGTTTCGCGGCGGGCGCGGTAGTGCGCCAACGCCGCCGACAACAGATCACCGAGATGATGACGGTGATTGACCCGAGGCTTCTGCTCGGGGTCGATGTGCGGTGGCGGGATCCACTCCGTGCGACCCGGGTGCTCGGAGTTGGCCGACGCGACGCGTGTTTCCCAGCCGCCGGGCCCGTCGTGCACCAGCGCGTGGCAGGCATCGCAGGCGAGGTCCTCGTTGGTGATGTCGGTGAGCCCGCCGTCCCGCCATTCGGTGACGTGGTGCACCGCGGTGAGTGTCGCGGGGGCGTCGCAGCCGGGCCGGGTGCAGCCACCGGACGCGGCGATCAATGCGAGGCGCTGATCGGCCGACGCCAGGCGCTTGGCGCGGCCGAGATGCAGCGGCCGGCCGTGGTGATCGAAAATCGCCAGCACCGGATGCGCGGTCTCGGCCATGCGCAGCGCGTCGCGGATCGGCACCAGCCCGCCGGAGGCGGTGGTCACGATGCCGGTCGCGTCTTCGAGTTGCCTGACGGTCATGGTCAGGATCGCGGTCACCGGCAATCCCCGGTGGCTGCCCAGCACACCCGACGACAACAACTGCCACAGGGCGACTTTCAGTCCGTCGTGGTTGCGCTGCACCGCGGTGCGGGTGTCGCGGGCCGCGGCCTTGGCGAGCGCGTCGCGGTCGAGGGTCTCGGATTCGACATCACCGGAAGGTGATTCGGGGTCGTCCGGATTGTTCATGCCGGGGCGGGCGAGTTTCGCCAGGACCGGTTCGAGCAGCGCCCGGGTCTCGGGATCGATGAGCCCGGAGATCGGGGTCATGAGATCGACGCCCTGCTTGCCGATCCGCAGACCACGCCGACGCTTGCGTTCCTTCTCGTCCGGCACGTCCCCGTCCGGATTCAGGTACGCGAGCAGATGCGCGCCGAGTTTCACGAGATCGTCGGGCGTGACCGAGCAGGCCGCGTCCGCCAGGATCTGCTCGGCGACGGTGATCTCGTCGAACCCGACCCCGTGCGGCACCTTCCGCATCACCTTCGCGACCGCGGCGACATGATCCGGTCCGATCGCCCCAGCCCGCTGTGCCGCGGCGGTGGCGGGCAGTTCCGGTTCCATGTCCTCGCCGTCGAGGGAATGCCAGGTCCCGACCTTCTTCGCGCCCTTGACCCGCCGGGCCGCGTCGGCGCCGGAGATCCGCAGCGTGCCGACCAGGAAGTCGTTGACCGACCGGCACCCGAGATGCCCGGGAATCATGCGTTCGGTGGTTTCGACGATCAGGCGATGCCCGACCGCCGAGGCCTTGCGCAGGGTGGTTTCCAGGCGTTGCAGGACCTCGACGATGTCGTCGTTCGACAGGCCGGTCAGGTCGTCGCCGAGCAGGCCGTCGACAGCGGCGTCGAGGGCAGCAAGCCGCGCCCCGACCTCGTCCCCACGCACCCCCATCGAAAGCATGTTCGAATCGTAGCGACGGGGTCCGACAGAAAGCGCTGAACGAGTCGACCGCCGGAATTCCGTCTAAGGTGACTGCACATGGAGCCATCCGAGGTGCCCGCGGTCCAGGCAACCTACCGCCTGCAACTGCGGGGCGACGAGCTGCGATTCGACGACGCCGCAGCGCTCGTCGACTACCTCGCCGAACTCGGGATCAGCCACCTCTATCTGTCCCCCGTGCTCACGGCGACGGTCGGATCGACCCACGGCTACGACGTCACCGACCCGGCCACGGTCTCCGATGCACTCGGCGGCCGCGCCGGGCTCGAAGCACTCGCCGCTCGCGCGCGCTCCCGCGGCATCGGCCTGGTGATCGACATCGTGCCCAACCACGTCGGCGTCGCCGACGCCCGCCAGAACCACTGGTGGTGGGATCTGCTGCAGCACGGGCAGCAGTCCCGGTACGCCCGGCACTTCGACGTCGATCGGGAATCCGATGGTGCCGACGGGAAGATCGCGCTGCCCGCACTCGGCTCCGGCGACGGCCCCGACGACCTGACGGTGGATCGCACCGGGCCGGAACCCATGCTCGCCTACTACGACAAGCGGTTTCCCGTCGCACCCGGCACCGACACCGGAACCGCCGCCGAAGTACACGAGCGGCAGGCGTACCGGTTGGTGCCGTGGGACTCGGGACTCGTCGGCTATCGGCGGTTCTTCACGATCGACGATCTCGCGGCGGTGCGCGTCGAGGATCCCGCCGTGTTCGACGATGCGCACGTACAGGTCGCCGAGTGGGTGGCGGACGGACTGGTCGACGGAATCCGGGTCGACCACCCGGACGGTCTCGCGGACCCGACCGGATATCTCGTCCGGTTGCGGACGCTGCTCGGGCCGGACCGCTGGCTGGTGATCGAGAAGATCCTCGGCGCCGACGAACCGCTCGATCCGACGCTGCCGGTGGACGGCACCACCGGGTACGACGCATTGAACGAGCTCGCAGCCGTATTCGTCGATCCGCGAGGCGAATCGGCTCTGACCGAACTCTCCCGCAGGTGTACCGGCACGGCCGAGGACGCGGCATGGTTCCACGAGCAGGAGGTGCAGTCGAAACGCGCCGTCCTGACCGAGGGACTGGGACCGGAGGTTCGCCGGCTCGTGCGTGCGGTGCGGCGCGACGCGGGCACGGCCGGTGTCGACTCGAATGCGCTGCGCGAGGCGGTGGTCGCGGTCGCGGCGGCGCTGCCGGTGTATCGGGCGGACTATGCGCCGCTCGCCGGCATGCTGCCGCGGATCGTCGGCGAGGTCGCGGGTGCTCGCCCCGAACTCGAGGCAGCGCTGCAACTGCTCGTCCGGGCGTTGTCCACGGGAGGGGAAGCGGCGGCCCGGTTCGGCCAGGTGTGCGGCGCCGCGACCGCGAAGGCGGTGGAGGACCGGCTGTTCTACCGTGCCTCCCGGCTGATCTCGTTACAGGAGGTCGGTGGGCAGCCGGGACGGTTCGCAATGCCGGTCTCGCAGTTCCATCTGGCGTGGCAGGAGCGGGCACGGCGGTGGCCGCAGGCGATGACCGCCCTGTCGACACACGACACCAAACGCAGCGAGGACGTCCGCGCCCGCATCTCGGTACTCTCCCAGGTCGCAACGCAGTGGGCCGCTCACCTGGCCGAGTGGGACGGTCTCGCACCGAGTCCCGACCCCGCCTTCGGATCCTTTCTGTGGCAGACCCTGTTCGGAGTGTGGCCCGAGGACGGAGTGGTCACCACCGAGTTACGCGGACGGGTCCACGAGTACGCGCGAAAGGCACTGCGGGAAAACGGGACACGAACGACGTGGACGCAGGTCGACGACGGGTTCGAGGCTGCGGTCGCGGGCTGGATCGACGCCGTGATCGACGGTCCGGTACACGACGCGATGACCTCGTTCGTCGGCTCGGTCTCCCGGCACGTCGCGGCGGTGTCGCTCGGCCAGAAGTTGCTGCAACTGCTCGGACCGGGGATTCCCGACGTGTACCAGGGCACCGAACTGTGGGACGACTCGCTCGTCGATCCCGACAACCGGCGCCCGGTGGACTTCGACACCCGCCGCCGGCTGCTCGCCCACCCCGAGGCGGCGCCTCCGAAGTTCCGGGTCGTACGCGAGGCGCTGCACCTGCGCCGGGCGCGGCCGTCGAGTTTCGTCGGCGGCGCGTACGTGCCGCTGGTCGCGGCGGGTCCCGCCGCCGGCCATGTCCTGGCATTCGGACGTGGACCGGCCGCCGACGACCTCGACGTCGTCGCGGTGGCCACGCTCCACACCGTGGCACTCAGCGACATCGACTGGGAGGAAACGGTTCTCGATCTTCCGTCGGGAAGCTGGACGGATCGGCTCACCGGCCGGGCCTTCACCGGCTCGGTACCCCTGAGCGAGATCCTCGGCACGCTGCCAGTCGCGGCCATCGCCCGCGACGACGGGTGAACATCGCCCGCGACGGGACGGACCGAAGGTGTCCTCTCGCGGACGATCGTCCGTACTGTCGAACCTTCGTTACGAGCGCCTCGCGGGAGTGCTAGGTTTCACACATGACCGCGGAGGGGGCCGCTGTGTCCACACGTACCGTCGCTCGTCAGTGCACCCTGTGTGAGGCGCACTGCGGAATACGCGTCACCGTCGACCACGACAGGGTCACCCGCATCGAGGGCGATCCCGATGACGTGCTCTCGCACGGCTACATCTGCCCGAAGGCCACCGCGCTCGCGGATCTGCACCACGACCCGGACCGGCTCCGTCGCCCGATGCGACGCGTCGGCGACGGCTTCGAGGAGATCGGCTGGGACGAGGCGTTCGCGCTGGCCGGCGAACGGTTGCGCGCCGTCCGGCGACGGCACGGTCGCGACGCGATCGCGATGTACCTGGGCAACCCGGCCGCACACAGCTCGTCGGTCGTCTACGGCATCGCGCTGCGTGTCGCCCTCCTCACCCGCAAGTTCTACTCGGCGTCCTCGATCGATCAGTTCCCGCAGGAGTTCGCGGCGTGGAAGATGTTCGGCTCGAACGTGCTGATGCCGATCGCCGACATCGACCGCACCGACCGACTGCTGATCCTCGGCGCCAATCCCGCGGTGTCCAACGGCTCGATCACCACGATGCCCGACGCCCGCGGCCGCATCGCCGCGATCCGGCGCCGCGGTGGATCCGTGGTCGTCGTCGACCCGCGGCGCACCGAGACGGCGCGGCTGGCGGACGAGCACGTCGCGGTGCGTCCGGGCGGCGATCCGTACCTGCTGCTCGGCATGCTGCACACGATCCTCGCCGACGGCACCGGCCCGGCACCGGGCACCGTGCCGCTGACCGGCATCGAGGACCTCGCCGAGCTGGTCGCACCCTGCACGCCCGAGGCGATGGCGCCCCGCGCCGGGGTGGACGCGGACACCATCCGGCGCCTGGCCCGCGACCACGCCGCGGCCCGGTCCGCGATCGCGTACGCCCGCATCGGTGTCTGCCATCAGGTCACCGGCACCCTCACCCACTGGCTGGTGAACACGCTCAACGCCGTGACCGGAAATCTCGACCGGCCGGGCGGCCAGATGTTCGCGACGCCACCGATCGACGCGGCCCGTCTCGTGCGGCTCTTCGGTTCGGGCTACGGCCTGTGGAACAGCCGCACCGGCGAGCACAAGTCGTTCCGGACCGAACTGCCGGTGGTGGGTCTGGCCGACGAGATGCTCGGTGACGTAGCGGGTTCCGGCGGCCCCGTCCGCGCGCTGGTCACCTACGCCGGAAACCCGGTGCTGTCCACCCCGCAGGGAGGCCGTCTCGACGAGGCCCTCGAGGGTCTCGACTTCTTCGTCGCGGTCGACATGTACCTCACCGAGACGTCCCGGCACGCCGACCTGATCCTTCCGCCGGTGTCCCACCTCGAACGCGAGGAATTCGACTTCCTGTTCCCGGTCTTCTCCGTCCGCAACAACGCACGGTTCAACGCTCGGGTGTTCGAGCCGGCGGCGGACGCGCTCGAGGACTGGCAGATCCTGTCGCGCCTGGTCCTCGAGGTGCTTCCGCTTCCGTTGCGGTCGCGGCTGACTCGTCCTCTCCGCGCCCTGCTCGATCGAGTCAGCCCACTGCGGCTCGGTGCGCTCGGTGTCCTGACCGGCCCGCACGGTGTGCTGCGCCGCGGGCGTCGGGGGTTGACACTCGGGAAGATCCGGCGTTCCCCCGGAGGAGTCGACCTCGGGCCGCTGCAACCGCGGCTGCGGTCGCTGCTGGCCACCCGGGACCGCCGCGTGCACGTGGCGCCGCCGGAGTTCGTCGACGAGACACGCCGCCTGCTCACCGAGACCGAGAAACCTTCGCAGGAAACGGAATTCGACCTACGCCTGATCGGACGCCGCCACCTGCGGTCGAACAACTCGTGGCTGCACAACATTCCGACGATGGTCAAGGGCCGCGACCGGTGCACGGTCCTGATGCATCCCGACGACGCCGCGTCCCGGTCGCTCGTCCACGGCCAGCCGGTGACCGTGCGCTCCCGGATCGGCAGCATTGTGGTGCCCGTCGAGGTCAGCGACGAGATCCGGGCCGGTACCGTCGCGATTCCGCACGGCTGGGGTCACGACGAGAAGGGTGTCGGCTGGTCCACGGCCGCCGCCCACCCCGGCGCCAACGTCAACCTGCTGCACGATCCGGCGGTCACCGACACCTTCACCGGCAACGCCGCAGTCAACGCGACGATGGTGAACGTGGCCGCGACGACCACCGCGGGCACCGCCGTCAGACCGTCCGATTGACCGTGCGGATGCCGACCCACAACCCGACCGCACACGTCGCGAACGCGGCGACGAAACCCCACGCGACGTCGCTGTCCCACAGCGTGCCGGTGAACAACGCACGCTCGGCGTCGACGATGTAGGTCAGCGGGTTCACCTTGGCCGCCGCCTGCATCCACGCGGGACCCGAGTCGAGCGGCAGCATCATGCCGGCGAGCAGCAGCAGGGGGAAGATCACGGACTGCTGGACGCCCCAGAACAGCCACTCCCGGCCCTTCGCGGCCAGGCCCAGCGCGTAGGACAGCGCACCGAGACCGATCCCGAAGATGCCCAGGATCAACAGGCCCACGAGCACCTGGATCGGATAGAAGGCCAGGCCGAACGGGATCGCGGCGACCGTGATGAGCAACGCCTGCCCGACGAGCGGTGCGAACTCCTTCAGTGCACGGCCGACGAGGATGGACGAGCGGTCCAGTGGTGTTGCGAGGATGCGTTCGTAGGCACCGGTCATCAACTCGTACAGCAGGTTGCCGCCGACCATGCCGGTGCCGAAGATCGCGATCATCACGAGCACACCGGGCAGGAACCACTGCAGCGCCGTATCCCCACCGATGCCACCGGCGCCGAGCATGCCGTCGAGCAGCGGACCGAACAACGCGAGGAACACCAGCGGTTGCAGCAGCGAGAAGATCAGCGTGAACGGATCGTGCAGCACGACGAGGATCTCGCGCGTGAACACCGCCCCGGTGTCGTGGAGCCACTTGCGTAGCCGCGAGCGATCTTCCAGGACATAGGATTCGGCCGCGGTCCGGTCGATCACGTAGGTCATGCCGCCTCCTCGCGCAGGGACCTGCCGGTCAGATTGAGGAACACGTCGTCGAGCGACGCGGGTTTCACGTCGGTCGAGGTGACGGACACGCCCGCGGCGTCCAGGGCTCGCATCAGCGGCGGAACCAACTCGGGGCCGTTGCGTGTGCTGAGTGCGAGCCGCACCGCACCCGTGCCGGTCACCGATTCGGTCACGGAGACGACGGCGGACGGCAGCACCGACCGTGCGGTCGCCGGGCTCTGCCCCGCGGCCAGTTCGACGGTGACGACATCGTCGGCGTAGTCCCGTTCGAGCACCTCGGGTGCGGCGTCTGCGATGACGGTGCCGTGGTCGATCAGCACGATCCGCTCGGCCATCGCGTCGGCCTCGTCGAGGTAGTGGGTGGTAAGCAGCAGCGTCATACCGTTCTCCTCACGCAATCGCAGGACGTGCTCCCACAGATTCGCGCGGGCGTGCGGGTCGAGGCCGGTGGTGGGCTCGTCCAGGAACAGCAGGCGCGGATGGTTCATCAGTCCCATCGCGACGTCGAGCCGGCGGCGCTGTCCGCCCGAGAGGGATTGCACGGTGCGCTTCTCCAGACCGGTCAGTTCCAGCGCCTCGAGCAGGTCCGCGGCACGTCGTTTCGCGACGTCGCCGGGGACGGAATAGAACCGCGCCTGGTTCCGCAGTTCGTCGCCGACCCGGTACGAGTAGCCCCCGGCGTTGCCCTGTCCGACGTATCCGATGCGGGCCCGCACCGCGGCCGGCTCGCGCACGACGTCGCGGCCGGCGACCTCGGCGGTTCCGGAGGTCGGCGTCAGCACCGAGGTGAGCATCCTGATGGTGGTGGACTTTCCGGCGCCGTTGGGGCCGAGGATCGCCACGAGTTCCCCTTGGGCGACATCGAGGTCGATGCCCTTGACCGCCTCGACGGTCTCTTTCCTGCGGCGAAAGGTCTTGGTCAGTCCTCTCGCCCGAATCGCGTTTCCCGTACGGTGTACCGATTCAGTCACAGATTTGACGGTACGCTGTACGAAAAGCACGCGCAACGGCATCTTCCGAGGAGTTCGAGTGGTCGAGATCGATCCGGCCGACAACACCACACCCCCGGCGGGCGACAAGCGATTCGCACCCTTGTGGGAACCGCCGGCAGCTCCGACGCGTGGCCGGCCCGCGCGCGTGAACCGCACGCAGATCGTCGACGCCGCGGTCGCGATCGCCGACGAGCGCGGACTCGACGCGGTGTCGATGCGCTCGGTCGCGCGGGCGCTCGGCGTCGGCACGATGACCCTCTATTCGCATGTGCCGTCCCGGGACCATCTGATCGATGCCATGATCGACCGCGCCTACGCCGACTTCGCACTGCCCGACCCGGACCTGCCGTGGCGCACCGCGCTCGAAACCTATGCGCGCGGGTACTTTTCGCTGCTGCGGACCCATTCCTGGCTCCTCACCGTGAACGCCTGGAGAATGCCGTTGGCACCCCACGTCTTCGACGCGGACGAGGCCGCCTTCCGGATCCTCGTCGACACCGGCCTGACCGCGAACCAGGTCGTGGAGACGATCGGCATCGTGCGCCAGGCCGTGTCCGGGTTCGCGCGCGCCGCCGCTGCGGAGATCGCCGACGAACGCGACCAGGGCACCGACTACGAGGCGTACTGGTCCGCGCAGACCGACTTCTGGGAGAACACCTTCGACCCGGCCCGCTACCCGACGATGACGCGGTTGTGGACGATGGGGGCGTTCGACGACGCCGCCACTCCGTTCGACCTGCGCATCGGCGGGCTGCTCGACACCATCGAGCTGCTCATCGAGCGGGCCGGGGACTCCGGTAGCGCTGTCCCGTCGTTCGACGAGTGCGTGCGCATGTCCGGACCCGACCCTGCCGGGTGTGCGGACGTCGACACAGCCGACGCTTGAGCCCCGAGCTTCCGCACTCCCCCGCCGGGCTACGCAGGCGTCAGCGCAGCCGGAGCAGACTCATCGCCATCGCCGTCCCGGATCCCCCGAGTTCGCTGGTGTACCGGCGGATCACGTCGATGTCGTCCGCGTGGGTCACCCTCGGCGACCCTGCGACGACACGCGCCTCCGCGATGCGCCGGGCCAGTTCCGTGCGCTGCTGCACGGCGGCGACAATGCCGGCGTCGAGCCGGTCCATCTCGTCGTAGAGCCGGTCGACCTCGAGTTCGGCGAGGGTGGGTCCGATGATCGCAGTCACGTCGTTTTCTCCTTCTGGTGATGGGTACGGGTTTCGGTCCGACCGGTGGTCAGCACAGGGCGCGGCGGTACCGGCGTGCGAGCGGGATCGCGCATCCGCCGATCAGGACGGCCGACCACGCGAGTATCCGGACCAGCGGTTCGGCGACGGGACCACCGAGCGAGAACGCCTGCATGGTCTCGACCGCCGCGGTCATCGGCTGGTTCTCCACCAACGGTCGGATCCAGCCGGGATAGGCGGTCGCCGGAACGAAACCCGGGTTGAAGAACAGCAACAGCGTGCACAGGAGCGAAACAGCCTCGACCACACCGGTATTCGACCAGGTCAGACCGATGGTGGTGACGAGGACCGCGAAGCCGACGCCGAAGATCACCGGTACAGCCACGAATCCGAGCGCGGCGAGAGCCCCGGCGTGGAACCGGAATCCGAGTGCTGTCCCGACGGCCAGGATCACCGTGGTGGTCGCGGCGATCCGCACCGCCTCCGCAACCGAGCGCGACAACAACGCCGACGCCCGGTGGACCGGCAGTGTCCACAGCCGTCCCGGCAGGCCCGCCTCGCATTCACGACGGAGGTTGATCGTTCCGGCGAGCGAACCGAGCAACGCGCTCATCACCGCGACCATGGGTACCGTGCCGTACAGCGCGTCGTGACCGGCGAAGGCCGTGACCTGCCGGCCCAGCACGACGTCGAGCATCACCAGCATCGCGACCGGATAGGCGAGGGTCTGGACCACGGTCATGGGGTCCCGGCGCCAGCGGGTGAGCAGTCGGCGCGACTGCAACCAGGTGTGCGGCAGCAGCATCCGGATCGAGTTCTCCGCCGCGGGAACGATTGTCGTCACAGGAATCCCCTGAGTCGTGGGGGTGCCGGTCGTCGTGGTCATGCTCGCCTCCCGGTGACGCGCACCGCCATCCATCCGACGATCCCGAGCAGGGCGCACAGCCACAGCAGCGTCGGAACCAGCAGGTGGGCGTCGAAATTGCCGTCGGCCAGTGCGCGCAGCGTGATCGTGAACTGGGAGACCGGCTGATTGCGCACGATCGGCTGGGCCCACTGCGGAAACTGTTCGAGGGGAAGGAATCCGCACGAGAACATGCCCAGGACGAGTTGCGGAACGGCCAGCGCGCGAGTGGTGGCCTCCGGGCTGCGTGAGAGTGTGCCCAAAACGTCGGCGGCGAGTGTGAGGATCACCCCGATCGCCAGTGCAGCCGTGCAGAACGCCACCGCGGCGGTGGGTCCGGCATCGAAACGGAAACCGATCACGTGGCCGCACACCACGGCAACGGCGACCGCGAGCACGCAGCGCACGGTGCTCGCCGAGACCCGTGCGGTGACCGGGACGACCGCGGGTATCGGCATCGCCGCGAACCGCCGGTCGACGCCGCGCACGGCGTCGGTGGCCGCGACGAACGCGGCGGTGATCGCCGTGAACGACACCGCCTGCAGGGCGATCAGCGGCATGAGGAACCGCCCGTATTCGACGGTGCCGCCGGAGAACCGCGTGATCACCGCGTGCAGCGGGACGTAGAAGCCGAGGGTGAACACGATCGGCGCGATCAGCGCGGTCAGCATCGATCCGCCGCGCAGCGCCGATCCCAGCCCACGGGCCGTGAGCACCCACCACTGGCGGATCGGTGTGCTTTCGGAAGCGAGGCTGGTCATGCCGCGACCTCCAGCGGTGCCGTTTCGCTTCCGGTGAGAGTGAGGAACACCTCGTCGAGCGACGGGCGGCGCAGCGCGATGTCCGCGATCTCGATGCCCCGCGCCGCGACCGCAGCGGCGACCCGGGCGAGGGTGCCGGCCCCGTCGGGTGCGGGCACCGCGACCCGGTCGGCTCCGATCTCGACCGCTCCGTAGGTGAGGGTGCGGACAACGTCTGCAATCGCGGTGACGTCGCCGGGGCGCAGCGGCACCACCTCGCAGAAACTGCCGCCGACGCGGTCCTTGAGTCGGACGGCGGTGTCGTCGGCGACGACGACACCCCGATCCACGACGACGATGCGGTCGGCGAGCAGATCCGCTTCCTCGAGGTATTGCGTGGTCAGCAGCGTCGTGATGCCCTGCGCCTTGAATCCGGCGACCAGGTCCCACACGCGTTGCCGGCTGCGCGGGTCGAGCCCGGTGGTGGGTTCGTCGAGAAACACCACCTGGGGTGGGACGACGAGGCCGCAGGCGATGTCGATGCGGCGGCGCATGCCGCCGGAGTACCGGCCGACGGGGCGGTCCGCGGCGTCATCCAGGTCGAATTCCGCGAGCAGTTCCCGGGCGCGGGCGCGGGCGGCGCGGCGTCGTATGCCGAGGAGCCGCGCGAACAGCACGAGGTTCTCGAATCCGGTGAGCGAGTCGTCGAGCGCGGCGTACTGGCCGGTGAGCATGATCGATCGCCGGACTCCGGCCGCGTCGGTGACCACATCGTGCCCGGCGACGACGGCTCGCCCGGAATCCGGGCGCAGGAGTGTCGCGAGGATGTTCACCACGGTGGTCTTGCCGGCCCCGTTCGGTCCGAGGACCCCGAGCACCTCACCGGGGGCCGCGGCGAAGCTCACTCCGCGCAATGCCTCGACCGGGCCGAAGCTCTTGGTGACATCTTCGACGAGCAGCGACTGTGTACGGTCCGGCACGGGGTCCTCCTGGCTGACGGCGGAAAGGCGTGATGTCCACACTCTCCCGCCCGCGTCCTCCGCGATACCCACCCCAGAGGTGGTCCGCCACCACCTCGGCGACCTCCCTTTCCGGTAGCTCCTACTGCCGTCCTTCGAGCGGATCCTTGCGCCAGAGCAGGGCGTGCAGGCATTCGACGGCCTCTTCGGGGTCGGCGACGGCCAGCACGCCGGGGCCGGGCATCTGCCAGCCCCCGATCGACACGACGGGAACACCGGTCCGGACCGCCAGCGCGATCTCGCTCATGGTGCCCCAGCTTCCTCCGACCGCGATCAACGCGTCGCTGCTGCGCACGAGCAGGGCGTTGCGCATCTCCCCCATCCCGGTGGGTATCGACACCGTCAGGTAGGGGTTGCCGTCGAGCCGTTCGTCACCGGGCAACAGACCGATCGTGGTGCCGCCGGCCTCGATCGCGCCGCGGGACGCCGCCGCCATCACCCCGCCCAATCCGCCGGTCACGACCACTGCGCGCCGCCCGGCCAGCAATCCGCCGACGCGACGGGCGACGCGGCGCTGCTCCGGGGTGGCGTCGCCGGGTCCGACGACGCCGACATACCGCTGCTCGTGCATTTTTCGATTGTCCACCAACCCAAGGTGTTGTGGAGTCCACTCCGGGGTTGCGGACTTCCACCGCCGGGATCGGTCGTGGTCACCGCGGTGCCGGGCGCACCCTGATCGCCATGACCACCATTCGCAGTGCCCGGCTCGTCCGGCGCGTCACGGTACTAGCGGACGACGGGGTGCCGCTGGCCGTCCGGGAGGTCGGAGCCGCCACCGCGCCGCTGACGGTCCTGTTCGTACACGGTCACTGCAATCACACGGAAAGCTGGTCGCCGCTGCGGGATTCGCTTCTGCGGCTGACGGGCTCGTCGGTGCGGATGGTGTTCTTCGACCACCGCGGGCACGGCCGCTCCGGTGGCGCTCCCGCCGAGACGTACACCGTCGAGCAGCTGGGCCGGGATCTCGGGGCGGTGCTGAACGCGGTGGCGTCCGGCCCGGTCGTGCTGGTCGGGCATTCGATGGGCGGCATGGCGATCCTGTCGTACGCGCGGCAGCATCCGCACGAGATCGGCCGCCGGGTGGCAGGGATCGGCCTGATCGCGACGGCAGCGGGCGATCTGCACCGGTCCGGTCTCGGGCGGTACCTGCACAGCCCGGCGGTCGAGCTGTTCCACCGGGCGGTGACGCGGGCGCCGCGCATCATGCAGCGAACGATCCGGTTCGGGGGACGCGTCGGCGCGTTGCTGGTGCCGCCGGCGGACCGTCCGGGATCGGAGGGTCGCTGGGCTGCGTTGCTGAAGGTCCTGCACAGCGATACGTCGGTGGTGACGATGGCCGGGTTCCTGCGGTCGTTCGCGGCCCTCGACGAGTCGGCGGCCCTGACGGTGCTCGCGGCGGTACCGGCACTGGTGCTGTGCGGTTCCGCCGACGAGTGGACCCCGTTCGAGTTGTCGTCCGGGCTGGCATCGCGGCTGCCGCTCGCGGAGCTGGTGCGTGTCGACGGGGCCGGGCACTCGGTGATCGGCGAGCGGGCCGACGAGGTCGCGCAGGCGCTGGCGGGCCTGCTGCGGAGGGTCGCCTGAGCAGGCCGGCCGGGAGTCGTCTCAGAGATCCCGCTCGGTGATGACGCCGCTGTGCAGGGCCAGCTCGGCGAGCCGCACCCGCTTGAGGTTCTGCGGCAGATCCTCGACACCGAATTTGGTGAACAACGCGCGCAGGTGGGTCTTGACGGCGTCGACGCTCAGGTAGAGCTCCGCGGCGATCGCCTGATTCGAGGCGGGGGTGGCGAACGCGGCGCCGTGCTTGTACGGGCGGCACAGGGCGACCAGCACATTGCGCTGGGTTTCGGTGACGGAGCGGACCGTCGGCAATTCCGAGGCGACCCGGGTCGCCTCGTCCGGCCCGACCCCGATCTCCTGGAATGTCAACCGGATAGAGCCGATACGGATGCTGTCGCCTTCCCGCAGTCGCCGTCGCCCGGTGATGCGCTCACCGTTGACGAACGTTCCGTTGCGCGACAATCCGTCGTCGACGATCGTCCAGTGCGTCCCGAGCCATTCGACGACCGCATGCAGCCGCGACACCTCCTCGTCGCCGGTGAACGGCACATCCGAGTCCGGTGACCGGCCGATCGTGACACGCGGTGTCACGGGCGACAGTTCGAAACGATGTTGCCGGCCCTGCTTGTCGATGTAGCTCAGTCGTGACTCGATACCGACGCTCACTGCGACCTCCCGGAGACGGAATCCATCGTGCCCGTCACCGATTGACTCGGCAAGGGCCGCGATAATGGGTGTCGTGAACCGTCGACGTACCCGAGTCCCTGCCGCTGATTCCCCGTGCCCGTGTGGTCGCGGAGTGCCGTTCGGGGAGTGCTGTGGCCCGTTGCTCGACGGCGCGGACGCACCGACCGCCGAGCGGCTGATGCGGTCCCGGTACACGGCGTTCGCGGTCGGGAACGCCGAGTATCTCGAGCGCACGTGGCATCCGAGCGCCCGTCCGACCCGGCTCGAGCTGGATCCGGATCAGCGGTGGACGGGACTCGAAGTGCTGCGCACGACCGGCGGTGGTTTCCTGCACACCGAGGGCACCGTCGAGTTCCGCGCCCACTACACGTACAACTGCGTCGAGGACACACTGCACGAGCACAGCCGATTCGTGCGCGAGGACGGCCGCTGGTTGTATCTCGACGCCCTTCCCTGATCCGGCGCCCGAACTCGGCGCAGCGGCAACTCAGCGCAGCAGCGTCGCGCGCAGGGTCTCCGTCAACCACATCCGGTACTGCTCGACGTCCCAGCCGCACGTTCGGCGCAGCAGCGCGTGCACCTGGGGCGAGCTGAGCGTGAAGAGCACGTCCGCGGCGTGCTCGACGCTCACCCCGTCCCGGAGCAGGCCGCTCGCGCGCAGGCCCTCGGCGATGGTGCGGGCGTTCTCGGCGGTCGCGCGGGCGTCCTCGTCCGCGAAGCGCCGCATGTCCTCGTCGGCGCCCGAGGACTCGATCGACGTCATGAGCAGGCCGCCGGCCCGTTCGAGCATGTCGGTGCCGAATCCGACCACGTGCTCGAGGATCAGGTCGGCGTCGGAACCCCCGTGCGCGACCTCCCGTCGCGCCGGGACGGCGGGGTCACCGGTCCCGGCGACCGCGTCGTCGAGTGCTTCACGGAACAGTTCCGACTTGCCGCCGGGGAACGCCGTGAACACCGTCCGGACCGCGACCCCGGCCTCGTCGGCGATCTGCTTGACCGTGGTGCTGACGTAGCCGTCGCGGACGAAGAGCCGCGCACCCGCGGCACGGACGGCGGCGCGGGTGCGACGAGCGGCTTCTTCCCGAAGCGGGGACCTGTACGTCCTCTTCCCGGTGTTCTCGGACATCGCGAGCAACCCTAGCCCATCGGATGCATCCCGAATGCATCCGAATCGGGGGCATCCGAATCGGGTGAAGCTGCGCGCATCTCGCAGACCGTGCATGCTGGACCCGTGCACACCTTCGAGGTCTGGGCCCCCGTCCCCGAGTCCGTCCGTCTGCACCTCGACGGCACCGTCCATCCGATGCAACGCGACCAGCACGGCTGGTGGCGCGCCGAGGTCGATGCCTCCCCCGGCGCCCGCTACGGCTTCGTCGTGGACGAGGACGAGACGGCGCTGCCGGATCCGCGTTCGCCCCGCCAGCCCGACGGGGTGCACGGCCTGTCGCAGCTGCACCGGCTCGATCCAGCGGTCTGGACGGACTCGTCGTGGACCGGTCGGCAACTCCCGGGCAGCGTCGTCTACGAACTGCACATCGGCACGTTCACCGAGGCCGGCACGCTGGACGCCGCGATCGAGCATCTCGACGAACTGGTCGAGCTCGGGGTCGGCTTCGTCGAACTCATGCCGGTCAACGCGTTCAACGGCACCCACGGCTGGGGTTACGACGGGGTGCTCTGGTACGCGGTGCACGAGCCGTACGGCGGGCCGGACGCGCTGCAGCGCTTCGTCGACGCCGCGCACGCGCGCGGACTCGGAGTCGTACTCGACGTGGTGTACAACCATCTGGGCCCGTCCGGAAACTATCTGGGCCGTTTCGGTCCCTATCTGACCGGCGGCGCGGGAACCTGGGGTGAGACGGTGAACCTCGACGGCCCCGGATCCGCCGAGGTGCGCCGCTACATCATCGACAACGCCCTGCGCTGGTTCCGCGACTTCCACATAGACGCACTGCGGCTCGACGCGGTCCACGCGCTCGTGGACCACACCGCCACCCACGTGCTCGAGGATCTGTCGACCGAAACCTTCAGGCTGTCCGTACATCTGGGTCGCCCGCTGACGTTGATCGCCGAGAGCGACCTCAACGATCCGCGCCTGATCACTCCGCGCTCGGCGGGTGGTTACGGCCTGCACGCGCAGTGGGACGACGACATCCACCACGCAGTGCACGCGGCGGTGTCCGGCGAAAGGCAAGGGTACTACGGAGATTTCGGCTCGCTCGACTGCCTCGCCCGCACCCTGCAGCACGGCTTCTTCCATGCCGGGACGTATTCGAGTTTCCGCGGTCGCATCCACGGGCGCCCGCTCGACGTGCGCCGCACCCCCGCCAGTTCACTGCTGGCCTACACGTGCACGCACGATCAGGTCGGCAACCGCGCACGCGGCGACCGGCCGGGCAGGTATCTCGATCACGGACAGCTCGCCGTCAAGGCCGCGCTCGTGCTGGCCTCCCCCTACACGCCGATGCTGTTCATGGGCGAGGAGTGGGGTGCCGGCACCCCGTTCCGGTACTTCACCTCGCATCCGGAACCGGAACTCGCCGCCGCGGTCGTCGAGGGCCGCAGGCGCGAATTCGCCGAACACGGCTGGGGCGTCGAGGACGTGCCCGACCCGCAGGATCCGGAGACGTTCCGGAGTTCGGTCCTGAATCGCGCCGAACGCACCGAGCCCGAGCACGCGCGACTGCTGGCGTGCTACCGGGACCTGCTCGCGTTGCGCCGGGCCCGCGCCGAGCTGACGGATCCGTGGCTCGAGAACCTCCAGGTCGACTACGACGAGGAGGAACGCTGGATCGTCGTGCACCGCGGGACGATTCGCGTCGCCTGCAATCTCGGAGCCGATCCGGTCACCGTTCCGGTCGGCGGTGTTCCGCTGATGTGGTGGGACGAACCGGTGGTCAACCGGACCCGATCGGCTGCCCTGATCCCGGGCCACTCGTTCGCGGTGTTCGAGGGCGAAATCGACCACCACGAACGGTGACATCTTCTCAGCGTCGCCGCAGCATCCTCCACGCGAACAGGGCGGTCACCGCGAGGATGACGGCGGTGGCGGCCGAGGCACCGTGCATTCCGGCGACGAACGCCTCACGGCCCTCCACGAGGAGCGCTCCGGCCGCGGACTCCGGCAGGTGCCGTGCCGTCTCCACGAGATTGCCGAGCGTGTCGAGCCCCGCGGTCGACGCGAACAGTTCCGCGAGCCGGCCCTGATAGGTCGCGCTGACGACGCTGCCGAGCACCGCCACGCCCAGCGCCATCCCCAGTTCGTACGCGGTTTCGGACACGGCGGACGCCGCGCCCGCCCGGTCCGGTGGCGCTGCGGCCACCACGAGATCGGTGGTGAGCGTCAGCGCGACGCCGACACCCGCACCGACGACGGTGAAACCGGCGACGAACACCCCGGCACCGCCGTCGGCACCGAGCGCCAGCAGTGCCCCGGCACCGGCTGCGGCAGCCGCGAGCGAACCCGCCAGCACCCCACCGATCGGGAGGCGACGGGTCAGCGGTCCGGCGGCGAGCGAGCCGAGCGCACTGGCCGCGGTACCCGGGAGCATGAGCAGTCCGGCGGTCAGCGGGCTCACGTCCAGCACCAGCTGCAGATACTGCGAGCCGAAGAACAGCACCCCGGCGAGCGCGAACACCGACAGCAGGTTGGCGGCCACGGCGGTCGAGAAGGTGCGCTCGGCAAACAGCGACAGGTCCAGCAACGGCGACGACGTGGTGCGCTGCCGGTGGACGAAGAACAGGGCCGCGAGCACGCCGACACCGCCGGCGACGAGGTATTCCGGTTGCAGGCCGTGCAGCGCGGACTCCTTGATCGCGTAGACGAGCGGTAACACCGCTGCCAGCGACGCGATCGCCCCGACGAGATCGAATCGGCCCGGTGCCGGATCGCGGGACTCGGGGATCAGGCGCGGCGCGGCGATCACCAGGATCGCCATGATCGGCAGATTGACGAGAAACACCGAGCCCCACCAGAAGTGCTCGAGCAGCCATCCGCCGACGATCGGCCCGGCCGCGGCACCTCCGGCGGCCATCGCGCTCCACACACCGATCGCCAGCGTGCGCTGGCGCGCGTCGGCGAACATGTGCCGGATCAGGCCGAGGGTCGCGGGCATCAGGGTGGCTCCCGCGATGCCCTGCAGCACGCGTGCCGCGATGAGCATCTCGGGGCCGACTGCCCAGGCGGCGAGCACGGAAGCGGCGGCGAAGCCGGTCGCGCCGACGAGCAGCAGTCGGCGGCGCCCGATGCGGTCGCCGAGCACGCCCATCGTCACGAGCAGGCCCGCGACGGCGAACGAGTACACGTCGATGATCCACAGCAGCTGCACCCCGGTGGGGGCGAGATCGGCGCTGATGAACGGCAGGGCGAGATCGAGCACGGTCGCGTCGATCGCGATGAGCAACACGGCGCACGCGAGCACGGCGAGGCCCAGCCAGGTGCGGGCGGCGGCCCTCACGGGGACAGGGATGGTCGCGGTGCCGGGGTGTTCGCGCATGACTTCTTTCCGAGACTTCGAGAATTTACTTAACCGTCCAGCCGGTACAGTGATTTTCAGAGTAGCAACGAACCGTCCGGCCGGTACAGCGGATTGACTAGGCTCACACCATGGCCTCCGACACCCGCGACCGGATCCTCGACGCACTCGAACGCACACTGCTCGACGTCGGCGTCGCCCAGGTCACTCTCGAAGCGGTGGCCGCGGCCGCCGGTGTCTCGAAAGGTGGCCTGCTCTACCACTTCCCGACCAAGGAAGCGATGCTCGCCGCCATGGTGCGCCGGCTCGGCGCCCGCAGCGACGAGCGACTCGCCGAGGCCGTCGCGGGAGGCACCCGGGTCGCCGAGTGGTACCTGTCCTATCCGGACGACCTGGGTGAGGCCGCGGAGATCTCGCTGTTCCGCTCCATGGTCGCCGCGATGCGCAGCGCCGACGGGCAGCACGACGAGGTGCAGCGCGCCGTCGTCGAGGTGATGCGGTCCTGGGACGACGGACTCCAGGCAGACTTCGACGACCCCGTCGACGCCGAAATCGTGCGACTCGTCGGCGACGGCATCTACCTCGGAGCGTTGCTCGGCCTGCCGCGCACCGACCCCGATCTCCATCGCCGAGTGGTCGCTCGGCTGCTCCGCCGCGACGATTCCGAAGACCCGGAGCACGCTCGCAGCGACCCTGAAACCGCAGGTAGCCAAGAGAATTGAAAGTTTCTCATCGAGGAGTACCGTCGATTACAGGCACACTGCCGAGGTGATCGTCATGAATCTCAAGAAAATTCTCGCGGGTACGTTCCTCACCACCACACTTCTCGTCGCACCGGCCAGCATCGCCGCCGCGACCCCGGCGTTCGACCCTTCACCCGGGGTGAGCGCCGTGCAGCCCGTCAACGACAACCCGCATCCCGACCGGCACGACAACGACTGGAACGGGAAGGGCGATTGGAACAGGAGGGACCACGATCGCGGCCGGGATTGGGACCGCGGATGGAACAACCGCTGGGACAACCCCTGGCGCGGGGACTGCTTCTGGTTCGGACCGTGGCTGGTGTGCAGCCCCTGGTGAGACTGAACACCGTCCCTCCCCCGGTGCCCGGCGTCCCGGTGCCCGGCGCCTAGGTCAGGTACCGGTAGGCCGGTGATCCAGGCTCGAGGCGTTGCACTTCGAGCCGGGACGCATCCATGCGTGCCAGCAGCGGTGCCAGACCGTCGGCGGCGCCGAGTTCGATGCCGACCAGCGCCGCGCCCGTCTCACGGTTGTTGCGCTTGACGTACTCGAACAGCGTGATGTCGTCGTCCGGGCCGAGCACCTCGTCGAGGAACCGCCGCAACGCGCCCGGTTCCTGCGGGAAATCCACCAGGAAGTAGTGCTTGAGTCCCCGGTGCACCAGCGACCGCTCGATGATCTCGCCGTACCGGGAGACGTCGTTGTTGCCGCCCGAGATCAGGCACACGATCGTCGATCCCGGCTCCGCGGCGATGTGGTCGAGCGCCGCGACGGACAGCGCACCGGCCGGTTCCGCGATGACGCCCTCGTTCTGATACAGCTCGAGCATCGCGGTGCAGATCGCGCCCTCGTCGACCTGGGTCATCCCGAACGCCGCAGTGCCGAGCGTGTCCTGACGGATCGTCGCGACCAACGGCAGACTCGAGTGCGACACCACCTCGGCGCCGAGCTGCGACACCACCTCGTAGGGCACGTTTCCGATCCGCTGGACCGCGGCGCCGTCGACGAACGGCTCGACCTCCGGCAGCGTCACCGGACCGCCCGCAACGAGCGCGGCGGTCATGGACGCGGCACCGGCCGGTTCGACGCCGACGATCGAGGTGGTCGGCGACTTCTC
The DNA here is from genome assembly GCF_023218075.1 of Rhodococcus sp. HM1. GTDB lineage: Bacteria > Actinomycetota > Actinomycetes > Mycobacteriales > Mycobacteriaceae > Rhodococcus. The sequence goes on along the minus strand of NZ_JALPTB010000008.1, from coordinate 105,865 downwards.
GTGCAGGTAGGCCGCGATACCGGCCAACAGCCCCCCGCCACCGACGGGCACGACGACCAGATCCGGTGCCGCCGGCAACTGCGCGAGGATCTCGCGGGCGATCGTGCCCTGCCCGGCGGCGGTGCGCGCATCGTCGAACGGGGCGACCATCGTCGCACCGGTGCGCTCGACATCGCCGCGGGCCGCTGCGGCCGCGGCATCGAACGTGTCGCCGATCGGGATGAGCTCGACGAACTCGCCACCGTGGACGCGGATCCGGTCGCACTTCTGCTTGGGGGTACGCGCGGGCACATAGATGCGCCCCTTGATTCCCATCGACCGGCACGCGTACGCCACGCCCTGCGCGTGGTTACCGGCACTGGCCGTCACGACGCCGGCAGCCCGTTCTGCGTCGCTGAGCTGGGCCATCACGTTGTAGGCGCCGCGCAGCTTGAAGGACCGCACCCGGGTGAGGTCCTCACGCTTGAGGTAGACGTTCGCGCCGGTCAGCGCGGACAGGCGCGGGCAATGTTCGAGGGGAGTCGGTGCCACCGCCGGGGAAATTCGCTCCGCCGCCGCGTCGATGTCGGCCACGTTCACAACGGGCGTCCGAGTCGGTTCAGCGGTGTGCGGGTAGGTGGTCACCCGTCAATGCTGCCACCCGCCTCGCCGATCATCCAAAGCAGGTCACGTGACCGCGACGATCTGCGCTGACAATCGCTTGCGGATTCGCAGCGCACACGGTCTACTGACGACATGCCTGGGCCGGTATGGATCGGGCGAGTCCGATCGGCAATGGTCTTCGTGGCGAGTGCGGGGGTCGTCGCGGCCTGCACGTTGCTCCCGGGCGGCGAGGCATCGCCGACGTCGACGCCCGAGAGCGGTCCGGCAGGATCGTCGTCCGACGAGGCAGTCGGAACCGACGAGATCTCCCCGCTCGTCATCGGCGTGGTGGCACCCGACCCGATCCCCGTTCCGGGCTCGGACGAACTCTTCCACGTGGCCTACGAGCTGACGGTGCTGAACTTCGCCCCGCGGCCCGCCGTCATCACGTCGGTCGAGACGCTCACCCCCGACGGCGAGGTCGTGGCCTCGCTGACGGAGGACGAGGTCGCCGCCCGGACGATGATCCTCGCCGACTACGGCGGTGCGGAACCCGTCGCGGACGGCGACCCGGCGATCCGGATCCCGGCGGGTAAGACCGCCCTGCTGGTGCTCGACGACACCTATCCCAGCCGGGATGCCGTTCCCGCGACCGTCACGCATCGGATCACCGCCTCGTTCGGCTCCCCGGAATCGGGCGACGGCGGCGTCGCGGTTCTCTGGCCCGACGAGGTGACGCAGACGGGCGGAACGGTGACGATCTCGACCGAGGAGCCGGTCGTCGTCGGCGCACCGCTCCGCGGGCAGGGGTGGATCGTCGAGAACGGATGCTGCACCCTCAACGCGCATCGCAACGTCCTGCTCCCGGTGGGCGGCCGGATCAACGGGGCCGAGCGGTTCGCGATCGACGTGAGCCGGATCGACGTCGCGGCGACCCGTGAGCACGGCTACGAGCCGGGCGTCGAGGTCGACGGGGATCCGGCACAGAACGAGAACTACCTCGCCTACGGCGCCCCGGTGCTCGCGGTCGCCGACGCCACCGTCGTGGCCGTCCACGCATCCGTTCCCGACACGCCGCCCGGCAAGCTGCCCCTCGGTCCGGGCTTCACGCTTGCCGACCTCGGCGGCAACATGGTCGCCCTCGAACTGGCCCCAGACCTGTTCGCCGTCTACTACCATCTGGCTCCCGGTTCTCCCAGGGTGGAGGTCGGAGACCGTGTGTCCGCCGGGGACGAGATCGCCCGGCTCGGCAATTCGGGCAACTCGTCGGCGGCCCACCTGCACTTCCAGTTGAGCCGCACGCCGCTCATCTTCTCGTCCGACAACGTCCCGTTCGTGCTCGACGAGTTCAGCGTCGTGGGAACGCTGGACGCCGCGAGCGGCGAACTGCTCGACGAGCCGAACCCCGGGCCGCGTCGTGACGCCCTGCCGCTCGTGCTGACCGTCGTCGACTTCGACTAATGGCGCGCCGTGGTGTGCGGCCGTCGGTCCCCTATCTCGGTTCGAGCACGAACACGGGTATCTGCCGGTCCGTCTTCTTCTGGTACTCGGCGTAGGCGGGGAACGCCTCGACCGCGCGTTTCCACCACACGGCCTTCTCGTCGCCGTGGACCTCGCGTGCGGTCATGTCCTTCACCTCGGCACCGTCCCGCAGCTCCACGTGCGGATTCGCGACGACGTTGTAGTACCAGGTCGGGTTCTTCGGTGCACCGCCCAGCGAGGCGACGACTGCGTAGATGCCTTCGTGTTCGACGCGCATCAGCGGCGTCTTGCGCAACTTGCCGCTCTTGGCGCCCCGGGTGGTGAGGATGACCACCGGCCGGCCCTGCATGGTGTTCCCCTCGGCACCGTCCGAGGATTCGTACTTCTCGACCTGGTCGGCGGCCCATTTCGCCGGGCTGGGTTCGTATTCTCCGATGAGAGGCATACCGACAGTCAACACGTATCTGTGATCCGACACACCCGGGGCAAAAAGTTCGTTGACCCGAATTCTCGACTGCGACTACCCTGATGACAGACTTTTCAGCACCGTAGGAGCCTCGTGATGACCACTCTCGACAGTCCGGCCCCTCGGGCCCGGAGCGTGGCCGGAGTCGACCTCGCCGGCACCGAGTGGCCGCTGTACAAGCTCGAAGCCCTCGTCGTCGGCTTCCTGGTGCTGCTCACGCTGTTCCTCATCACCGGATCCGGACAGACCGCCGTACTCTCGGCGGCGGCCGCAGCCACCGCGACCTGGTGGGGTCGCCTGGCGTACTACCGCCGCAGCTAGAGTTCGTCTTCTAGGGCTTCGTCTTCGCGCCGTGCGATCCGGTGTCACCCGGGCGCTGCGCGGCGGTCGCCGCCATGATGCGGGTGATCTCGTCGCGGTCGGCGATACCGGGCAGGCCCCAGCCCTCCCGGTAGTCGTACAACTCGGAGAAGGTCACCGAATGCCGGTTTCCGTCGGCGACCTCGACGTCCTCGGTGGTGATCAGGCTCGGATGCGCCACGCCGCACGCCTCCGCAACCTTGAACACCTCCCGGCGCAGCGCCCGTAGATACTGCTCGACCCGATCGGCCTTCGACGGAACATCCAAACCTCTTGACAGCCAAGCATTCTGGGTCGCCACACCGGCTGGGCACCGGTCGGTGTGGCACTTCTGCGCCTGGATGCAGCCCACCGCGAACATGGGCTCGCGAGCAACGTTCACCATGTCGCAACCGAGTGCCATTGCGGCAACGGCATTGTCGGGAACACCGAGCTTGCCCGATCCGATGAAGGTCACACGCTCTGCCAGCCCTGCCAGGGCGAACAGCCGGTAGACCCGGGCGAATCCGCTGCGGAACGGCAGCGACACCGAATCGGTGAACACGAGCGGCGCGGCCCCGGTACCGCCCTCGCCACCGTCGACGGTGACGAAGTCGACGCCACGGTCACCGTCGCGCATCGCGTCGACGAGCAACTGCCAGAACGTCGGATCGCCGACCGCCGATTTGATCCCGACGGGAAGACCTGTGGCCGAGGCAACCTTCTCCACGAAATCGAGCATGCTGTCGACGTCGTGGAACGCCGTGTGCCGGGACGGGCTCACCACGTCTCGACCCACCGGAACGCCGCGGATCTCGGCGATCTCCTCGGTGACCTTGGCGCCGGGCAGCAGACCACCGAGACCCGGTTTGGCGCCCTGGCTCAGCTTGATCTCGATCGCCTTCACCGGTGCCGATTCGGTGAGCGCGACGAGCCGGTCGAGATCGAAACGGCCCTCGCTGTCGCGGCAGCCGAAGTAGGCCGTGCCGATCTGGAAGATCAGGTCGGCACCGTTGCGGTGGTACCGCGACAGTCCGCCCTCCCCCGTGTTGTGCAGGCAGCCGGCGGCAGCCGCCCCCTTGTTCAGAGCCACCACCGCCGCACCCGACAACGATCCGAAACTCATTCCCGAGACGTTGACGAACGATTCCGGCCGGAACGCCTTCGCCCGCCCACGCGGCCCGCCGAGGATCTTCGCCGACGGAATCGCCAGTCCCTCACCGCTGTGCGGCGCTCCGGACGGCGGGATCCGGGAGAACGTGCGGTGCTTGATGATCGTGTACCCGTCGGTGAACTCGACGTCGTTGTCCGTGCCGAAGCCGAACGTGTCGTTCTGCCGCTTCGACGCCGCATACACCCAGTGCCGCTGGTCGCGCGTGAACGGCCGCTCCTCGTCGTTGCGGGTGACGATGTACTGACGCAGTTCGGGACCGATCGCCTCGAGCAGATACCGCCCGTGACCGAGGACCGGGAAGTTCCTCAGCAGCGCGTGCCGACGCTGGAGCAGGTCGTACGACGCCACCGCGGCCAGCGCCGCAGCCGGGATTCCGAGAGCCTTCGACCAGTCCATGAATCCACGGTAGGTCCGTTGCGGGCACCGCACGTCGGGAAAGGCGATACCGTCCCGTCGGCTCGCACTCAGTGCGCGGTCACGGTGGACGTGCCCGCTCGATCCACGGACGAGGTGGACGGCCGGCGACGCCGGAGATTGGCCGCGCAGACGCGGGCCAGCACGGCCGGGTGCCCCAGGTTCCGCGGCGGGTCGTACAGGCTGCTGACTCGGAGGAAGCGCATCGCGACCGCAGTGTCGGTCTCGGCGGCGGTGAGGACCCGATCGACGTAGGCGTTGCCGATCCTGACACCCCACGGTCGCGGTCCCTCGACCTCCGGCAGCGACAGGTCGGCACCGATCGCGAACTTCCATGCCGCCCCGACGGGCCGGGCGGCCGCCCGGAAGAACCGGCCGGCAATGTCGGAATCACTGCGGTGCAAGCACTTTCGCAGCTCGAGGGCTTCGAGAGCCGCAACGGTCATGCCCTGCCCGTAGATCGGATTGAAGCTGCAGACCGCGTCACCGAAGACGAGCAGCCCGGCCGGGAACCGGCTCATGCGTTCGTAGTGCCGCCATTGGCTCGACGGGTAGCGATGTCTCGCGACGGCACCGAGCGGTTCGGCCGAACGAAGCGCAGCGACCACATGCGCCGGAGTGAACGACTCGACGAACTCGATCGTGTCGGCGAGGTCGGTCGGCGGTTCCGTGTCCACCATCCCGGTTTCCGTGAACATCCACGTATCGTTCTCGCAGGCGAACAATGCCATCCCGGTCGGGCGCCCCGGTTGCGGTCCGACGATGACCATCTTCTCCCGCAGCATGCCGGGCGGAATGCGCAACAACCGACTGCAGTACGTCACGTCGACCACGAGGTGCTCTTCCTCGGGGCGGCCGTAGCCGAGGCCCTCGAGAATCGCCGGGGTGCGGGCCCCGCGTCCCCGGGCGTCGACCACGAGATCCGCGCGGAGTGTCCGGGCGCTCCCACCACCGCCCACCTGTACACCGGTGACCCGACGGCGATCGGCCGTGGTGGTGAGCTCTCCGGCACCGTGGCCGTCGAGGATCGTGACATTCGGCAACTCGCGGATCCGACTGCGCACCCGGCTCTCCAGGAAGCACCTGCTCGGCAGGTACGTCGCGAACCCGTCCCGCACACGATCCCTCTTCCCGAACGTGTGCCCGCCGAAGGCGAGGTGGACACCAGCCATGTCACCGTACGCGATCTGCGGAACACCCTCGGAGGCCAGATCGTCGAGCAGCCCGGGCAGGAGTTCGTCCATCGCCTCCGCTCCGGACGCGAGCAGCGCGTGGACATGCCGCCCCTGCGGCACCCCGCGCCGGTTCTCCGGCCCGGTGGGAAGCACGTCCCGCTCGACCACGGTCACCGTGTCGTAGAACTCGGCCAGCGCGCGGGCGGCCAACAGCCCGCCCATACTGCCCCCGAGAACAACCGCCCGACCGCCGATCCTGTTCATGATCTTCGCCTCGCATGAATGCCCGAGTGATACGCATTCGATGCTGGTCCGGCGGTCGCCGGAGCGCGCGAGTAGCGCCCTACTCGAGTTTCCGGGCGCTACCGCGCGGGCGGGTTAAGTAGCCAGGCAGCCCGGGCCGAGGAGCGCCTTGAGATCGCCCATCAACGCCGACGACGGTTCCACCCGCAGGCTGTCGTCGACCTTGAGCAAGGTGACCTTGGTACCGGAGATCAGCCGCACGTGGACGTCCGAGGTGCCCGGATGGCGGGTCAGGACGTTCTTGAGCGCCCCCACCTTGTCCGGTGTGCACAGCCGCGTCGGCATCGACACCGACAGCGGCTTGGCGACACCGATCTGCGAAAGATCCGGTACCGCAAGGTCGTTGGCGATGAGAGAGATCCGGTCGTCGCGGATCGACACGCGTGCCTTGACCAGGACCACGGAGTCCTCGACGACGTCCATCCCGTACACCGAGTAGGACTGCGGGAAGAACAGCACCTCGATGCCACCGGACAGGTCCTCGATCTGCGCGGACGCCCAGGCCAGACCGTTCTTGTTGATGCGCCGGTTCACCGAGGCGAGAATGCCGCCGACGGTGACCTGGGTGCCGTCCTTGATGTCGCCTTCGAGGATTGCCGGGATCTGGGTGTCCGCCTGCGCGGCGAGCACGTGCTCGATGCCGTTGAGGGGGTGTCCCGAGACGTACAGGCCGAGCATCTCCCGCTCGAGCGCGAGCCGGTGCTTGGTGTCCCACTCCTCGTCGGGGATCTTCACGTTGAACACCGACGTCACCGACTCGTCGGCGTCGGCGCCGCCGAACAGGTCGAACTGGCCGATGGCCTCGGCTTTCTTGGTGCTCATCACCGCGTCGATCGCGTCGGCGTGGACGAGCATCAAGCCCTTGCGGGGATGACCGAGCGAGTCGAACGCGCCGGCCTTGATGAGCGATTCGGTGACCTTCTTCGAGCAGGCCAGCGTGTCGATCTTGCCGAGATAGTCGGAGAAGTCGGTGAACGCACCCTTCTCCTCACGGGCCTTGATGATCGACGCGACGACGTTCGCACCGACGTTGCGCACCGCGCCCATACCGAATCGGATGTCCTCGCCGACCGCGGCGAAGTCGACGCGCGAGGCGTTCACGTCCGGCGGCAGCACGGTGATGCCCATCTTGCGGCAGTCCGCCAGGTACAGCGCGGCCTTGTCCTTGTCGTCACCGACCGAGGTGAGCAGCGCGGCCATGTACTCGGCCGGGTAGTTGGCCTTGAGGTAGGCGGTCCAGAAGGACACGAGACCGTAGCCGGCGGCGTGCGACTTGTTGAACGCGTAGCCGGCGAAGGGCAGAACGGTGTCCCACAGCGCAGTGATCGCCGGCTGCGAGAAGCCGTTGTTCCGCATGCCTTCGGCGAAGCCGTCGTAGGCCTCGTCGAGGATCTCCTTCTTCTTCTTACCCATCGCGCGACGCAGCAGGTCGGCCTGGCCGAGGCTGTACCCGGCGACCTTCTGCGCGATCTGCATGATCTGCTCCTGGTACACGATCAGACCGAACGTGTCCTTCAGGATGTCGCGCAGCGGTTCCTCGAGTTCCGGATGGATCGGCTTGACCTCTTGCCGATTGTTCTTGCGGTCCGCGTAGTCGTTGTGGGCGTTCATGCCCATCGGACCCGGCCGGTACAGCGCGAGGACGGCGACGATGTCGTCGAAGCCGGTCGGCTGCATGCGTCGCAGCAGGTCACGCATGGCACTGCCGTCGAGCTGGAACACGCCTAGCGTGTCGCCGCGCGCAAGCAGTTCGTAGGTCGGTTCGTCCTCGAGCGGGAGGGTGTCGAGGTCGATGTCGATCCCGCGGTTCTCCTTGATCAGCTCGATCGCGTCGCCGATCACCGTGAGGTTGCGCAGGCCCAGGAAGTCCATCTTCAGCAGGCCGATGGCCTCGCACGACGGGTAGTCCCAGCCGGTGATGATCGCGCCGTCCTGGGCGCGTTTCCACACCGGGATCGCATCCATCAGCGGCTCGGACGACATGATGACCGCGCAGGCGTGCACGCCGGCGTTGCGGATCAGTCCCTCGAGGCCGAGCGCGGTCTCGTAGATCTTCTTCACGTCCGGGTTCGAGTCGATCAGCGCGCGAACCTCGGCGGCCTCCTTGTACCGCTCGTGATTGGGGTCGGTGATGCCGGAGACCGGGATGTCCTTCGCCATGATCGGCGGCGGCAGCGCCTTGGTGATCTGGTCGGCGATCGCGAAGCCGGGCTGACCGAACTGCACGCGCGCCGAGTCCTTGATGGCGGCCTTGGTCTTGATGGTGCCGAACGTGATGACCTGGGCGACCTTGTCGTTGCCCCACTTCTCCGACGCGTAGCGCACCATCTCGCCGCGGCGACGATCGTCGAAGTCGATATCGATATCGGGCATGGAGACACGTTCGGGGTTGAGGAACCGCTCGAACAGCAGACCGTGCGGGATCGGGTCGATGTTCGTGATGCCCATTGCGTAGGCGACAAGAGAACCGGCGGCCGAACCACGGCCCGGGCCGACCCGGATGCCGACCTCACGGGCATGGTTGATGAGGTCGCCGACCACGAGGAAGTAGGCGGGGAATCCCATCTCGTTGATGACGCCGATCTCGTAGTCGGCGCGGGCGAGGTACTCCTCCGGCGGGCCGCCCGGGAACCTACGCTCCAGGCCGCGCATCACCTCGTGGCGCAGGAAGCTCTCCTGGGTGTGTCCCTCGGGCACCGGGAAGATCGGCATGCGATCGCGGTGCTTCCACACGTCGTCGTAGGACTGCACGCGTTCGCCGATGAGCACCGAGTTGTCGCATGCGCCGGGAACCTCCGAGTCCCAGATGGCACGCATCTCCTCGGCGGACTTGAGGTAGTAGCCGTCACCATCGAACTTGAAGCGGGTCGGATCCGAGAGCGTCTTGCCGGTCTGGATGCACAGCAGCGCCTCGTGGTTCTCGGCGGCATCCTTCGTGACATAGTGGCAGTCGTTCGTCGCGAGCGGAGGAATACCCAGCTTGCGGCCGATCTCGAGCAGGCCCTCGCGGACGCGCCGCTCGATGGACAGGCCGTGGTCCATCAGTTCCAGGAAGAAGTTGTCCTTGCCCCAGATCTCCTGCCACTTCGCGGCGGCCTCGAGCGCCTCGCGGTCGTGACCGAGACGCAGCCGCGTCTGGATCTCACCGGACGGGCAGCCCGTCGTGGCGATGATGCCCTCGGCGTGCGCGGCGATGAGTTCCTCGTCCATGCGGGCCCACTTGCCGAGCTGACCCTCGATGGAGGCGAGGGAGGACAGCTTGAACAGGTTCCGCAGGCCCGTCGCGTTCTCCGCGACCATCGTCATGTGGGTGTAGGAACCCGAGCCGGACACGTCGTCGGATTTCTGGCTGGGATCGCCCCACAGCACACGCTTGGTGTTGAACCGGGACTCCGGGGCGATGTACGCCTCGATGCCGATGATCGGCTTGATCCCGAACTTCTTCGCGGCGTTGTAGAACTCGCTCGCGCCGTACATGTTTCCGTGGTCGGTCATGCCGACCGCCGTCATCCCGAGCCGTTCGGCCTCCTTGAACAGGGGCCCGACCTTCGCGGCACCGTCGAGCATCGAGTACTCGGTGTGGTTGTGCAGATGAACGAACGAGTCAGCCACGCGTGTCACTCCCGGAAGTCAGTGGGCACCGATGAGTGTAGGCCTCCACGGCGACGTGTTCGGTCAGCCACACCGCGCCTCCTGCGGGTCTTCGTTCCCGGCATGGTGACCGTCACACACCCGTGTGTAAGCTGCCCTCTGCGTCGGGGTCGGGGGACCCTGCGATCGGGGGTGAACCCGACACCACAGGGGGGCGATGGTGATCTTGTTCTGTTCGGCGTGCGTGCGTTCTCCGGGCTGTGCTCCAGGCCGGGGCGGGCGGTGGCGGTGAAGGTCGATCCGGAGATGCTCGCCACGCTCGCCACCACCTTCATGAACCACGCGGACGAGGTCCGGCGCGCGGGAAACTCCCACCGGACCGGCCCGTGGTACGACCTCGAGCAGCTGCCGCATTCGCTGGAGGGGTCGCAGCTCGCCGCGGTCTCGGCGGAGGCGGTCGCTGTGCTGGCGGGGGCCTTCGACGTGCTCGCCGGGCCGATCGACCAGATGGCCTACATCGCCGGGGGCGGTGCGCAGGGCTACGTGATCGCCGAGGACGAGTTCGCGTCCCTCATCCGCAATGCCGGGGAGGTCGCGTGACGCCGACGCAGACGTCCGTGGCGAGGTGGCAACCACAGCACCTGGGCGGAACCGCGGACGCGATCGACGGAGCGCAGCGGCGGCTCGCCGCCATCGCCCGCTCGGTCCATCGCGATGTGTCGCTGATGCGCGACCACGACTACTGGGTCAGCGATGCGCAGGTAGCCGCGGAGGAACGCGCCGAGTTCGAAAGCCGCCGGATGCTCCGGTGCGCCGAAGGTGTGGAGACCGTCGGCGGGGCGTACCGGTCCGCACTGGGAAGCATCGGCGCGGCGAGAACCCACCTGCTCGACACCGTCGCCGCAGCCCACGCTGCCGGCGCCTCCGTCGGCGACGACTGGCAGGTCGCGGCAGGGTCCGTCGAGGATCCTCAGGAGGTCGACTACTGGCGCTGGCGGGTCGGCCAAGCGGTGACCGCCCTGACCGACGCCGACGCCGACGCTGCCCGAGCGGTCCGGAACGCCCTCGATGCCCTGCGCGCACTCGTCCCCGAACAGCTCGGAACGTCCGGCCTCGAAGCCCGCGAACTCGCGGTGAAGATCACCGGCGGCGCGCACTTGACCGCCGCCGACATCGACAATCTGCTGCGTGACCTGCGCGGAATCCAACCCACCGCCGAACAGCTCGAAGCCCTGGCGCGTGGGGAACACATCGTGATGTCCCAGGCAACGCTCGACTATGTGCGGGAGTTGTACGGCACGCTCGGGGTCGACGGATTCGTGAAACTGTCCGAGCAGGTGAGCATGGAAGGGTCCGCGGAAGGGCAGCGGCTCCTGGCGAACGGTTTGGCGCTCGCCTCCGGACCCGAGACCGGCTCCGGAGGTATGCCGGCAGGGGTGGCGGAATTCTTCGACAAGCCGGCCACGACCGGCGTCCTGGTGGGCAATCCCCCGGTGTTTCTCACCGCCGTTCCGGACTCGGGTCTGCTCGACCGGTTCGCGCAGTCCGAAGCGCCATCGAACTGCGGGACGCCGGATCGACGACGTTCGACGGCCTCCTCGAGCATCTGGTCGCCGCCGGTGGACGTGACCAGGAGAGCGTGCACGAGATGGTGGTCGATCCGGACAGCCGCGAAGATCGGATACTTCCTCTCCTGCAACATGATTGGTCGGATTCCGGCGAGCCCGCGGTGGCGAGGATGTTCGAGTGGATTGCGGACGATGCAACGGCGACCGGTGACGACCCCGCGGCGATCGAACATGCCACGCGCGCAGGCGAAACCGCTTTCGGCCTTTCGCAATTGCTGTCCGAACATCATGGGGAACTGCTCGACGTTCCCGGCTCCGACGGAAAGTCGATCGGTGAGCTGAATCCCGCTGTGACGCAAGGGCTCGCAAAAGCCGTGGCACCCTATCTGGCCGATATGGTCGGCGTTCCCGGTGAGGAGACCGGAACACACGGATACGGGGCACTCGGCTTCCGGAACGCGCCACTGCTCTACGCAGTGCTGTCGAGCGACGTCGACGCGGCCGGGCACCTGACAGCACAGGCATCGACGTCGGTCGCGTCGCTGGAGCAGGTGTGGGCGACATCCGGTGCAACGAACACCGATTCGCGAATCCATTACGGAGTGTGGGCGGGACGGTTGGCCGGCGTGGTCGAAGCCGGACTCGACCTCGAACTGGAGAACCGGCGAAACGACGCCGAGGATGCACTGGACAGGAGAGGGTTGGTGTTCGACAGCGCGAAAGCGGCCCTGTACGGGTCGGCTTCGTTCGTCCCGGTGGCGGGTCCGTTCCTGGCGACAGGCATCGACGTCGCATCGCCATCGGTGCGCGAGGCGTATATGAGCACGGCCGACCGGATCGAATCGATGACGGCGAATGCATCGACGGACACATCGTACGGCCTCCTACTACAACATGGCGCTCGGCGTGCAAGCCGCCAATGGTGGGCGCCTTCCCGCAGACTCGGCGTGGACCGAGTACACAACCGAGGACGGTCGGCTGCAAACGTTGACCGAGATCGAAGGCGAACGCCCAGACACCGAATTGACCCACTTCAGCACGAGAACGCATGACGCCCTAACGGCCGCCGACCTCCCTCTGGAGGCCTTCTTCTCCGCATTCGAAAATGCTCGGCAGGATGTGGATCGATGACCCGAATCGCAACCCGACTCAGTATCGCGTGTGTTGCAGCTGCCGCGGCGTTCCACGTATCCGGCTGCAGCACCGGCCAAGATACATCGGAGTCCGAAATATCTGCGCGCTACCAACTCCCGGATGTGGTTCAGTACAACTATCGCTGGAGCGCGGAGTCCGGTATCAACCTGCTCGGCCCTGACGCAACGGTCGTTCGCGCCTATTTCGAGTCCTACTACATTGCGAGTTTCGCGCACTCAACCGCGGCGGGTTATCCCGGGTTCGAGAACGCCACAGAGGACGTCGCATACGACCCCCCACGTCATCGAGCGATCAACGACCGAACCAATTACAACCCACTTCCCATCGTCGGCACCTTTCATGCACATCTGCTGTCGATCGAACGGAACGCCTTCGGTATGCAGGCAGTTGTCTGCGAAGGTGACTATTCCCTGATGGACCTACGTCGCGACGGCACATACACCAATCGCGGGGTGCGGATACCGACCGCAATGCAAATCGAGTTCACGCCAGGATCTACCGGGATCACAGACACAGCGCGCTACGCGGAGGGCCCGGAACGCACACCCCAAAACGACGTGTTCGGCGGTTGGACCGTCACGCGACACGCCTTCTCGACGGGAAACTTCGACGACAACCTCGCCTGCCAGCACAAGTTTCCCGACCCACCCGAAACAAGACCCGAACGTATCAACGAAACATTCACAGTCCCTTACCCGACCCTGCCGCCCTACCCCGGATGGTCGAGTTCCCAGTGACGAGCGATCAGACGTCGGCGATACGACTAGTTGCTGCCGCAGAGTCATCACCAGGACCGATTCGCAAACGCGTGATCGCGCTTGTCGCCGCTACACTCACCATCTCGGGATGCACCGTGAATCACGGCGATCGCGCCACCCGAAGCGCCTGCGCCGTACACACTTCCCGATCTCGTCCAATACAACTACCGTTGGAGCGCCGAACCCGACATCGACCTCTTCGGCTCCCCCGAAACCGCCGTACGTGCCTACCTGGAGTCCTACTACATCGCCAGCTTCGCTCACTCCACAGCTGCCGGCTACCCCGGATATGAGGACGCCACCCGAAACCTCTCGTACGACCCTCCCAGGCGAGACATCAACGACCGGTCGAATTTCAACCCGTTTCCTGTGGTCGGCACCTTCTACGCCCACATTCTTTCGATGGAGGAAACCGACACGGGCGCAAGGGCAATTGTCTGCCAGGGGAACTATTCGCTCATGACCGAAGTTCCAGACGGAACGTATTCCAATCACGGCTGGAGAATCCCGAGCCCGTTCGTCATCGACCTGTCCTCCCCATCCGAAGAAGACCCCGAACAAGTACGCATTACCGAAGGTCCCGCACGTGCGCCCCAGGAGGACATGTTCGGCGATTGGACTATCACGCGACACGCCTTCTCGACAGGAAGCTTCGACGACAACCTCGCCTGCGAGCCGAAGTTTCCCGACCCGCCCGAAACCAGACCTCAACGGAACAACGAAATGTTCACAGCCCCGTACCCCACCCTGCCGCCCTATCCGGGATGGCCGGATCCGACGCACTGACCGCGCCCAACCCCGACGGTCAACGCTCGACGTCTACGTCGTCGACGATCACGCGGCGCGGCGCGCGACGAGCCCGCCTCAGCGCATCCGCGCTGTAGATGACGAGCGCCACCCAGATCAGCGAGAACCCGATCCATCGCGACGGGGGCATGGCCTCGTGCAGAACCAGCACACCCCAAGCCATTTGCAGGCTCGGCGTCAGGTACTGCAGCATTCCTAATGTCGCGAGCGGCACCCGCTGCGCCGCCGCCCCGAACAACAGCAACGGAACTGCGGTGACGAGACCGGCCGAGACGAGCAGAAACGCGTGGCCAGGGCCCTCCGTCAGGAATGTGCCGGTGCCTGTCGCCGTGAGGAACACCAGATAGCCGAGCGCGAACGGTACCGCGACCACTCCCTCCCCGGTGAGAGAAGTGCGCGGGTCGAGGGGCACGATCTTCTTGATCACGCCGTACAACGCGAACGACAGCGCCAACGTAAGCGCGATGATCGGCGGGCGCCCGTAGTCGACGGTGATGACGACGACCGCGATCGTGGCAAGCAGCAACGCCGCGATCTGCGCTCGGTACAACCGTTCCCGGAAGAACAGCACGCCGAACAGCACACTGACGAGTGGGTTGATGAAGTATCCGAGCGCGGTTTCCACGACGCGGCCGGACGTCACGCCGTAGATGTAGGTTCCCCAGTTCACGGCGATCGCCGCCGACGCGGCCGCGACCAGCGCCCACGTTCGAAGACCCAGTCCGCGCAAGGTGCCGAGCTTGCCCAGTACCGCGAGCAACAACAGCATGAGCAGCAGCGTCCACAACACCCGGTGGGCGAGGATCTCGACCGCGCCGGCCGGCGCCAGAAGCCCGAAGAACGCAGGGAACATACCCCAGGCCAGGTAGGCGCCGATCCCGCACAGGACTCCGACGTTGTTGGTACTACGGTCGACGGCGGTCACCCGCCAACCCTATTCCTCCGCGACGGTACCGGCCGACTACGCGACAGGTACCGCCTCAGAGACCGAGGGCTTCGCGAAGCCGCCGCGCGCTCATGGCACCAGGTCGTTCCTCGGCGGGAAGCGTGCCGAGCAGGTGGATCAGGTCGTCGCGGCGCGTCGGGTCCGCGGCGGCCTGCCGCGGGGTCAGCCCGTCGAGCGCGGGGATCTGTTCGTCGAGCCACGCCTGCTCGTATTCGCGGATCCGCTCGTTGAGCATGGCCGCGAGCTCCTCGTCGTCGAGGTCGCCGGGAACCTCCGACGCGGACTGCTGCGCCTGCGCCAACATCTCCGCAGCCGGGGTTCGTGACTCGGTGACCTCGCGTGCGTTCGGCGCCGCTGCGACGACCAGTTCGATCATGTCGTCGAAGTCGAATTCGCTCATCGCCTCGACGGTCAGCGTCCACGGCTCTCCCGTGCGGTCCAGGCGCACCACACCGAGTACGCGCTCGCCGTCGATCCACGCCCACTCGTCGCCGCTAGCGGCACCGAAGCGACGGCTGAGCTTGCGCCGAAGGGTCGTCGAGGAAGGCACCGTGAACTCGGCGGTGCAGAAGACCATCGGTTCTCCGCCGGCCGTCACGAGTCGAGGCGGCGCGAAACGGGCGCTGAGGCACGATACGAGTTCTTCCGGGTCTGTCTCGTCATCGTCGAGCAACGCCATCAGCGGTCCGCGTTGTGGAAGGGCGACCGCTTCGGCGCCTCCGAAGATGTTCCAGAGGCCGTCGCCGACGGGCACGATCCGCGTGCAATACAGCTCCCCTGGCTTCACCTGCCGGCTGGCGGTCCTCTCGGTGACGTCGATGCGATCACCGGTGCGCAGATCTCGCATCGTGATACCCGATCCTGGCCGGACAGCGTCGACCTCGAACAGGGATCTGCCGATGAGCAGCCACTGCTGCGCGAGCAGCTGTTCGTCGTCGGGCAGCAGTCTCCCCCGGGTCCTCAGAAATTCGGCGAACGCTCCGGTTTCGAAAAGTGCGACATCCCAGACGAAGTCGTCGAGGCCGAGTGACGGGTTCTCGTGACCGCCCGGCAGGTAGGACGCGCGCACCAACGCCAACTCCACGGCCCGGATACGCCAGTGCGACAGCTCCACGAACTGGCCGATCTTCGCGTACAGCCAGCGGGCACGCTCCGCCAGGCTGTAGTCCCTGTTCGCGCGGTAGCCGGACAGCAGCTGATACATCGGATGTTCGCGTCCATCCTCCAACCGCCCGTACAGAGCCAACGCCCGTTCGGCGTTGCCACGGTCGGATTCGTATTGTGCCAGGTACAGCAGCGCCGGTCCGAAGTCGCTGTCGGCCGCGAGGGAACGGAGGTAGTGTCCCTCCGCGTCCTCGATGTGCCCGGAGCCTGCGGCGGCCCCGGCGATCCAGTGTGCAGCGGCAGCGACCTGCCGCGGACCGTGCTCGATCAGCCAATCCGCTGCACGGCCGATCGGCTCGGTGTCGAAGGCCTGGAACTCGAGCACGCGGTCATAGACGGCGGTGACGACAGCAGGGTCGGCGAGATCGAGGAACAGGTCCGGACCGTACAGGGAGAACGTCTCGGCGAATCTGTCGCCGGCTTCTGGGTCGCCGCTGCAGCCACCGACGAGTGTCACGAATCCGGTCGCGGCGAGCACCGCATCCTCGGGAACACCGAGGCTCTCTGCGAGATCCGATGTCGAGGCCCCGAAGTCGTCTGTTGTCATGGGGCCGAGAGTAGAGCCCCTGAGCAGCCTGGACCACCTGCCAGCGTTCCCGCCGTCGCGGCTGACAGCCGCGCGGCGCCGGTCGCGCGCGGCTGCCTTCTGTCTCGGCGGCTGGGCGCTGCGCGCCTGGTGTGCACATTTGGCGGCTCCAACCGCCACAAGTACACACCGAGGGGTTAGTCGTCGGTCTCGTCGAGCACGCCGACGCTCACGCCGTAGGGCAGGAAGCGAACGCACCGGCTCGGATCCGTGTTGTTCTTGTGGGCACGCAGCGCGTCGAGTTCGGTGCGATACACCTGCTCGACCCGGGCGAAACCCTCGGCGTCGACCGAGTAGACCGCCCACACGCCGTCACCCGCGCTGCCGGTCGTTTCGGGTTCCGGGGCACGACGCGGCCCCGAGCCGCTCGATTGCCCGAGGAACCTGACGAACTGCTCCTGCAACTGCCGGAACTGCTCACCCGCTTCCCGCATCACGCGGTCGATGTCGTCGGGGTCGAATCCGAACGGCCGGTCGTTGTCCATCACGGACCTCCTCGGCGGAGACGAGCCCGCCGGCGTGGCGGGACCTCTCTCCAGTGTGCCGTGTCTCAGGGTTCGCCGTCGTCGGGTCCCGGTGCCACGACCTCCACCTGCTCGGGCAGCAGCGGAGACACCGCAAACCGTCCCGCGACCGCGTCGGCCGGCAACGCCTCCACAGCCCGCACGCGGGCGTCGTCGGTGAGCGTCCGCAGGTCCTCCGGAGCCGCCCACACGACTATCCCGACGACGCACGCGCAGCCGGCGGCGAGCCGCTCGGCCGACACCGCCGCAACCCGCGCGGCGCGATCGTTCCCGCTCGCCGGGACCTGCAACCGTGAAGCCGCGACGGACGGTGCGCGGCGCAGTGCTTCCGGATGCTGCGGCACCGCGACCGTCACCAACGGGGTCTGCACCCGGTCGATAGGGACCCGGAACAGCACCTGCGCGACCCGCATGCCGGCGCCGAGCTCCGCGACGGCAGCGACGTCGACCGGCTCGGTGAACGACACGAGGGCCCAGCGCGGGACGCTCGCGTCGGTCGGGTCGTCGAGGCTCTCGGCGGCACGGCTCAGATACTCGGCGACGAGTTCACCCGAATCCGGACCGAGGGCGTCCGAACGCACCGAGGCGGGCCGCACCGGGTTGAGGACCCCCGCGAGCAGCACGGCGAGCACCAGCAGTGCCACGCACACCCACGGAAGTACCCGACGGATCACGACGACTCAGGCATCGCGTAGCACGGCCAGCGCATGTTCGAGGTCTGCGGGGTACTTGCTGGTGATCTCCATCCAGTGGCCCTGCGTGGGGTGCGCGAATCCGAGCGACCGGGCGTGGAGCCACTGCCGTTCGAGTCCGAGTCGGGCAGCGAGACGCGGGTCGGCGCCGTAGGTGAGATCGCCGCAGCAGGGGTGCCGCAGCGCCGAGAAGTGCACCCGGATCTGGTGGGTGCGCCCGGTTTCGAGGTGGATGTCGAGCAGGCTCGCGGCCTGGAACGCCTCGACGGTGTCGTAGTGCGTGATGCTGGGCTTGCCGTCCGCGGTCACCGCGAACTTCCAGTCGCTGCTGCGGTGCCGGCCGATGGGAGCGTCGATGGTGCCGCTGCTCGGGTCCGGGTGTCCCTGCACGAGCGCGTGGTACCGCTTGTCGATGGTGCGCTGCTTGAAGGCCCGCTTGAGCACCGTGTACGCGCGTTCCGAGGTGGCCACCACCATGACACCGGAGGTACCCACGTCGAGGCGGTGGACGATGCCCTGGCGCTCGTGGGCACCGGACGTGGAGATCCGGAATCCGGCGGCGGCGAGTCCGCCGATGACGGTCGGGCCGGTCCAGCCGACGCTGGCGTGCGCGGCGACACCGACAGGCTTGTCGACGGCGACGATGTCGTCGTCGGCGTACAGGATCTCCATGCCCTCCACGGGCTGCGCCTCGATGGTCAGCGGCCTCGGGGGCTCGGGCAGTTCCACCTCGAGCCACGATCCGGCGGACAGCCGGTCCGACTTGCCGGCGGGCGTACCGTCGACGAGTACCGCGCCTTCCTCGGTGAGCGCGGCGACCACGGTCCGCGACAGCCCGAGCAGCCTGGCCAGTCCCGCGTCGACCCTCATCCCGTCGAGCCCGTCCGGTACGGGCATCGCCCGGGTTTCTCTCACTAGCGTGCTCCCTTTTCCGTTTCCTCGGCTGCGTCCGCGTCGTTCGCTTTGCCCGCGCGCGACCCGTCCGGATCGATCCCGAACACGGTGAGCGCCACGAGCAGGATCGCTCCGCACACGATCGCCGAGTCGGCGACGTTGAACACCGGCCACCATCCGACCGACACGAAGTCCACGACGTGTCCCTGCAGAGGGCCGGGTGAACGGAAGATCCGATCGACAAGATTACCGAGTGCGCCACCGAGCACGAGGCCCAGACCCAGGGCCCACCATCCGGACCGCAGAGTGCGGCCGATCTTGACGACACCGATCACGACGGCGATGGCGACGATCGTCAACACCCACGTCATGCCGGTCGCCATGGAGAACGCTGCGCCGGGGTTGCGCACCAGCGTCAGGGTCACCGTGTCGCCGATGATCGAGATCGGATCGCGGGGATCGATGTGGGCGACGGCGAGAACCTTGGTGATCAGGTCGAGCGCGAAGACCACGACAGCCACGCCCAACAGCGCGATCAGCCGGCGTCCGGCCGGCGCGGGGGCGGCGTTCGGCCCCGGTGTTTCGAGGCTGGGATCTTTGCGGGCGGCGTCGTCGGTCACCGTGCCATCATCCCTCACCCCGGCGAGACGACGGCCACCCCACCCTGCGTGGCTACCCTGGGGGACGTGCCAGTGCTGTCCAGATTCGCTCCCCCGAGGCCCCGCGCGCTCGCTGCTGTCCTCTCCTTGACCGCCGTTGTCGCCGGGTGCAGCAGTTCCCCGGACGCGGCGACCGACATCGGTCCCACGTCCACCGAGGTCACCGTGCCGGTGTCGGCGGTGACGACGACGGTCCTCGACCCGGGTGCCGAACCTCGCGACGTGATCCGGGTGACGCCGGCCCTGGACACGGTCCAGCACATCGACCTGACCACCAGCTCGCAGGTCTTCCAGCAGATCGGTGATCAGCCCCGCCAGGACTTCTCGTCGCCGGAGGTCACACTGCCGCTGACGGCGACGGTCACGCGGGCGGTGTCGAACGGAGATCCCAGCACCGTCGTGGATCTGACGCTGGGCGACGCGACCTCCCCCGACGGGGCCCTGATGTCGGCGTTCGCGGCGGCGTCCGGGTCCGGGGCGGGTCTCACGCTCGGGCCGACCGGCGCCGTCAGCGCGCTGCGGCTGCGTCCGGCCCCGAACGCGCCCGACGCCGCGCGCGCCGCGATCGAGCAGGCGTTCTATCAGGCCGTGTACCGGATGGTCTCGTTCC
The DNA here is from genome assembly GCF_023218075.1 of Rhodococcus sp. HM1. GTDB lineage: Bacteria > Actinomycetota > Actinomycetes > Mycobacteriales > Mycobacteriaceae > Rhodococcus. The sequence goes on along the minus strand of NZ_JALPTB010000008.1, from coordinate 85,976 downwards.
CCGACGTCCCGATCGGTGTCGGTGCGGTGTGGGAGATCCACCAGCAGGTGATGAGCGGTATCACGCTCGACCAGGTGAGCACGGCGACGCTGGTGGCACGGGACGGCGATCGGTTCACCGTGCGGGTGAACATCGCGCAGACGCCCCGGGACTCGGCGTGGGAGCTGCCCAACGAGGCCGGACATCTGAACATCGATTCGTTCACGATGGCCGGGGACGGAATCCTCACGATCGACCCGGCACAACCGCTTCCGGTGGACGGCGAACTGACACTGGCCGGCGACCAGGCCTACAGCGATCCCGAAGGCACCACCAAGCTCGCACAGTCCCTGCAGGACCGGGTGCACTGGCAGGCAGGTCAACCCTGATCGGGTGCCCCGGTGTGAACACGGCGAGGGCCGGAGCGGTTGTCCGCTCCGGCCCTCGCTGCGTTCGAAAAGAGCAGGTACCCGGAAGATCAGGCGCAGGCAGGCGACTGCAGCGACGCCATGGCGACGATGCCGCACGCGCTGTTCTTCGACAGCTTCCACACGCCGTCCTCGGCGACGAAGTCGACGGTGCCGGTGGCGACCTGGTCGCCGATCTTGGTCTCGATACCGGCGGTGGCGGTGCCGTTCTCGTTGTCGTTGACGTCGAGGACGGTGACCTGGGCACCGGCCTGCTTGGCGGCGGCGGCCACCTGATCGATCAGGCTCGGGTCGGCAGCGGCGCCCTCGACCAGGTCGACCTTCTGGTCGGCCGGGACGGTCTCGTCGAACGCCTGCGCCAGCATGGCGTTGAGGTCCTCCACGGTCGGCACCGGCGGGTACGCGGCGGCCTCGGCCGTGGTGGTGGTGGCAGCCGTGGTGGTCTTCGCGGTCGTGGTCGTGCTGTCACCTTCGTCCGAGCTGCAGGCGGACATCGTGAGGGCGGCGGCCAGTGCCACCGTGGCGACGGTGATCTTGCGAAGCTTCAACTTCTCGTCCTTCTCGTTCTCGATCGTGCACGGGATCGTGCTCGGGTCATCCAGCAGCGGATGCTCCACCGGGACAGCGGATCGGGGGCCAGCGTACCCGGCGGCGATAAGAACTCCATGAGAGCCGGGACTTCTTCAGGCGAGGCTGGCGAGGGGGTCGGCGACGACGAGCGCCGGATCGTCCTCGGGGAGCGTCCGGGCCGGTCCGGGGCCGGTGGTGCGGGTCTCGAATCGCACCGTCACCCGTCCGTGTCCGGCGCCCTGAACCCAGCCGTGCCCGAACTCGGGGTGGCTCACATCTGTGCCCGGACGCCATCGTGACCGCGGTTCCTCGGCGCGCTGGTGAAGTACCGGTCGCGGCCCGGAGTCGGCCTCGTCGTCCTCGGCCGATCGGTCCAGTTCCGGGAACAGCGAGTCCTGCCGGACTGCCGACAGTCCCGCGAAACCGACGCCGACCAGCCGGATGGGCCCGATCTCGAGAGGGTCGAGGGCGAGTCGTTGCGCCGCGCCGGTCAGCGTCGGCAGGTCCTCGGTGGCGTACGGCAGCGTCGAGGATCGCGTGAGAATACTCATATCGGCCTTGCGCAGTTTGAGCACCACCGTGCGCGCGGCACGTCCGTCCTTCCGTAGCCGGTTGTGTGCGGCGGACGCGCTCCCGGCGACAGCCTGCCGCAGGTCGCTCATGGTCACGATGTCGGTCGCGAAAGTTGTTTCGGCACTGACCTGTTTCGCTTCGGCGCGTTCGGCGACCGGGCGGTCGTCGATGCCGTTGGCCAGCCGGTGCAGCCCGGGTCCGACGGTGGTGCCGAGGATGGACGCGGCCTCGGCGACCGGCAGGGCCGCGAAGTCGCCGATGGTGTCGATGCCGAGCCGCCGCAGCCTGTCCTCGGCGACCGGCCCGATCCCCCACAGCTTGCGGACCGGCAGGCCGTGCAGGAGGGCACGTTCCTCGTCGGGTCGCACGACGAGCATGCCGTCGGGTTTCGCGAGGCCGGAGCCGATCTTGGCGATCTGTTTGCCCGAGCCGGCCCCGATGGAGGCCACCAGACCGGTCCGCTCGAGCACCGTCCTGCGCAGGTGCGCGCAGAACCGTTCGACCTCGGCGACGCTCGCGCCGGCGAGTTCGGGTGGCTCGGCGAACGCCTCGTCCATCGACAGCGTCTCGAGGACCGGCACGTGGGAGCGCAGCGTCTCGAAGACCGCGTCGCTGAGGTTCCGGTACACGATGCCGCGCGGGGGCAGGACCACCGCGGACGGCCCGACGAGCCGGCGGGCACGGCTCATGGGCATCGCCGACCGCGCCCCGAACACGCGGGCCTCGTAGCTGGCGCCGGCGACGACGCCGCGCGCGCCGAGCCCACCGACGAGTACCGGCCGACCACGAAGGGTCGGCCGGGTCAGCTGTTCGGCGGACGCGAAGAACGCGTCGAGGTCCAGGTGGAGAACCCAGCGCCGGTTCACGGTGACGGGCACCGGTTCAGGGTAGTTCGCGGCACCGACCGTCCTCGTGCGCGGTTCCGGTAGCTGGTGCTACCGAAACCGCGCACGAGGCGGGGGTCATGCCTTGGAGATGGCCGCGCGCACGCCCTCACCGAGGTCGACGGCAGCGTCGCCGGCGGTCCCCAGTTCGAAGGTCGTCGCGAGGACCTCGCCTGCGATGAGGTCCTTGTGCCGGGCCGCCCACTCGGCGCGGTCGGCCGGCACCTCGAACGTCACCGTGATGCGGTCGGACACCTCGAGTCCGAGGTTGCGGCGCGCGTCCTGCAGTTCGCGGATGCGGTCCTTCGCCCAGCCCTCGGCTTCGAGTTCCTCGGTGACCGTCGAATCGAGCACGACCAGACCGCTGCCGCCGGGCAGCGCGGAGGTGGACTCGGGTTCGGCGGCGACGAGCCGGCTCGTGTACTCCTCGGGCAGCAGCGCGATCCCGGCGGCGGTCACGGTGCCGTCGGCGGTCTCGGTCCAGTCGCCGGACTTCACGGCCTTGATGACCCTCTGCACGTCCTTGCCGAGACGCGGACCGGCCGCCCGCGCGTTGACGACGACCTCGAAGCGGCCGTGCGCCTCGACATCGTCGGTGAGCTCGACGTGCTTGACGTTGACCTCGTCGCCGATCAGCTCGACGAACGGTTGGAGGCTCGCCGAACCCGGGGTGGCGACGGTGACCTTCGGCAGCGGCAGCCGCACCCGCAGGTGCTGGGCCTTGCGCAGCGACAGGACGGTCGAGCACACCGCCCGCACCTCGTCCATCGCGGCGACGAGTTCGGGGTCGGCAGGGATGTCGCCGGCCTCGGGCCAGTCCGCGAGATGGACCGAGCGGCCACCGGTCAGGCCACGCCAGATCACCTCCGACGCCATCGGCAGCAGCGGCGCCGCGAGGCGGGAGACGACCTCGAGGACGGTGTGCAGGGTGTCGATCGCGTCGGTGTCCTCGTCCCAGAACCGGTTCCGGGAACGTCGCACGTACCAGTTGGTCAGGGCGTCGCAGAACGTGCGCAGTTCGTCGCACGCACCGGCGATGTCGACCACCTCGAGTGCCTCGGTGATCACGTCGCGGGTCTCGGCCAGCTTGGCGAGGATGTACCGGTCGAGCACGTGCGGCGAATCGGTGCGCCACGTGCCCGGCTTCGACGCGTACAGCTGCAGGAAGCTCCACGCGTTCCACAGCGGGAGCAGCGCCTGCCGCACGCCCTCCCGGATGCCCTGCTCGGTGACGACGAGGTTGCCGCCGCGCAGGATCGGGGAGGACATGAGGAACCAGCGCATCGCGTCGGAGCCGTCGCGCGCGAACACCTCGTTGACGTCCGGGTAGTTGCCCTTGGACTTGCTCATCTTCAGGCCGTCGTCACCGAGGACGATGCCGTGCGCGGCGACGCACTTGAAGGCGGGCCGGTCGAACAGCGCGGTCGCGAGCACGTGCAGCGTGTAGAACCAGCCGCGGGTCTGCCCGTTGTACTCGACGATGAAATCGCCCGGGTAGTGCGTCTCGAACCAGTCCTGGTTCTCGAACGGGTAGTGCACCTGCGCGAACGGCATGGACCCGGATTCGAACCAGCAGTCGAGCACCTCGGGCACGCGGCGCATCGTCGAACGGCCCGTCGGGTCGTCCGGGTTGGGTCGCGTGAGCTGGTCGATCATCGGCCGGTGCAGATCGTCCGGGCGCACCCCGAAGTCCGCCTCGAGCTCGTCGAGCGAGCCGTACACGTCGACGCGCGGGTAGGCGGGATCGTCCGACACCCACACCGGGATGGGGCTGCCCCAGTAGCGGTTGCGGCTGATGTTCCAGTCGCGGGCACCTTCGAGCCACTTGCCGAACTGGCCGTCACGGATGTGCTCGGGCACCCACGTGATCTCCTGGTTCAGCTCGACCATGCGGTCGCGGAACCGGGTGACGGCGACGAACCACGACGGCACCGCCATGTAGATCAGCGGCTGGCCGGAACGCCACGAGTGCGGGTAGGAGTGCTCGATGGTCTCGTGCCGCAGCAGCTTGCCGGCGGCCTTGAGGTCCTTGATGATCACCGGGTTCGCGTCGAAGACCTGCAGGCCCTCGTACGGCGGCACCATCGAGGTGAACCTGCCGCCCGGATCCAGCGGCTGCACCAGCTCGATGCCGTTGCGCTGGCAGTACTCCATGTCCTCCTCACCGAAGGCGGGAGCCATGTGCACGATGCCGGTGCCGGACTCGGTGGTGACGTAGTCGGCGGCGATCACCTGGTGCGCGTTGTCACGGCCGGTGAAGAAGTCGAACGGCGGCTCGTAGGCGAGGCCGACCAGGTCGGCGCCGGTGTACTCGGCGAGCACTTCCGGTTCGTCGCCCAGTTCGCGGGCGTAGTGGCCCACGCGGTCCTTGGCCAGCAGGTAGGTCTTCGATTCGGTCTCGCCGGCCACCCGCACCGCGACGTAGGTGATCTCCGGGTGCACCGCGATCGCGAGGTTCGACGGCAGCGTCCACGGGGTGGTGGTCCAGATCAGGGCGTTGGCGCCGTCGAGTTCGGTGCCGGGGGCGCGCAGCACCATGTCGACGGTGACGGCCGGGTCCTGACGCATCTTGTAGGCGTCGTCGAGCCGGGTCTCCTGGTTGGACAGCGGCGTCTGCTCGTACCACGAGTACGGCAGCACCCGGAAGCCCTGGTAGATCAGGCCCTTGTCGTACAGGGACTTGAAGGCCCACATGACGGACTCCATGAAGTCCAGGTCCAGGGTCTTGTAGTCGTTGTCGAAGTCGACCCAGCGGGCCTGCCGGGTGACGTAGTCGCGCCACTCCCCCGTGTACCGCAGCACCGACTGCTTGCAGTACGCGTTGAACTCGGCCAGGCCCATCGTGTCGATCTCGGACTTGTCCTTGATTCCGAGCTGCTTCTCGGCCTCGAGCTCGGCGGGCAGGCCGTGGCAGTCCCAGCCGAAGCGGCGGTCCACCTTCTTGCCGCGCATCGTCTGGAAGCGCGGCACCAGATCCTTGACGTAGCCGGTGAGCAGGTGCCCGTAGTGCGGCAGGCCGTTCGCGAACGGCGGGCCGTCGTAGAAGACGAACTCCTCGGCACCCTCGCGCTGCGCGAGCGATGCCCGGAACGTGTCGTCCTCCGCCCAGCGGGCGAGAACGCGCTGCTCGAGATCGGGGAAATCGACGCCCGAATCCTTCGCGACGCCGTAGTCGACGCGCGGGTATCCGCCTGCCGGGGTCGGTGCGTCTGCGCTGGGTGCAGCGTTGCCGGTCGCTGCGGGATTCTCGGTCACTGCGGGGGCTCCTCCGTGCCTGGACGTGCTCGGCACGGGGACGATCACCGCGCACTGTGCGCTGCGACCGCGGTACCACCCCGCTTGCGCCGCCCGGTCGGGACCGGACGGGCCACTCGTGCAGGCTGTGACGGGCCCACCCGTTCGGTTCTACTGAGTTGCCCCGCCGGTGGCGGGCCAACCGTTCTTCCGAAGGCTCCCCGGTGATGGCCGGATCGTCGCCGCCCCGGACGTGCCGGGGTTTCGTCCATCCCGGTGGAACCGGGATTCATCCACCCCGGTGGAACCGGGATTCATCCATTGTAGGACGTGCGGTCAGTCGGTTCGATCACGGTCGCTGTCGCGCCGCCGCGACCGTCGATCGGTGGGCGCGGCGGGAGCGGTACGCGAACTGGTCAGCAGACTGACCAGGAGCAGGACCGCTCCCACCACACACACCACGATGCAGGCCCAGGCCCAGGCGACCGACCCCGTCATCAGCGCGATGACCAGCAGGCCGAATCCGATGGCCGCGAGAACGAGAGTCACCACGAGCACGTCGAATCCTCATCCGACGTCCGGCACCAGGCCCGGTGCTCGATCAGTTGCCGCCCTTGGCGAACGAGGTGGAACCGAACGACGACGAGTTCGACCCGTTGAACGTGTCCTCGTCACCGTCGACCGGCACCGCCGAGCCACGCTGCTCGAGCTCCTCGAGCTGCGACTCCAGGTACGACTTCAGGCGCACGCGGTACTCGCGCTCGAACGTCTTGAGCCGCTCGATACGACCCTCGAGCACCGAACGCTGCTGGTTGATGGTCGCCATGATCTCGGTGTGCTTCTTCTCCGCGTCCGCCTGCAACGCGTCGGCCTTCTCCTTCGCCTGACGCAGCTGGGTCTCGGAGCGGGTGCGGGCGTCGGCGAGCATCGCCTCGGACTTCTGGCGCGCGTCGGCGATCATCGCCTCGCTGCGGGTCCGCGCATCCGACACCAGCTGCTCGGAGTTGGTTCGGGCGTTGCGCACGAGTTCCTCGGCCTCGGCCTTGGCGTCGCTGGTGAGCCGGTCCGCCATCTCCTGCGCGAGACCGATCACCTTGGCGGCCTGCATGCTGGAGTCGCCGGCCGGGGCGGCAGCCACGGGAGCCGGTGCGGGAGCGGGCGCCGGAACCGGGGCCGGTTCCGGCTTCGGAGTCTCCACGACTCGCGCGGGTTCCGGTTTCGCGGCTGCGGACGGCACCTGCCCACCCGAGCGCGCGCTCTTCTTCGCCTCGGCAAGTTCCTGGTCGAGCTCAGCCACCCGCTGGCGCAGGTCGGCGTTCTCCTCGATGAGGGTCGTCAGCTCCTGCTCGACGAGGTCGAGGAAAGCATCGACCTCGTCCTCGTTGTAGCCACGCTTCCCGATCGGAGGCTTGCTGAACGCGACATTGTGCACATCAGCTGGTGTCAGCGGCATGGAAGGGTCCCTTCACGCGTCGTGTAAGCGGTCAATCAGCGTTCAGCGATATCCACATTCGTGTCGAAATCGACAATCAGGTCGATATGCGCAGTCGTGTGTATATCCGCAGTTCCGTCGGTTTCGACGACCCTGCCGAAAGCACAGTGTTGTCGATACCTGCAATGCGTCACGCGTATCGACCCCACTGTATATGGCATTCCATTCTGGCACAGAGCAGCGTCGGCGCAGCCTGTGCAACGCGGGTGTCGGCCATCAGGCCATGCCTCCGCGCGGGATGAACGCCATCAGGAAATAGACGATGAACAGCAGGACCATGATCGACAGATCGAGCCGCACGCCCCCCAGGGAAAGCGGGGGAATCAGTCGCCGGAGCAGCTTCACGGGCGGATCCGTGACCGTGAAGATCGCTTCGAGTACGACGACGACGAAACCGGTCGGTTTCCAGTCCCGGGCGAAGGTTCGGATGAACTCGACGATGATTCGCCCGATCAACAGGAGCCAGAAAATGAAGAGCAGGAACCAGAGCACCTCGAATACGGCCACCCGCCCACTCTGCCCGACGAAGACGGATCCATCAAAACCGAAACGCCCGGGGCACGGTGATCTGCACCGTGCGCCGGGCGTTTCGCAGACCGGGGTCCGCCTCGCCGACGGTCACTGCTGGCTGTAGAAGCCCGTCTCGGCGATGCGCCGGCGCTCCTCGGCGGAAACGTCGATGTCGGCCGGCGACAGCAGGAACACCTTCGTGGCGACCTTGTCGAACGAGCCGCGCAGCGCGAACGCCAGCCCGGCCGCGAAGTCGACGAGTCGCTTCGCGTCGGCGTTGCTCATCTCGACGAGATCCATGATGACCGGGGTGCCGTCTCGGAACCGCTCCCCGATGGTGCGGGCCTCGCTGTAGTCGCGCGGGCGCAGAGTGGTGATCTTCGACAACGGGCCTCCCTCGTCGAACAGGGCACCGCGGCGCGCCTCGGTGCGTTCGAGTCGCGACTCCCCCGCCAGCGAGGATCGGCCGGGAGCGCGATTCGGAGCAGCAGCAGCGCGCGGTACGCGCGCGGAGATCGGCTCGACCCGTGCCGGGCGGGCCGGCGCCTCGTACCGATCGAAATCGTCCTGAGGGAAGTCGTGGACGGGCTCGTCCCGACGCGACTGTGGGTACTCGTCCCGGTGCGAGGGACCGTATCCACCGGAATACGACGGATCGTTGTACTCACGTTCGCGGTCGCGTTCACGGCGGACGCTCGCCGGATCATCGAGGTAGTCGTCCTCGTAGTCCTCGAGCGGCACCATCCCGAAGTAGGCCTTGAACTTGTGGAGTGTGCTCATCGATCGCCCTTCCCTCGCGCGGCGGTTGAAGATCAGGCTAACGGTCGTCGGCCCAACACCGCGGTTCCGACACGCACGCATGTCGAACCCCACCGAACCGCTTGCTCGAGATCACCGGACATTCCGGCCGACAGTTCGGTCGCCTCCGGGTGGTTCCGGAGGACCTGCTCGTGCAGGCGCGCGAGTTGCTCGAACGCCGCGTCGGGGTCCCAGCCGAGCGGCGGCACCCCCATCAACCCCGCCAGTTCCAGCCCGTCCGCGCCGGCCACCGCGGCCGCCAAGGCTTCCAGATCGGCCGCGACCACCCCGCCGCGCTGCGGGTCGCCGTCCAGGCTGACCTGCAGCAATACCCGGATCGGTGTGGTGCGATCACCGGACTCCTGCGCGGCGCGCGCTCCGGCCGCGACGGCGTCGGCGAGCCGGATGCTGTCGACCGAATGGATCGTGTGCGCCCACCGGGCCACCGCGCGCGCCTTGTTGCGTTGCAGGCGGCCGATCATGTGCCAGGCGACGCCGGGGTCGGTGACCGATTCACGGAACCGGGCGATCTTCGGCGTGGCCTCCTGTTCCCGGGATTCGCCGAAGGATCGGCATCCGAGTTCGTGCAGCAGGATCGCGTCGGAGGCCGGGAAGTACTTGGTCACCACCAGCAGGGCCACGTCGCCGGGCGCGCGGCCGGCGGCCCGGGCCGCCTCGTCCAGTCGGGCACACACCGCGGCGAGGGCCTCGGCGAGCTCGGCGCGCCGAGCGTCCGTGGCTCCGTCTTCGCTCATTCGGGGTGCTCCGACGGCTGTTCCTCGAGCCAGATCACCGACGCGAGCCGGCCCGTGGGGGCGGAGCGCCGGTGACTGAAGAGCATCGTGTCCTCGATGGTGCACCGCGGGTCCTCGGCGACCGCGGCGACGCCGAGCGACAGCAGCTGGCGACGCAGGCCGGCGCGCAGGTCCAGGCCGGGGGTGCCCTTCACGGTGCGGGTGGCACTGCCGGGCAGGTGCGCTTCGACGTCGTCGCGCATCGCCGCGGGAACCTCGTAGTGACGGCCGCTCGCGGCCGGTCCGAGGAACGCGCCGATCTGCTCGGGGCGCGCCCCGAGATCGACCATCGCTTCGACGACCTTGGGCACGATCCCGATGCGGGCCCCGATCCGGCCGGCGTGGGCGGCGGCGACGACGCCGGCCTCCTCGTCGGACAGCAGCACCGACACGCAGTCGGCGCTGAGGGTGACGAGGGCGAGACCGACCTCGCGGGTGACCAGCGCGTCGGTGGCGGGCACCGGGCCGTCGACCGGACCGTCCACCACGGTGACGTTGCGGCTGTGGATCTGTTCCATCCACACGAACCGCTCGAACGGCAGCCCGATCACCGACGCGAGGCGGCGGCGGTTCGCGTCGACGGCGGCCGGGTCGTCACCGACGTGGTCGCCCAGGTTGAACGAGTCGTACGGGGGTGCGGACACGCCGCCGGCACGCGTGGTGACGACCCTGCGTGCGCGGAGCGTCCTCTGCGACACCGTCACCGTCGCATGAAGATCGGCACGTCGACGTCGTCGTCGCCGTCCTCGTCGTCGACGGGCACGGGACGCGGCTGGACGCTGCCGGGCGCGCCGACGGCTCCGGCGCCGGCGGTGGGCGCCGGCTCACGGACGGCTTCCTCGGCCCGCTCGCTGCGGCCGAGTTCCCCCGCGCGAGCCGGGCTGATCGTGCCGGTACGGGCGGCCGGCTGGGCGGGTGCCTCGACCGGGCGTCGGGCCGGGGTCCCACCGTCGAATCCGGCCGCGATGACGGTGACCCGGACCTCGTCGCCGAGTGAGTCGTCGATCACCGTGCCGAAGATGATGTTGGCGTCGATGTGCGCGGCTTCCTGCACGAGCGAGGCCGCCTCGTTGATCTCGAACAGACCGAGGTCGGAGCCACCGGCGATGGACAGCAGCACGCCGCGGGCGCCTTCCATGGACGCTTCGAGCAGAGGCGAGTTGATGGCGGCCTCGGCAGCCTTGATGGCCCGGCCCTCCCCTCGCGCCGAACCGATGCCCATGAGGGCGCTGCCGGCGCCCGACATGACGCCCTTCACGTCCGCGAAGTCGACGTTGATCAGACCCGGGGTGGTGATGAGGTCGGTGATGCCCTGAACACCGTTGAGCAGCACCTCGTCCGCGGAACGGAACGCATCCATGAGGCTGACGGCGGCGTCGCCGAGCTGGAGCAGCCGGTCGTTGGGGATCACGATGAGCGTGTCGCACGATTCGCGCAGCGTCTGGATGCCGGTGTCGGCCTGGCTGCCGCGGCGCTTGCCCTCGAACGAGAACGGCCGGGTCACGACACCGACGGTCAGCGCACCGAGCTTGCGCGCGATGCTGGCGACGACGGGTGCACCACCGGTACCGGTGCCACCGCCCTCACCGGCGGTGACGAAGACCATGTCGGCGCCCTTGAGCACCTCCTCGATCTCGTCCTTGTGGTCCTCGGCGGCCTTGCGGCCGACCTCGGGATCGGCGCCGGCGCCCAGACCGCGGGTCAGTTCGCGTCCCACGTCGAGCTTGACGTCGGCATCGGACATCAGGAGAGCCTGCGCGTCGGTATTGACGGCGATGAACTCGACTCCCTTGAGTCCCTGCTCGATCATGCGGTTGACCGCATTCACGCCGCCACCGCCGATACCGACGACCTTGATTACGGCGAGGTAGTTGTGCGGGGGCGTCATGGGCTCTCGCCTTCCTGGTTTCGGGTCACGCTTCGATCGATCGATGTCTCGTACATGTTGAGCTACCGGGCAAACCCTCAACCACAGGTTGAAGGTTATGTCAAGTAACCGGACTGAGGCGAAACGCTATGGCACTGCGACCGCCATATGCCAGCAGACGCGCCGACGACTCGCCACGAATTTCCGCGCATCACGTCACCGCACCGTCGGCAGGTCCGGAGCGGCCACGTCGTAGGTCTGTCCCGGCTGGGTGAGCAGGTGGGTCACGACCGCCGCCTTCCGGTCCGACCGGTCGGTTCCACCCCACACCACGACCCGGCCGTCCAGCAGGGTCAGCGAGATGTCCGTCGGGGACGCCGCGGCCACCTCCGTCACCTGGAACCGCAGCTCGGGAGGCAACACGCCGAGGACCTCGAGCGCCGCCACGGTCGCCGGATCGCCGGTACCGGGGGTCGCGGTGACCAGTCGCGGTGTCTGCATCGGCGGCGGCTCCACCGCGAAGTCGACACCCTCGGCGTCGACCGAATGCGTCCCGTCGGGCGCCTCGAAGTACACCTCGGCGACCCGTTCGGTCACGGTGACCCGCACGGTCGACGGATAGACGCGCTGCACCCGCACCTCCGCGGCACGCGGCAACTCCGCCACGCGTTGCGCCGCGGCGGCGGTGTCGACCCGCAGCAGCGGGGTTCCCTCCGCGACGGCGAGCTGCGCGAGCACGTCCTCCCGCGGAATCGTCTCGGCACCGACGACCTCGACCGTGCGCACCGACAGCAGGGGCGACAGCCACGCGACCGCGATGATCGCCAGCACGCCGATCACCACGCCGACACCGATGAGCACCGTGCGCAGCCGGACCGACCGGCCGGAAGGCCGCCGCGCGGCCGCGCGTGTCGTGCGTCGCCGGGCGGACCGGGTCGGTGTCTCGGTCACGGGCGGCCCGACCCCGATCCGTCGACCGGACCCGACCGGAACCGGCCGGGCTTGCTGCGCAGCGCGTCGAGGATCTGCCGTCCGAGCATCGTCACGTCACCGGCACCCATCGTGATGACGATGTCGCCGGGGCGGCTCAGCTGTGCCACCTGACGCGGCACCAGGGACAGATCCGGCTGGTAGTGCACCGGCTTGGACACCGCCTGCGCGACCAGGGCGCCGCTCACGCCGGGGATCGGTTCTTCGCGCGCACCGTAGACGTCGAGGACGACCACCTCGTCCGCGAGGTCGAGCGCCGAACCGAACTGCTCGGCGAACGTCTCGGTCCGCGAGTACAGGTGCGGTTGGAACACGACGATCACGCGGGGGCGTTCGGTGCCGGATTCGGCGTACCGCAGCGGTTCGCCTGCCACGAGTTCCGCGGCGGCGGCGAGCACGGCCCGCACCTCCGTCGGATGGTGGGCGTAGTCGTCGAACACCCGCACACCGTGCTCACGGCCGCTGTACTGGAAACGCCGGTGCACGCCACCGAATCCGGCCAGGCCCTCGATGGCCTCGTCGACCGGGGCGCCGGCCTCGAGCGCCGCGACCAGGGCCGCGAGCGCGTTGAGGGCCATGTGGCGGCCGGGTACCGACAGCCGAACCGTGCGCGGGGCGTCCTCGCCGGCGAGGTGGAATTCGGCGACACCGCCGACGTCCTTGGCCTCCCATGCGACCAGCCGGACCGCGACCGGGACACCGTCGGCGTGGTCGCCGGTGCCGATCGTGTCGGCCGAGCCGTACCCGGCGACGCGCAGTCCCGGGATGTCACGCTCGACGACGCGGCGGGCCAGTGCCGCCGAACCCGGATCGTCCAGGCACACCACGAGCAGCCCACCGGGCGCGATCCGGCCGACGAAGTCGTCGAACACCTGCGTGTACGCCTCGGGGGTGCCGAAGAAGTCGAGGTGATCCGCCTCGACGTTCGTCACGATCACCACGTTCGGCTCGTACTGCAGCAGCGATCCGTCGCTCTCGTCGGCCTCGGCGACGAACACGTCGCCGCTGCCCTGATGGGCGTTGGTGCCGGACTCGTTCAACTCGCCGCCGACCGCGAACGACGGATCGAACCCGCAGTGCTGCAACGTGACCACCAGCATCGACGTCGTCGACGTCTTGCCGTGGGTGCCGGAGACCAGGAACGTGTGGTGTCCGCGCATCAGCGAGGCGAGCACCGCCGGGCGCAGCAGCACGGGGATGCCCCGCTCGTGCGCCGCGACCAGTTCCGGATTGTCCTTCGGGATCGCGGCGTGCGTGGTCACCACCGCGGTCGGTCCACCCTCGAGCAGGTCCAGGGCGCTCGCGTCGTGCCCGATGCGGACGGTAGCCCCCCGCGCGCGGAGGGCCAGCACTCCGCGGCTCTCCTTCGCGTCCGATCCCGACACCTGGCCGCCGCGAGCCAGCAGGATCCGCGCGATGCCGGACATTCCGGCTCCGCCGATCCCCACCATGTGCACCCGCTCCAGTTCGGCGGGTAGCTGCTCGCTCATCGATCACTCCTGTTCGTGCCCGCACCGGCCACGTCGAGCACGATCCGGGCGACTTCGTCTGCCGCGCTGCGGTGTCCCGCTCCGGCGGCGCGGCGCCCCATCTCGGTGAGCCGCTGCACGTCGGCGAGAAGCGGGATCACCGAGTCCACCACGAACGCCGGCGTCAGGTCGGCGTCCGAGACGATCATCCCACCCCCGGCCGCGGCGACCGGACGGGCGTTGAGTTCCTGCTCGCCGTTGCCGTGCGGAAGCGGCACGTACACCGCCGGCAGCCCCACCGCCGACACCTCGGCGACGGTCATGGCACCGGATCGGCAGATCACCGCGTCCGCCGCGGAGTACGCCAGATCCATGCGTTCGAGGTACGGCACCGCCACGTAGGGGAATCGGTCGTGATCGGGGTGTTCGGGCACGTCGAGGGTGTTCTTGGGACCGTGCGCGTGCAGCACCGAGATCCCGGCTGCGGCGAGCTCGGCGGCGGCCCCGGAGACTGCGGCGTTGAGCGACTGTGCGCCCTGCGAACCGCCGAACACCAGCAGCACCGGTCCCTCGGCGGGAAGCCCGAAGTGCCGGCGGGCCTCGGCGCGCAACGCCGCCCGATCCAGGCCGGTGATCGACGCGCGGACCGGGATCCCGACGATCTCGGCGTCACCGCGGCGGACGATGCCCGAGCCCGGGACGGCCGCGAGCACCCGGGACGCCCGCAGCGCACCGATCTTGTTGGCGATGCCGGCGCGGGCATTCGCCTCGTGCACGACGACCGGGATGCGGCGACGGCCGCAACCGGCAGCGAGATAGGCCGGCAGAGCCACGTACCCGCCGAAGCCGACGATGACATCGGCGTCGACCCGGTCGAGGACCTCGCGGGTGCGCCGTACCGACGCGATCACCCGGGCGGGCAGTTTCAGCAGGTCCATCGTGGGCTTGCGGGGCAACGGGACCGGCGGGATCAGTTCGAGGGGGTAGCCACGCTGCGGGACCAGTTTCGTCTCGAGGCCGCGTTCGGTGCCCAACGCCGTCACGGTCGCATCGGGTACCAGCGCCCGGATCGCGTCGGCCACCGCCAGGGCGGGTTCGATGTGCCCGGCGGTGCCCCCGCCGGCCACCACCACGGACAGGGCGGACTGCTCCCCACTCACCTACGATTTCCTCGCTCTCCGGTTCTTCGGTCTCTGCCGTCGCCGTTCGACCTGCGAGCGGCGTTCGATCGACGACCGCCGTTCGCCGTGCGGTCGTTAGCTGTGCGTCCCTTGGCCGTCCGGTCCTCGGCTGTGCGGCCGGTCCCCCGCTGGGTGTCGTTCGCAGCACGGGTGCGGCCCGTGCGCCGGTCGGCAGCGCGCGCTTTCGTGTCGCGCTCGGCCCGGCCCCGAGCCGGAGCGGAGCCGCGCCGGGGTCCGGGCGCCCGCGTCGCCGCCGCCCGGATCGGCAGGTACGCCTCCGGTTTGCGGAGGCGCAGCAACCGGCCGAAACGGCCGTCCTGACCGGCGTGCAGCGCCGCGATCGCCTCCGGTTCGTGACGTGCGGCGTTCGCGATCAACCCGAACATGAGCAGGGTCGTCGCGGTCGACGTACCGCCGGCGGACACCAGCGGGAGCTGCAGGCCCGTCACCGGCAACAGTCCGACGACGTAACCGATGTTGATGAACGCCTGCCCGATGATCCAGGTAGTGGCGGTCGCGGTGAGCAGCCGCAGGAACGGATCGACCGAGCGCATCGCGATGCGCAGGCCCACGTACGCGAACAGACCGAACAGGCCGATGACCGCGACCCCGCCGAGGAAGCCGAGTTCCTCGCCGATGATCGCGAAGATGAAGTCGTTGTGCGCGTTGGGCAGATAGCTCCACTTGGCGCGGCTCTGTCCCAGGCCGCGGCCCCAGATACCGCCGTCCGCGAGGGAGAACTTCGCCTGCCGCGCCTGGTAGCCGATGCCCTGCGGGTCCTCGCCGGGGTTGAGGAACGCTCGCACACGCGCCGAGCGGTATCCGGCGGTGAGGGCGAGGACGACCGCCAGTGCGGTTGCGGTGCCGACGATCCCGAGGAACACGCGCAGCGGCAGGCCGGCGAACCACAGCAGGGCCAGCACGATGATCGCGAGGGAGACGGTGGTGCCGAGGTCGGGCTGTAGCACGATCAGAATGGTCACGAGCAGCGCCGCGGGGATCAGCGGGACCAGCATGTCCTTGAGCGTGCTGTGTTCGCCGCGGCGCGTCGCGAGCAGGTGCGCGCCCCACACCGCGAACGCGATCTTCGCCAGCTCGGACGGCTGGATGGAGATGCCGGCGATGACGAACCAGCCTCGCGTGCCCTGCGATTCGGTGCCGATGCCGGGGATGAGCACGAGCGCGAGCATCACGACGGTCGCAGCCAGCGCCGGGAACGACAACCTGCGCAGCATCCGCACCGGCACCTGCAGCGCGATGTAGAACACCACGAAACCGAGGATCGCGAAGATCACCTGGGAGGTGAACAGACCGTAGGCGGATCCGTCGCTGGCGACCGCCTCGACACTCGACGAGGACAGCACCATCACCAGGCCGAGCACGGTGAGCAGCACCGCGATCGTGACGACCAGGTGGAAGGACGCGAGCGGCCGGGCCATCCACTGCCCGACGCGGCCTCGCGCGGTCGCGGCGGTCTGGGTGGATGCCGGCGAACCGCCGGGCGCGGTGGTGGTCACCCCTCCGACCCGCCCCCGTGCTGTTCGGAACCCTGCTGTTCGACGCCCTGCAGCGACTCGACGGCCGCCGCGAAGCTGCGGCCGCGCTCGGCATAGTCCGCGAACATGTCCAGCGACGCCGCGGCCGGGGCCAGCAGCACCGCGTCACCCGGCGACGCCAGCGCCGCGGCCTCGCGCACCACGACCTGCATCGCGGCGGGGCCGTCGGCACCCGGCAACGGGACCCGGCGCACGGCGCCGGAAGACTCGGGGCTGGTCACCGATCCATCGTCGCGCGTGTCGACGTGGACGACGGGGACCTGCGGGGCGTGTCGCGCCAGCGCTTCGGCGATCCGGTCGGCGTCACGGCCGATCAACACCGCCGCGCGCAGCCTCGGCGCAACCTCCGCGACGAGGTCGTCGACCTGGGCACCCTTGAGCAGCCCACCGGCCACCCAGACCACACTCTCGCGCGCCAGCAGCGACGTGCGCGCCGCGTGCGGGTTGGTGGCCTTGGAATCGTCGACGTACTCGACGCCGTCGACGGTACCGACGGGCGCGGCGCGGTGCGGCCCGACCCGGTGGCGGCGCAGGCCGTCGTGGACCGCGGATTCCGGTACGTCGATCGACCGGGCGAGCGCCGCGGCGGCCAGCGCGTCGGACAGCCCGGCGGGCCCGGCGGGCGAGACGTCGGCGACGGCCGCCAACACGGCCGAATCCGCGAAGGCGCGATCCACCAGGACATCGCCGCTGATGCCGAGTTCCCCGCGCTGCGGGTAGCCGAGGGTGAATCCGACGGTGACGACGGCCTGGGACCGGTCGCGCAGGCCCCCGGCGATCGGATCGTCGAGGCCGAGCACCCCGACGGTGCCGGTGAGCACGCGGGCCTTCGCGTCGATGTATCCCTCGATGCCGCCGTGCCAGTCCAGATGGTCCTCCGCGATGTTGAGAATGACCCCTGCCTCGGGCTGCACCGACGGCGCCCAGTGCAACTGGAACGACGACAGTTCGACGGCGAGGACCTCGGCGCGCGGCTCGGTGCGCCGCAGCGCGTCGAGGATCGGCAGGCCGATGTTGCCGCAGGCCACCGACGCCAGACCGGCGGCCTCGAGGATCGCGTGCAGCATCATCGTGGTGGTGGTCTTGCCGTTGGTTCCGGTCACCACGAGCCAGCGGCGGGGCGGACCGTAGATCTCGGCGCGGTCGATCCGCCAGGACAGTTCGACGTCGCCCCAGATCGGGACCGCGGCACCGGCGGCGTGCGAGAGCAGCGGCGCGTCGGGCGCGAACCCTGGGCTCGTGACCACGAGCGCGAACCGGCGCAGCGCCTCCGGATGTGCCTCGGCCTCGGCGACGAGCTCGTCGAGACCGACGGTGTCGGCGCCGAGTTCACGGCAGCGTTCGAGGGCCTCGGCGTTGCGGTCGGTGACCGTCACCTGCGCCCCGAGGTCGGTGAGCGGGGTGACGACGGCACGTCCGGAGATCCCGGCGCCCGCGACGAGCACCCGGGTCCCGCGCAGCCATTCCAGTTCGTGCGTCACCGCGTCAGTCCCCGATCGCCGATAGATATTCGCTGTAGAACAGGGCCATGCCGACGGCCGAGGCGATGGCCGCGAGCAACCAGAACCGGATGATGACCGTGGTTTCGGCCCAGCCTCCGAGCTCGAAGTGGTGGTGGAACGGCGCCATCCGGAACACGCGCCTGCGGCTGGACCGGAACACGGCCACCTGGATGACCACCGACGCGGCCTCGGCGACGAACAGCGCACCGATGACGACCATGAGCAGCTCGGTGCGGGTGGTGACCGACAGGCCGGCGAGCATGCCTCCGAGCGCGAGCGAACCCGTGTCGCCCATGAAGATCTTGGCCGGGGCCGCGTTCCACCACAGGAACCCGATGCAGGCCGCGGCGCCGGCCGCGCACAGCAGCGCCAGATCGAGGGGGTCACGCACGTCGTAGCAGCCCTTGCCCGGTTCGGCGACACAGGAGTTGCGGTACTGCCAGAACGTGATGATGACGTAGGCGCCGAGCACCAGGCTCATCGAGCCGGCCGCGAGACCGTCGAGGCCGTCGGTCAGGTTCACCGCGTTCGACCAGGCGCTGACCAACAGGTACACGAACAGGATGAAGACGACCGAGCCCATCGATACCGTGGCGATGTCGCGGACGTAGGACAGATGCGTGCTGCCGGGGGTCAGGCCGCTGTCGTTGCGGAACTGCAGCGCGAGGATGCCGAACGCGACCGCGGCGATGAGCTGGCCGACCAGCTTGGCGGTCTTGTTCAGTCCGAGGTTGCGCTGCTTGCGGATCTTGATGAAGTCGTCGAGGAATCCGACGCCGCCGAGCGCGGTGGTCAGGCCCAGCACCAGCAGACCGGACGCGGTCGGGCCCTCCGCGTCGTATCCGAGACCGATCAGATGCGATCCCCAGTACCCGGCCCACAGGCCGGCGAGGATCGCGACGCCACCCATCGTGGGGGTGCCACGCTTGGCCTGATGGCTCTGCGGCCCCTCGACGCGGATCTCCTGGCCGAAGCCCTGCCGCGTGAACGCCTTGATCAGCACCGGCGTGAGCAGGATCGACACCGCCAGCGCGATGCCGGCAGCGAAAAGGATCTGTCTCACCGTGCAGCCTCCGTTTCCACACCAGAATCAGTGTTCCCGGTTCCGGCACCGAGAACCGCGTCCGCGACCGACCACAGGCCGACCGACTGCGACGCCTTCACCAGGACGACGTCGCCCGGTTCGAGTTCGTCTTCGAGAAGTGCGATCGCCGCGTCCGCATCCGGAACGTGGCTGGCTTCCTCGCCCCAGGATCCTTCCATCACCGCGCCCTGGAAGAGGCCGCGGACCGGGCGCGTCGCGCCGACGGCGATGATCCGAGTGACGTCGAGGCGCACCGCGAGGCGGCCGATGCGGTCGTGTTCCACGACCGAGTCGTCGCCCAGCTCCCCCATCTCGCCGAGCACCGCGAACGTCCGCCGCGGCGTGTCCCCGGCGCGTGCCATGGTCACCAGCGCCTTGAGCGCGGCCCGCATCGAATCGGGGTTGGCGTTGTAGGCGTCGTCGATGACGGTGACACCGTCGGCGCGGGTCCGCACCGCCATGCGGTGCGCCGACACGGGCGCGGCACCGCCGAGCGCGGCCGCGATCTGTTCGAGGGTCGCGCCGCATTCGAGGGCGGTCGCGGCGGCGGTCAGCGCGTTGCCGACGTGGTGCTCGCCGTGCACGGCCAGCGTGACGTCGGCGCTGCGCCGGCCGCCCTCGGCGTCGGGATCGGTGACGACGAGCGTGAACGACGCGCGCGCCGAGTCGTCGAGGTGCACGTTCTCGGCGCGCACCGTGGCCGTGGGACTGCTGCCGACGAAGACGACGCGGGCGTTCGTGCGGGAGGCCATCTTCACGACCAGGGGGTCGTCGGCGTTGAGGATCGCGACACCGCCGTCGGCGACCGACGGCAGCGACTCGACGAGCTCACCCTTGGTCTGCGCGATGACCTCCTGCGATCCGAACTCGCCGAGATGCGCGGTGCCGACGTTGAGCACGGCGCCGATGCGCGGGGGTGCCACCGCGGCCAGGGCCGCGATGTGGCCGGGGCCGCGCGCCGACATCTCGAGCACCAGGTAGCGGGTGTCGCGGGTGGCGCGCAGTGCCGTCCACGGATGGCCGAGTTCGTTGTTGAACGATCCGGGTGGGGCGACGACCTCGCCGAGTGGCGCCAGCACCGCAGCCAGCAGA
The DNA here is from genome assembly GCF_023218075.1 of Rhodococcus sp. HM1. Classification (GTDB taxonomy): domain Bacteria; phylum Actinomycetota; class Actinomycetes; order Mycobacteriales; family Mycobacteriaceae; genus Rhodococcus. The sequence goes on along the minus strand of NZ_JALPTB010000008.1, from coordinate 65,973 downwards.
TCCTTGGTCGACGTCTTGCCGGCGGACCCGGTGACGCCCACGACGGTCAGGCCGGTGGCGGTCAGGTCGTCGACGACGGCCCGCGCGAGCCGGCCGAGGGCCGCGAGGACCGCCGCGCCGGAGCCGTCGGTGTCGTGTTCGAAGGCGAGCGAGTTGGTCTCGGTCCGCGGAACCGGGGGCACCACGATCGCCGGGACGCCGACCGGCCGGGCGGCCAGCACGGCGACCGCACCTGCGGCGACGGCCGCAGCAGCATGGTCGTGTCCGTCGGATCGGGCGCCGGGCAGCGCGAGGAACAGCCCACCCGGGCCGATCCGCCGCGAGTCGAACTCGACGGTGCCGGTCACCTCCGTCGACGGGTCGTCCACGTCGTGCAGGGTCCCACCGACGACCTCCGCGATGCGGGCCAGGGTCATCGGGATCATGCTGTTCCTCCATCTCGGGTGACGCCCGTGCCGTTCCGGCCGGATTCGTCGGCTGCGTGTGCCGGGCGCAGGGCCCGGAGACGCTCGAGAGCGTCCGCCAGCACCTCCCGGTCGTCGAAGGGGTACTTGACCCCGTTGATCTCCTGGCCGCGCTCGTGTCCCTTGCCGGCGACGAGCACGATGTCGCCGGGGCGGGCCCAGCGGACCGCCGTTTCGATCGCGGCGGCGCGGTCGCCGATCTCGAGGATCTCGCCGCGTTCGGCGTCCGGCACCGAACGGGCTCCGTCGAGCAACGCCGCGCGGATGGTCGCGGGATCCTCGGTGCGCGGGTTGTCGTCGGTGACGACGACGAGTTCGGCGCCGCGGGCCGCGGCGGCGCCCATGAGGGCGCGTTTGCCGCGGTCGCGGTCCCCCCCGGCACCGACGACCACCGCGATGCGTCCGCTGCTGCGGCCCCGCAGGGTGGCGACCACCGCTTCCAGCGCGGCCGGTTTGTGCGCGTAGTCGACGACGGCCAGGAAGTCCTGGCCACGGTCGACGAGTTCGACCCGGCCGGGGACCGACACCGACGCGATGCCCTCGGCGGCGGTGTCCGGGTCGACACCGGCGGCGGCGCACACCGCGGTGGCCAGGGCGGCGTTGGCGATGTTGTAGTGGCCGGGCAGCCGAACCCGTACCCGGTGCGCGGTGCCGTCGGGTCCGGTCAGGGTGAAGCACTGGGAGCCGTCGGTCTCGGCGGTCGCAGCGGTCGCGGTCCAGTCCGCGGCCGGTGCGGTCGGGGACGTGGCAACGGTGGCGACAGCGCTCGGGTCGGCGGGGCCGGGGTGGGCGGCGCGAGCGATCTCGGCCATCCGGACACCCCACTCGTCGTCGACGCACACCACGGCCCGTGCCGCGCTGTGCGGCGACCCCGCGGCGAACAGCAGGGCCTTCGCGGCGAAGTAGTCGTCGAGGTCCTTGTGGAAGTCCAGGTGGTCCTGCGACAGGTTGGTGAACGCGCCGATCGCGAATCCGACGCCGCCGACCCGGCCGAGAGCCAGGGCGTGGCTCGACACCTCCATCACGACGGTGTCGATGCCGCGTTCGAGCATCGCGGCGAACAGCGCGTGCAGTTGCGGTGCCTCGGGGGTGGTGAGCGCGCTGGGGACGCGACGGCCCGCGATGCGGGTCTCGACCGTCCCGACGAGCCCGGTGGAGCGGCCGGCGGCGACCAGCCCGGCTTCGACGAGGTACGCGGTGGTGGTCTTGCCGGAGGTGCCGGTGATGCCGATGACCTGCATCCGGCGCGAGGGGTGGCCGTAGACGGCGGCGGAGACCGCACCGAGCACCGACCGCGGGTCGTCGTGCACGAGGACGGGCGTGGGGGCGGTGACCGTCGCGGCGACGAGGTCGCGTCCCGCCGAATCGGTGAGCACCGCGACCGCGCCGCGTTCGAGTGCGGTCGCGGCGAACTGGGCGCCGTGCGCGTGGGCTCCGGGAAGCGCCGCGAACAGGTCGCCGGGTTGCACGGCCTGGGCACGCAGGTCGATGCCGGTGACGGTGTCCGCCGGATCGGCGGTGCCCCCGTAATCGTCCGGGACCACGATCGTGTGGTGGGCGCCGACCGCGTCTGCCAGCTCCCGGAGCCGAGTCGCCGGTGGATGTTCGGGTCTCAGCCCCTCCGTGGGAGGGGACGGATCCGGACTCGGGGGCACAGGCACCAGGTTCCTCTCGCTCTGCCGCAGCGGCCTGCCGGTCGCTGTTCGTCCGCGGTGACGGGACGCTTCCCGCCGTGACACGTTACCGACACCGGCACCGCCGTTCGAACAGGGTCACCGCTCAGTCGACCTGCAGGATCAGCTTGCTGCCCGGGTCGGGCGACAGCGGCACGTTCTCACGCTGCAACATCCATGCGGCGATGTTGTGGAACAACGGTGCCGCGGACTGACCACCGCTGCCGTCGGCGCTGCGCTTCGGCGCGTCGAGCATGATCCCGATCACGAACCGCGGGTCGTCGGCCGGGGCGATTCCGGCGAAGGTGATCCAGTATTCGGAGTTCGAATAGCACTTGCAGTTCTGGTCGATCTGCTGGGCGGTGCCGGTCTTGCCGCTGATCTGGTAGCCCTCGATCGCCGCGGGTGTGCCGGTGCCGCGCTGGTTGCCGGTGTCGTCCTGCACGACGGAGCGGAACATGTCCCGGACGGTGGCGGCAGTCTGCGCCCCGATGACCCGGACCGGTTCGGGTCGGGGTGTCTCGGTTCGGGTGCCGTCGGGGGCGATCGTCGCGCGGACGATGCGCGGTGCGATGCGTTCGCCGTCGTTGGCGATGGTCTGGTAGATCCCGGCCATCTGCAGCAGCGTCATCGACAGTCCCTGCCCGATCGGCAGGTTCGCGAAGGTACCGCCGGACCACTGTTCCCGGCTGGGGACCAGGCCGTCGGACTCGCCCGGCAATCCGACATCGGTGCGGTGACCGAGCCCGAACAGCTCGAGCATCTGTGCGAAACGGTCCTCCCCCACCCGCTGGGCGAGCATCAGCGTGCCCACGTTCGAGGACTTCCCGAAGACACCGGTGGTCGTGTACGGCACGACCCCGTGGTCCCACGCGTCCTTGACGCTGACGCCGGCCATCGTGATCGAGCCGGGTACCTGCAGCACCTCGTCGGGCGTGGTCGCCCCGTCCTCGATGGCGGCCGCGGCGGTGATGATCTTGTTGACCGAGCCGGGTTCGAACGGCGAGCTCACCGCGAGGTTGCCGAGCTGCGCGTCGGGCTGCTTGTCGATGCCGACGGCCGGATTGAACGTGCCGTCGTTAGCCATCGCGAGCACTTCGCCGGTCTGCGTGTCCAGGACGACCGCGGACGCGTTCTTCGCCTCCGACAGTTCCTTCGCACGCTGCACCTGCTGCTGGACGTAGTACTGGATGTCGGCGTCGATGGTCAGTTCGACCGCCGACCCGTCGACGGCGGCCTGACGGTCGCGCCAGCTGCCGGGGATCACGGCTCCGTCGGATCCCCGGTCGTAGGTCGACGAACCGTCGGTGCCGGCCAGGACCGAATCCATCGACGATTCGAGGCCGAGCAGGCCGTGACCGTCCCAGCCGGTCGCACCGACGATGTTCGCGCCGAGGGACCCACCCGGATACAGGCGGATGTCCTGGCGTTCGAGGCCGACCTTGTCGTACTCGTCGACGATCGCCGCGGCCACCCCGGGATCGACGCCGCGCGCGAGGTAGACGAATGTTTCGTCGCTCTCGAGCTTTGCCAGCACGTCCTTCTCGGGTGCGGCGTCGCCCAGGGCTTCGTGCACCGTCTTCGCGACGCCCTTCAGGTATTCGCCGGTTTCCGGTTTCGACGGGTCCTTCGCGTGTGCTTCGTCGAGTTCGGCGCGCACGCGCTGCGGCTGGAAGGTGAGTGCCTTCGCTTCCATCGTGTAGGCCAGCGGGGCCCCGTTGCGATCGGCGATGGTCCCCCGGGTGGCGGGTTCGACCAGACGCGTCGTGCGCTGGTTCGCCGCTTCCGCGGTGAGACTCGGGGCCTGCACGACCTGAACCCACAGCAGCATCGCGGCGGTGAGCCCGAGGGCGCCGAACATGGCGGCGCGCCCGATCCTGTTCCGGAATCCGAATTCGGTCGTGTACGTCGCGGCCGCAGTCCGGCGAGACCCCGCACGTCCGGCCTGGGCCGGGCGGCGGGGTGCGGGTGTGCGGCTGCTCGAGGGCCTGCGAGGTTGAGCGCCTCGGCTCACCGGCGCCCGTCCTCGGACTGCGTCGTCGGGTTCACGGGCATCAATTGTTCCGCCTGCGGCGGCGCGACGGCCGCATTACCGGTCTCCGGCGTGGCGGCGGGCTCCGTCGGCGCAGGTGCGGCTGCCGGTGCAGGTGCGGGTGCCACCGCGGGCGCGGGGGCTTCCGCCCGTGCCGGGGCCGGCACCGGGGCCGGGTTCTCCGATCGGTCACCACCCAGCGACAGCGGCCGCGGATTCTCGGTTCCCGCACTGCCGGCCAGCGGCGCGGGCCCGGTGCGGTCGGCCGCGGTCGGGGCGTTCAACGGCGCCGCCGGTGCGCCGTTCGCCGCGGTCGGCGTCCCCACGACCCGGACCGAGCCGTCTTCACCGACGACCAGGCGCGCGACCTCCCCGGTCGGAATCATGCCGAGTTCGGCGGCCTTCACCGCGAGCACGGGCGCCGAGTTCCCGGCTTCCACGTCGCGCTGCAGAACCGCGCGTTCCTGCCGCAGGGTCTCGTTGTGCGCCCGGGCGGCGCTGAGCTGGTAGGAGTCTTCCGCCGCGCGGGTCGTCAGCAGCAGCGTGACGGCCATGCCGACGCCGAGCAGCGCGAGGATCGTTGCGACGAACGGGATCCGGGTCGCCACCGTGGGCTGCTGCGTCGCCGTGGTCGCGCCCCGCGACTCGCCGGTCACACCGAGGTGGGCGGCGCGCTGGTTCCGCCGCTGGTACGCGCGCTGCGCCGCCGTGGATCGCGCCGAACGACGGAGCGGGGATGCCACCTGAACGGTCATCGGTTACCTCCTGGCGATTCGTTCTGCGGCACGCAGGCGTACGGGCGCCGAGCGTGGATTGCGCTCCACCTCCTGTGGGGAGGCCTTCTCCGCACCCCGGGTGAGGATTCTCAGTTCCGGTCCCATCCCGGGCAGTTCCACGGGCAGCCCCTCGGGGCTCCGGGACTTCGAGCGCGGAGCGAGCTCCGCCTTGACCACCCGATCCTCGAGGGACTGGTACGACATGAACACCACGCGCCCGCCGACGGCGAGCGCGTCGAGAGCCGCCGGCACAGCGGCCCGGAGCGAGTCGAGTTCGGCGTTGACCTCCACCCGCAGCGCCTGGAACGTGCGTTTGGCGGGATGACCGCCGGTGCGGCGCGACGCGGCCGGGATCGTCCGATAGAGCAGTTCGACGAGCTGCCCGCTGGTCCGGAACGGCGTCTTCTCGCGCGTCCGCACGATCTCGGAGGCGATCTTCCCCGCGAACCGCTCCTCCCCGTAGGTGCTGAGGATGCGGGCGAGGTCGCCGTGGCTGTACGTGTTGAGCACGTCGGCGGCGGTGATGCCGACGGTCGGGTCCATCCGCATGTCGAGCGGCGCGTCCTGCGAGTACGCGAAGCCCCGGCCGGCCTCGTCCAGCTGCATCGAGGACACCCCGAGATCGAACAGGATCGCGTGGACCGACCCGATCCGATCGAGTCCGCACTCTTCGAGCGCGTCGGCGATCCCGTCGTAGCGGGTATGGACGAAATCGGTCCGGTCCGCGAACGGCGCGAGGCGCGCCTTCGCGATGGCCAAGGCGTCCGGATCGCGGTCGAGACCGATCAGACGCAATCCCGGGTAGGTACGCAGGAAGTGCTCCGAGTGCCCGCCGAGACCGAGGGTCGCGTCGACGTACACGGCACCCTCACCACCGGGGCCCATCGCCTCGATCGCCGGACCGAGCAGCTCGTCGGCGCGTTCGAGCAGCACGGGAACATGCGCGAAACCTTCGGCGGGGACGTCACCGGCTGCACCGGATTTCGCGTCGTCCTCGCCGTCCACCATGTTTCCTGCGCTTCCTGTTCGGTCGATTCGGGAAACGAATCGAGACGTGGGGTTCGATCGGTGGACGGTCGTCGGCGTGCCGATACGCGGGCGGCGAATGCATCGAGGTCTCTGTCCGATTCGGGGACCTGGCGCTGGGGAAGTGCGTCAGGGCTCCGTTGCCGAACCTGGCGCTGGGGAAGTGCGTCAGGGTCGGCCTCGGGCAGAGGCCTCGCGGCACTCGCCGCGCGACCGAAGCAGCGGTTTACAGGATGTCTTGCAGCGCCTCGTCCCTCGCCTCCGAAAACTCTTCTTCGTGTTCGGCGAGGTAGGTCTCCCACGCCGTCGCGTCCCAGATCTCGAGGTGCTTGATCGCCCCGATCACGACGCAGTCCTTGGTGAGCCCGGCGTACTTGCGGTGTGCCGCGGAGAGCGTGATCCGGCCCTGCGCGTCGGGTCGCTGTTCGTCGGTGCCGGACGCGAGGCTGCGCAGGAATGCGCGCGCCTGCGGATTGCTGCGCGACGCGGCAGCGGCCCGCTCCGCGAGCGCCGCGAACTCGTCGCGCGGAAACACGGTCAGGCTGTGGTCTTGCCCTTTGGTGATCATCAGCCCTCCCGCCAGTTCGTCTCGATACTTCGCCGGCAACGTGAGCCGACCCTTGTCATCCAACTTCGGGGTATGGGTGCCGAGAAACACTCGCCACCCCCCGCCCTAGTCGGCCGGACCATTCGTCTCCGGCGGGGCAACCCGAGCCGCTCCGCCGCGACCCACAGTACCCCACTTTGCCCCACGTTCAACCAATTACGGGCCCGAATCGCCGGGCGTTTCACCCGAAATCGCTGCTCAACGGAGGTGGGGTGGAGTGGGGCGTTTTCGGGTCGGCAGGTCTCCGCGGCAGCCACCGGCCGTGCGCGTCCCCGGCCGGCTCCGATCGACACCGGAAAACCCCAGGTCGATGCGACCGCTCCGGACCGACTCGGAGGCGTCCCGCAGCTCGGTGGGGCGATGTGGGAGGAGTCGGGTGGGGTGAATCCGAGGGGTAAATACGGGGCGATGCGCGCATCGCGCCCGGCACGCACGTGACGCACGTCGCGGCATCCCCGAGACGACGAACGGCGCGACCCCTTTACATGGGGTCGCGCCGTTTCGCGGACTGCCTTCTACTCGTGGGCGAACTCGCAGCTATTCCTGTTCGAAACGCCGCCGGAAGCGTTCCTCCATCCGATGGGTGAACCCACCGGTGGATTTGCGGTTCCCTCGGGCCCGGGTTCCCTGCCCGGAACCGGATCCGCCCCCGCGAGGAGCATCACCGAGCGGCTTTCCGCGCCGACCTCCGACGAGGAGCAGAACGCCCGCGCCGAACATCACAAGAAAGCCGAGCAGGCTGATGATCGGGAACCCGCCCGGCTTCACCGGCAGGGCGACACCCGCGATCAACAACGCCAGACCCACTACGAACAGCGCACCGGCCTGCAGCCGTCGACGGCTGCCTGCCATGCCCAACCGACTGCCTCGGACGGTCGAGGCGAACTTGGGATCCTCAGCATAGAGCGCGCTCTCGATCTGATCGAGCATGCGCTGCTCGTGCTCGGAGAGTGGCACGGTACCTCCCCCGGCACTAAAACGGTGGCCGCCGATTCCTCCGGTGGAAACGACGGGGGGCCGACTTTGACGGCCGCCTGATTCTCATAATACGAGTACATCATGCGCTGGACCACCAACTCCGACACGGAGTCCCGCACGGGCTTCCGAACGTCCCCGCGGCCCGGCGCCGAAGGTCCCGCGCTCACTCGGGAACGGTCACACGATCGGAGAGACAATCCTCCACCTCGTGGAGAAACGACCCGACCTCGCCGTAGAACCTGTCGGCCTCGTCGGCCGGCAGCGTCCGTGTGATGCCGGACTCGATCGCAGCCCGGGTCTCGGAGCGGTCGGCGAAGAAGTACGCCCAGCGCGCGAATCCCGGATCCGCCTTCGCCATGAGCACCCACGCGTTTCGGGTCCGGGCGCGCCGGACCACCTGACCGGCGCGAACCTCGGCGACCGCGAGCACGGCCCCCGCTCCCCGCAGCGCGGCGAGGTAGGCGAGTTGGAAGCGTTCCGCGGCGTCGCGGGTCCCGGCGGCCTCGGACAGCAACTCGTCGGCCCGGCGCAGCATCGTCGCCGCCCGCGAGGACACCGGACGCGTTACGCAGCCTCGACGTCCGAACCCTGCTCCCCCGTCGGCAACCTGTGGCACGACCATCACTCACCTCCCCGTGACTCGGGTGGGTGATCCGGGGATGTTCGCTTCCCTCGAACATCACCGGATCACCGTTGTCGAACATGCGTTCGACGTATTCAATATAGCTGGACCCACCGACATATCGTCAAGGGAAGGCGGACTCCTCCCCGCATGAGCACGGACCCGATCCCGCACGACGCGGCGCCGATTCTTCTCGACCTGTCCCCCGCGGAATTCCGCGCGCGCCTGCCCCAGATGCTGCCCATCTACGTCGCGGCCATGAAATATCCCCGCGGAACCGAGTACCACCGCGCCCCGATGTGGTCCGAACATGCCGGCCGTCCCGGGTGGCGTGCCGTGGCCGCCGCCCTCCCGCACGACCCGTCGACCCTCGTCGCGATCGCGTACGGCTACCGCGGCGCTCCGCAGCAGTGGTGGAACCAGCAGGTCCGCACCGGGATGCGGCACGCGGGATATTCCGTCGAACAGATCGACGCCACACTCGGCGACTACTTCGAACTGACCGAACTGCACGTTCATCCCGATGCGCAGGGACACCGCATCGGCGAAGCCCTCCTGCTGCGACTGCTCGACGACCGGCCGGAGCGCGCGGTGCTCCTGTCCACCCCCGAGGTACCGGACGAGGACAACCGCGCGTGGCGGCTGTACCGCCGCCTCGGCTTCCGCGACGTGGTGCGCGGGTTCGTCTTCACCGGTGATGCGCGACCGTTCGCGGTGCTCGGGCGCGAGCTCCCCCTCACGATCGAGACCCGGCCGCCGCTCGAGACCGGACCGCGGCGATAGCCTGAGCCCGTGATCGACGCAGTCGTGGTGGGTTCCGGGCACAACGCCCTCGTCTCCGCGTGCTATCTCGCACGCGCCGGCCGGTCGGTGGAGGTGCTCGAACGCGACACCGTGCTCGGGGGCGCCGTCTCCACCGTCGAACGGTTCCCGGGCCACGCCGTCGACCGCGGTTCGTCCGCGCACATCATGATCCGGCACACCGGCATCCTCGAGGAACTGGAGCTCGACGGTTTCGGGTTGCGCTACCTCGACTGCGACCCGTGGGCGTTCGCGCCCGCGCCACCGGGCAGCGACCGTCCGGGCATCGTCTTCCATCGCGACCTCGACCGCACCTGCCGATCGATCGAAACCGCATGCGGCCCACGCGAAGCCGACGCCTATCGGCGTTTCGTCGACGTGTGGGGTCCCCGCAGTGCCGCCGTGATGCGCTCGTTCTCCGCGCCGCCCACCGGACGGCACCTCCTCTCGTCGTTCTGGGGTCTGGACACCGGCAGCGGCGGCAGCGACCTGTCGCGGCAGTTCCTGGCTTCCGGCGACGCGCTGCTCGACGAGTACTTCGACGACGAGCCGCTGAAGGCCGCGCTCGCGTGGTTCGGCGCGCAGTCGGGGCCCCCGATGTCCGAACCGGGAACCGCGCCCATGGTCGGGTTCGCGGCCCTGATGCACACGCTGCCCCCGGGCCGGGCGGTCGGCGGCAGTGGTGCCCTCACCCGCGCTCTCGCTGCCCGGCTCGCCGCGGACGGCGGCACCGTCACCCTCGGCGACGGCGTCACCGAACTGCGCCGCTCGGGCGGCGGGTGGGTGGTCCGGACCGAATCGGGCCGCACCGTCACCGCGCGCACGGTGGTCGCCGGATGCCACATCCTGACCACGCTGGACCTGCTCGAACGCGGCGGCTACGACCGCGCGCGGCTGACCGACTGGCGTCGCCGCATCCGCGTCGGGCCGGGCATCGGGATGGTGCTGCGCCTGGCCACCGACGCGCTTCCCGCCTACGCCGGGGCCGAGTCCGCCGCCGACACCACGCGCGGACTGCAACTGCTGGTCGAGGACCGGGCCCACCTGCGGCTTGCACACGGTGCCGCGCTCGCCGGCGAACTGCCGCCGCGCCCGGCGGTCCTCGGGATGAGTTTCACCGCATTGGATCCGTCCATCGCACCGGCGGGTGAGCACCAGGTGACGTTGTGGGCCCAGTGGCATCCGCACCGGCTGTCCGGTGGTCGCCGCTGGACCGACCTCGCCGAAACCGAGGCCGACCGGATCGTCGCCGAGATGGAGTCGCGTGCGCCCGGGTTCACCGCGTCGATCCGGCACCGGCACATCCAGACCCCCGAGAACATCGAGCAGGAACTGGGCATGATCGGCGGCAACGTCATGCATGTGGAAATGTCCCTGGACCAGATGTTCATGTGGCGGCCGCTGCCGGAACTCTCCCGGCATCGGGTGCCCGACGCGCCCGGGCTGTATCTGACCGGTGCGTCGACACATCCCGGCGGCGGCGTGTCGGGCGCGAGCGGACGCAGCGCCGCCCGGGCCGCGCTGACCGACACCGCCGGCGGACCCGCGCGCCGCCTCGTCCGCCGGCTGACGAGCGGATGATCGAGCGCCCCACCGCGGCGGTGGCACTCGCGGTCGCCGCCGTGGCCGCTCAGATCGCGTATCCGCTCACGCACGGATCCGCTCGGGACGTCGTCACCGTTCTCGTGGTGGCACTGCTGGCCGCGGCCTGTACGGCACACGCCACGTCGCACCGGGGCGGCGCGTGGGCGGCCGGGCTGTTCGCGATCTCGGCCGGGCTCGGATTCGCGTCCGAGGTCGTCGGTACCGCCACCGGATACCCGTACGGGTGCTACGCCTACGCCACCGACCGGCTCGGTCCCGCGCTGTTCGACGTCCCGCTCGTGGTACCGCTGGCATGGACCGCCGGCTTGTACCCCGTGTGGTGCGTGGCGACGCGGCTGACCCGCCGGCCCGCCCCGCGGATCGCCGCGGCGACGGTCGGCATGGTCGGATGGGACCTGTACCTGGATCCGCAGATGGTCGCGGACGGGCAGTGGACGTGGTGTCACGGACCGGGGCTCCCCGGGCTCGCCCACATCCCGCTCACCAACTACGCCGGCTGGGTGGTCGTCGCGGCCGTCATGGCCACCGCACTCACCGCGCTCGACCGGGTGACCCGGCAGCCCACGGGCGGCGCGACACGATGGCCCCGGACGACCCGGAGCGACGCGGTGCCGGTCGCCCTGTTCCTGTGGACGTGGCTCGGGTCGGCACTCGCCCACACCGTCTTCCTCGACGCACCGGAGCTGCGCTGGTCGGCGATGTACGGATTCGTCGTGATGGGGCTGCTCGGCGTCCCGCTGCTGGTGTCGCTGGTCCACGCTCGCCGAGCGCACCCGAACCTGCGGCGACTCGCCGGAACACCCCCGGACCTCTGACACCCCCGCAGGATGCTGGCACGATATCCGCTGTGCAGCCGTCCCTCATCCCTGCTCCCCGTCGCCGCCCGATCCGGCAGGCGGTCCTCCTTCTCCTGTTGCTTCCGCTGCTCGCGGGCTGCCTGCGTGCCCAGGTGACGATGGGTGTCTCGGCCGACGACCGGGTGTCCGGTCAGATCGTCGCCGCGACGATCCCGGTCGACGACAACGACAAGGGACCGCAGCTCGTCGTCCCGGAATCGCTGGCCGGACGCGTCCGGGTACAGGAGTACAAGCAGGACGGCTACGTCGGCAGCCAGGTGTTCTTCAGCGACCTGTCGTTCGGCGACGTGCAGCAACTGGGCGCGATGACCGACCAGAGCGCGGGCTCGTTCCAGATCTCGTTGCAGCGGGCCGGTGATCTCGTGTCCCTCACCGGCAAGGTCGACCTCGAATCGGTGCCCGCGCAGGGCACGGACGTGCAGTTCACGATCGCGTTCCCGGCCCGGATCGCCACCACCAACGGCACCCGCGAGTCCGACTCGGTCGTCACGTGGAAGCTGCCCGCCGGGGACGTGACGAACCTGCGCGCCGAGGTCCGCTACTCCGATCCCAACACCCGCGGCTTCGCCGGGTGGGCCGGTATCGTCGCCGGGGTCACGCTCGGGGTGGCACTGATCATCGGTGGCCTGGCCTGGCTCAATCGCAACCCGGCACCCGTCCGCACGTCGGCGACCGGGCCGGATCCCGACTCCGGCTCCGGCCCGGCCCCGGACTCCGACAATTCGTAGCGTGATCACCGCGGTCACCCGCGCCGGCGCGGCGGTAGCACTGTTCGGCGCGGTCACCGCCGTCGCCAACCGGCTCACGCTCCCACGGCTCGAACCCGGCACCGCCACCACCGAACCGGTCACGGTGCTGGTCCCCGCCCGCGACGAAGCGCACCGGGTGCCGGATCTCGTCGCGGACCTGCGTGCCCAGCACGGCGTACCGGGGATGCGGGTGATCGTTCTCGACGACGACTCGTCCGACGGCACCGCCGACGCCGCGCGCCGGGCCGCCGCCGGGGACGACCGCATCGAGGTGGTACGCAGCACGGAGCAGCCACCGGCGGGCTGGACGGGTAAAGCTGCCGCGTGCGCGCACGCCTACCGGGTCGCGGCACCGGCCGCGGACACCGGCGTGATCGTGTTCGTCGACGCGGACGTGCGTCTGGCACCGCAGGCGCTGGCCGCGGCGGTGACGTCCCTGCGGCGGATGGGCGCCGACCTGCTCTCGCCCTGGCCGTTCCAGGTGGCCGGATCACCGGCGGAGCACCTGCTGCAGCCGCTGTTGTGCTGGTCCTGGTTCTCGTCGCTGCCGGTCGCGGTGGCCGATCGTACGACCCGGCCGTCGATGGCGGTGGCGTGCGGGCAGTTCCTCGTCTTCGACGCCCGCGCGTACGCCGCGATCGGCGGTCACGCCGCGGTCGCGTCCAGTCCCACGGAGGACCTCGATCTCGCCCGCTCCCTGCGTGCCGCGGGCCGTCGCACGGTGGTCGCGGCGGCCGGGCCGCTCGCGTCGTGCCGGATGTATCTCGATCGCCGGCAGCTCACCGCCGGATACACCCGCTGGCTGTGGTCGGCGTTCGGATCCACCGCCGGTGCGGTCGCGGTCCTCGCCGGGTACACGCTGGCCTACGTGCTGCCCCCGGTCGCCGCGGTCGCCGGGCACGGTTCCGTCCGGCGCTGGGGTCTGGCCGGCACTGCCGCGGCGCTCGTCTCGCGCACGCTGGCCCGGTCCGCCGAGCGGGGGACCGCGCCGACCGGATCGGATGCGGTGGCGGCGCTCGGGCATCCCGCCGCGATCACCGAGTTCGGTGCTCTGACGGTCGCCTCGTTGCGCGCCCGGCGCGAGGGCCGGACCGGCTGGAAGAACCGGCCCCTGCCCTGAGCGTTCGTCAGGCGGGCTGGACCACCGGAGTGGGGACCTCGATCCCGAGCCGCGCCAGCACCTCGCGGGTCGCACGCGCGAAGTTCAGCGTGATGAAGTGCAATCCGGGTGCGCCCTCGGCGATGAGCCGCTCACACATCTCGGTCGCGACCTCGATACCGACCTCGCGCACCGCGGCACGGTTCTCCTCGGGGCCGTCGCCTGCGGCCCGCACGAGCCGTTCCTCGAGTGCCGCGGGGAGCCGGGAGCCCGACAGTTCGAGACTGCGCCGCGCCGACCGCAGCGACGTGATCGGCATGATCTCGGGAATGATCGGCTTGAGCGCCTGCTCCGCGTCGCACGCCGCGACCCGGTCCCGCAGCCGCAGGTAGTGCTCGACGTCGAAGAACATCTGCGTGATCGAGTACTCGGCGCCGGCCCGCAACTTCTGCACCAGGTACCGGGTGTCGTGGTCGAGATCCGGGGAGCGGTAGTGCCCCTCGGGGAAGGACGCCACACCGACGTGGAAGTCGCCGAGTTCCCGCACGAGCCGGACCAGTTCCTCGGCGTGCTCGACGCCCTGCGGGTGCTTGGTCCATTCGCCCAGCGGATCGCCGGGCGGGTCGCCGCGCAGGGCCAGGATGTTGCTGATTCCGCGGTCCGCGTAGGCCCCGACCATCGCGCGCAACTCGTCGATGCTGTGCCCGACCGCGGTCAGGTGCGCGACCGGCAGCAGGGTCGTCTCCTCGGCGAGCTGGCCGGTCACACGGACCGTGCGGTCCCGGGTCGAACCCCCGGCGCCGTAGGTCATGGACACGAACGCCGGGCCGAGCCGTTCGAACTCCCGGACGGCACGCCAGAGCCGCGCCTCCGCGTCGGCGTCACGGGGCGGGGAGAACTCGACGGAGAAGGGAATCCGGCGGTGGGACGGTACCCGCAGCCGGTCCACGATCGACGGTGTGCGGGAGGTCCCGCCGCCCTGGCCCCCGCTGACGGAATCGCATGTCACCCGACAAGCATAGGTGGCCGGAGGGGGGTGGGTTCCTCGTGCCCCCGATAGGGTGGTCTTCGGCGCCGCGACGTCTCCACCGACCCGGTGCATGCCCCACCCGGCGTCGGCGCCCGCCCATTCGACCAGGAGGAATCCCCTGTCCACCGGATCTGCTCACGTTCCGCCCTCGCTGCTGCCCGAACTCGTCGAGGGCGCCCTGCGGGACTTCTTCGTCTCACGCGCCGAGATCGTCGCCGCGGTCGGCGGGGGTTACCCCGAAGCGGTCACGGCTCTCGAGTCGTTCGTCCTGCGCGGCGGCAAGCGGATGCGGCCCGTATTCGCCTGGACCGGCTGGATCGGCGCCGGCGGCGACCCGTCCGGACCGGACGCCGGAGCGGTGCTGCGCGCGTGCTCGGCGCTGGAACTGGTGCAGGCCGGTGCGCTCGTGCACGACGACATCATCGATGCCTCCACGACCCGCCGCGGTTATCCCACGGTGCACGTCGAGTACGCGGAACACCACCGCGCCGCGCAGTGGCTCGGTGTCCCCGAGCGGTTCGGTGAAGCCGCGGCGATCCTGCTCGGCGACCTGGCGCTCGTGTGGGCCGACGACATGCTGCGCGAGGCCGGGCTGGACGCTGCGACGGCGGCGCGGGTCACGCCGGTGTGGTCGGCGATGCGCACCGAGGTCCTGGGCGGCCAGTTCCTGGACATCGCCGGGGAGTCGGCCGGCGACGAATCGGTCGAGGCGGCGATGCGGGTGAACCGGTTCAAGACCGCGGCGTACACGATCGAGCGTCCCCTGCATCTGGGTGCGGTCCTGGCCGGGGCGGACGACGCGCTGGTGGACGCGTACCGCCGATTCGGAACGGACGTGGGCATCGCGTTCCAGTTGCGCGACGACCTGCTCGGGGTGTTCGGCGACCCGGAGGTCACCGGCAAGCCGTCCGGGGACGACCTGCGCGCCGGGAAGCGGACCGTGCTGTTCGCGCTCGCTCTCGCCGCCGCCGACGCGACCGACCCGGCCGCCGCGCAGCTGCTGCGCGACGGGATCGGCACGGATCTGAGCGACGAGCAGGTCGAACGGATGCGGGCGGTGATGACCGAACTCGGAGCCGTCGACCAGGTCGAACGTCGGATCGCCGCGCTCACCGAGGACGCGTTCGCCGCGCTCGACGCGTCCGACGCCACCGACCAGGGCAAGACCATGCTGCGTGACTGGGCCCTGGCCGCGACGCGGCGCACAGCGTGATGAGCCCGCTGCGCACCGTCGCCGGAGCGGATCGCGTCGTCGTGGTCGGCGCCGGGCTCGCGGGCCTGGCCGCGGCGCTGCACCTGCGCGGGGACGGCCGCGAGGTCACCGTCCTCGAACGCGAGAGGTCGGTGGGCGGCCGGGTCGGCACCCACGTCGGGCCCGGCTACGAGATCGACAACGGCGCCACTGTCCTGACGATGCCGGACCTGATCGCCGACGCACTCGCCGCGGTCGGCGCGGATTTCACGACGGTGGATCCACCGCTGCGCATCCATCCGATGACGCCCGCCTATCACGCCCGGTTCGCCGACGGCAGCAGCATCGACGTGCACTCGGATCCGGATCGGATGGCCGCCGAGGTCACCCGCGTGTGCGGCCCGGACGAGGCGCGTCGCTACCTGCGGCTTCGGCGCTGGCTCGCGGACATCTTCGACGCCGAGTTCGCCCACTTCATGGACGCGAACTTCGACTCCCCCCTCGACCTGGTCGGCTCCCCGGCCTCGGCGCGGGACCTGCTGCGGCTCGTCCGGCTCGGCGGTTTCGGCCGGCTCGGCGCCCAGGTGAACCGGAAAGTCACCGACCCGCGGTTGCGGCGTATCTTCACGTTCCAGGCGCTGTACGCGGGGGTGGCGCCGGCCAAGGCGCTGGCGGTGTACGCGGCGATCGCCCACATGGACACCTCCCTGGGGGTGTTCTCCGTCGAGGGCGGCATGCGGTCGGTGGCGCGCGGTATGGCCGACGCCCTGGTGGCGGCCGGCGGCACGCTCCGGCTCGGCACCGAGGTCGGCGACCTCGAGTTCGACGGCCGCCGGGTGGTCGCGGTGCGCACCACCGGCGGCGACCGGTACCCGTGCGATGCGGTCGTGCTGACACCGGACCTGCCGGTGGTGGACGCACTGCTGCCGCGGCCGCGGCGACGGCGCACGGTGGCGTCCCCGTCCGCGGTGGTGCTGCACGGCAGCATCCCGACCGCCGTCAGCGCGGAGTGGGCGGCCCGTCACCATCACACCATCGAGTTCGGTACGGCCTGGGAGAGCACGTTCGCCGAGATCACCGCGCGCCGGGGCCGCGGCCGGCTGATGCGCGATCCGTCGCTGCTGATCACCCGGCCCGCGCTGAGCGACCCCGGACTGCGGTTCGTCCGCGACGGCGTCGAGCACGAACCGCTGTCGGTGCTGGCGCCGTGCCCGAACCTGGACAGCGCGCCCTACGACTGGCACGCGCTCGCCGGGCCGTATGCGGCCGAACTGTGTGCGGAACTCGAACGGCGCGGGTTCGACGGGATCACCGACGGGTTCCGGATCGACCACGTCGACACGCCGCAGACGTGGCTCGAGCGGGGCATGCTGGCGGGCAGCCCGTTCGGCGGCGCGCATCTGTTCCGGCAGACCGGCCCGTTCCGGCGGCGCAACCTCGATCCGCGCTATCCGAACGTGGTGCTGGCCGGGTCCGGCACGGTGCCCGGGGTAGGGGTTCCGACGGTCCTGCTCTCGGGTCGGCTCGCCGCCGAACGGCTCGGGGTCCGGCGCCGGTCGACCGCGCCTTCCCCCACGGTGGGCGGCGCGGTTCCGGGACTCAACTAAACTGTCTGTTCGTCGTAGATCATCTGCACGGTGTCACGTGTGCACATCTGCACCGTGTCATTGCGTGCATCAGGGGGAGGTAACCGTAACCATGTCGTCCCCTGCTGCCTCCGACGCCGCACCGGACGCCTCACCGACCGCGGACGGGAAGCCGCGGCAGCCCGGCCGAGGCATCGGCCCGTTCCTGCGCAGCCCCGCCGGGAACGCCGCGCTGCTCGGGGCGGTCGGCGCGGCGCTGCTGGCGTTCGGCAGTTTCGGTGCCGGGAGCGTCCGACGGCAGGATCCGCTGCTCGAGGAGATGTTCCTGTCGTGGCTGCGGTTCGGTCACGGGCTGTTGCTGTCGACGATCCTGGTGTGGACGGGCGTTCTGCTGATGATCGCGGCGTGGGTGCGGCTCGGCCGCAGTGCCCGCGCCGGTCTGGTGAGCCTGCGCGACACCTGGAAGGTGCTGTCCGTGTGGGTGGTGCCGTTGCTGATCGCGACGCCGCTGTTCAGCCGCGACGCGTACTCCTATCTCGCCCAGGGCGCGATGCTGCGGGACGGGTTCGATCCGTATGTCGACGGTCCGGTGGTCAATCCCGGCATCCTGCTCGACAACGTCAGCAACGTGTGGAAGACCACGACGACACCGTACGGACCCGTGCACCTGCTGCTCGGCGCCGGGATCACGTCGCTGACCGGGGACAATGTGGTGCTGGGGACGTGGCTGTGGCGGCTGACGATGCTGCCGGGCCTGGTCCTGATGGCGTGGGCGGTGCCGAAACTGGCCCGCAGGATGGGCGGCGATCCGACCATCGCGCTGTGGCTGGCCGTGCTCAATCCGCTCGTGCTGATCCACCTCGTCGGCGGTGTCCACAACGAACTTCTCATGGTCGGCCTCATGATGGCCGGCATCGTGCTCGTGCTCGAGCGCCGCCACGTCGGCGGGATCGCGCTCGTGTCGCTCGGCGCGGCGATCAAGGCCACCGCCGGCCTGGCCCTGCCGTTCCTGGTCTGGGTGTGGATGGTGCACGAGCGCGAGCGAGCCCGTGAAGAGGGGCGTGATCCGGCCGCGCCGGTCCGGTTGTTCGTCAAGACCGCGGGTATCGGCGTCGTCGTTTTCGCCGCCGTGTTCGGTGCCGCGTCCGCGCTGGCCGGTGTCGGCATCGGATGGCTCACGGCGCTGTCCGGATCGTCGAAGATCATCAACTGGCTGTCGCTGCCGACGATGATGGCGCACGTCGTCACGTGGTTCACGCCGTGGCGGCTCGGCCCGGTGCTCGACGTGACCCGCATGATCTGCATGGTGGCGCTCCTGGTGATCCTCGTGTGGGCGTGGTGGCGGTTCCGGCGGACCGAACGCGACGCCGTCCTCGGCATCGTGGTCGTGCTGACTGCGGTGACCGTCCTCTCCCCCGCCGCGCTGCCCTGGTACTACTCGTGGCCGCTCGCCGTCGCCGCGGCGTTCGCGATGTCGACGCGGACGTTGATGGTGCTCGTGGGCCTGTCCACCTGGTTGATGGTGATCTTCAACCCGGACGGCTCGATCGGCATGTACAACGCGGCACACGTGGCCGTCGCGATCTTCGTGTCGGTGGTCGCGGCGCTGTCGCTGCGCACCGTCGATCCGCTGCACCTGCGTTCCCGGCGCCCGGCGCCCGCACCGACGGCCGATCGGGTTCCGGCGGCATCCGCGGAGCCCTCCACCGGTGACTGACGACCTGGGCGCGGCGTTCCGGTACTGCGAGCGGCTGACCGCCGCGCACGGCCGCACCTACCACCTGGCGGCACGACTGCTGCCCCCGGACCGTCGCGCGGGTGTGCACGCCCTCTACGGGTTCGCCCGCACCGTCGACGACATCGTCGACGTGACCTCCGTCGACGATCCCGCCACTGCGTCCCGGCAGGTCGACGCGGTGCACGCGCGTCTGCACGCCGCGCTCGCCGGTGATCCCTGCCCGGCCGACGACATCGGCCTCGTGGTCCGGGCCACGGCCGACACCATTCACCGCTACGAGATCCCCGTCGACTATTTCGAGGCGTTCGTGCGGTCGATGCGGATGGACATCCCGGCGACCGCCCAGTTCCGCGACCGGTACCGCGACATGGCGGAGCTGCAGGAGTACATGTACGGGTCGGCGGTGGTGATCGGCCTGCAGCTGCTACCGGTGTTCGGTGTCGAGGACCCCGACCGGGCGGGCCCGTACGCGGCCGCGCTGGGCACCGCGTTCCAGCTGACCAACTTCGTGCGGGACGTCGGTGAGGACCTGGCGCGCGGGCGGATCTACCTCCCTGCCGACGGCTGGGCCGCGTTCGGGGTGGACGACGAACTGCTCGCCGAATGCCGGCGCACCGGCACACCCGATCCGCGGGTACGCCGGGCGCTGGCACATTTCGTGGCGCTCGCGCGTGCCGAATATCGGCGCGCCGAGCCGGGACTGGCCCTGCTCCCGGACCGTGTCCGGCCGGGCATCCGGGCGGCGTTCGTTTTGTACGGCCGGATTCTCGACCAGGTCGAGGACCACGGGTACCGGGTGTTCGACCGGCGGGTCGTGGTGCCGCGCCGGCAGCGGGTGGCGGTGCTGCTCACGCAGCTCACCACCCGCCGCTGAGGCTCGGAAGCCCAAGGCTGTCGGTCGGAAGGCAAGACTGTCGCTCAGAAGCCCAGGGCTTGGGCCCGGCGGACGACCTCGCGCGCCGAGTGGGTGTGCAGTGCCGCCGCGGGGCTGCCCCCTTCGAGCGAGTCGTCCTCGCGGAACAGCCAGGTCAGGATCTCGTCGTCGCGGAAGCCGCCGTCGTGCAGGACCGCGATCAGGCCCGGCACGATCTTGAGGAGGTGCCCGTCCTCGCCGAAGAACGCTTCCGGCACGGCGAGCACGCCGTCGCGCTTGATCGCCAGGATCTGGCGGTCCCGCAGCATCTGGTGGACGCGGGTGATGACGACACCGAGTTGTTTCGACACATCGACGAGTTGCAGCACCGGGACCGAGGGGTCGAGGACGTCGTCGCAGAACGGGATTGAACTCACCCGGGTAACGTTATCGGGTTCGATCCTCTGTCCGCGCGAGACCGTCCCGTCCGGGGCGCTGGCTACGATCGACTGGGGTGTGCAGGCCCCACCCACTCAGGAACCGACCGACGTCGTGCACCGGCGTCGCAGAACACGGGGGTACACCGCGTGACCGCTGGAGGCGACCGCATGGTCGGCATCGTGCTCGATGGACGCTACCGGATCGAAGCGCCCATCGCTCGGGGCGGCATGTCGACGGTGTACCGGGGCACGGACCTGCGGCTCGACCGGCCCGTCGCCGTCAAGGTGATGGATCCGCAGCTCGCCGCCGATCCCCAGTTCCGCACCCGATTCGAGTTCGAGGCCCGGGCGGTCGCGAAGCTGAACCATCCCGGTCTCGTCGCCGTGTACGACCAGGGGCACGACGGGGAGCACGCGTTCCTCGTGATGGAGCTGGTGGAGGGCGGCACCCTGCGTGAGCTGCTGCGCGAACGCGGGCCGATGCCCCCGCACGCCGCCGCCGCGGTCGCGGCACCGGTGCTCGGCGCGCTCGCCGTCGCGCATCGGGCGGGCCTGGTGCACCGCGACGTCAAACCCGAGAACATCCTGATCTCGGAGAGCGGCGAGGTGAAGATCGCCGATTTCGGGTTGGTGCGGGCCGTCGCCGCCGCCACCACGACCTCCCGCAGCGTGATCCTCGGCACCGCCGCGTACCTGTCGCCGGAGCAGGTGACGGTCGGCAACGCCGACGCGCGCAGCGACGTGTACTCGGCGGGCGTCGTCCTCTTCGAGATGCTGACCGGGCGCACCCCGTTCACCGGCGACACGTCGCTGTCGGTCGCCTACCAGCGGGTCGAGAAGGACGTGCCCGATCCGGGATCCTGCATCGACGGGGTGCCCCCGGAATTCGACGAGCTGGTCCGGCACGCGACCGAACGCGAACCCGGTCAGCGCTTCGACGACGCCGGCGCGATGGCGGCGGCGCTGACCGAGGTGTGCGAAACCCTGGCGTTGCCCCGGTACCGGGTGCCCGCGCCGCGCCGCGCACCCCGGCCGACCGCCGCGGACGCCGCTGTCGCCGCGCCTCCGGCCCCCGTGCCCGTCGAGGTGGCGGCATCTTCGTCGGCGGCCTCGGCCGTGCACTCGGATGCACCCGCGACCACGGTGATTCCGTCCGTCCCGGCCCCCGCCGGTCCGGCTGCGCCGGTGACGACGCGGCACACGCGGGTCGTCACCCAGCAACAGCCGCGTGAGTTCGCGCCGGCGCAGGCGCCGGTGCCGCGTCCCGACTACGCCCTCGAACGTCGCGCCCAGCGGCGCCGGACGCTCGGCTGGATCGTCGCGATCCTGGTCGTCGCGCTGCTCCTCGGCTACGGCGGGTGGTGGCTCGGCGCGGGACGGCTGGCCACGGTGCCCACGATCGCCGGCCTGGATCGGGCGGCCGCGGTGTCGGCGCTCGAGGCCGCGGGGGTGGCGAGCGAGATTCGCGGGCAGTATTCCGACGACGCCCCGGTCGACGCCGTGCTCGGTACCGACCCGGCCGCCGGTGAACGCGTCGGCGACGGCGAGACGGTCGCGCTGCTGGTGTCGCTGGGCCGGCCGACGGTTCCGAAACTGACCGGTGGGGGCGACCGCGCGGCCGTCGAGGACGAGCTGCGGCGGCGCACGTTCGAGCCGGTCGACGGCGGCACGGCCTTCAGCAACACGGTCCCCGAGGGTGGGGTTGCCGCGCTGGATCCGGGTCCCGGCACGGAGCTGGCCGTGGGTTCACCGGTGAAGGTGATCATCAGCAAGGGCGCGGCCCCGGTGGAGATGCCCGACGTGTCGGGCAAGAAGCCCGACGCCGCCCGGTCCCAGCTCGAGGCTGCGGGCTTGACCGTGGTCGAGACGAGGGAGGTGTTCGACCCGGACGTCGACGCCGGCCGGGTCGCGGGCACGGATCCCGCGACCGGTACCGAGGTCGGGGCCGGCAGCAGCGTCACGCTGCTCGTGTCGAACGCGGTGAAGGTTCCGTCGCTGCTGGGGCGATCGGTCACGGCGGCCCGCAACGAACTCGAGCGGCTCGGTCTCGGGGTCGAGGTACGCCAGGTCGCGGACACGGACCGGTCGGTGGTGATCGGTCAGAGTCCGGGCGCGGGTGATCGGGTGGAGCCGGGCGGCACCGTCACGCTGACCGCCCTCCCCTGATCTCGAGGATCTCGAGCACCGGAGACGCGTCCGGCCCCGGCGCGCGAGCACCGGGGCCGGACGTCGAGGGCAAGTGTCAGCCGCGCAGCATCTCGGCGACGAGGAACGCCAGCTCGATGGACTGCTGGGTGTTCAGACGCGGGTCGCACGCCGTCTCGTAGCGGCCGTGCAGGTCCACGTCCGAGATGTCCTGGGCGCCGCCGAGGCACTCGGTGACGTTCTCACCGGTGAGCTCGACGTGGATGCCACCCGGGTGGGTGCCGAGCGCGTTGTGCACCTCGAAGAAGCCCTGCACCTCGTCGACGATGCGATCGAAGTGGCGGGTCTTGTAGCCGGTCGAGGACTCGTGGGTGTTGCCGTGCATCGGATCGCACTGCCAGATCACCTGGTGGCCGGTGGCCTCGACCTTCTCGATGATCCCGGGCAGCAGGTCGCGCACCTTGGAGTGCCCCATCCGCGAGATCAGGGTCAGCCGGCCCGGCTTGTTGGTCGGGTCGAGCCGTTCGACGTACTCGGCGGCCAGATCCGGGGTGGTGCTCGGGCCGATCTTGAGACCGATCGGATTGGCGAGCAGTTCGGCGAACGCGATGTGCGCACCGTCGAGCTGACGGGTGCGGTCACCGATCCACAGGAAGTGAGCGGACAGATCGTACAGGCGCGGGTGCCCGTCGGTGTCGTCGAGGCGCAGCATCGCGCGCTCGTAGTCCAGCACGAGCGCCTCGTGGCTGGCGTAGATCGTCGCGGCCCGCAGGTTGGGATCGATGACGCCGCACGCATCCATGAAGCGCAGCCCGCGGTCGATCTCCGAGGCGAGTGCCTCGTAGCGGGCACCGGCCGGGGACTTCGACACGAACTCGCGGTTCCAGTCGTGAACGCGGTGCAGGTCGGCCTCGCCACCGGCGGTGATCGCGCGCACCAGGTTCATCGCCGCGCTGGCGTTGGCGTACGCCCGGACCAGCCGTGACGGGTCGTGGGTGCGGACCGCGGCGTCGGCGACGATCGAGTTGACCATGTCGCCGCGGTAGGACGGCAGGCCGAGCGCGTCGGTGTCCGACGACCGCGGCTTGGCGTACTGCCCGGCGATCCGTGCGACCTTCACGACCGGCAACGACGCACCGTAGGTGAGCACCACGGCCATCTGCAGCAGCGTGCGGATGTTGCCCTTGATGTGGGGTTCGGTGTTGTCGGCGAACGTCTCGGCGCAGTCACCGCCCTGCAGCAGGAACGCCTCGCCGCGCGCGACGGCGGCGAGATGATCCTGCAGTTCGATGACCTCGCGGGGCACGGTGATGGGCGGCACGCTCTCGAGTACGGTGCGCATCGCCGCCGCCTGATCCACCGGCCAGTTCGGCTGCTGCAGCGCCGGCTTGGCGAGCGCGGCGTCGAGCTGCTCACGCATCTCGTCCGGCAGCGGGGGCAGTTCGGGCAAGCGGTCGATCGGCACGTCGACAGTCCAGTTCACGCTCACCAGGATATTGCCCCTGACCACCGGAGGTCACGCACCCCCGCAACCGGCGGGTTCACCGGGTGCGGCGGGCCGCTTCGATCGCCTCGAACTTCGCGAGGTTGTGGCGTGCGTCGGCGAGCGCGTCGTGATTGTCGTCCGGCACCGGCGGCAGCAACGGACGCCCGTGCTGCTCCCAGTGCTGGCGCAGTTCCCGGGTGAAACGCGGAATGGCGTCGGGCAGCTCGGGCATCGCGCCCCACAACTGCGCGAGGACGACGTGGTCGTAGGCCCCTATCCAGGCCCACAGCTCGGGCTGGATCCCGGGTCGGGGGATCAGGAACGCGAGCAGGTCGTCGCGGATGCGCGCCCGCGATTTCCACGCGGGATGCGCTTCGGGGGGAAGTTTCGGCAGCACGTTGCGACGCACCCACGGACCGGCCCGTTCGGGATCGAACTCGTTGGACACCGCATAGAACTCACGGCCGTCCTCGCAGGCAACACCGATCGACACGAGCTCGATGGTCCGGCCATCCTCGATGAACTCGCAGTCGTAGAAATAACGCACGTGCGGACATTATGCCCGATAGGGTCGCGCGGCAACGATTCGCGTCGCCCCGATTCAGCCCGCCTGGGTGTCGGGCAACCGGTCGGCGTCGGCTGCGGCCGGCGCATTCGTCCCGGAAGCCGCGTCCTCCCCTGCCTTCTCGGAGGCTGCACCCTTCTTCTTCAGGGTCGCGGCGTAGATGTCGACGTACTCCTGGCCGGACAGCTGCATCAGCGCGTACATCACCTCGTCGGTGACGGTGCGCTCGACGAAGCGGTTCCCGCCCATCCCTTCGAAGCGGGAGAAGTCGATCGGCTCACCGATCTTCACGGTGATCTTCGCCGGCCGCCACGTCTTCGAGCCGATCGGGTTCATCTTGTCGGTACCGATCATCGCCACGGGGATGACCTTGACGCCGGTTTCCAGGGCGAGGCGTGCCATGCCGGTCTTGCCCTTGTAGAGCCGTCCGTCCGGCGACCGGGTGCCCTCCGGGTAGATGCCGAGCAGTTTGCCCTGACCGAGCACGCGGACGCCGGCGTTGAGGGCGTCCTGCGCGGCGTCGGCGCTGGTGCGGTCGATGGGCACCTGGCCGACGGCGGAGAAGAACCAACGCTGGAATCCGCCCTTGAGGCCGGTTCCGGTGAAGTACTCGCTCTTCGCGAGGAAGGTGATTCGCCGACGCACCATCAGCGGCAGGAAGAACGAATCGAGGACCGCCTGGTGGTTACTCGCGAGGATCGCCGGGCCGTCCGACGGAATGTTCTCTCCGCCTTCGATTTTCGGGCGTCCCATGAGATACAGCAGCGGCCCCAGCAGAACGTATTTGAACAGCCAGTACCACATGGCATCCCTCCTGAACCCCGCCCGCACCACCACGCGCGCTCGACGATCGACTCTACGTCCACGCGGTGTCGGCGTGCACACCGCGACCCGCGTGCACGCGAGGTCACACCGGCGGACGTGACCAGCATCTCAGTCGGACGGACCGATCCTGCCGGGGTGCGCCGGGCCGCGGGCGAGATCCGCGGCGCCGATCAGTCCCGCCGCGTCCCCCAGATGCGCGGCGCGGATCCGCGCGAGCGGGCGATGCCCGGTACCGGTGAGGGCAGCGGCGTAGTGGTCGCGGGCGTCGTCGAGGAACAGCGAGGCCGAGCCCGACACACCCCCGGCGATCACGACGAGTTCGGGATCGTAGATGTCCGCGACGGCCGCCAGGCCGACTCCGAGCCAGCGCGCGAACTCGGCCATCGCGGCGACCGCGAGCACGTCCCCGTCCTGGGCCGCAGCCGCGATCCGGCGGCCGGTGAGCGACCCGGGATCGGCCGCGGCGTCACGGGCGAGCAGCGAGCGGCCCCGGACCGTGGGCAACAGGTCGACGGCGGTGTCCACGAGTGCCGTGCCGCTGCAGTACCGCTCCCAGCATCCGCGTTTGCCGCACGCGCAGACCCGGCCGCCCGGAACCATCTGCAGGTGCCCGAGTTCCGGGGCGACACCGTGAGCGCCCCGGTAGATGCGGCCGTCG
The DNA here is from genome assembly GCF_023218075.1 of Rhodococcus sp. HM1. GTDB lineage: Bacteria > Actinomycetota > Actinomycetes > Mycobacteriales > Mycobacteriaceae > Rhodococcus. The sequence continues at coordinate 40,166 of NZ_JALPTB010000008.1, read as the reverse complement.
AGCAGCAGCGCTGCGCCGATGCCGGTGCCCAGCGCGACGAGGACCACGGTGTGCGCACCGGCGGCGGCCCCGAACCGATATTCGGCCCAGGCTGCGGCGTTCGCGTCGTGTTCGAGGACGACGGGCATCGCGAACCGGTCGGTGAACCGCTGCGCGACCGGCGCGTCCACCCAGGCCAGGTGGGGCGCGAACAGCACAGTGCGACGGTCGACCGCGAGGAATCCGGCGACGGCCAGCCCCACCGCGGCGACATCGTTGCGTTCGGACAGGTACCGGACGGTCTCCTCGAGCGCGTCTTCGAGGGCGCCGGCCGACGCCGGGGTCGCCGCGCGCACCGAATCGACGATCGTGCCCGTGCCGTCGACTACCGCGGCGCGGATGCTGGTGCCGCCGACGTCGATGCCGATCGTCAGCCGTTCCGGTTCAGTCATCTCGGTTCCCGCGCGGATCAGGGGCGGATCGTGACCGGAATGGACACGAACCCACCGTTCCGGTCGGTCGGCTCCGGCGGCGGAGTCGGCTCCGGACCGCCGGAACCCGCAGGGCCGGTCGGCGGCGGGAGGTAGCGGGCGAGCAGTTCGCGGATCAGCGCGATGAGCGCGGCGATCTGGGTGGCCAGCCGGGTGAGCAGTTCGTGGGGTTCGCCGCGCAGCAGGGCGGCGGCGGCGCACACCGGGCACCACGAGCAGCCCGCGGAGGGTGCGGGGGTCGGCGTGCCGGAAGGGACGGCGTCGGCCGCTGTGTCCCCCGGCCCGGCATCCGCCGGTGCGGGAGGCTGCGCGGCCGCGTACTGCTGGACGGCACGGTCGACACGGTCGAGAACGGCCTCGGCGAGCAGCCGCAGTTCGGCGACGAGGGCGTCGTGTTCGGAGCTCACTGCGGCCACACCGCCGGATCCGGAACGAATCGCACCACCAGGTCGCCGCCGTCGAACTCGGCACCGGAGACCGTGCAGCGCCGCAGACCCGATGCCAGCCGGACGCGACGGCGGATCCCGTCCGCGCCGACCACGAGGTCGTCGTCGACCCGGCCCAGGGTCAAGGTCGCCGGATCTGCCAGCGGCAGATGCATCCGCATCGTGTACACCGAATCCACCCCTGTCCCCGATTCGTGTTGGACCCGGATCGGGGTCGTGTCGGCGGCCGCCGGCTCCCGAACATCCCGATCGTCCCGGTAGAGCGCCCGGGCAAACGCCCCCAGAGACGCCAACCCTACCGGTTCCGAGGCCTGCCGCTCACATTCGAGGACCGGCACGTCACCGACCGAGGAGACGATGTCGTCGAGCACCGACCGTTGCGTCCTGCGCTGCGCGGCGAGCCAGTCCGCGGCCGGTCCGGTGCCGGCACCGAAGTCGGGCACGAGGCCGTTGACGATCACACCGTCGAGGCGCAGCCCGGACAGCGCCGTCCACGAGCGGAGCCGGCGCAGTTCGGCGGCCGAGACACGGTCGGCGGTGCCGACGAGGGTCACCGACGTGCGCCGCCGATCCGCGAGCAGATCCGTGATCTCCCCGAGCCGGTCCATCATCCGGTCGAACAGCGCCACGACGAATCCGAGCCGCAGGTCCGGTCCGGTGGCAGCCTCGATCCGGCTGTGCCGCGGCCAGATCCGTTCGACGTAGTCGGCGGCCATGCGGGGCGCGGCCAGCGTGCCGAACGCCGCGGCCCCCGACGGGCAGTCGACGACGACCGTGTGCCGTCGGCCGTCCGAGGTCAGGCGGGCGATCTCGTGGAGGGCGAAAACCTCCTGCAGGCCGGGCACACCGGTGATCTCCTCCGGCGCGGGCAGCGCGAACCCCGCGGCGTGCTCGTGTCCGCCCCCTGCGGCCGCGAGGAGCCTCGCCAACGCCGCAAAGCGCTGTTCGAGCAGGGCGAGCGAGTCGATCTCGAGGATGTCGAGTCCGTCGGCGACGGACCGGACGACGCCGGGCGCACGGTCGAGACCGAACAGGTCGGACAGCGACGACGCCTGATCCAGCGACACCAGCAGCACCGGGTGCTGCGGGCTCGCGGCCGCGACTGCGGTGGCGGCGGCCACCGTGCTGGTTCCGGCGCCGCCCTTGCCGACGAACAGCCGCAGGCGGGTCTCGGCGGTGCCCTCGTTCTCGCTCAGCCCTCGACCTGCTTCTTGAGTTCCTTGAGCGCGGTGTCGGTGATCACCTTCTCGGCCTTGCGCTTGAACAGGCCGATCATCGGGATCGTCAGATCCACGGTCAGTTCGTAGTCGACGGTGGTGCCGCCGCCCGGAGCGTCGGACAGCGCGTACGTCCCGGACTGCGCCTTCTGGATCTCACCGGATTCGAGTTCCCAGCTGACCGAACGGCCGTCCGCCGCCCACACGTAGCGCAGCACGTAGGTGTCCTTCACGATGCCCGCGTCGAGCACGAACCGGACACGCTCGGCACGACCGTCCGGAAACCTGTCGAGCACCTCCACCGACTTCGCCGCTTCCACCCAGGTCGGGTACTCGTCGAAATCCGCGATCACGGACATCACCCGATCGGCCGGAGCAGCGATGGTGATCGACCGCTTGGTCTTCTCGGCCATGCGATGACGCTTCCTTTCCGTCTGTTCCGCCCGGCCACATCCCCGGGACGGTTGTCTGTCCCCACACCGTAACGGTCGCTGCCGTCACCGGCCGATCGTCAGTACTGCGGAGGCTCCCCCGCGGGCCGGCCGGCCTCGAGCTGCTGCTTGATCTCGAAGGTCATCTTCTTTCCCGCAACCCGCCGTTCCCGGTTCAGCTTCGCGAGGTCGAGCATGCCGACCCGTTCCGGCGCGACACCGGTCGGTTCGCAGTGCAGGAAGTAGTGGACGACGGCGCCGTCGAGCATCTCCTCGAGCCACACCTCCATGGTCCCGTTCAGCGGACCGGTGACCGCCCAGCGAATTCCCTTCTCGCCGCGGTCTTCCCGGACCGTGAGGGCCAGATCGGGCCACCACACACGCCATCGGTCGCGCCGCGCGACGGCCGCGGCGATGCGCTCGGGCGGCGCGGCGATGAAGGTCTGGTCCGACACCTGAATGCTGCTCACGGGGGACAGCTTCACATACGGCGGTGGTCGGCTCGATGCGGGGTCAGCTCAGGATCTTGCGCAGCTTCGCGCCGAGGGTGTCCCAGCGCCATTCGGCGCCGACCCAGGCGCGGCCCGCGGCGCCCATCGCGGCGGCGCGGTCACGGTCGGCGAGCACATCGGCGATGGTGTCCGCGATCTGCGCGACGTTCGTGCCGTCGACGACCCGCCCGGTCTTTCCCTCCTGCACGGTCTCGGGTGCGCCGCCGGATCGTCCGGCCACGACCGGGACGCCGGTCGCGGACGCCTCGAGGTAGACGATGCCGAGGCCTTCGACGTCGAGACCGGCACCGCGGGTCCGGCAGGGCATCGCGAAGACGTCGGCGATCGTATGGTGCGCGGCGAGTTCCGCGGCGGGGACCCCTCCGGTGATCACGACGTGTTCCTCGACGCCGACCTGCCGGACCAGCTCGCGCAGCCGTCCCTCGTAGGGGCCTCCACCGACGATCACGAGCACCGCCCCGTCGATGCGGCGCCGGATCTGCGGCAGCGCGCGGATCAGCATGTCCTGGCCCTTGCGGGGTACCAGCCGCGACAGGCACAGCACCGTGGGCCGGTCCCCCAGCCCGTACCGGGCGCGCAATTCGGCGCGTGCGGCCGGATCGGGCCGGAACACCTCCGTGTCCACACCCGAGGGCAGGTGCTCGAGACCGGCGTTCGGCCCGAAGGCGGAGGCGAACCGGCCACGGGTGTAGCGGCTGACGAAGGTGACAGTGTCGGTGCCGTCGCCGATGCGCCGCAGCGCACCGCGTGCTCCCGGCAGCATCGACCAGCCGACCTCGTGCCCGTGTGTGCTGGCGACGATCTTCCGCGCCCCCGCGCGCCGGAGCACCGGGGCCAGCAGCGCCAGCGGTGCGGCCGCCCCGAACCAGACGGTTTCGCAGTCGTGCTCGGTGAGCAACCGGGTCGCGCGGCGCGCCACCATCGGGGTGGGCAGCATCAGGGTCGTGGGGTGGCGGACCACCTCGAACGGCTGCCGGGCGTCGAACTTCGTGTGACTGTCGCCGCGCCACCGGGGTGCGTAGACGACGAGGTCCTCGGCCGGCAATTGCGCCGCGAACGACTGCAGGTACGACTGTATGCCGCCCGGGCGAGGCGGAAAATCGTTCGTCACCAACAGTGTTCGAGGCATGACGTTCACCGTATCGGTGCGGGTTCGACCGCCGGGTGGGCGGGTCACCGGGTGGACGCGGCCAGGCGGTCGTCGACCCAGCTCCCCCACGCCGCGACGAACGTGCCGGTGTCGGTGCCGAGCACGTCGGTCAGCACGGCATCGAGCTGCGCTCCGTCGATCGGCCCGCGGGCGAGCCGCCGATACAGTTCGGTCAGCCGCGCGGGCCCGTAGTCGTCGGCGGTGTAGGCGGCGAGCGACCATGCCGTCTCGTAGGCGAGCAGCGACCGTTCGTCGGTGAACTCGGCGTCCTCGGGCAGCGCGGCCGGGGTGCCGTTCCGGGTGACGGCCGCGGTGAGCGTCGGCGCCGTCGCGTCGAACTCCTCGTCCGCACCGAGATATCCGATGTAGTCGGCGTAGCCCTCGAGCATCCACAGCGGGGAGCCGTCGACGGTGTCAGCGCGGGCGGCGATGTGGGTGAGTTCGTGCCGCAGCACGGTCCGCAGGCCCTCGGCGTCGAGCCTGTCGGCGGCGGCCGGGCTGAACACGATGCGCTGTCCGGTGGCGCTGCCCGCGCGGGGATCCACGGCATCGGACACCGCGACCGCGGCGATCCCGGCGCCGTTGTGCCGGTCGCCGACCTGATGGGTGAACTCGTCGTGGGACGAGGTGACGAGGACCACGGCCCGGCGCGACCAGTCCGTTCCCCAGATCCGGTCGACGGCGCCGACGGCGGGCTCCATCTCCCGGGCGATCGCATCCACGAGCTCTTCCTGCTCCGGGTGGCCGATCACCAGCGACCTCCCGCCGGAGCGTTGCGGCACGGGTTCGACGACGAGCGGCCCGAAGTCCCACGGGCCACGCCACGTGACCCGGCCGGGTCCGGGTTCGTCGTCGACGAGACGCCAGCCGTCGTCGCGCCGCACGACGACGACGGTGACGGGCTTGCGGGTGGGTTCGGCGTCGATTCCCTCGATCGCGTAGCGCAGGTACACGGTGCGTGTCTGCGCCTTCGCGTCGCCGAGCCGGGCGGCGACGTCGGCGGGCACCGGGGCGGGTTCCGCGTTGCCGAGCTCGTATCCCCAGTCCGAGAGCGGGACCTGCGCCACCGCGGCGGCCCTGCGCAGTTCCGCGTCGAGGAAACCGGGCCGGGCCCGGTCGTCGACGAGCGTGCGCAACGTGTCCGCGTCGGCGGCCCGGACCGCGGCCGCCCAGGTGTCGAGCAGCGCCTGGATCTCCTCCGACGCCCCGTCGACGGGCCCGGATCGGGGGCTCGTGTCGTCCGGGGTGAACAACACCAGCAGCGCGACGGCGGCCACCACAGCGGCGAGCCCGACGACCGCGAACCGCTCCCAGCCCCGCGGCGCGCGCGGTCGCGGAGAGGGCGAGGAATCGGGCACGGCGGACAGTCTAAGACCGCGCCCCACCGAGCACCGGAATGGTGGGCCGGGCCTCGGTCCGGCAGCAGGGTCAGTAGCGGCGGGCGCTGTGGAACGGGAAGCTGTCCATCGATTGGACCTTCACCGGAACACCGAACGTCGACGCGTGCACGATGTTGCCGTCACCGGCATACATGCCGACGTGGGACGCGTCGTCGTAGAAGATCACCAGGTCGCCGGGCTGCAGCTGGTCGCGCGAGACCGGGGTGCCGCCCTGCGCCTGGGCCTGGCTCGACCGCGGCAGGGTCTTTCCGACCTGCTTGTACGCCCACACCATGAGCCCGGAGCAGTCGAACTGGTCGGGGCCGGTGGCGCCCCACACGTAGGGGTCGCCGATGCGGGTCATCGCGGCCCGAAGAGCTGCGGATCCGGTGCCGGGGGCGAGCTTGGACAGGATCGCCGCGGCGTCGAGGCCGGGTGGGAACGGGGTCCCCGCAAGCACGGCCTTCTCGTCGTCGCTCAGTTTCGAGAACGCGTCGTACACGCCTTCGATCTGATTCCGGAGGTCGGTCTGCTGCCGTTCGAGGTCGTCGCGCAGCGTCTGGGCCTGCTCGGCGGCGACCCGGGCGGCGTCGGCGGAACGTTCGGAGGCCGCGGCCGCCTCGGCTGCCGCATTGTTCGCGACGCGGTAGCCCTCGACGTCGTCGGCGGTCTGCTGGGCGATGACGCCGAGCGCTGACATCTGGTCGAGCAGCTGCTGCGGGGAATCGCTGACGAGCACCGAGTACAGGCGGTTGGTGCGGGCACCGCGGTAGTTCGCGGCGGCGAGCTTGTCGATCGTGGGGCGGAAGCGGTCCACCTCGGCCTGCGCCTGCGCCAGGACGCCGCGGTCGGCAGCGAGGCGAGCGTCGGCGTCACGCTGGGCGTTCTGCATGGCCTCGAGGTCGATGACGGCGTTGTGGAGTGCCTCGTTGGTCTGCTCGGACCTGCGGGACAGGTCGGCGAGGTGTTCGAGCGCGGCCGTCGGGTTGTCGGCGGCGGGATCGGCGACCGCCGGAACGGTCGAACCCGCCGCGAGGAGCACCCCGGCCACGAGCCCGGCGCGCAGCGTCCGCTTCGTCCTGTCGAAAACCACGAGAGCGACGTCCTTTCCCCAAAGATCTCGATAAGGTTACGGAATGGCATAGGTTTGTGTCTACCCGGCAGTAGCCGCCGTCACCCGAGTGCAGAAACGCCGCGAGGGTGGTATCGGCTCGTGGGCCGATACCACCCTCGCGGGCGGAATCCCTGTGCGATCAGAAGCGGCGTGCGCCGTCCACAGGCATCGAGTTCAGCGGCGCGATCTTCACCGGCTGACCCGAGGTCGAGGCGTGCACGATGTTGCCGCCACCGATGTAGAGGCCGGTGTGGCTGCCGCCGTAGAACGAGACGACGTCACCGGGCAGCAGCTCGGCGATGGACACGGCGCGACCCGCACCGGCCTGCTCGTAGCTGGTACGCGGCACGTTCAGACCGGCCTGCTTGTAGGCCCACTGCACCAGACCGGAGCAGTCGAACGAGTTCGGGCCGGCAGCGCCGTAGACGTAGGGCGCACCCAGCTTGGACTGCGCGGCGTCGGCGGCACGCTGGCCGACCGAGGTGTAGGGCGCGGTGAACTGAGCCGGGGCGGCCTGCGGGGCCGCGGGAGCCGCGGGGGCCGGCGGGATGAGGTTCGTGACCTCCGGCGGCAGGTTTGCGGGCAGTTCGACGTCGCCGATGCCGGGGATGTTGATCGGGGCGGCCATGGCAGGGGCGGCCGAGAGGGTCAGAGAGCCGAGCGCGAGGGCTCCGGCGACGACAGCGCGACGAATGTTGCGCGTGGACTTGTGAGACGCCACGGGGGTGTTGCTCCTTCTTCCGTCATCCGCCGACCGAGTTAGCTGACGGGTTCGGGCCGGGAAGATCAGCCCTACCCCTCGGCCGCTGACGCGACCGGAGGAGATTCACCCCAAGTAACAAGTGGGTCCCCGGCACGGGCACCCGATCTCGGGTGCGCCGATTAGGCGGTGGCCTAGCGGCTCCGGTCCGGTGGGCCGGCAAACTCTCCGCTTGGTCTCGAGAAGATTACGAAACGGCATCGACGGATGTCGACCGGCCCGCGTCCGAATTGACCGTTGGGCCCGCTCGGCGCGGACCGGAAGTCACACCGGGTCACGCTTGATCACGAACCGGTAACGACGGGCTGTCGTAGGACCCGCGGCACGCCACCCCGGCTTGGGGCCACAGCACGGTCGCACCCGCCGCCACGACGCCGTCTCCGCAGGCCGGGACGCGTTTTCGCCGCGAGGCCGCCGACCGCGAACCGCCCTCCACCCCGAACCTCCAAGGGCTTCGCGAGACGGAACAACGGAGCCGGATCCGACGACCCGCACAGGACCGTCGATTCCCCGTGCGAAAAACCGGTGTGATCCTCGCCACTCAGGGCTTTCGGCAGCGCTCACAGCCCCGGTTCCCGAGGCTGTCGGTGCCGCTTCTTAACCTGACGTCCATGACGTCCCCGCTCCGGACCGGTCCCACACCTCCGACCGGCGTCCAACTCGCCTTCGACGAACTGGACACCCCGCTGCGGGACACCACGTTCGTCGTCGTGGACCTCGAGACCACCGGCGGCAGCGCCGAGAACGACGCCGTCACCGAGATCGGGGCGGTCAAGGTCCGCGGCGGCGAGGTCCTCGGCGAATTCGCCACCCTCGTCGATCCCGGCCGCGACATTCCGCCGGCGATCGTCGAACTGACCGGGATCACCACGGCGATGGTGCGGGCCGCGCCGCGGATGGAACAGGTGCTGCCGTCCTTCCTCGAATTCGCCGCGGGTTCCGTGCTGGTGGCGCACAACGCGGGATTCGACGTCGGTTTCCTCCGCGCGGCCGCCGCGCGCAACGACACGGCCTGGCCGCGGTTCCCGGTGGTCTGCACCGTGAAACTCGCGCGCCGGGTCCTCGGGCGCGACGAGGCACCGTCGGTACGTCTGTCCGCACTCGCCGACCTCTTCCACGTCTCCACCCGCCCGACGCACCGCGCCCTCGACGACGCCCGCGCGACCGTCGACGTCCTGCACGCCTTGATCGAACGCGTCGGGAACCAGGGCGTGCACAGTCTCACCGAACTGCGCGACTACATCCCCGCGATCAGCGCGGAACAGCGGGCCAAACGGACGCTCGCCGCCCACCTGCCCCACCGGCCGGGCGTCTACATGTTCCGCGGACCGTCCGACGAGGTGCTCTACGTCGGCACGGCGGTGAACCTGCACCGCCGCGTCCGCAACTACTTCACCGGGTCCGAGACGCGCCCGAGGATGCGCGAGATGGTCGCGCTGACCACCCGCATCGACCACGTCGAATGCACGCACGGGCTCGAGGCCGGGGTCCGGGAACTGCGGCTGCTCGCCGCTCACACTCCCCCGTACAACCGCCGGTCGAAGTATCCGACCCGCGGCTGGTGGATCAATCTGTCCGACGACGCGTTCCCCCGGCTCGTGGTGGGCCGCACGCCCGGTGTCGACGCGCTCGGACCGTTCTCCGCGCGCGCGTCCGCCGCCGAGGTCGCGGCGACACTCGCCGAGGTGTGCGGACTGCGCACGTGCACGCGCCGGATCGCGCGCAGCGGCCGGCACGGCGACCGGTGCCCGCCCGAGGCCGTGGGAGGCTGCAGTGCCGCCCCATACGGCCTCCAGAGCGCCGAGCAGTACGCCGCGCAGGTCGCGGTGGCACGCGACCTGCTGCGCGGCAGCGACGACACCGCCCTGGTCCGGCTGCGCGACCGCATCACCGACCTCGCCGGCGCCGAACTGTTCGAGAACGCCGCCCGGCTGCGCGACCGCGCCGCCGACGTCGTGCGGGCACTGCGGAGAACGCAGCGACTGGCCGCGCTCGCCGCCGTCGACGAGTTGATCGCGGCGAAACCGCGTCCGGAGGGCGGGTGGGAGTTCGCCGTGATCCGCTCCGGAAGACTCGCGTCGGCCGGGGTCGCGGCGCGGCACGTGCCACCGATGCCGGTGGTCGAGGCGATCGCGGCCGCGGCCGAAACGGTGCGACCGACCGCGGCGCCGCTGCGTGGCGCTTCGGTGGAAGAGATCGGGCTGGTGGCCCGCTGGCTCGACGAGGACGGCATCCGGATCGTCCGGGCCACGCACGGCTGGACGGAACCGGCCCGTGGGGCGGGGGCATGGATGCACTGGGTGGACAAGGCGCGGGAGGCCCGGTCGAACTCGGTCGACGGAGTCGCCTGGTCGGACACCGCCGACGGGGCCCCCGCCGCCGGCGTGCGGCACCTTCTAGGCTGAGCACACCCGCGAGCAAGAGTGAGGAGCGCTCATGATCAACGCCATCGTCCTGATCGACGCCGAGGCCGACCGGATCCAGGAAGCCGCGCAGGCGGTCGCCGACCTGGACGGGGTCGACAAGGTGTATTCCTGCGCCGGCGACGTCGATCTGATCGCCATGGTGCGGGTCCGCGACCACGAGCAGATCGCGGAGGTCGTCACCGGCCGCATCAACAAGGTCGAGGGCGTCTCCCGGACCGTCACGCACATCGCGTTCCGGTCGTACTCGAGTTCCGACGTCGAAGCCGGATTCTCGATCGGCGAATAACCGCGGATCAGCCGGCGGCGCCGAGCCGGGTCGTGGTTTCCGCCCACGTCGCCAGCACGCGCTCGGCACCGCCGCTGTCGACGGCGGCAGCGGCCTCTTCGAGACCTGCCGCGAGCGCATCCTCGAGCGAACCTTCCACTCCGCGATAGGCCGCGATCGCCCCCGCCGCGTTGAGCAGGACCGCGTCGCGGACCGGCCCGGTCTTCCCGGCGAGCATCGCGCGGGCGATTGCCGCGTTCTCGACGGCGTCGCCACCACGCAACGCCTCGAGGGGCACCCGGGCGATGCCCAGCACCGTCGGATCGAAGGTCTGCGTGCGCACCGTGCCCTCGTGCACGATCCGCACGGTCGAGGTCGTCGAGAGGGTCAGTTCGTCGAGCCCGTCGTCTCCGCGCACCACGAGCGCCGAATTCCCGCGTGCCGCGAGCACCCCGGCGATCGTGTCGAGCAGGCCCGGGAACGCGCACCCGATCAGCCCTGCCCGGGGCCGCGCCGGATTGGTCAGCGGGCCGAGGACGTTGAACACCGTCGGAATACCGATCTCCTTGCGGGTCGGACCGGCGAATCGCAGCGCGGGGTGGAACACCGGCGCGAAGCAGAACCCGATTCCCGCATCGGCGAGCGACTGCGCGACCTGCTCCGGGCCGAGCGTGATGTGCACACCGAGCGCCTCGAGGACATCGGCGCCCCCGCTCTTCGACGACGCCGCGCGGTTGCCGTGCTTGACCACGCGGATACCGGTCGCCGCGACGACCAGCGACGCCATCGTGGAGATGTTCACCGTGTTCGCCCGGTCGCCGCCGGTGCCGACGATGTCGACGGCGTCGTCGTCGACCGGCACGAGTCGCGCATGCCCGAGCATGGAGTCGGAGAGCCCGAGAACTTCGTCGGGTGTCTCCCCCTTCATCTTCAGAGCGACGCCGAATGCGGCGATCTGCGCGGAGGTCGCATTGTCGGACATGATCTCGTCCATCGCCCACTGCGCCTCGGACCTGGTCAGGTCACGGCCTGAGGTCAATGCGCCGAGCACCGCGGGCCAGCTCTGCGCCACCTCGTCCGACGGTCGTCCCGCGTTCATCGCACCCACCTTCGCCGCACCTCGCTCCGTTACCGGGCACCGTCCGCGCCCCTTCCGCTGGGAGCTTAGTCAGCTGCGGAATCGGGCTGCAGTGCGTCCCATCCCGTGGCCGTTCCGCCGAGGCGCTGTGCCAGCCCCGCCATCCGCGACTTCTCCTGGGCGCAGTGCATCGCGTCGAGGATCTGCACCCGCTGCAGGACGAACCCGGTACGGCCGTTCGTGGGGGTGTGCACGGGGGCTGCCTTCACGTACCCGTCCTGGCCGGCGAGCTCGACGGCACGGTCCACGGCGTCGGCGGGGAGTTCGAGATGGTGCCGGAGCACGGCTTCGTCGCCATCGACCCAGCGCGGCGCGGTCGCGGCTCCTCGCTCGAGGGCACCGGAACACGACTCGGCGTCGTCGAAGGACGACACCACCACGACCAGGTCCGTCCGCGCCGGATCCAGGGGCGGTCGGCGGCCCCCACTCAGCGCTTGCCGGAGACGTTCCCAGATCCCTGTGACACCGCTCATGCACACCACGATCGCACGGTCGGTGGCCGGGGGCACATCCCGGTCGCTGCACGGCCAGGACCAGGCGATTACCTGCAAAGACGCGCCGAATTCCGCCCCGATTGCCCAAGACTTACTACGACGGGTCATACTAGCCAGCGTGACGAGCGCAGTAGGGACTTCAGGAACTGCAATCACCCAGCGCGTGCACTCGCTGAACCGGCCCAACCTGGTCAGCGTCGGCACCATTGTGTGGTTGTCCAGTGAGCTCATGTTTTTCGCAGGGCTCTTCGCCATGTACTTCGTGGCACGGGCTCAGGCCCACGGTGACTGGCCGCCGGCCCCCACCCACTTGAACCTGTTGCTGGCGGTGCCGGTGACGCTGGTGCTGATCGCGTCTTCCTTCACGTGTCAGCTGGGTGTGTTCGCCGCCGAGCGTGGTGACGTGTTCGGGCTCCGCCGGTGGTACGTCTTGACCCTCGCGATGGGCACGTTCTTCGTGCTCGGCCAGGGCTACGAGTACATCAACCTGGTCAGCGAAGGCACCTCCATCTCGAGCAGCGTGTACGGCTCGGTGTTCTACATGACCACCGGTTTCCACGGCCTGCACGTGATCGGCGGCCTGGTGGCCTTCGTGTTCCTCCTGGTCCGCACCCGGGTCAGCAAGTTCACTCCGGCTCAGGCCACCGCGGCGATCGTCGTGTCCTACTACTGGCACTTCGTCGACATCGTGTGGATCGCCCTGTTTGCCACGATTTATTTCATCCGTTAGCCAGCTGTACGCCCAGGCAGCCCCCTGACGTCCAGTCCGTCCCGACATACAAAAAGGGATACAGATGAGTTCATCCCCACCTCTCACACCCGAGGGTGACATGCCCGGTCAGTCCGAGGCAGCGTCCGCTGCCCGGTCCCGTCGTCAGCGGAAGTTCCGTCGTCGCCTCACAGGCGCGCTGGTGCTCGCGCTCGGCCTGCTCAGCGCCGGCTTCATCGCCTCCGCGCTGACCCCTGCCCCGCAGGTGGCGACGGCGAACGAGGACCAGGTCGCGTTGATCCGCAAGGGCCAGCAGCTCTACGAGACCTCCTGCGTCACATGCCACGGCGTCAACCTGCAGGGTGTCGAGGACCGCGGTCCGTCGCTGATCGGCGTCGGTGAGGCCGCCGTCTACTTCCAGGTTTCCTCCGGCCGTATGCCGGCATCGCGTAACGAGGCCCAGGTCCTGCGCAAGGAACCGAAGTTCGACGCCGCGCAGACCGACGCGATCGGTGCGTACATCCAGGCCAACGGCGGCGGCCCGACCGTCATCCGCGACGAGAACGGCGAGATCGCCCAGTCCTCGCTGCGCGGCGACGACGTGGCCCGCGGTAGTGAGCTGTTCCGCCAGAACTGCGCTTCGTGCCACAACTTCACCGGTCGCGGTGGCGCACTGTCGTCCGGCAAGTTCGCGCCGCCGCTCGATCCGGCGAGCGAGCAGCAGATCTACACCGCGATGCTCACCGGCCCGCAGAACATGCCGAAGTTCTCGGATCGTCAGCTCACGCTCGACGAGAAGCAGGACATCATCGCGTACGTCAAGGCGTCCACCGAGACGGCGAGCCCCGGCGGCTACGGACTGGGCGGGTTCGGCCCCGGTACCGAGGGCCCGGCCATGTGGATTGTCGGCATCGTCGCGGTCGTCGGCGCTGCACTGTGGATCGGAGCAAGGTCATGAGTGGCGACGAAACGCCCAACAAGCACTCGATCGAGAACCTCGATCAGATGAGCCGCGACGACCTCGTCGCATTGGGAACGAACCTCGACGGTGTCGATGTCGCGTTCCGCAAGGAGCGGTGGCCCGTCGAAGGCACCCGCGCGGAGAAGCGCGCCGAGCGCAACGTCGCGTTCTGGTTCGCTCTCGCCGGCCTGTCGGCCCTCGCGTTCATCGCCATCTACCTCTTCTGGCCGTGGGAGTACCAGAGCCCGGGCGAGGAGAACTACACCTTCTTCAACCTGTACACGCCGCTGCTCGGCCTGACCCTCGGTCTGGCGATCCTCGGTGTGGGCGTGGGCGCGGTGCAGTTCACCAAGAAGTTCATCCCCGAAGAGGTGTCGATCCAGGATCGGCACGACGGCCCGTCGAAGGAGGTCGATCGCAAGACGATCGTCGCCGAGCTCGCCGACTCCCTGGAAACGTCGACGCTGCCCCGCCGCAAGCTGATCAAGCGCACGGCGATCTTCGGTGGCGGCGCCCTGGGTGTGGGCCTGATCATGCCGCTCGGTGGCCTGATCAAGAACCCGTGGGCACAGGGTGACGAGTCCCCGCTGTGGGTGTCGGGTTGGACCCCCCGCTACGAGGGCGAGACCATCTACCTGCGTCGCGACACGGGTCGCCCCCAGGACATCGTGCTGGTGCGTCCCGAGGACCTCGACGCCGGCGGCATGGAGACGGTCTTCCCGTTCCGTGAGTCGGATCGTGGCGACGAGCACGCGCTGCTCGAGGGCCTGCGCGGCATCCGCAACGCCGTCATGCTGATCCGTCTGCGCACGGAGGACGCCGAGCGCGCCATCAAGCGCAAGGGTCAGGAGAGCTTCAACTACGGCGACTACTTCGCCTTCTCGAAGATCTGCACCCACCTCGGCTGCCCGACGTCGCTCTACGAGCAGCAGACCAACCGCATTCTGTGCCCGTGCCACCAGTCGCAGTTCAATGCCCTGGAGTACGGAAAGCCGGTGTTCGGACCTGCCGCTCGCGCTCTGCCGCAGCTGCCCATTACAGTGAACGAAGAGGGTTTTCTCGTCGCCAACGGTGACTTCATCGAAGCCCTCGGCCCGGCATTTTGGGAGCGTCGCCCGTGAGTACCGCAACCCCGACCCGCGCCGCAGAGATCGGCGAGAATCTCGACTCTCGCTACCACCTGTCGGCCGGTATCCGTCGCCAGATCAACAAGGTCTTCCCCACGCACTGGTCCTTCCTGCTGGGCGAGATCGCGCTGTACAGCTTCGTCATCCTGTTGATCTCGGGTGTCTTCCTCACCCTGTTCTTCGACCCGTCGATGGCCCACGTGACCTACGACGGCGCGTACACCCCGTTGCGTGGCGTGGGCATGTCCCGGGCCTACGAGACTGCCCTGAACATCTCCTTCGAGGTGCGCGGCGGTCTGTTCGTCCGGCAGGTCCATCACTGGGCAGCGCTGATGTTCGCTGCGTCGATCATCGTCCACATGGCGCGCATCTTCTTCACCGGTGCGTTCCGTCGCCCGCGTGAGGCGAACTGGGTGATCGGCTCGCTGCTGCTCATCCTGGCGATGTTCGAAGGCTTCTTCGGGTACTCCCTGCCCGACGACCTGCTGTCCGGCACCGGCCTCCGCGCCGCGTTCTCCGGCATCACGCTGAGCATCCCGATCATCGGTACGTGGATGCACTGGGCGATCTTCGGCGGTGACTTCCCCGGCGACCTGATCATCCCGCGCTTCTACGTCCTGCACGTGCTGCTCATCCCGGCCGTCATCCTGGCCCTGATCGCCGCGCACCTCGCGCTGGTCTGGTACCAGAAGCACACGCAGTTCCCCGGCCCTGCCCGCACCGAGCAGAACGTCGTCGGCGTTCGCATCCTGCCCGTCTTCGCGGTCAAGTCCGGCGCGTTCTTCGCGATGACGTTCGCGGTGCTGGCTCTGATGAGTGGTCTCTTCCAGATCAACCCGATCTGGAACATCGGCCCGTACAACCCGTCGCAGGTGTCGGCAGGTTCGCAGCCCGACTTCTACATGATGTGGACCGACGGTCTGGCCCGTACGTGGCCGGCCTGGGAGATCTACCTGTTCGGCCGCTACACGATTCCTGCCGTGTTCTGGGTCGCGGTGATCATGGGTCTGGTCTTCGTCCTGATGACGGTCTACCCGTGGATCGAGAAGCGTCTCACCAAGGACGACGCGCACCACAACCTGCTGCAGCGTCCGCGCGACGTTCCGGTTCGAACCGGTATCGGCGCAATGGCGATCACGTTCTACCTGGTGCTCACCCTGATGTGCATCAACGACCTCATCGCGTACAAGTTCGACATCTCGATCAACGCGACGACGTGGATGGGCCGCATCGGCATGGTGATCCTGCCGCCGCTCGCCTACTACATCGCGTACCGGTTCTGCCTGGGCCTGCAGCGCAGCGACCGCCAGGTGCTCGAGCACGGCATCGAGACGGGCATCGTCCGTCGCCTGCCGCACGGTGAGTACATCGAGATCCACCAGCCCCTCGGCCCGGTGGATGAGCACGGCCACCCGATTCCGCTGGAATACCAGGGTGCCCCGGTGCCGAAGCGCATGAACCGCCTCGGCCTCGCCGGCAAGCCCGGCGCCGGCAGCTTCCTCTCCCCCGACCCGGCGGACGAGGCGGCAGCGCTCGAAGCGGCCCACCACGAGGCCGAGATCGAGCAGCGGACGGTCCTGCGGGACTACCAGAACCGCGTGCACAGCCTCGAGGCCGGCAGCGGCGACGGCGACGGCCAGGCGCACTGACGCCAGGCAGTTCCGAAACACACGGGTGTGGCCCCGAACCGACAAGGTTCGGGGCCACACCCGTTTCTGTAGAGCCTCTCTGTAGGGCCCCCTTCTCCCCCGTCGCCACCGCGCTGATCCGCTCCCGCCGAGCAGGTAGACAGCTGCGCGCTGTCGTCGGCAGCGCGCAGCTGTCCGGTGGCTCGGCGGATTGAGTAGGCTCCACCCCGGTCCCGCACGGGGACCGGGGTGCCCAAGCCTTCAACGCCGTGGATGTGCTGTCTACGTTGATGTGAGACACGAGTTCAGGCCCGCCGAACGCAGTTGCGCTGGTAGCGCTTGCCGGCATCGAGGTGCAGATGGCAGAGGGCGACTCCATCATCGCAACCGCGCTGAGCCGCTCCCGCCGAGCAGGTAGACAGCTGCGCGCTGTCGGCGGCAGCGCACAGCTGTCTACCTGCTCGGCGAATCGGGTTGGCTTCCCGTGCGGGACCGCGACGGGCCCACACCCTCCCCGCGTTGTGGGTTCCCCATGCCGAAAACCCCGCAGCGGGCCTCCTGGCCCCCGCTGCGGGGTTTGTAGGGCGCCCTCGCCGCCCCGGGGTACGTTCCCTTGGGTGCCTGGGCGCCGTAGAGCTCTCCTGACGGACCGGCACGTTCCGTCGGTCAGGTCCCTCCGCCCGGACGTGCACGGACTTTCCCGGGATGCGAACGACCCGGAGGATCATCCGAAACGGCGACGGGCGCCGCACCCGAAGGTGCGGCGCCCGTCGCGCGGAATCGTTCTGCGTCAGTGCTTCTCGGGTCCGATGTGGTACTCGAACACCAGGCCCGCGGCTGCGCTGAGGATCAGGAAGACCGCCACGACGATCATCCACGGGTGGAAGAACGCCAGGGCGATGGCGGCGAAAGCCGCGGCACCCGCGAGCAGGATCGGCCAGTAGCTACCGGCGCTGAAGAAGCCGAGGTCGCCGGCGCCGTCACTGATCTCGGCGTCCTCGTAGTCCTCCGGGCGGGTGTCGAGGCGACGCGCCACGAACCGGAAGTAGGTGCCAACGATCAGGGTCAGGCCTGCCGAGAGCACGATCGCGGTGAGGCCCGCCCACTCGATGCCCGTGCGGGACAGGCCGGTGAACGTTCCGTACACGATGGCGACGAGCACGAAGAACACCGTCACGACCTCGAAGAGCTTGGCTTCGATCTTCATATCAGCACTTGTCCTTGTCGATGGTGGGTTCGGTCACTCGCCGGCGACGCCGCTGGCCGAACGGTCGGTGCGGTCGGTCTTGAACGGGGACGTGGTGGTCGCGACGGGCGACTCGCCGATGGCTTCGAGGGCCTCGGCGTTGCTCAGGCCCTGACCGCCCTCGGCAGCCGGCTTGCGAAGCTCGATGTACTGCGCGAACTTCTCCGGCGACACCGCGCGGACCTCGAAGTTCATCATCGCGTGGTAGGTACCGCACATCTCGGCGCAGCGGCCGACGAACGCGCCTTCACGCTCGATCTCGGTGATCTGGAAGACCGGATCGGAGTTGTTCTCGCGCGGGTTCGGGTTCACGTCGCGCTTGAAGAGGAACTCGGGGACCCAGAAGGCGTGGATGACGTCGGACGAGGCGAGCTCGAACTCGATGCGCTTGCCGGTCGGGAGAACCAGGACCGGGATCTCGTTGCTGGTGCCGACCGTCTCGATCTTGTCGTAGTGCAGGTACGAGAGGTCCTCGACCGGCTTTCCGTGGATCGGCGGAACCACCGCGTGCTCGTCACCCTCGGCGGCCACGTGCTCGGGCTGAGCCACGGCCTCCTGCGCCTCGTAGTCGGTGCCGTCGTACTTGGCGGTGCCGTCACCGAGATCGACGGTGCGGTAACCGAACTTCCAGTTCCACTGGTAGCCGGTCACGTCGACCACGACGTTCGGGTTGTCTTCCTTCTCCAGGACGTAGTTCTGGACCACGACGGTGAAGTAGAAGAGCACACACACGGCCACGAACGGAGCTGCCGTGTAGACCAGCTCGAGGGGCACGTTGTACGCGGTCTGCCGCGGGAACTCGGGGGAGTTCTTCTTCTTGCGGTGGAAGAGGACCACCCAGAAGGTCAGACCCCACACCAAAATGCCCATGACGAGGGCGGCGATAACCGACCACGTCCACAGCTCACGCATACGCTCGGCCTCGGGAGTCACGCCCTCCGGCCAGCCGAAACGAAGGACTTCTTCGCTGGAGCACCCGGTCAACATCATGGCTGCAATGCCAAGAGATGCTGCGAGTCCGAACCGCCGAAGGATCCGACCTTGCGCCACGTTCACGCCTTCCTGATCGCCGCAATTCCATTAGGGCAACCCCGGAGGGCAGGCCCAATTACTACGCAGCGTAGACCAAACCGGCGCGCTATCCACCCTCGGGGCGCGCACAACGTGTCGATCCTGAGACATTGCCTCGTCGCAGGACGCCGTGTCGCCGGGTGACAGGCGACGTCACAGCGACTTTCCGGGTATGCGCGCTCCGCTCGATTTCCCGCACTGCGGCATACTCCACATGACGAACGTCGGCCCTCGCGGGAAAGTTCCCGATGGGTCCGGCACTCCCCTACTGGAATCGAGGTAACGGACGCCGTGTGCGGATTGCTCGGGCTACTGACCACTGACGGCACCAGCGACGACGCCGTCGCACTGGTCGACTCCGCCATGCACTGTCTGCGGCATCGCGGACCGGACGAGCACGGCACCTGGCACGACGACGACCTGATCTTCGGATTCAACCGCCTGTCGATCATCGACATCGCGCATTCGCATCAGCCGCTGCGCTGGGGACCGCAGGACCAGCCCGACCGGTACGCCCTGACCTTCAACGGCGAGATCTACAACTACCTGGAGCTGCGCAAGGAACTCACCGAGGAACACGGCGCCGTCTTCGCGACGGAGGGTGACAGCGAGACGATCGTCGCGGCGTTCCATCACTGGGGTGCGGACGCGGTGCGTCGCCTGCGCGGCATGTTCGCGTTCGCCGTCTGGGACACCCACACACGGGAGCTGTTCCTGGCCCGCGACCCGTTCGGCATCAAGCCGCTGTTCCTGGCGACCGGTTCGGGCGGGACCGCGTTCGGCAGCGAGAAGAAGAGCCTGCTCGAGCTGGCCGGTGCGATCGGCATCGGCACCGACCTCGATCCGCGGGCGATCGAGCACTACACCGTGTTGCAGTACGTTCCCGAACCGGAGACGCTGCACCGGCAGATCCGTCGCCTCGAGTCCGGCTGCTACGCGCGGGTCCGGCCCGGTAGCGAACCGGAGATCACCCGGTACTTCCAACCGCGCTTCCCGGTTCGGCCGTTCGCCGCCGGCCGCGAACAGGATCGGTACCGCGAGATCGCCGAGGCGCTCGAGGATTCGGTCGCCAAGCACATGCGTGCCGACGTGACCGTCGGGTCGTTCCTGTCCGGCGGCATCGACTCGACGGCGATCGCGGCGCTGGCCAAGCGGCACAATCCCGACCTCATCACGTTCACCGCCGGTTTCGAGCGGGAGGGCTATTCCGAGGTGGACGTGGCCGCCGAGTCGGCGGCCGCGATCGGGGCACGCCACATCGTGCGGGTGGTCTCCCCCGCCGAGTTCGCCGCGGCGATCCCGGAGATCATCTGGTACCTCGACGACCCGGTCGCCGATCCGGCGCTGGTGCCGCTGTGGTTCATCGCCAAGGAGGCCCGCAAGCACGTCAAGGTGGTGCTGTCCGGTGAGGGCGCCGACGAGTTGTTCGGCGGCTACACGATCTACCGCGAGCCCATCTCGCTCAAGCCGTTCGAGTACCTTCCGGCAGGACTGCGGCGTGCCGTCGGCAAGCTGTCCGAGCGGATCCCGGAGGGCACGCGCGGCAAGTCGCTGCTGCATCGCGGCTCGATGCCGCTCGAGGAGCGGTACTACGGCAATGCACGCAGCTTCAACGACGCGCAGCTGCGGTCGGTGCTACGCGATTTCCGCCCCGAGTGGACCCATCAGGACGTCACGGCACCGATCTACGCGCGGTCGGCCGGGTGGGATCCTGTGGCCCGCATGCAGCACCTGGACCTGTTCACATGGCTGCGCGGCGACATTCTCGTCAAGGCCGACAAGATGACGATGGCGAATTCGCTGGAGCTGCGCGTCCCGTTCCTCGATCCCGAGGTGTTCCGGGTGGCCTCGCAGATTCCGCTCGAGCAGAAGATCACCAAGCAGACGAGCAAGTACGCGCTGCGGCAGGCGCTCGAGGGAATCGTTCCGCCGCACGTGCTGCACCGCGCGAAGCTGGGCTTCCCGGTGCCGCTGCGGCACTGGCTGGCCGGCACCGAGCTGTTCGACTGGGCGCACCAGCAGATCGCCGAGTCCGGCACCGACCACATCTTCGACAAGGCCGCGGTCGCGCGGATGCTGAACGAGCACCGCGACGGGGTGTCCGATCACAGTCGTCGACTGTGGACGATCCTGTGCTTCATGGTGTGGCACGGCATCTTCGTCGAGAAGCGGATCGTGCCGGAGATCCAGGAGCCGGTCTACCCGGTCAGCCTGTAGGCGCTGACGGCCCGTGTGCCTTTCTGGCGGTGGGAGCCCCCAGAAAGGCACACGGGCGGCGAAGCCGCACTACGGCAGCAGCGCGCCGATCTCCTCGGCAGCGACCTCGCCGTACGCGTCGGTCAGGCGCTTGAGGGCGTCGGCGCGGTCGAACGTCCACTCCTGGGTGCCGGTGGTCTCGAGCACGTAGACGGCGACGAGGCAGCCGAGCTGGGCGGCGCGTTCGAGGCTCAGGCCGCCGCGGTGACCGAGCAGGAAGCCGGCGCGGAAGGCGTCGCCGACACCGGTGGGGTCGACCTTCGCGCGCTCGGGCACGACGCTCACGCGGACCCAGTTGCCGTCCGAATCGACGATCTCGACGCCGTCGCCGCCGAGAGTGGTCACCCGCAGCCCGACCTGTGCGCGGATCTCGTCCTCGGTGAGGCCGGTCTTCTGCTGCAGCAGACCCCACTCGTACTGGTTGGTGAACAGGTACGCCGCGCCGTCGATGAGCCGGGCGGCCTCGTCACCGCTGAGGCGGGCGAGCTGCTGGGAGGGATCGGCCGCGAACGCCACGCCCAGTTCCCGGCACTCGTCGGTGTGACGGGCCATCGCCTCGGGATCGTTGGCGCCGATCAGCACCAGGTCGACGCCGTGCGTCTCGACGACCTCGGCGAGGGAGATGTTGCGGGCTTCGGACATCGCGCCCGGGTAGAACGAGGCGATCTGCGCCATGTCCTCGTCCGTGGTGCACACGAAACGGGCGGTGTGCGCGGTGGTCGACACCAGCACCGAGTCGCAGTTCACGCCGTTGGACTCGAGCCAGGCCCGGTACTCGGCGAAATCTGCGCCGACCGCGCCGACGAGCACCGGGTCACCGCCGAACACGCCCATGGCGTACGCGATGTTCCCACCGACACCGCCCCTGCGGACCACGAGGTCGTCGACGAGGAAGCTCAGCGAGATGTGGTTGAGCTGGTCTGCGAGGAGTTGCTCGGCGAATCGACCGGGGAATCGCATGAGGTGGTCGGTCGCGATGGAACCGGTCACGGCAATGGTCACGGTGCTGTGCCTTTCGACGGGTGCAGGAGTGCGGGCCTCACCAGGGCACGGAGGTCACGGCGAGGTCGGGAAAGCCGGGCTCACACGCTACCCGCAGACGACAGGGCCCCGACACCTCACGGTGCCGGGGCCCTGTCGAGCGGACTCAGTTGAACGAATCGCCGCACGCGCACGAGCCGGTGGCGTTCGGGTTGTCGATGGTGAAGCCCTGCTTCTCGATGGTGTCGACGAAGTCGATCGACGCACCTTCGACGTAGGGGGCGCTCATGCGGTCGACTGCGAGCGTGACGCCGCCGAAGTCCACAGTGAGATCACCGTCGAGAGTCCGGTCGTCGAAGAACAGCTGGTACCGGAGTCCGGCGCAGCCGCCGGGCTGCACTGCGATCCGCAGCGCGAGGTCGTCGCGGCCCTCCTGATCGAGAAGAGCCTTCGCCTTGGCGGAGGCGGCCTCGGTCATGATGACGCCGTGAGTGGCGGTCTCGTCCTGCACAGTCATGGGCGCTCCCTGGTGGTTCGTGTCAAGCAGTCGTTGCTGGAGGTCGTGTCGAGACGACCCCGATGAGTCAACGGTACCGCGCGTACATCTATTCCTCACCCACTGCGGGGCGTTGTCTCCGTCTCGCCACCGACCTCTCCACCGATCGAGACCTGGGGTGATTTCCCCACGTGTCCGGATATCCCATAGCCTGGAGAGGTGAAGTTGCTACGCCGCGGGAGTTCCGACGAATCCGACAGCCACGACTCTTCGTCGTCCGGCAGCGCCGACGTCGCCGCGTCCGAGGTCACGCCTGCACAGTCCGGCACCCCGGTGTCCGGTGGCAAGGAGACCGCGGGCAAGGGACGGCCGACGCCCAAGCGCCGCGAAGCCGAGGGCCGTCGCCGCGGCCCGGTGGCGCCCGCACCGCTGACAGCGAAGGAGGCGCGCGAACGCAAGAAGGCCGCGCGCAAGTCCATGTCGAAGGACGAGCGCAAGGCTCAGGCCGCCGAACGCCGCGCCGCCGCCTCCGAGCGACGGAACCGGATGCTTGCGGGTGAGGAGAAGTACCTGCTCCCCCGCGACCGCGGTCCCGTCCGCGCGTACGTGCGCGACCTCGTCGACAGCCGCCGCAACCTCGTGGGCATGTTCATGCCGCTGGCGCTGGTGCTCATCGCCACCATGTTCCTGGGCCCGGTCATCCAGCAGTACGTCACGCTCGCGATGTTCGTGATGATGCTGCTGATGGTCATCGAGGGCATCTACCTCGGCCGGATGATCAACAAGAAGGTGCGGGCCCGCTTCCCCGACGCGACCGAGGGCGGTTTCGGTCTCGGGTGGTACGCGTTCGTGCGCGCCTCGCAGATCCGCAAGCTGCGTGCACCCCTGCCTCGGGTCAAGCCCGGCGACGCGGTCTGACGGGCGGCACGGTCCGACGTTCGGGATTCAGTGGTGGGGCGCACCGCGCGCCGCCATCACGAACCGTTCTTCTCCGGCCACAGGTTCCTCCGATTTCCGGGGGTCCTGTGGCCGGAAGTGGTTGAGGCGCAACCAGGCTTTGCGCGCCCATCGGGCGGCTCCGTTGCTGCGGGCGGCCGGTTCGGTTCCGAACGCCACGACGAGCATGAACACGACGATCACGGCGAATTCGAACATGGTCCGATCCTGCGCTCGCGCCACTGCCGCCGACAGTGGCAGATACGACATCTCCCGTCGAATTCCTGCCAATTCTGCGGTTGGTAGCGTCTACCCCGATCACTTCTCGAAAGGTGCACTGTGAGCAGCGAACCCGCGCCGACCTCTCCCGGCCTCGACGCCACCTTCCCTCCCGTCGTCAGCCCCGACCGGGAGATCCGTCGACGCGCCGACGCCCGCCAGCTCGCACTCACCAAGCCCGCCGGCTCGCTCGGCCGACTCGAGGACCTCGGCTGCTGGATCGCCTCCTGCCAGGGTGAAGTCCCGCCGCACCCGTTCCGGCGACCGCGCGTGGTGGTGTTCGCCGGCGACCACGGCATCACCCGCCACGGCGTCTCGGCGTATCCGGCGGAAGTCACCGCGCAGATGGTCGCGAACTTCGTGGCCGGTGGCGCCGCCGTGAACATCCTCGCGACCGTCGCCGGGGCCGGGGTGCGGGTCGTCGACATCGCCGTCGACTCCGACACGGACCCGTCGGTGTCGGAGTTCAAGATCCGCCGCTCCAGCGGCTCCATCGACCGCGAGGACGCGCTCACCGAGGACGAGACGATCCGGGCGATCGCCGCGGGCCGGGCGATCGCGGACCGGGAGATCGACGAGGGTGCCGACCTGCTCATCGCCGGTGACATGGGCATCGGCAACACCACTCCCGCGACCGTGCTCATCGCGACGCTCACCAACACCGAACCGGTCGCCGCGGTCGGCCGCGGCACCGGCATCGACGACGCCGGCTGGATGCGCAAGGTGACCGCGATCCGCGACGCCATGCGCCGCGCCCGCCCGCACACCCGCAATCCGATCGCGCTGCTGCGCACGGCCGGCGGCGCGGACTTCGCCGCGATGGCCGGGTATCTCGCGCAGGCGTCTGTGCGCCGCACCCCCGTGCTGCTCGACGGTGTCGTGGTCACCGCGGCTGCGATGGTCGCCGAGGAACTCGCCCCCGGAGCTCGCGATTGGTGGGCGGCCGGGCACCGGTCCGCGGAACCCTCGCACGCGATCGCACTGCGTCACCTGAATCTCGAACCGATCGTCGACCTGGGCATGCGGCTCGGGGAAGGATCCGGCGCGGTCACGGCGCTGCCGGTGCTGCAGGGCGCAGTGACGGTGCTCGCACAGATGGCCACGTTCGACGAGGCCGGCATCAGCGGACGCGACACGGATTCCGACGAGGCCACCGTTCCCGATCCGCGCGACGAGTGATGGGCGGGCTGCCGCTCGCACTGTCGTGGCTGACGGTGCTGCCGGTGCGCGGTCCCGCCGACATCGACCGGGCGGCGGCGGCTCGCGCGATCCGCGCCGCCCCGGTCACCGGCATACTGCTCGGCGCCGCGGCGGCCGGGGTGCTGTGGTTGCTGCTCGCCGCCGGGTGCGCTCCCCCGCTCGCGGGATTGCTGTGCGTCGGGTTCCTCGCGGTCGCCACGCGCGGCATGCACATCGACGGTCTCAGCGACACCGCCGACGGGCTGGGTTGCTACGGCCCGCCAGAGCGGGCCCGTGAGGTCATGCACTCGGGGGGTGCGGGACCGTTCGGCGTCGCCACCCTGGTGGTGGTGCTCGGGGCGCAGGCGTGGTCGTTCGGGATCCTCGCCGAGGCCCGCGCGTGGCCGGCGGTGGTGCTCGCGGTCGCGGCGGGACGGATCGCGGTGGTCCTCGCGTGCCGGAACGGGATCGTCGCGTCCCCCGGGAGCGGGTTCGGTGCGCTCGTCGCCGGAACCCAGTCGTGGGCGAGCGTGTTCGGCTGGCCGCTGCTCGCCGCGGTCGCCGGGGTGTGGTGCGTGCCGGCGACCGCGTGGCTCGGCCCGATCGTGGTTCTCGTCGCGCTGGCGCTGTCCGCACTCTTCGTGCGGCACTGCGTCGTCCGCTTCGAGGGGGTGAACGGCGACGTGCTCGGCGCGGCACTCGAGGGCACCGTCGCCGCCGTCGCGATCACCCTCGGCGCCGGACTCTGACTCCCGGATACGATGACCTTCCCCGGCAGACCCACGAACGCACAACGGGCGCGACCGTCGGTGACGGTCGCGCCCGTGGCGTCTTCGTACGGTGTCGGCTACTGAGCGGCGCGCAGCGTGGTCATCCAGCCGTGGGTGTCGGCGAAGGTGCCGCGCTGGATACCGGTCAGCGTGTCGCGCAGCGCCATCGTGATCGGGCCCGGCTCGCCGCCGGCGATCGAGAACTCCCCGTCGGCGTCCTTCACACTGCCGACCGGGGTGATGACCGCCGCGGTACCGCACGCGAACACCTCGGTGATCTCGCCGGATGCGGCCTTCTCGCGCCACTCGTCCGTGCTGATACGACGTTCCTCGACGACCAGACCGGAGTCCTTCGCGAGGGTCAGCAGCGACTCGCGGGTGATACCGGGCAGCAACGAGCCGGACAGTTCGGGGGTGACCAGCCGGGCATCGGCACCGGACCCGAACACGAAGTACAGGTTCATGCCGCCCATTTCCTCGACGTACTTGCGTTCGATCGCGTCGAGCCACACCACCTGATCGCAGCCCTGCTCCGCGGCGTGGGCCTGCGCGACCAGGGACGCGGCGTAGTTCCCGGCGAACTTCGCGGCACCGGTGCCACCCGGCGCGGCGCGCACGTATTCGCGCGAGAGCCACACGCTCACCGGCTTGACACCGCGCGGGAAGTACGCGCCCGCCGGGGATGCGATGAGCAGGAACTTGTACTCGTGGGCCGGGCGCACCCCGAGGGCCGGTTCGGTCGCGAACACGAACGGCCGCAGGTACAGCGACTCCTCACCACCGGCCTTGGGCACCCACTCGTGGTCGACCTCGAGCAGTTCGACGATGGCGCGGTGGAACAGCTCCTCCGGCAACGCCGGCATCGCGATCCGCTCCGCGGACCGGTTGAGCCGTGCCGCGTTCGCGTTCGCGCGGAACGACGAGATGGACCCGTCCGCCTGCCGGTAGGCCTTCAGTCCCTCGAAGATGGCCTGCCCGTAGTGCAGCACCATCGCCGCGGGATCGAGCCGGATCGGGCCGTACGGCTCGACCGTCGCGTCGTGCCAGCCGGTTCCCTCGGTGTAGGTGATCGTCACCATGTGGTCGGTGAAGAAGTTCCCGAAGCCCGGATTCGACAGAATCTCCTGCCGACGCTCGGGGGTCGTCGGCGAAGGATGCGGGATGTGGGCGAATTCCAGGACACCGGTCATGAAAGCCGATCCTATCGAACGCCCCTGCTCCCCTACTTCGTGTGGTCCTCGACGAACGGTGGAACGACCAGCTCGGCGCGCAACGACCGGCCCCGGACGTCCACGGCGACCTCGTCACCGGCGGACAGACCGGCAGCGCTGTCGATCAGCGCGAGCGCGATACCGACCTTGAGGGTCGGTGAGAACGTTCCGGAGGTCGTCACGCCGACACGCTCGCCGTCGCGCAGGACCGTCTGGTCTTGGCGCAGGACACCGCGGTCGAGAGCGCGCAGACCCCACAGCCGGCGTGCGGGTCCGGCCTCCTTCTCGGCGAGCAACGCCTCCCGGCCCCAGAATTCCGGCTTCTTCCAGCCGACGGCCCAGCCGCAGCGGGCCTGCAGCGGCGAGATCGACGTCGACAGTTCGTGTCCGTGCAGCGGGTAACCCATCTCGGTGCGCAGGGTGTCGCGGGCACCGAGCCCGGCGACCTGGCCGCCGGCGGCCTGCACCGCGGACACGAGCGCGCGGAACAGCGGCTCGGCGTCGGCCCAGCGCGGCAGCAGCTCGAAGCCGCGTTCACCGCTGTAGCCGCTGCGGCACACCCGCACCGGCACACCGTTCCACTCGGCGTCGACGAACGCCATGTACTCGATATCGGTGGGCAGTCCCAGACCGGTGAGGATGTCGGCGGCCTTCGGTCCCTGCACGGCGAAGACGGCGTGGTCGCGGTGCTGATCCGTCACGGTGACACCGGCCGGCGCGACCTTCGCGAGCGCGGCCACGACCGCCGCGGTGTTCGCGGCGTTCGGCACGAGGAACAGCTCGTCGTCCGACACGTAGTACACGATGAGGTCGTCGACGACTCCCCCGGATTCGGTGCAGCACAGCGTGTACTGGGCCTTGCCCGGCCCGATCTTCGACAGGTCGTTGGTCAGCGTCGAGTTCACGAACGTCGCGGCATCCGGACCGGCGACCAGCGCCTTGCCGAGGTGGCTGACGTCGAACAGGCCGACGTTCTCCCGGACCGCGGTGTGCTCGGCGACCGTGCCGGCATAGGAGACGGGCATCTCCCACCCGCCGAACGGAGCGAAGGTCGCACCGAGTTCGACGTGGACGGCGTGGATCGGGCCCTGCTGAAGTTGCTGGTCGCTCATGTCGCATGACGGTATCCCACGTGCCGGGCCGGGACCGCCTCCACGGCTTCGAACCCGACGATCACTAGCATCGACGCAACGCCACCCTCTGCATAGGAGATGCCCGTGAGTGCCCCCGCTCCCACCCTCCCGGAACTCGTTCTCGCCGGGTCCCTCTCGAAACGAGCCGATGTTCTCGTGATCGGACTCACGTCCGGAGACGACGGTCCCGAGGCGCTGCTCGGCGGCGTCGTCGACGAAGCCGTGCTCGGCGAGGTGCTCGACGCCGTGACCGCGGTCGGCGCGACCGGCAAGTCCGAGGAACTGACCCGGGTCCCCGCCCCGGCGGCGCTGCCGGTGACGAGCGTGCTGGCAGTCGGTCTCGGTGCCGCCGACAAGATCGACGCCGAGCAGGTGCGACGCGCCGCCGGCTCCGCGGCACGGGCCCTGAACGGTGCCTCGGTCGTCGCGACGACGCTGTCCGAGGTGGATCTCGGTGCGGCCGTCGAAGGCTTCGCCCTCGGCGCGTACACGTTCACCGAGTTCCGCTCCGCGAAGTCCGCGCCGGGCGACGACGCGCGCCCGCCGGCCCGCATCGAGTTCCTGGTGGCCTCGCCCCGTGCCCGCGAGACCAAGGCCGCGCTGACCCGGTCGGCCGCGATCGCCGAGGCCGTCGCCACCGCCCGCGAATTCGTCAACACCCCGCCGAGTCACCTGTACCCGGCGGAGTTCGCCGACCGCGCGAAGGCGCTCGGCACCGCGGCGGGCCTGAAGGTCGAGGTGCTCGACGAGAAGGCCCTGGCCAAGCAGGGCTTCGGCGGCATCGTCGGTGTCGGGCAGGGTTCGTCGCGTCCGCCGCGGCTGGTGCGGCTGAGCTACTCGTCGAAGAAGCGCAAGGCCCCGAAGGTCGCGCTGGTCGGCAAGGGCATCACGTTCGACACCGGTGGCATCTCCATCAAGCCCGCCGCGGGCATGGAGAACATGACCTCCGACATGGGCGGTGCGGCCGCGGTGATCGCGACCGTCGTGCTCGCCGCGAAGCTCGGTGTGGCCGCGGACGTCACCGCGACCGTCCCGATGGCCGAGAACATGCCGTCGTCGACGGCGCAGCGTCCCGGGGACGTGCTCACCCAGTACGGCGGAACGACGGTCGAGGTGATCAACACCGACGCGGAAGGTCGCCTGATCCTGGCCGACGCGATCGTGCGTGCCTGCGAGGACGAGCCCGACTACCTGATCGACACCGCCACGCTGACCGGCGCGCAGATGGTAGCGCTGGGCACCCGCACCCCGGGTGTGATGGGCACCGACGAGTTCCGTGACCGGGTCGCGGAGCTGTCGCGGTCCGTCGGGGAGAACGGCTGGGCCATGCCGCTGCCGGCGGAGCTGCGCGCCGACCTCAACTCGCGGGTCGCGGACCTGGCGAACGTCACCCCGCACCGGTGGGGCGGGATGCTGGCGGCCGCGATCTTCCTGAAGGAATTCGTCCCCGAGGGTGTGCAGTGGGCGCATCTGGACGTGGCGGGTCCGGCGTTCAACACCGGCGGTCCGTTCGGCTACATCGGCAAGGGCGGGACCGGTGTGCCGGTGCGCACGATGTTCGCGGTCATCGAGGACATCGCAGCCAACGGCTGACCTCAGGCGTGCCTTCCGGGTGCCTTCGAGTGCCCGGAAGGCACGCCCGGTGCAACGTGACGTGCCCCTCGCCGTACACCCGGAAGTGATCAGTGCAAGGATGGTCGAGGCCATGCCTGCCGGGTGTGGACCGTACGCACCAACGAAGTACCCGCGCGAGTCTTCGGGCTCGAGCACAATAGTCAACGACCACACAATGGTCGGACGACCACGAGTCGGTACAACTCAACACACACGAAACAACCGTCGAGGAGTCAACAGACATGGCCTTCTCCGTCCAGATGCCAGCGCTTGGTGAGAGCGTCACCGAGGGAACTGTCACGCGATGGCTCAAGCAGGAAGGAGACACGGTCGAAGTCGACGAGCCCCTGCTCGAAGTCTCCACGGACAAGGTCGACACCGAAATCCCGTCCCCCGCTGCCGGTGTCCTGGTGAGGATCGTCGCCCAGGAGGACGACACCGTCGAGATCGGTGGCGAGCTCGCCGTCATCGGTGAGGCCGGCGAGGCCTCTGCTCCTGCCGCCGCCCCGGCTCCGGCCGCGGCCGAACCCGCCGCCCCGGCTCCGGCTGCGGCCGAACCTGCCGCTCCGGCTCCGGCCGCCGAGGCCCCCGCCGCTGCCGCTCCCGCACCCGCCCAGGGCGGCGCCGCGAACGGCACCCCGGTCACCATGCCCGCACTCGGCGAATCCGTCACCGAAGGCACCGTCACCCGCTGGCTCAAGGCCGTCGGCGACGAGGTCGCGGTCGACGAGCCCCTCCTCGAGGTCTCCACCGACAAGGTCGACACGGAAATCCCGTCCCCTGTCGCCGGCATCCTCCTCGAGATCAACGCCCAGGAAGACGACACCGTCGAGGTCGGCGGACAGCTCGCCGTCGTCGGCTCCGGCGCACCCGCCGCAGCAGCACCCGCCCCGGCCCCGGCCGCACCTGCCCCGGCTCCGGCTCCGGCCGCACCTGCCCCGGCTCCGGCCGCCCAGGCTCCGGCTCCGGCACCGGCGCCCGCGCCGGCTGCGCCGAAGCCCGCTGCGGCTCCCGCGGCTCCGGCTGCGGCCGCACCCTCGGGTGAGGCGACGCCGTACGTGACCCCGCTGGTCCGCAAGCTCGCCGCCGAGAACGGCGTCGACCTGTCGACCGTCAAGGGCACCGGTGTCGGCGGACGTATCCGCAAGCAGGACGTGCTCGCCGCGGCCCAGGCTGCGAAGGCTCCCTCCGCTGCCGCCCCGGCCGCTGCGGCGCCGACGGCGCCGGCGAACGCGCCGGGTGTCCGCCCCGAGCTCGCGAAGCTGCGCGGCACGACCCAGAAGGTCAACCGCATCCGCCAGATCACCGCGGTCAAGACCCGCGAATCGCTGCAGAGCACCGCGCAGCTCACGCAGACCTTCGAGGTCGACGTCACCAAGATCGCGCAGCTGCGGGCGCAGGCGAAGAAGTCGTTCGCCGAACGCGAGGGCGTGAACCTCACCTTCCTGCCGTTCTTCGCGAAGGCCGTGGTCGAGGCGCTGCGGGTGCACCCGAACATCAACGCGTCCTACGACGAGGCCAAGAAGGAGATCACCTACCACGCTGCCGAGCACCTCGGCATCGCCGTGGACACCGAGCAGGGCCTGCTCTCCCCGGTGATCCACAACGCCGGTGACCTGACCCTCGGCGGCCTCGCCCGGGCGATCGTCGACATCGCCGACCGCGCCCGCAACGGTGGGCTCAAGCCCGACGAGCTGGCCGGTGGCACGTTCACGATCACCAACATCGGCAGCCAAGGCGCGTTGTTCGACACCCCGATCCTGGTTCCGCCGCAGGCGGCGATGCTCGGCACCGGCGCGATCGTCAAGCGTCCGGTCGTCGTCAAGGACGAGGCGGGCAACGAGTCGATCGGTGTGCGGTCGATGTGCTACCTGCCGATGACCTACGATCACCGCCTCATCGACGGCGCCGACGCCGGCCGCTTCCTCACCACGGTCAAGCACCGTCTCGAGGAAGGCGCGTTCGAGGCCGATCTCGGTCTGTGACCCGGTGACCCGTTCCTGCGGGTGACCGAAAGCCTCACGTAGCGGGGCGATGCCGCACCGGCATCGCCCCGCTACGGGTGTTTCCGCGACCGATCGAAGGCGCCCGAGAAATCGTTCCCTCGGCGAAGCGCCTCCCCTTCTGACCGCTCACCGGACGGCGTAGGGTCGACATACATGAGCAGCGCCACAGCTTCCGCCCGACTCGATCCGAATCCCGTCGTCGTTGCCCGCCTGGGGCTGATCGGTTACCTCGAAGCATGGGAGCGTCAGCGTGAACTCGCTGCCGAGCGCGCCGAGGGCATCGGCGCCGACACGCTTCTCCTGCTCGAGCATCCGCCCGTCTACACCGCCGGTCGGCGCACCGAGGACGGCGACCGGCCCAAGGACGGCACACCGGTGATCGACGTCGACCGCGGCGGCAAGATCACCTGGCACGGGCCGGGTCAGCTCGTCGGGTACCCGATCGTGCGGCTCGCCGAGCCGATCGACGTCGTGGACTATGTGCGACGTCTCGAGCAGGCCCTGATCACCGTGTGTACCGACATGGGACTGCGGTGTGGACGCGTCGAGGGCCGTTCCGGGGTGTGGCTGCCCGCCGAACTGCGCGACGGCCGGTGGCTTCCCGAACGCAAGATCGCGGCGATCGGGATCCGGGTCCAGCGCGGCGTCGCGATGCACGGGTTCGCCCTCAACTGCAATTCCGCGCTCGACGCGTTCGACTCCATCGTTCCGTGCGGCATCCGCGACGCGGGCGTCGCGTCGCTGACGGGCGAACTGGGCCGCGACGTCACCGTCGACGAGGTGACCGACGCCGTGACGACCGCGGTCGTCGATGCGCTCGACGGGAAGCTTCCGGTCACCGAGCACGACATCGAGCGGGTCACGTTCGAGCAGGCCGTCGCCGCGTCCGAGCCGCCCGCGCAGCGCCCCGAGTTCACCACCATGCGGTTCTGACGGCTTCCTCGAGGCGGCCCCGGCCGGGCGCTCCCCGGCCGGGGCCGAACCTTTCCCCGGGCGTACGATCGGATCCGTGACTGTGGCCCCAGAAGGACGCAAACTGCTGCGGATCGAGACCCGAAACGCGCAGACGCCGATCGAACGCAAACCGAACTGGATCAAGACCCGGGCGAAAATGGGCCCGGAGTACACCGAGCTCAAGGGCCTGGTGCGCAGCGAAGGTCTGCACACGGTCTGTGAGGAAGCCGGCTGCCCCAACATCTACGAATGCTGGGAGGACCGCGAAGCGACCTTCCTCATCGGCGGCGAGCAGTGCACCCGACGCTGCGACTTCTGCCAGATCGACACCGGTAAGCCCACCGCCCTCGACCGCGACGAACCGCGCCGTGTCGCCGAGTCCGTTCAGGCGATGGGCCTGCGCTACTCGACCATCACCGGTGTCGCCCGCGACGACCTGCCCGACGGCGGCGCCTGGCTCTACGCGGAAACCGTCCGGAAGATCCACGAACTGAACCCGGGCACCGGCGTCGAGAACCTCATTCCCGACTTCAACGGCAAGCCCGAGCTTCTGCAGGAAGTGTTCGAGTCCCGTCCCGAGGTGCTCGCGCACAACGTCGAGACCGTTCCGCGGATCTTCAAGCGGATCCGCCCGGCGTTCCGCTACCAGCGGTCCCTGGACGTGATCACCGCCGCCCGCGAGTTCGGTCTGGTCACCAAGTCCAACCTGATTCTGGGCATGGGCGAGACCCCCGAGGAAGTGACCGAGGCGCTGCACGACCTGCACGACGCCGGCTGCGACATCGTGACCATCACCCAGTACCTGCGTCCGTCCCCGCGGCACCATCCGGTGGAGCGGTGGGTCAAGCCCGAGGAGTTCGTCGCGCACTCGAAGACCGCCGAGGAGATCGGCTTCGCGGGCGTGATGGCCGGACCGCTGGTGCGTTCGTCCTATCGCGCCGGTCGCCTCTACGCGCAGGCGATGGCCCATCACGGCCGCGAGTTGCCCGCGGGCCAGGCGCATCTCGCGCAGGAGGGCACCGCGTCGCAGGAGGCGAGCTCGGTTCTCGCCCGCTTCGGGCAGTAGCCGGAGACGGGACCCGTGGTGGCGAGGACGCCATCACGGGGAACGTATCCTGATAAGCATGGCGAACGGCAGCAAACCCACCAAGGAAGCGAAAGCCGCGGCGAAGGCCGCGCGCAAGCAGGCATCGAAGGAGCGGCGCACGCAGCTCTGGCAGGCCTTCCAGATCCAGCGCAAAGAAGACAAGCTTCTGCTGCCGTGGATGATCGGTGTGCTCGTCGCGTCGATCGTCGTGTTCTTCCTGATCGGCCTGATCTTCGGGCTGCAGTGGTTCTTCCTGCCGATCGGCATCATCGTCGGCGCGCTGCTGGCGTTCATCGTCTTCGGTCGCCGCGTGCAGAAGACCGTCTACGCGAGAGCGGAGGGCCAGGCCGGTGCGGCCGCGTGGGCGCTCGACAACCTTCAGGGCGCGTGGCGCGTGACCCAGGCCGTTGCCGGCACCACCCAGCTCGACGCCGTGCACCGCGTGATCGGTCGTCCCGGCGTCATCCTGGTCGGTGAGGGCTCGCCCGGCCGGGTGAAGGGTCTCATCGCGCAGGAGAAGAAGCGCGTGGCACGACTGGTCGGCGACACCCCGATCTACGAGGTCGTGGTCGGCAACGACGAGGGCCAGGTGGAGCTGTCGCAGTTGCAGAAGCATCTGTCGAAGCTGCCCCGCAACATCGACACCAAGCGCATGGATGCCATCGAGGGCCGACTGTCGGCGCTGAGCACCAAGAAGTCCGGTCCCGCGATGCCGAAGGGTCCGTTGCCGCCCGGCGCGAAAATGCGCAGCGTGCAGCGCACGATCCGCCGACGCTGACGAGAACGCGAACGAGAAGGGCCGCTCCCGATCACGGGAGCGGCCCTTCTCGTTGTGTCAGGTCGTCGTGTCAGGTCGTCTCCGATCCGCGCCTCGGAATCCGTCCACGCTTTCGGAATTCGCCCACGCTGCAGTGTGAGCGACTTCGTACTCACCGCGTCGATTGCCGGGACCGAAAGCCCTAGCGGCTGCGGACGACGGCGGTCTGGGTGGCCCGATCCTGCAGGCCGCGGTTGTCGAGGTCGGTGACCAGCGCGGGGGCGATGAACACGAGGAGCAGCTGACGCGACAGGGCGCGGATGATGCCGACCCGCACCGGAGCGTCGACCCGCGCGACCTGCAGGCCGGCGATGTACTGGCCGGGGGTGAACGAGAACAGCGTCACGCACAGGACGCCGACGACGAACCAGACGATCAGGGTGTAGGCGGACAGGTTCGAGCTCTCGAGCGGGTTCTCGCCGACGAGCAGCATCGCGACACCCATCGCAGTGAACCAGTCGATCATCAGAGCGAGCACACGCTTGCCCGTGGTGGCGAGCGATCCGGGTCCGTTCTGCGGGAGTCCGAGCAGCTGCCCGGGATAGTCCTGCTCGCGCTGCTGGTCCTTCGGCAGTGCCGCCGAGGGACCGGAAAGCCAACTGCCCGTCATCCGTGCCATGCGTCCAGGATAGGCTGTGCACCGCCCTAGAAGGGCGAGCCCGTGTACCGCCGGTGACCTTTACCACAACCTGTGCCCTCACCGCAGGACGACGCGAGGTGTAACACTGGCGAAACATGGGTTTGATGGGCGGGCAACACCGAGTCCATACCGTCTGCATTCGACGCAGGCGCCCATCACACTGGCGCGCACCGACTGAAGGAGCACAAGCGTGGCGTTCACCACGGCCGAAGAGGTCATCAAGTACATCGCGGACGAAAACGTCGAGTACGTCGATATCCGCTTCACCGACCTGCCCGGCATCGAGCAGCACTTCTCGATCCCCGCGAAGGCATTCAACCAGGATGTTTTCGAGGACGGCCTGGCCTTCGACGGATCCTCGGTCCGCGGCTTCCAGTCCATCCACGAGTCGGACATGCTCCTCCTCCCGGACGTAACCACCGCGCGTATCGACCCCTTCCGCGCCGCCAAGACCCTGAACGTCAGCTTCTTCGTCCACGACCCCTTCACCCGCGAGTCCTACTCGCGCGACCCGCGCAACGTCGCCCGCAAGGCCGAGGAGTACCTGAAGTCCACCGGCATCGCCGACACCGCGTTCTTCGGTGCCGAGGCCGAGTTCTACATCTTCGACTCCGTCTCCTACGACTCGAAGATGAACGGCGCGTTCTACGAACTCGACTCGATCTCCGGCTCCTGGAACACCGGCAACGAGTACAACGCCGACGGCACCCCGAACCGCGGCTACAAGGTGCGCCCGAAGGGTGGCTACTTCCCGGTCGCCCCGTACGACCACTACGTCGACCTGCGTGACGAGATCTCCACCAACCTGCAGCTCGCCGGCTTCGAGCTCGAGCGCGGCCACCACGAGGTGGGCACCGGCGGCCAGGCCGAGATCAACTACAAGTTCAACACGCTGCTCGCCGCGGCCGACGACCTGCAGCTGTTCAAGTACATCGTCAAGAACACCGCGTGGAAGAACGGCAAGACCGCCACCTTCATGCCGAAGCCGCTGTTCGGCGACAACGGCTCGGGCATGCACGTCCACCAGTCGCTGTGGAAGGACGGCAAGCCGCTGTTCCACGACGAGGCCGGCTACGCGGGCCTGTCGGACGTCGCCCGCTGGTACATCGGCGGCATCCTGCACCACGCGCCGTCGCTGCTCGCCTTCACGAACCCGACGATCAACTCGTACCACCGCCTGGTTCCGGGCTACGAGGCTCCGATCAACCTCGTGTACAGCCAGCGCAACCGCTCCGCCGCGGTCCGCATCCCGATCACCGGCAACAACCCGAAGGCCAAGCGCCTCGAGTTCCGCGCGCCGGACTCCTCGGGCAACCCGTACCTGAACTTCGCCGCGCAGATGATGGCCGGCCTGGACGGCATCAAGAACAAGATCGAGCCGATGGCTCCGGTCGACAAGGACCTCTACGAGCTCCCGCCGGAGGAGGCCAAGAACATCCCGCAGGCTCCGACGTCCCTCAACGCGGTCATCGACCGTCTCGAGCAGGATCACGAGTACCTCACCGAGGGCGGCGTGTTCACCACCGACCTGATCGAGACCTGGATCTCGCTCAAGCGCGAGCAGGAGATCGCTCCGGTCAACCTGCGTCCGCACCCCTACGAGTTCCAGCTGTACTTCGACTGCTGAGTCGCGTAGGTCGCTGACCACAGCGATTCACGAATCGGTCCGCTCGCCCTCTCCGGGCGAGCGGACCGATTCGTTTTTGCGCAGCTACCCGAACAAGGCTCGTGCGCGTTTCCGGTAGCTGGTGCTACCGGAAACGCGCACGGGTACGGGCGGTTACACCGGTTCGGGTTGCGGGACCTCGCGCGGTTCGGAGACCTGCTCGACCTCGTCGACCCGCCGCTGCTCTGCTCGCAGTCGCTGTCCGAGGACCGACTTGCGGCGACCGTAGGCGAAGTACACCACCACACCGATGGCCATCCAGGCGACGAACCGGATCCAGGTCTCGACGGACAGGTTCAGCATCAGCCAGCCGCAGGCGAGCACCGCGAGGATCGGCACCAGCGGCACCATCGGGACGCGGAAACCGCGCGGCAGGTCCGGACGGATCCGGCGGAGAACCATGACACCGATGCACACGAGCACGAACGCGAACAGCGTGCCGATGTTGACCATTTCCTCGAGCACACCCATCGGGAACACCGCCGCGAGGACGGCGACGACGGCGCCGACGATCAGGGTGATGCGCACCGGGACGCCCTTGTGGTTCGTGGTGGCGAGCTTCTTCGGCATGAGTCCGTCACGGGACATCGCGAACAGCACGCGGGTCTGGCCCAGCATCATCACCATCACGACCGTGGTGAGGCCGGCGAGGCCGCCGATGTTGATGGCCATCTGCGCCCACGTGATGCCGTGTGCCTCGAACGCGGTGGCCAGGGTGGCGCTGCCGTCACCCACGAGGGCGCTGCCGGTCCGCAGATCGGTGTACTTGACCATGCCGGTGAGCACCAGGGTGACGCCGACGTAGAGGACGGTGACGATGGCGAGCGATCCGAGGATGCCGCGCGGAAGCGACTTCTGCGGGTTCTTCGTTTCCTCGGCGGTGGTGGCGACGACGTCGAATCCGATGAAGGCGAAGAACACCAGGCTCGCCGCGGCGAGGAGGCCGTACCAGCCGTAGGTGCTGCCACCGGCGCCGGTCAGCGCCGAGAACAGGGACTGGTGGACGCCGGTCGCGGTGGTCTGCGTTTCCTCGGCCTGCGGAATGTACGGCGCGTAGTTGCTCGCCTTGATGTAGAAGACGCCGACGGCGATCACGAGCAGCACGACCGCGACCTTGATGGCGGTGACGACCGCAGACACCCGCGAGGACACCTTGGTACCGACGGCGAGGATGACGGTGATCGCACCGACGATGAGCAGTGCACCCCAGTCGAATGCGAGGGGCCCGAGATGCATCGTGGTGTGTTCACTGCCGCCGAACAATCCGCCGAGATACATGGACCACCCCTTCGCGACCACGGCGGACGCCAGGGCGAATTCGAGGATCAGGTCCCAGCCGATGATCCAGGCGACGAACTCGCCGAACGTCGCGTACGAGAAGGTGTAGGCGCTGCCGGCGACGGGAACCGTCGAGGCGAACTCCGCGTAACAGAGGGCGGCGAGGCCACAGGTGATGGCGGCGAGAACGAAGGCCAGCGAGATCGAGGGGCCGGCCACGTTCCCGGCGGTGCGGGCGGTGAGGGTGAAGATGCCGGCGCCGACCACGACGGCGACACCGAATACGGTCAGATCTTTCGCGGTGAGTTCACGCTTGAGCCTCGAACCGGGTTCATCGGTGTCCGCGATCGATTGCTCTACAGATTTGGTGCGCCAGATGCCGACTCCGGGCATGTTGTGCTCCTCGGTGTGGGTTGTATTGCCCCACCGGACCTCGTGGGTAGCCGGGGGCGTTCGCTCACAGATGGCGCTTCATGCTGCGTCGATGAGAGATTCTGTGAGCATTTCTATGCAGCAATCATGGCACCAGCGAGAATGGTGTCAATATCTTCTTCAACAGCTATGCACTATGCTCAACTAGTGACCCGCATCACAGTGGAAAGGATGTCACCGTGCTCAGTCTCGACCGTCTCGACGCGGCCCTGCTCGCCGAGCTCACCGACAACCCTCGCGCCGGGATCGTCGACCTGTCGGCGAAGCTCGGCGTCGCACGCAACACCGTCCAGTCGCGCATCCGGAAGCTCGAGGAGTCGGGAGCCGTGACGGGATACCGGCCGGTCGTCGACCTACCGAAGCTGGGCCTGCCACTGCAGGCGTTCATCGGCGCCGAGCTCGTCCAAGCCCGCATGGGCCACGTGATCGCCGAACTGGAACGGTTCCCCGAGGTGCTCGAGGTGCACGCGACCACGGGCCGGGAGGACCTGCTGATCCGCATGGCCGCCCAGTCGCAGGAGAACCTGCTGCAGGTGCTCGAACGCATCCACTCGATCGAAGGCGTCGCACACACCACCACGACGCTGGCCCTGACGACGCCTGTGGCGTACCGGACGCAGCCTCTGCTCGATCAGCTCACCCGCGGTGCCGGTCACGGCCGTTCGACGCCGGTCGCGGACCTTCCCTGACGGCGACACACGGACGGACGCAACGAGGCAGGGGAGCCGCCGTAGCGACTCCCCTGCCTCTGTTTCGTATTACTGCATCGATGTCACGCTGCGTCGATGCGCTGCTCCGCGATCCGGTTCGCGGCGGCGCCGAGCCCGGTGCCCAGAACCCGTGCCATCTCGAAGATCTCGGAGGTGCGGTCGAAGATCGCCTCGACGTCGGAACGCACGGCCGCCGCGTCGAAACCGTCGACCTCGCCCGCCACCTGGATCAGGCCGCCGGCGTTGGCCACGTAGTCGGGCACCCACGTGATCCCCCGCTCCCCCAGCAGGTTTTCGACCTCGGGGGACGCGAGCTGGTTGTTCGCCGCGCCGCACACGAGCCGCGCGTCCAGGGACCGGGCCGTGACCGGCGAGAGCGTGCCGCCCAGCGCACACGGCGCGTAGACGTCCAGCGGCGCCTCGACGACACTGTCGGCGACCCGCACGTTCGGGAAGTCCGCGACGACGCGTTCGATCGCGGCCGGATTCACGTCGGAGACCACCACGTGGGCGCCGTCCGCGGCGAGCAGGCCGACAAGCGAATACCCGACCTTGCCGAGACCCTCGACGCCGACGACACGTCCGTCGAGATTCGGTGCGCCCCAAACGTTCTCGGAACCGGCACGCATCGCCTGGAACACGCCGAGCGCGGTGAGCGGGGAGCTGTCCCCGGATCCACCGGCCGCAACGGTCCGGCCGACCGCGTGGGCGGTGCTGCGGCCGACGACGTCGAGGTCGGAGGCGAAGGTTCCCACGTCGGCGGCGGTGATGTAGCGACCGCCGAGGGAGTCGACGAACCGGCCGTACGCGGCGAGCAGCGCCTCGGTCTTGTCCGTGGTCGGGTCGCCGATGATCACGGCCTTGCCGCCACCGAGGTTGACGCCGGAGACCGCCGCCTTGTAGGTCATTCCCCGCGAGAGGCGCAGCACGTCGTCGAGCGCCTGCCGCTCGTCGGCGTACGGGTAGAAGCGGGTGCCGCCGAGCGCGGGTCCGAGTGCGGTGGAATGGATCGCGATGATCGCGCGGAGCCCGGTCGCGGCGTCCTCACAGAACACGACCTGTTCGTGCGGGCGATCCGACAGGTTGCGGGACCGGCCGAAGACTCCTGCTGCGGTGTCCTCGAGGGGGCGGATGACGGTGGGGGTGCTCACGCGACGGATTCCTTTCGGGCGGTGGG
>NZ_JALPTB010000089.1 GCF_023218075.1 Rhodococcus sp. HM1 | reverse complement strand
GCCTTCGAGTGCGTGGAACCAGTGCTCGACGCGGCTCACTGTTTCGGCATGGCCACCGGTGACGCCGAGCGAATCCTCCATGATGATCACACGGGACAGGCACGTCATGAGGACCGACGCCACGACTGGGGGAAGATCTTCGTGCTCGATTCCGTACCGGTCGAGGACGGCAGCGATTGCGTCGGCCTGCTGGCGCCTGAATTGTTCTGAGTATTCGGCAATTTGGGTCCGAAGCGTCGGCCGGTGCCGCGACAGTGCAATGAACTCCATCGTCAGTGCCACGCCGGCAGGATCGGTGCTGAACTCCCACAGCGCCCACAGCGGTTGCGGCGAAGCCAGTGCGCTCGCTTGGTATTCGAGGCCTTCCTCGGCTCGACGTCGGAACACCTCGAACAGCAACTCGTCCATGCTCCGGAAGTAGTAGTGCACCAATTGTGGCTTGAGACCGGCTTGTTCGGCGATGCGGCGGGACGAGACGGCGGCGTAGCCGTGTTCGATCATGACCGTTTCGGCGGCGTCGAGCAGTACCGTCCGGTTCTTCGCGTCGGGAGCCCCGATTCTGCGCGGCGATGCCATGCGCGTCGTCCACCTCCAGGATTCGCACATCGGGTCGGGTGTGCTCGCATCGTAGGCGCCGGAGCCGGAAATATGGCGGGTATGCCTCGGTTCTTCGGGAGGCGAACGGCGCGGCAGGTTGTAAGGGGTCACCACCTGTCGTGATTCCGGGCTCGCGACGATCGACGCGGCGGTAGATGTCGACGGACATGACCGATGATCGATTGTCCGATTCGAGTCGGGAGTCGCTGTGCGCTTCGAATCCGTTGTGCGGATTGGGAACCGGGCCATTCCGACTCGAGGCGACATAAGTCTGTTTACATCCGGGGCGTCGGCGGGGTGTGACCTTGACCACGTTCCGGCGGGCGTGCTATCCATGTGCTCAGCATCGCTATGCAACTGCTCAGCATCGGGGTGGGGCTACAGCCGGTCCCGTCCGTGCGCCCAGACAGGAGTTTGCCGTGACCGCTGCACCCGAGAACTCCCCGACCTGCCCGGTCGACCAGCTCGAGAGCGACTTCGCCCGGGATTACTTCACCGACCCGTACTTCACCGACGATCCGCACCCGTTCTACGACCATCTGCGGTCGCGCTGCCCGGTGCACCCGGTCAGCCATGGTGTCCTTGCGGTCACCGGCTACGACGAAGCCCTCGAAGTACTCCGCAACACCACCGTGTTCTCCAACATCACCGCGCCCATCGGCCCGTTTCCGCCGCTGCCGTTCATCCCGGACGGGGACGACATCAACCACCAGATCGACGAATATCGCGACCAATTCCCGCTCAACGAGCACCTGGTCACCATGGACCCGCCCCGGCACACCAAGATCCGTCGCCTGCTCGCCGGCCTGTTCACCCCTCGCCGCATGGAGGAATCCGAAGAGTTCCTCTGGCGCTTGGCGGACAGGCAGATCGACGAATTCCTGGCCGACGGCACCGTCGAGGTCCTGCACGGATTCGCCCAGCCCTTCGCGTTGCTGACCATCGCCAACCTGCTCGGTGTCCCGGAAGAGGACCACGACGACTTCCGCCGTCACCTGCTCGCGCAGCAGGTCGGGGCGATGAGCGAGGCCGATACCCTGGCCACCAACCCGCTGGACTACCTCGACGCGAAGTTCACCGGCTACCTCACCGACCGCCGCGCCAACCCACAGAACGACGTCCTCGGCGCCCTGGCCGCGGCGACCTACCCCGACGGTGAACTTCCCGAGGTGGTCGAACTCGTCCGGCTGGCCACGTTCCTCTTCGGCGCAGGTCAGGACACCACCGCCCGGCTGATCACCGCGGGGATCCGGCACCTGGCCGACACCCCGTCCCTCCAGGCCGCGCTGCGCGCCGATCGCGCCCTGATCCCGGATTTCGTCGAGGAACTGCTGCGCAT
This sequence comes from Rhodococcus sp. HM1, assembly GCF_023218075.1. Taxonomy (GTDB): domain Bacteria; phylum Actinomycetota; class Actinomycetes; order Mycobacteriales; family Mycobacteriaceae; genus Rhodococcus. The sequence goes on along the minus strand of NZ_JALPTB010000089.1, from coordinate 21,049 downwards.
GGACGGGCCCGTCAAGGGCGATTTCCGGCTCACCCGCACCACTACCGAACTGGCCGGTGTGCGCATTCCGGCCGGCACCGTGGTGATGGTGCTGCCCGGTGCCGCCAATCGCGACCCTGCCCGATTCGACGACCCGCACACCTTCCACGTCGACCGGGCCAACGCCCGTGAACACGTCGCGTTCGGTCGGGGTGTGCACACCTGTCCGGGTGGACCGCTCGCCCGTATCGAAGGCCGTGTCGCGATCGAGCGATTCCTCGACCGCACAACGACCCTGACCGTCGACGACTCCCACCACGGACCGGCCGGACATCGCACCTACCGGTACGAACCGACCTACATCCTGCGCGGAATCGCAGAACTGCACGTCGATTTCACTCCCGCCCACTGATCACACGGCCGACCGACGACGAAAGGCCACACCATGGGGATCCTTGGGGAAGGTGGCGGGGATCGGCGCAGTCCCGTCGACGTTGCCGAGGTCCGGCCGGAAACCTCGGCGGTCGCCGAGATCGACCGGTGGATGCGGAGCTACATCCGTCGCCATCCCGTCGCGGCACTGGAAACCGTCGGTGGGCAGTGTGTACTGGGTATCCGCGCGATCCAGTATCTGATCACCGACATTGCGGCACTTCGGTTTCCGTTCGCGGAGTTCGTTCGGCAGGCGGCGTTCATGGCTTCGGCGTCGGCGCTTCCCACGATGTTCGTGGCGATTCCGATCGGTGTCACCCTGTCCATTCAGTTCGGTCTGCTGGCAGGACAGGTCGGTGCGACCTCGCTCGCCGGCGCGGCCAGCGGTCTCGCGGTCATCAAGCAGGGAGCGCCGATGGTCGCGGCCCTGCTCATGGCGTCGGCCGCGGGGTCCGCGGTCTGCGCGGATCTGGGATCACGCAAGATCCGGGACGAGATCGACGCCCTCGAGGTCATGGGCGTCTCGGTGGTGCGCAGGCTCGTGGTCCCGCGTCTCGCAGCGGCGATCGTGGTCGGGGTCGCCCTGACCGGGTTGGTGTGCTTCGTCGGCTTCCTCTCGGGATACCTGTTCAACACGTTCGTCATGAACGGAACGCCGGGCAGCTTCGTGACGACGTTCGCATCCTTCGCGACCGTGGGTGATTTCGTCCTGACGATCATCAAGGCGATCGTCTTCGGGGCGATCGTCGCGATTGTGGCCTGTCATAAGGGGCTCGACACCCGCGGTGGGCCCGCCGGTGTCGCGAACTCGGTGAACGCCACCGTGGTCGCCTCGATCCTGCTCCTGATGATCGTCAACGTCGCCTTCACGCAGCTGTATGTGCTGCTGTTTCCACGTACGGGGTTCTGAGTGGCATCGCGATACTTCCCTCCCGGGACACGGCCGATCGTGAATGTCGTTGCGTCGCAAGCAGCGGTGGTCCAGCGCCTCGGCCACATGATCGGGTTCTTGGTTCGGGCGCTGGCGGCGATCCCCACGACGCTGCGTCACTACCGGAAGGAATTCCTGCGGATCCTGGCCGACGTGACGTGGGGCAACGGCTCGATCGTGGTCGGCGGTGGCACCGCCGGAGTGATCGTCATCCTCGGTGCCGCCGCCGGAGCGCTCGTCGCGATCGAGGGATACAACGCATTGCATCTGCTCGGCCTGGAATCGGCGACCGGCATGATCTCGTCGACGGCGACGACGCGTGAACTGGCGCCGATCATGGCGTCGCTCGCGTTCGCCGCACAGGCCGGCTGCCGGTTCACCGCGCAACTCGGTGCCATGCGGATCTCGGAGGAGATCGACGCGATGGAAACCCTTGCAATACCGTCGATTCCGTATCTGGTGACGACGCGGTTGCTCGCGTCGATCGTCGCCATCATCCCGTTGTATCTGGTGTGTCTGGCCGCGAACTACCTGACCGTGCAGATCGTCATCGGGATGTCCGGCGGCGTCTCGTCCGGCACCTACGACCACTATTTCCGTCTCGTTCTCAGTGGCCCCGACATCGTGTACTCGCTCTCGAAAGCCGTTGTCTTCGTGGTCATCACCACGACGATCCAGTGCTACTACGGCTTCTACGCGTCGGGTGGACCGCAGGGCGTCGGCACTGCTGCCGGCCGGGCGATGCGCTCGAGCATCTCCGCGATGATCGTCGTCAATCTTCTACTAACCGTCGCATTCTGGGGGATCAGCTCCGGAGCGAGGCTGGGTGGGTGAACGATGCCGATCCTGTTCGAGAGCGACGGACGCGGTCCGGGTCCGGCCCGGCTGTACCTGCAGGGCTTCGGGGCGCTCGTCGTGGCGGCCCTGCTGGTCGCAGGGCTCGTGGCGAAGACCGGTGGCGCATTCGACCGCACCTTCGACGTCACCGCAGCCCTGACCGAGGTGGGGGACGGGCTGCCCGCACGGTCCGACGTGAAGTTCCGCGGCGTCCTGGTGGGAACGGTGCAGAGTGTCGATGCCGCCACCGGCGACGGACCGAACGTCGTTCACATGGCGCTCGACCCGGCCCACGCACGCTCGATTCCGAGCACCGTCACCGCACGCGTCGTCCCGAGCAATGTGTTCGCCGTGTCGTCGGTGCAACTCGTCGACAACGGGGCGGCGCCCCCGCTCCCACCGAATACGCGGATTCCCCAGGACGAGAGTCTGGCGACGGTCCAACTCCAGACCGCGCTGACGAAACTGCGGGAGATTGCGGCGGCGACTGCACGTGTCGGCACCGAACAGACCCTGGGTGTCCTCGCGGCGGTGGCCCATGCCACCGACCGTCGGGGCGACGACATCGTCGAGGCGGGAGCGCAACTGGCGCGGATCGTCCGGGAGGTCGGCGCGGTCGTCGAGCCCGGCGCGGGACCGTCGACACTCGACGCGCTGACCGGCGCAGTGGAAGGTCTGCACGAGTCGGCACCGGAGCTGCTCGACGCCCTGCACCATTCGATCGCCCCGATGCGGACCCTCGCCGAGAAGGACGCGGCACTCGCGGCGTTCCTGTTCTCCGGGGCGAACACGCTCGGGACGACGGGAACCGCCTTCGACAACAACACCGATCGGATGATCACCCTCACCACGCAGCTCACGCCGGTGCTCGGGGTTCTCGCCGACGGTTCGCCCTCGTTCTCGCAGATCGTGGTCAGCATGAACAGCATCTCCAGGAAGTGGTTCGAACACTTCCAGCCGGACGGCCGGCTCAACGGGGTCGGCAAGTTCGTCTTCCAGTTCACCCCGCACCGCATGTACACCAGGGCCGACTGCCCGCGATACGGAGACCTCGCCGGCGCGAGCTGCGCAACCGCCCCCACCGGCGTCCCGCCGGTGCCCGGTTACACCCCCGACGCGTCGACGATGGTGAGCACCGAGCCGGTCGGCGGCAACGTCGGGCCGGTCGGGGGACCGGAGGAGAAGGAACTGCTCGACGCAATCCTCGGTGGCGACCTCAACGCGGCCGCGGAGATGCTCCTCGGCCCCCTCGCCCGGGGTGCGGTCGTCAACGTCGTACCCGAACCGGAGGCGCCGCGATGAGCTATCGCAAGCCGCTGATCGGACTGTCCCTGTTTCTGGTGGTGTGTTGCGCCCTGGGATGGACCGTGCTGGTGACACTGCAGCGCGGCGTGCAGGGGCCGACGGCCTCCTACAGTGCGGAGTTCACCGACGTCTCCGGGCTACGGGTCGGCGACGACGTGCGCATGGCGGGTGTCCGGGTGGGTCGCGTCGATTCGATCGCGCTCGACGGCACCACCGCGAAGGTGAAGTTCCGCATCGACTCCGGTCAGGTCGTGTACGGCAACACGAAAGCGTCGATCACCTACCAGAACATCATCGGACAGCGGTACCTCGGCTTGTCGCTCGGCGAATTCGGCGACCCACGGATACTGCCCGCAGGCAGTGGGATTCCCGTCGAGCACACCGAGCCGTCGTTCGACATCTCGGTGCTCCTCAACGGATTCGAACCACTGTTCAGCGTCCTCGACCCCGAGCAGGTGGACAACATCACGACCGCGATCATCACCGCGCTCCAGGGCGATTCGGGCGCGGTCACCACGCTCGTGGCGGAGACGACGCGACTCGCCGAATCGATCGCGGGTCCCGACCAGGTCCTCGGCGAGATCATCGGCAACCTCGACACGGTCGTCCACGACCTCGCGGTGCAGAGCGGCAACTTCGACACGGTCATCTCGCAGTCGCGGGCCATCTTCGATCAGCTGACGGCGCGGCGGGACGAACTCGTCGGATCGGTGGAACGGATCGGTGCCGTCGCCGACAGCGTGTCCACGATCGTCGCGGAGGTCCAACCCGACCTGCAGGAATTCCTCGCGCGGGAACCGGGTTTCGCGCAGCATTTCAACGATCACAAGGACTCCTTCGAGTACTTCGCCTTCAACCTTCCCGCATTGCTGAAAGGGCTCGCCCGGGTGAGCCAGGAGGGGAGCTACTTGTCCACATACCTGTGCAACTTCAATGTCACGCTCGTCCCGGCGCTGAGCAACGTCATTCCGACCGTCGTCGCGCAGGCCACGCCCGAGGGCCGGGTCACGCACTCCCCGGTCTGCAGGTGACCGACCGTGACCACCCAGCGCACCGCCCGCGGCGGCAGGTTCCGGATCCGGCCCATCGAAGAGTGCCGACCGGTGACCCTCGGCGCGATCACCGTCGTCGCAATCGCCGCTGCACTTGCGGCGACACTCCTGATCAGCTCCGCCGGATTCGGAAAACGCACGTACGAAGCCGAATTCGCTCAGGCGGCACAGATCGCGCCCGGCGACGGGGTCACGATCGCCGGCGTCCAGGTCGGTACGGTGGACGGAGCGCGGCTCGAGGACGACCACGTCGTGGTGACCATGAAGATCGACAACGGGGTCCCGCTCGGCGCCGATACCCGGGCATCCATCAAGCTGACCACGCTGCTCGGCGCCCGCTACATCGAACTGCGGCCCGCCGGAGAGGGCGACATTCCGGACGATCGGATCCCGCTGGCCCACACCGAGGTTCCGTACGACCTCATGGAGGTGCTGGCGGACGCGACCACGACCTTCGAACAGGTCGACGCCGGAGAACTCGGCGACACCCTCGCCGCGCTCGCCGGTGAGCTGAACGGTCTGCCCCCGCTGATGCCCCAGGCGCTCGCGAACATCGAGAGTCTGTCGGCGGTGCTGGCGGAGCGCCGCGACCAGGTGGGGTCGCTGCTGGAGGCGACCGGGACGATGACCGGGATCGTGCGATATCAGCAACACAGCCTCGGCGCGCTGGTCACCAACGGCCGGGACATGTTGCAGGAGATCACGACTCGCCGGGAGATGATCGATCGGCTGCTCGCCGCGACCACGAACCTCGTGTCGGAGCTGCACACCCTCGTGGTCGAGGACCGGCCGGAAGTGGAACAGCTGATCGCGAGCCTGAACGAACTGCTGCAGAGCCTCGGCAACCACGACGATCTGCTGCGCAACACCCTGCAGATCCTTCCGGTCCCCTTGCGCAACTTCACGAATGCCAGCGGAACCGCGAACGAGGTGGACTTCTCCGCGCCCGCCGGCCCGATGATCGACTCGTGGATGTGCGCGCTCAGCGGCCGTGCCGTGGAACTGGACATGCCGGCCTACTTCCAGGAGTGCGAATGAGCCCGCTTCGGATCGTCGGCGCCGCTGCCGTGGCACTTCTCGTGCTCGCCGCGGGCTTCTTCGGACTCCGCGCGGTATTCGGCGGCGAGGAACCGCACACGATCACCGCTCGATTCGACAACGGTGCCGGGCTGTACGAGGGCAATACCGTCGCGGTCCTGGGAATTCCGATCGGAAAGGTCACGCGGATCGAACCGAAGGGTTCGTACGTCGAGGTGAGGATGGAGGTCGACGGCGGCATCGACCTTCCGGCCGACGTGCAGGCGGTGGCGGTGTCGACGTCCGTGCTGACGGACCGCCACGTGGAACTGACACCGGTGTACCGAGGCGGCGACACGCTTCCACAGGATGCGATTCTCGGACTCGACCGCACGAAGACTCCGATCGAGTTCGACCGGCTACTGGCCATGGCGGACAACCTGGCCGTCGAACTTCAGGGCGACGGAACCGGCGGGGGCCCCGTCGCGGACATCCTGGCAGCCGGAGCCGGCGCCACCGACGGCAACGGTGATGCGATGAGGTCGGCACTGTCCACCCTTTCGGACGCGCTGCGCCTGAGCGACGACGAGGGTGCGGGCACCGCGAACGAGATCACCAGGATCGTCGACGATCTCGCGGTCCTGACGAGTGCGGCCGCCGCCAACGACCGCGACATCCGCGAGTTCGGCGAGGCCACCCGAATGATGAGCGAGATCCTCGCCGACGCGAACCTCGGCACCGGCGACACCGGTTCGAAGATCAACGACATTCTCGTTCAGGCGAACTCGCTGCTGACCGACAATCGGGACGCGTTGAGATCGACGCTCACGAACGCGGAGACGGTCACCCGGTCGCTCGCGGACTACCGCGACCAGCTCGCCGAATTCCTCGACGTGACGCCGCTGCTGATGGAGAACGCGTACAACACGATCGACCAGGAGAACGGGGGAGCCCGCGTGCACGCACAGCTCGAGAAGGTCTTCTTCGACGGGCAGCTGGTCAAGGAGGTCTGCAACCGCCTGGGACTCACCCATCTCGGCTGCGCAACCGGAACCCTGCGTGACTTCGGACCCGATTTCGGTGTCGCGGGCATGCTCGAGGGACTGGCGGGACTGCCGAGATGAGAGGCCCACGGTTGCGGTTCGCGTTCGCCGGCATCTCGGTCGCCGTGGCGATGTCGACGGCGGCCTGCTCGACGGGACTCGAGAACCTGCCCCTTCCCGCCCCCGGTGTCGGCGGCGACTCGTACGTGATCGCGGCGACGTTCGAGAACGCGCTGAATCTGCCGACGAAGGCGAAGGTCAAGCTCGCCGGTGTGGACGTCGGAGAGGTCGAGTCGATGCGTGTGGAGAACTACACGGCGGTCGTCTCCCTGCGCATCATGAACGGTGTGGTGCTGCGCGAGGGCACGACCGCCGAACTGCGGTCGGCGACTCCGCTCGGTGACGTCTTCGTCTCGCTGCAGTCGCCGGACGATCCGTCGGCGGACGCCGCCGTCCTCGGCGAGGGCGACACCATCCCGATCGAAGCCACCTCCGCCGCGGCAACCGTGGAGGAACTTCTCGCAACGTCGTCACTGCTCGTCAACGGCGGTGTCGTCCGGAACCTGACGAAACTGGTCAACGGCCTCGGTTCGGCGGTGGACGGCAAGGGGGACCGCATCGCCGAACTGATCCACGAGTCCACCCGGCTCGTCGGCGATCTCAATTCCCGGTCCGAGGAGATCCGACGATCCCTCGAGCAGACGAACGGTCTCGTCGCGACGCTCTCGGATCAGCGTTCGACGATCAACGATGCGGTCGTCGCTGCCGGTCCCGCACTCGACGTGTTGTCCGAGAACACCACGGCGGTGGTCGATCTGGTCTCCCAGGTCGCCGCGATCACCGACCGGATCGGTGAGTTCCCGTCCGTCCAGGGAACCGACACCCGCAGCATGATCGCCGACATCAACCGGGTTGCAGCCGAACTCGACAGAGCAGCGACGCAGCCGGGGGTGTCCCTCGATACCGTCAACCGGATCCTGGCGCCGGTCATCAACATCACGAGCGGTACGTCCGCGCACACCGACGCCGATCTGGAGCAGCTGGCGCTCGGTGCCGTCCCGGTCCCCGGCCACACCGGTGACCCCGGCAGCAGGCTGCCCGACGGCACGGACTGGACGGCGTTCGTCGGCACGTTGACGTACACGATCATGCGACTGCAGACCAAGTTCGGGGTGGTGCCGGAATGACGGCCGCCGACGGACGGAACGCAGTCCTCGAAGTTCCTGCCCGCGCACTGGTTACGGGTGTGCGCTACGCGTCGGCGCACCGCCTCGGGCTGTCGGTGGCGGCCCTCGCCCTCACCCTGGTTCTCGGCGTCACCTACCTGATCTTCGGTGTCTTCCACCTCGATCCGGCCGACCGGAAGATCCACGTGCGGGTGAACCTCGGGGATTCGGGAGGGCTGCTGCCCGACCGCAACGTCACGTTGCGCGGCGTCCCGGTCGGGCGGGTGACGTCGGTGGAGCTCACCGACGAGGGCGTGGTCGCGGTCGCGGCGATCGACTCGTCGGCGCAGATCCCCGTCGGCGGAGAGGTGCGGGTGGCGGGACTGTCGCTCGCGGGGGAGCAGTACCTCGACTTCCGGCCGGCCTCCGACGGCGGGCCGTTCCTCGTCGACGGCGCGGAGATCGCTGTCGGCGAGACGTCGACCCCGGTCCCGTTGTCCACGCTTATGGGCAATCTCGACGGCATGCTCGCGCAGATCGACCCCGATACGGTCCGGACCATCGTCGACGAGCTCGGCATGAGCGCGGAGGGTCCGGACAAGCTGGCCGATATCGTCGACGGCGGAACGTTTCTGATCTCCACACTGGCTTCGGTGCTGCCGCAGACCGTCAGCGTGCTGAACACCAGCAAGGTCGTGCTCGGGACACTCTCGGACAGTGCCGCCGGTCTGGCCGCGACCTCCCGGAATCTGTCGGCGACGCTCGAAGGGATCGAGTCGAAGGACGCGGGATTCCGGCAGTTCGTCGACGGTGCGCCGGCGACCCTGCAGTCCGTCGACACGCTCTTCGCGGACAACTCGCCGACGATGGTGCAGTTGCTGGGTAATCTGGCCACGACCGCGCAGATGGCCTACCTCCGGGTACCGGCCCTCCACGAGTTCTTCTTCCCGGCCACCCGCGGCGGGTCGACACTCGACGCGTTGGGGACCGCGTTCCGCGACGGTGGTATCTGGGCGTTCGTCAACATCTATCCGCGGTACTCGTGCGACTACGACCTGCCCCGGCAGTCGCCTGCGCTGTCGAACTTTCCGGAACCGTACCTGCACACCTACTGTCCGAATCCCGATCCGTCGACCCTGGTCCGTGGAGCACGCAACGCGCCGCGACCGGCGGGTGAGGAAGGCGGTTATGCGCCGCCGCCGGGCGTCGATCCGCTGCAGCAGGCGGATCCGACACCGATGGGGCCGTTGTCTCTACTGCTCGAACCCGGCGGCCCCGATCCCGGCGACCCGGGGGTGCGCTGATCCGATCACGGCTGCCGACGCAGCGACCAGGCCCGACAACGAGAAGGAGAACCGACGTGAGCAAGAACAGCCGGACGGCAGCGGCCGTCGTCGAGCGCGAGGATGCCGACGAGAAGGCCGAGAACTACGTCGTGAACGAGAATGCTGAAACCGGCGACGCCGCAACCGAAGACGCTGCGACCGGCAAAGCGGTGCCGGGCAAGGATCGGGGACGCCTCGCGCTTCTCGCCGCCGTGCTGGTGGCGGTCCTGGCGGTCGTCGCCGCCGGCGTGCTCGGCTGGAAGTGGAATCAGGCCGACGCCGTCGACGACGCCTCTGCCGCAGCGCTCGACGCGGCACGGCAGTACGCGGTCGTGCTGACCAGCGTCAGCTCGGACGACCTCGACGCGAATTTCCAGGCCGTGCTGGACGGCGCCACCGGCAACTTCAAGGACATGTATGCCCAGTCGAGCGAACAGCTTCGGCAGCTGCTCGTCGACAACCAGGCCACCGCCGAGGGCGTCGTGATCGAGGCGGGCATCAAGTCCGCGACGACCACGAAGGTCGAGGTGCTGCTGTTCGTCGACCAGACCGTCACCAACGCCGTGACACCCGAACCGAGACTCGACCGCAGCCGCGTCGTGATGACGATGGAACTCGTCGACGGCCGCTGGCTCGCCTCCGACGTGGTGCTGCCCTGAACTCGGGCGCGCGGACGTTCAGGCGTCGGGAAACGGAGGAAGCGCCCGCTCGTGGAGCCAGGAATCCCACAGCGGCCGTAGCGGTTCGTCGGTGAAATGCGCTGCAAGACCGACGAACTGCTCGGTGGTCACGTTCGAGTGCCGATGCTCCGCGGTCCAGGTGCGCAGCAGGGAGAAGAAGCGGTCGTCGCCCAGCTGCCGGCGCAGCGCGTGCAGGGTGAGGGCGCCGCGCTTGTAGATCCGGTCGTCGAACATGTCCTTCGGGCCGGGATCGCCGAGCAGGATGTCCTGGGGTTTGCGCGCCAACCCGCGATGTGCTTCCGCCGCAAGGGTATGCGCGGACGGGCCGGTCGAATTCTCCGCCCACAGCCATTCGGCGTAGCACGCGAAACCCTCGTGCAGCCAGATGTCGCGCCAGCGCGTGAGGGTCAGGCTGTTGCCGAACCACTGGTGCGCCAATTCGTGTGCGACAAGCCGTTCTTCGCGGCGGCGGCCGTCGCAGTGGTTGGCGCCGAAGATCGACAGGCCCTGCGCCTCGATCGGGATCTCGAGGTCGTCGTCGGTCACCACGACGGTGTAGTGCGCGAACGGATACGGCCCGAACAGGCGCCGGAAGACCTCCATCATCTGCGGCTGACGGCCGAAGTCGACGTCGAATTCCTCCCGCAGTCGCGGGGGATGCACCGCGACGATCGGAACCGGGGACGAGCACACCTTCCGGGACTCGTAGTGCCCGATCTGCACGGTCGCCAGATACGTCGACATCGGTTCGGGCTGCTCGTACACCCACGTCGTCCGGCTGGCCTTCGTGGTCTTGCGCAGCAGCGTGCCGTTCGCGACGGCGTGGAACGGCGAATCCGTGGTGAGGGTGATCCGGTAGGTCGCCTTCGACCCCGGGTGGTCGTCGCACGGAAACCACGACGGGGCACCGTTCGGCTGGCTCGCCACGAGCGAACCTTCCTCGAGTTCCTCCCAGCCGACCTCCCCCCACATCGAGTGGCGCGGCGTCGGCGTCCCCGAATAGTTCACGGTGACGGTCAGAACCGCCCCGGCCGGGATCTTCTGCGCCGGGGCCACGGTGAGCTTGCCGTCGCGGTGGGTGTACTTCGCCGGTCGCGCACCGTTGACCGACACCTTCGACACCCGCATCGTGTCGACGAGATCGAGCGCGTACTTGCCGCGCACATCGGTCGTGGTGGCGATGATCGTCGCGCGGCCGGAGAGCCGGTTCGACGCGACCTTGTACGTCAACTCCAGTTCGTAACGGGACACGCGATACCCGCGGTTGCCGCTCGTCGGCAGATAGGGGTCGAGCGGACGGTCCGGACCCACGGGAGCAACCGGCTTGGCCGCCTTGCCGGACTTCATCGGGGCGACCAATCCGCGGGCGTCGTCCACGGGGCGACGGGATTGCCCTGCCAGCGGGTCGACGCGGGGACGACATCGCCGCGCATCACGAGCGAGGCCGGGCCCACGGTGGCTCCGGCGCCGATGCCCGACGCCGGCAGCGCGACGCACTGCGGGCCGAGCGTGGCTCCGTTCTCGAGGGTCACGGTGTCCATGGACATGATCCGATCATGGAACAGATGCGTCTGCACCACGCACCCCCGTTCCACGGTCGCTCCGTCCTCGAGCGTCACCAGATCCGCCTCCGGCAGCCAGTAGCTTTCACACCACACGCCGCGGCCGATGTGCGCGCCGAGCGCCCGTAGCCACAGATTCATCACGACGGTTCCGGTCGCCGGGCGGGCGAACCAGGGCGCGGCGACCATCTCGACGAACGTGTCGGACACCTCGTTCCGCCACACGAACGAACTCCAAAGCGGATGTTCCACCCGGCCGATCCGCCCGACCACCAACCATTTCGCCGCCACCGAGATTCCGCACGCGACCGCACCGGCGATCATGAGGACGAGACCGCCGAGCAGCAGGGCGAGAGGATATCCACCGACGGCCGCGAGCGCGTTCAGTGCATACAGCACACCGAGCCCGATCCCGAACGTCACCATCATCGGGACGAGCCGGAACGTTTCGACGCATCCCCGCGCGACCTTCAGTTTCAGTGGGGGAGCGAACGTGCGGGTCGCATCGGAGTCGCCCGCGGAACGGCGCAGTCGGACCGGGGGACTGCCCAGCCACGACGACCCGGACTTGGCTTTCGTCGGCGCTGCGGACAGCACCGCGACGAGACCGTGCTTCGGTACCCGGCGTCCCGGCGCGGCCATGCCCGAGTTGCCGAGGAACGCGCGCTTGCCGACCTTCGCGTGGGAGATGAACAGCCAGCCGCCACCGAGTTCGTAGGACGCGACCATGGTGTCGTCGGCGAGGAACGCCCCGTCGGCGACCTTCGTGAACTTGGGGACCATCAGCACGGTCGACGCCTCGACGTCCTTGCCGATGTCGGCGCCGAGCAGACGCAGCCAGATCGGGGTGAGCATCGAGGCGTACAGCGGGAACAGGAACGTGCGTGAGGAGTCCATGAGCCGTTCGGTGGCCCACACCTGCCAGCCGACGCGGCTGCGCACCGGGTGCCAGCCCTCGGTCATGCCGAGCGACAGCAGTCGCACCGCTGCGACGGTGAGCAGTGCGAACACGAACATGGTGAGCAGCCCGGCCGCGGGCAGCATCACGAGGGACCGGGCGACGGCCTCGGGCAGCGTCGCGGTGTCGCTCACCCACCAGCCGATCAACGCCACGCCGGCGCCGATCGCGACGAGCGGCAACCCGGCGATCAGCACCGAACTCGCACCGAACACCGGCACCCACGCCGGCGCGCGGCGGGGTGCTTCGGCCGGCCACGGATGCGAGGCCTTTCCGACCTTCACGGCGGGGGAGCCGGCCCACTGCTGTCCGGACTTGACGCGCCCGAACACCGCGGATCCGGCCTCGACGACGGCGTTCTTGCCGATCTTGCACCCGGGATTGAGGGTGGACCGGGCACCGATCGACGCGCCTGCCCCGATCCGGATCGTGCCGATGTGCACCACGTCGCCGTCCACCCAATGACCGGACAGGTCCACCTCGGGTTCGATCGAGCAGCCGTCACCGAGTTCGAGCATCCCGGTCACCGGCGGCAGGCTGTGCAGATCGACGCCGCGGCCGACCTTCGCACCGAGCGCGCGGGCGTAGTACAGCATCCACGGGGCACCGGACAGGTTCGCGGCCCCGCTCGCCTCGACCAGCCGCAGAGACGACCACAGGCGCAGATGCACCGAGCCGCCGCGCCGATACGTGCCGGGCTTCACGCCGCGCAGCAGGATCCGCGCGCCCGCGACCGCGATCGTCATGCGGCCGAGCGGGGTGATGAACAGCAGCACACCGAGCGCGACCCACCACCACGACAGGGTGACGGTCCACGGCACCGAGACGACGGTCGCGAGCACGTTGTTCAGCACGGCCAGCCACGTCACCCACTGCATGCCGGTCAGCGTGGTCAGCGGGACGGTCGCGGCGATCTGCGCCAGCTGCGCGGACCGCGGTGTCGGTTCGACGCTCCGGGGAGCGACGGTTTCGGTCGGGGCGAGCTCGTCGAGGTACAGGGCGAGCGAACCGAGCCGCGGATGGTCGTACAGTTCCGCGACGGTCATCTCCGGATAGCGTTCGCGCAGGGCCGTCACCAGCTGTGCCGCCGACAACGAGCCGCCGCCGAGTTCGAAGAAGTCGTCGTCGAGGCCCTCCACGCGGGCGCCGAGCAGCGACATCCACAGGCTGGCGACCCATTCCGCGGTGGGGTCCAGTCCGAGTGACTCGGCGGACTCGGCGTCGGCGCCGGGCAGCGGCCACGGCAGCGCGTTCCGGTCGACCTTGCCGGACGTGCGGGTGGGTAGTTCGTCGACGAGCGCGAGTCGCGGGACCATCGCGGCGGGAAGTTGCTCGGTGAGCAGGTCGCGCGCCGAGGCGACATCGAAGTCCGGGTCGGTGCTGGCGATGTAGCCGACGAGCATCGCGTGCCCGGCCGCGGTCTTGCGCACGGCGCAGGCGCCACCCGCGACGCCCGGCAGGTTCTGCAGGGCGTTGTCGATCTCGCCGAGTTCGATGCGTCTGCCGCCGATCTTGACCTGGTCGTCCGCGCGACCCTGGAAGAGCAGGCCGCGACGGTCGAGGGTCACCAGATCGCCGCTGCGGTAGGCGCGTTCCCAGCCCAGGGTCGGCATCGGCGCGTATTTCTCGGCGTCCTTGGCGGGGTCGAGGTAGCGGGCCAGGCCGACTCCGCCGATGACGAGTTCGCCGGTGGCGCCCTCCTCGACGGGCACACCGTCGGCGTCGACGACGGCGAGGTCCCAGCCGTCGAGCGGCAGGCCGATGCGGATGGGGCCGGTGCCGTCCATCCGGGCGGCACACGCGACCACGGTCGCTTCCGTCGGCCCGTAGGTGTTCCATACCTCCCGGCCGGGGACGGCGAGCCGGGCGGCGAGGTCCGGGGGACAGGCCTCCCCGCCGAAGATGAGGAGTCGCACTGCTTCGAGCGCTTCGGCGGGCCACATCGCCGCGAGCGTGGGCACGGTGGACACGACGGTGACATCGCGGGAGACCAGCCACGGACCCAGATCCATGCCGGAGCGCACGAGCGATCGGGGTGCGGGGACCAGGCACGCGCCGTGCCGCCACGCCAGCCACATCTCCTCGCACGACGCGTCGAATGCCACCGACAGGCCGGCGAGTACCCGGTCGCCTGGTCCGATCGGGTTGTCCTGCACGAACATTCGCGCTTCGGCATCGACGAAGGCGGCGGCGTTGCGGTGCGTGACCGCGACGCCCTTCGGGGTGCCGGTCGACCCTGAGGTGAAGATGATCCAGGCGTCGTCGTCGAGCCGCGGTCCGCGGATCTGCGGATTCGCGGCCGCAGGTGCGGTGCCGGGGCCGATCCCGTTCTCGGTGACGATCGCGGTGACCCCCGCCTCCCCGAACACCAGCTCGGCTCGTTCGTCGGGATCGTCCGCGTCGACCGGAACGTACGCCGCGCCCGCGGCCAGCACCGACAGGATCGTGACGTACAGGTCCTTCGTGCCCGACGGCATGCGCACCCCGACCCGGTCGCCGGCGCCGACGCCCGCGTCGGTCAGCCGGTAGGCGCCGGCGACGATCTCCTCCGCCAGCTCCGCGTAGCTGAGCATGACCTTGCCGTCGTCGATCGCGGGGGCGTCGGGATGGGCGTCGGCGGTGCTGCGCAGGATGTCGACGAGGGTCCGCGCGGGAGGCGCGAACGAGGAGCGCAGGTACTCGTCCGGTATTCGAGCCGGCCGACCCGGATCCGTCTTGGGCTGGACAGACAATCTGCGTCCTTCTCTAGGTGTCGATGCGTGTGGCCGGTTGTCTCACGACCGGGTGGACGGCAGGTGAACTCCCTGCCGGCGGGGCGGTCGCTTCGACCGATTGTGCTCCGGACCATCGACTTCTCGCCTGTCGACCGCACGCGAAATGTTTCGGTTTGACAACAGCGGCGGCGTGCTGTCATCCTCTTCGGCAGGTCACGAGTACCAGCATCAAGCCCCGGCTCGCTGGTCGGCAACCCTCCTCCGCGGTGGGGTGCTCCGGGTGACGACCAGGCTGTGGTTCCAACACCGGACGCAGCAAGCGCGGACTCCGCCGGCGATCCATCATCGTCGTGGCGATCACCGACGGGTCCCTGGACAGACAAGGGATTACTGATGACTGCTGCAACGACCGCCACCTGCATCGCCCCGATCGCTCGCGTTTCCGGCTGTGACCTGCAGGTTCCGCTCGTCCAGGGCGGTACCTGCACCTACGCCAACTTCGACTACGCCGCGAGCGCTCCGGCCCTGGCCGCCGTCACCGACCGCATCGCCGAACTGCTGCCCTTCTACGCCAGCGTTCACCGGGGCGCCGGCTATGCCTCGCGTGTGACCACGGACGCCTACGAGAAGTGCCGGACCGTGGTCTCCGGATTCGTCGGCGCCGCCGACGACCAGGTCGTCGTGTTCACCCGCAACACCACCGATTCCCTGAACCTGCTCGCGACCGCCGTGCCCGGTGACGTCGTGCTCCTCGACATCGAGCACCACGCGAACCTGTTGCCGTGGAAGAACTCCCGCATCGTCGAGGCCGCCGACACGGTCGCCGGGACGGTCGAGCGACTCGCCGCGGAACTGCGCCGCGCGCCGGCCGCGCTGCTCGCGATCACCGGAGCCTCGAACGTCACCGGTGAGCTGCTGCCCATCGAGGAACTCGCGAACCTCGCGCACGAGTGCGGTGCCCGCATCCTCGTCGACGGCGCACAGCTGGTCCCGCACCGGCGCGTCGACCTCGCCGCGACCGGCGTCGACTACCTCGCGTTCTCCGGTCACAAGACGTACGCGCCGTTCGGTGCCGGCGTCCTGGTCGGCCGTCGCGACTGGCTCGATGTGGCCGAGCCCTACCTCGCCGGTGGCGGCGCGGTGCGCGAGGTGCGCCTGGACCACACCGACTGGGCCTGCGCCCCGGCGCGCCACGAGGCCGGTTCGCCGAACGTGCTCGGCGCGGCCGCGATCGCGGCGGCCTGCGAAGCGCTCGCCGGTTTCGACGCCGACGCCGTCGCCCGCCACGAAGAGGAACTGAGCCGTCTGCTGGTCGAGGGTCTGCGCGAAATCGATGGCGTCGAACTGCTGCGCCTCTGGGAGGACTCGAGCGAGTCCGTCGGCATCGTGACCTTCACGGTCGCGGGCTACGAACCCGCCGAGGTCGCGGCGTACCTGTCAGCGGAGCACGGCATCGGCGTCCGCGACGGTCGTTTCTGCGCGCATCCGCTGCTCGCCCGCGTCGGCCGCGCCGGAGGTGCGGTGCGTGCCTCCCTCGGCCTGGGCAGCTCGTCCGCCGATGTGGAGCGTCTGGTCGGTGCCGTGCGTCGCCTCGTCGAGCACGGCCCGTCCTGGACCTACGCGAAGACCGACGGCCTGTGGGGCCCGTCCCCGGAGACCCGCCCGGGTCTCGCGGCGGAGGGCGCGGGCGCGTCGGAGTGCGTCTGATCACCCCGATCGACAATTTCCCACAAGATCGGTAGGGTATTGCCCATGGCATCGCAGACCGCATCGAACGTCGTCGCACAGTGGTGCCGTCGTCATGTCGATCTGTGCCGTACCGCTTCCGGCATGTGTACGAGCTGAACGACACCCCAGTCTCCACAGCTCATCGCCGCGGGATCGCCTGCGGCAGTTCGAAGGAACCCCACATGTCGTACAACAACATCGTTCACACCGTGTCGTCCGCGCGCCCGCTGCGTGTCGCCGTCGAGCTCTCCGGTCCGTCCGGCCCGCACTACTGGGCCGATCTCACCGCCGGCCGGCCCGGCGAGGAGTCGCTCGATCTCAGTGCGCCGCAGCCGAATGTCGTGCGGATCCGCGCCACCGATCTGCGCGAGACCCGCAAGGCCACCGATCGCGTCCGTGCCGGGCTCGTCGCCGAGGGTCGGGACCCCGGCAGCGTCACCGTCCTGGTCGATCTCGAGGTGGTCGTCGCATCCGAGGCCCGCAGCGCGCGGAAGCAGTACGCGCAGTTGGATGTTCCGCGCGCGTCGGACACCCTGTCGTACGTCGGTACCCCGCAGGGGCTCGCCGGCCTCATCGCCGACATCCACTCCACGCACGTCGCGGACGGTGTCACCCTCGTTCCGCTGGCGGCGCCGTTCACCGTGGAACACATCATCGACGGAACGCTGCCGTGGCTCGAGGCCCGCGGCCTCGCGGCGACCGCGCCGTCCGTCGTGGAAGTGTTGCGCCGCTTCGGAACCGGTGGCCGGGGCCTCGTCCGCGCCTCCTGAGTATCCCGGCGCGAGCCGGTCACGATTCGAAAAGCCGAGTGGGGCGAGAGAACGGATTCTCTCGCCCCACTCGCTGTGTCTTCAGGCCGAACGCCGGGTCAGGGGTTCGACGACGTGCACGCCGGGATCGGGGTCGAAACGGTAGCCGGTTCCCCGCACCGTCGTGATGATGGATCCGAATCTTCCCAGCTTCGTGCGGATTCGGGACACGTGGACGTCGACGCTGCGACCGCGTCCGTGGTCGACGCTCGCCGCGGCGGGATCGAGTTCGCGCAGTACCGATCGGGACACGACCACGCGAGGTCGCCGGACCAGGCGGGACAGGATTTCGAATTCGGTGTGGCTGAGTGGAACCCGGGCGTTGTCGAGGATCACGTCGCGGGCCGGAAGATCGATCACCAGCGGCACCGGTGTGGAGCTGAGCAGCGTGTGTGTGCTCGCTCCCGGCACGAGGTCCCGAGCGGTTTCGCGCAACGCGTCGGCGAGCGCGGCGAGATCCGCCGACGAGCGCACGCCGGTGTTCGAAAGCTGAACGACCAGTACGAGTTCGGGTGTTGTGGTCATGGTGTGGTGTCCAATGGTGTGGGCCGGTGGTAGACGCCGTCGTGGTAGAGCAACGGCGCCGCCGTCGACTCGGTGTCGGAGACGTGCGTGTGGGTGACGAGGCCGACGACCAGCGTGCTGTCTCCGGCCGGAATCAATTGGTGCACAAGCAGACGCAGGCGCACGGGAGTGTCGTGGAGTACCGGTTCGCCGGTGTCGAGGCGGTCCCACAGGGAACGGTCGGCGAAGCGTTCCTCGGCGCTGCGTGCGAAACGCTGTGCCAGATGCTGCTGGTCCTCGCCCAGGAGGTGCACCACGAGCGAGTCCGCCGCGTGCACGGCGTCGATGCTCGACGAGGTCCGAGTGATGTTGAACGACACCAGCGGTGGGTTCAGCGACAGCGAGGAGAACGACGTCGCGGTGAAGCCGACCGGGCCGTTTCCGGCGTCGAGCGTGACGACGGTGACGCCTGCAGGGTGGCGGCGCAACGCGGAGCGGTACTCCTCGTTGCCGACGCCCAGGGCGAATTCGGGTGCGGTGGCGTCGGCGCGATCGGCGACAGGGGAATGTGATGTGGGCATGGCCGTCCCTGAAAAAGGCTCGTCCCCGGAAGAAACTGGGGGACAAGGCGAGTGATGAGATGGAATGGGTGTGGGCGTCAGGCCGCACACAGGCACGAGCGGGTACGGCACAGGTCGACGTGCCTGCGGCTCCACGCTCGGATAGTCACGGTGACACTATAGTGCAGCGGTTCCGGTTCCGATACCGCGGGCCGGTCAGTCCATGTCCACGTCCATGCCCGCGGTGATGCGCAGAAGTTCCCGATAGGTCGTGCGGAACACCGTGTTCGGGTATCCGCCCGCGGCCCACAACAGCGGATGCGCCTCGAGCGCGCGATCCACATAGGTCGGCAGATTGGTGGGGTGGCCGAGCGGCGCGACACCGCCGACCGGTTGCGCGGTGACCTCCGTGACAAGCTCCGGCGACGCCGGCACCAGTGTGCCGCCGAGGCGCTCGCCGCAGCGCCGGACATCGACCCGATGGGCTCCGGAGACCAACAAGAGAACCGGTTCGCCGTCGAGTTCGAACACGAGCGATTTCACGATCGCACCGACGTCGACGCCCAGCGCCGCGGCCGCCTGCTCGGCGGTGTGCACCGACTCCGGCTGGGTGAGGATCAGGCCGGGATGGCCGCGGGAGATGAGCGTGTCGGCCACGTGAACGGCGTTCGGATGCAGTGTCGCGGACATGGTTCCAATGTAGGAGCGGACCGCATCTGTCGCGCGGGGATCAGTAGAGCGGAAAGCCGTCCTCCGGTCCCAGCATGCGTTCGAGGCGGGTGCGCGTGATCTTCGCGAGTTCGTCGGTGCGGATCTTCCGCTCGGCGTCGATCTCGTTGTCGAGGCGGTGCACGAGGTCGACGAGCAGCTCGTCGGGCCCGCGGTCTGCCGCACACCACAGATAGCGGAAGCCGAACCTCTCCTCGTACACCTGCGCCGAGTGGGCGATCTCCGCCATCATGAGCGGATCGTCGGTCCACACCGAACACTGCTCGGCGCGCGAATGGGTGCTGCGCGGCCGGACACCGACGATCG
The DNA here is from genome assembly GCF_023218075.1 of Rhodococcus sp. HM1. Lineage (GTDB taxonomy): Bacteria > Actinomycetota > Actinomycetes > Mycobacteriales > Mycobacteriaceae > Rhodococcus. Next base: position 1,412 of record NZ_JALPTB010000089.1, on the reverse strand, counting down.
GGTGGCACTCCAGGGCCTCGGCGATGCTCGACTCGTCCAACGTGACGAGCACTGCGTCGGCGCGGGCGAACAGTTCGGTGTAGCTCGCGTACGGGCGTCCGGCGGCCACCGGGTTCGCCCAGGCGAGCGTCGCGCAGCATTCGTACAAGGCGTGAACGGTGCCGCGGCGGCTGAGGGCGTTGAACGCACCGAGACCGATTCCCTGATGCAGAAGCATGGCCTGCGCTCCTCTCCGAGACGGACCGCCCCGGGAAACCCCGGCGCTGCGGTCGGATCCAGCTTCCCTCGTGTGCGGGCGTGTCTCCAGAGCTGTGACCGGGAGTTTTCGAGTCTTTAACACCGCTCGGGGGTGAACGTGACGGGGAGCTCGGTGTGAACGACCGGCAAAGATATTACTCTCGAGTAATGACCGATCATTCCAGCTGGAAAGCATTCACCGTCGAGGTCGAGGCGCACGTCGCACGCGTGACCCTCGTCGGACCCGGCAAGGGCAACGCCATGGGACCCGAGTTCTGGTCCGAGCTGCCCGAGGTGTTCGCCGCACTCGACGCCGACGACGAGGTGCGCGCCGTCGTCCTCGCCGGCTCCGGCAAGCACTTCTCGTTCGGGCTGGACCTGCCCGCGATGAGCGGCGACCTCGGCAAGGTTCTCGCCGACAAGGCGCTGGCCAAGCCGCGCACCGACTTCCACGCGATGATCAAGCGCATGCAGGCGGCGATCACCGCCGTCGCCGATTGCCGCAAGCCCGTCGTCGCCGCCGTGCAGGGCTGGTGCATCGGTGGCGGCGTCGACCTGATCACCGCGGCGGACATCCGCTACGCCTCGGCGGACGCCAAGTTCAGCGTCCGTGAGGTGAAGGTCGGTATGGTCGCCGACGTCGGGACCCTCGCCCGCCTCCCGCTCATCGTCGGCGACGGCCACACCCGCGAACTCGCCCTCACCGGCAAGGACATCGACGCCGCCCGCGCCGAGAAGATCGGTCTCGTCAACGACGTGTTCGACGACGCCGAGGCCACCCTCGCCGCCGCCCACGCGACCGCCGCGGAGATCGCCGCCAACCCGCCGCTCGTGGTCCACGGCATCAAGGACGTCCTCGATCACAGCCGCTCCCCGCAGGTCGACGACAGCCTCCGCTACGTCGCGGCGTGGAACGCGGCGTTCCTGCCCTCCGAGGACCTGACCGAGGCGATCTCCGCCATCTTCGAGAAGCGCCCCCCGAACTTCCGGGGAGCCTGATCTTCGGGCTCCGCCCGAAAACGAGCGAACGGTACATTCAGTCGGTCAGCGGGCTGTTGCGAAATAGCCGAAGGTCCGCGACCGCGAACCACAGCGCCGGTCCCGGGGCGGGGTCTCCCGCCCCGGGACCACCGCTTCACACGACGGCCGGCAACCCGCCCCCACCCCCCATGGTG
>NZ_JALPTB010000088.1 GCF_023218075.1 Rhodococcus sp. HM1 | reverse complement strand
AACGATCGGACGAACACGCTGGGTTGACGTGCCACGACCACCTCCTTGTCTCGACTCGGAGACAGTCTGCCGTGGAGGGGTGGTCAGCTGGGGATTACCCGGTCAACAATCCATGACGAGCCACTAGTGGCCGTTGATGCCGGGGGCCATGCCATACTGAAAGGGCAGGAGCGACACGGCGGTAGAGCCGCGGTGTTACCGGCATCCCGATACGACGTTGTCAGTGGCTCGCGCATGCGCGTTCGAGCCCGGCGACTTGACCTGAACGGATAGCCACTTGACTGCCTACAGCGTGATGAAAGTCGGATCCCGGTACAGCGTTCTCGCTACCTGGCCGGGAGCCTTCTATGAACACACCACCAAGGTCACCACCTTGGACAGTGCGGACTCGGCCAACGATCTGGCCGTGGCGTTGACCAGCCTTTCTGAGGCTGCGTGGGACGCCACCGTGTGGACCGACGCGTATCCCGTGATTCCGCCGGCGATCGCGGCCCTGGTCGATAGTCTGCGTCAAGGCGAGAGCGGCGACGGTGTTCCGGCGATTGAGCTTTCCGGCGAGGGGTACCGGCATGCGGATACCTGGAGTTTCAATCAGCTTCGGGATCAGCTCGCCGGTGAGTTCGACGTGTTTCCCCCGCTCACACGTACTCAGCGCCTCACCATGGCCGACGAAATCGCGACCGACGCCGCGGAGCGGGGAATGCTCATGGAATCACCTGGAGGAGTGTTCGCCGATGACAGCCGGGTCCATCAGGCGTGCCTGGTGACGCGGGTCGAGGAGAACGGATCGAGGGGCCCGCTTCCGGAAGGCGCGGCAGGCTGGATGCGACGTTTCTACCCGGAGAACATGCCGCTGCACGAGCGGTGGAGCGCTCGGGGGCAGTTGCTTCGGATGGAGCAGCTCGCCGCTGCATGCAATTCCCGTGGTGGCCGTGCACGTGCCTCGACCGATCCCTTGTCCGCCCATTGCGTGGTCGCAGTTGAACCGGACCGAATCAGTGACGGTGACATTCCCTATGTTGTTACCCCGCTGGGGCCCGACGAGGGCTGGTTTGATGTGCCGAATCCTCTTGGGCCGCTCTATGTCCGGCGAGACAGGGAGTGGATCGGTGAGCTGGATCCGGCGGATGGCGAGGGTTTTGCTGCGGTGATGGGTGAGTGGACTCGCGCTGTCCCTTACCTGGCGTGATGGCATGTCCCGCGCGGCGCTGCCGCGCCGTGGTGCGGGCTGTTCTTGGTGTGGCATGGTAAGTGCCCCTCCACCTTTCGGTGGTGTGGCACTGTGGCCGGTATTGGGGCGGTGTCGCCGCCGAGTCTTCGGGGGAATCGGTTCTCCGTGACGGCAGTTCCTCCGCGGAGCCTTGCACAACAGCGGCAGCAGGCCCGGCGGTGTGTGCCGCCGTGGGCGGACATCACGGTTGGTGCTGAGTAGGTTCAGAAGAGGTGTTGCCGGCCGGCCTTGCCGAAGTCTTCGGAGTAGGCGCTGATCGCTTTGTCCGCCCTCTCGGAGTCCCCGCCGAACAGGCCCGATTTCAGGAGTTCCCATGCAGCGCCGTCAGCGAGTTTCTGCTTGGCGATTTCGACCACCGGGTTGGCGGCGTGCCCGCGATGGCTGCGCCATGTGGATCGTCCGAACCAGCCTGAATGGGCCGCCCACGCTTGTAGGTGGGGATCGTCGCCGGCGAGCTGGAGTGCCTGGTCTTGGGAGACGATCCCTATCATGACCTCGGCACGCTCGAAGTCGTTGAGGTAGGTGGCGTCGTCAGGGAACTGTTCGTCGAACATCGGGCGAAGAATGTGGAGGAGCCATTCCGCGACGGGTGTGTGAAACTTGCCGACCTTGTTCTCAGTGAATGCGGCGAGCGCCGTCGCGGGGTCCTCGTCCTTGATGGTTGAGCGGGCGACGACGTGGGGGACGAGGTCGTCGGAGTTTCGGAATGGGAGCCAAGGATCGGTCGCTTCGATGAGTGGCGTCCTCCGACCGGCACGCGCTGCTCGGCTCGATCGTCACAGGCTGTGACCACCCCGACGCCGCACTGCGCGCCGTCGAAAAACCCTCGGATCATCCGGCACCGAACCGGGTCGCCCGGTCCCCCTTCCGGGCGGGCGCACCTGGGCTGGTGGCTCGGCGACAACGGTGTCTGCCGCACCGACTCCGCCCGCCTGACACCGCTGCGGTACGCCCACCGCCTCGAGAAAGGTCTGTGCATCTCCGTCGGTGGGGACTTCGCCTACGGCGGCCAGCTGACCACGAACCCGATCCACCCCGACTGGGACACCCGCTACGGCCGCGCGGACCCGTACGCATTCTGTCGAGACGCTCCCGCGCCGCGCTCGATCGTTCTTCTTCGTCCTTACGTTGCCGTGTGAGCTGTTGCGCTACTTCGTCGGCAGCTTCCCGAATTCGCCGTGCCCTGTCGGTCCCGTCACCCCAGCCGGAAGGAACCCGATCACCGCTGTGCTCGATGTCCTGCCCGACGAGAAGGGCATCCTCCGCGGCATCGGTCCGGTCAGCTTCCGGTAGCCGTTCGTAATGTCCCTTGGCAAGAGGGCGATCCCCTATCTCGCTGATAGTGGTGTCGGTGGCGATCTCGCCGGGGTCGACGGGTTCGATCGGTGGGCGAAGATCAGCGCGGTGCCGAACCACGGTGTCCTCGACCGCGCCGACCAGGTTGTGCCACAGGTGCCACCGGTCGGCGACCTGCACCGCATTCGGCGCGAACGGCCTCTGCGTAGGCACCGGCCCGGTCACGACACCACCTCGGCACCGGAATGTTCCCGCAGCCATGCGGCGACGGTGTCGCTGGTGCGATCGGGGAGCAGATCGATCGGCCGGCTTGTGGTCAGGTCCACGATGACGGTGCCGTAGTGGTGGCCGCGGCGGATCACGACATCATCGACACCCAGAAATGGGTGTCGTCTCGATCGGTCGGTCCGGGATCGCACGCACCGGCGGCAAGGCGTGCACCGGCGCCCGGCCAGCGCCAGCCTGATCGCTTCGATCACCGCGTCGAGCACGCTGGTTTGGCGAGCGCACCGTGTCGTCAAACCAGGTACCTGTTCGGCGAATGTGATTGTCGCGCAGTGCGTGTTGATGCAGAAGAATCGACGGACGGTCAGCACGAGTTCGACAGGGCAGGTACCGATCGCTGTGTCGGCCGGTCTGCGTCGATACCGGGAATGGACCGGCTCGACGAGGTGTCGCATTTCGGGCATTGCGCCTCGTTGCAGTGAGGGTGGGCGTGAATTCGGATCGTGGATCCGCCGAGGCGGACGGCGTCGACAACGACGTCGGTCAGATGCGGCAGTAGGGCTGTCAGGGGCGCGAGGTCACACCAGGATGATCTTGGTCTATGCCGAATCGTACCTGCTCAGTGGTACGCCAGGACCTTCACGGAAAGTGCGACAGATCCACTTCAACTTGGCCATTGACAGACGGCGAGATCGTGGTGGTCACCGACAACCTCTCGTCTCATCGCAGCGTCTCCACGCGAGCCTGGCTCGAGGAACATCCCCGGATCCGGCAGGTGTTCATCCCGGTCGGTGCGTGCTGGCTGAATCTGCAAGAGGGGTGGTGGCGGATCTTCCGTAAGGCCGCGCTGGCCGGGCAGACCTTGGCCGACCCCGGTGAGATCGAGGTGGCCGCGGTCCTGGCCACCGCCCAGCTCAATGCCCGAGCCCGACCCTGGATCTGGGGACGTTCCGCCCCTCCGACCCGGAAACTACGCCGACGTTTTGTCTACTGTCTTTGAGGAACTCAGCACTCGTGAACGACCTCGGTGACGGTGACGCCCTTTTTCTTGGCGAACAGGATCATTTCGAGTGCTGTCCAGTGCATGTTCCAGTGCTCAACTGCATCGTCAGGGTCGCCCGTGGCCATGACGTCGAGCATTCGCCCATACGATCGCCGAAGGCGCTGGTAGCCGACTTCGAACACGTCCGGGTCCTGATACATCTTCGAGTCGGACACGGCCTCGGTATGCGACTCCAGAATCGAGTGCAGGGTTTCGGCCACCATCGCCAGGGTGACGCTTCCCGAGGCCCGCACGAGTGCACGATGAAACCCCAACGCGCCGCGCGCAAGAGATCTGGACCGAAGCGCGGCCGGCAGATCATGTTCGACGACCCCTCGTAGGGCGAGGATCCCGGTGCCACCCTCTTCGGACACTGCAAGCCTGACCGCATTGTCCTCGACCGCACGGCACGCGGTGATCACGTCCGACAGCGGCACCTTGCCGACGGCGAGCAGGAACGCTGCCGGCTTCGCGACGATCTCCGGCCCGGGTGCGCAGATGAAGTGCCCGTGCTGCACGGCACGATTCGCGCCGACCAGGCCCTCGGACTCCAGAATGCGCACCGCTTCACGGAGCGTGGTGCGGCTGACCGCGTACCGCGCGCACAACTCGGCTTCGGACGGAAGGCGTGTCCCCTCTTCCACCCGGGCGTCGATGATGTGTCGACGCACATGTCGGGCCACGAGCTCTGCGGCCTTGGGTGTCTGGATCGGACGGATATTCTCGAGCATCTCTGTCCCCCCGGATCGCTACAACGCCCTCGTCAGCTCTTCTTCACCTTTCCGGAACCTTCCAAAGCGTCGCGTAATCCGTCGCCGAAGGTCGAGAACGCGAGCACGGTGAGCACAATCATGACCGCGGGCGCGACGATCAGTCCGGGGGCGGTGTAGACGTTGTCGAACGCTTCCCGCACCATCGAACCCCACGACGTTTGGGGGGCCTGCACACCGAGCCCGAGGAAGCTCAGGCTCGCCTCGGCGACAATCGCGACACCGGCCGAGAACGACAACTGCACCAGCAGCGGTGACGCCGCGTTGGGCAGCACATGACTCCACATCAGACGTCCCTTACCGCACCCGAGCGCCCGGGCCGCCTCGATGTAGGTTTCGGTGGCCACCGACTCGGCGGCACCTCGCGCGAGACGGTACAGCGACGGTGCCATGACGAACCCGATCGCAACCATCGCGTTGGTCAGACCGGGACCGAAGATCCCGATGATCGCCACGGCGAGGATCAGCGGGGGAAGGGACTGCAACGCGTCGGAGATGCGACTGATCAGACCTCCGAGCCAGCCGCCGACCAGACCGGCGAACAACCCGGTCGGGATGCCGATCACTGCGGCGACCCCGACCGCCTGGACCACTGCCAACAGGGTGACGTTGGCGGAGGCGAGCAGACGGCTGAACAGATCACGCCCGTAGGCGTCGGTGCCGAGCCAGTTCTCCCCGCTCGGCCCGGCGAGACTGTGGGACAGGTTCTGCACGTTCGGATCGTGCGGGCTGAGCGCGTTCCCGAACAGTGCGAGGAACAACACGAGCAGGATGAACGCGAAAGCGATCATCGCGGGGACATTGCGCACGAGCAACCGCAAAGGACGAGAGGTCCGCAGCGTATGAACAAAGCGATCGCTCGGAGCTTCGGACGGTGACCCGGTAGCGGGTTGTTCCGAATTCAGGACAGTCGTGGGAGCACTCATCATTGTTGCCTTTCGCACGGGCTGCTCGGCCCGATCAGGATCAGGCCCGGACCCGGGGGTTGAAGTAGCCGTACGCCATGTCGACGATCAGGTTGATGATCACGATCGCCACCGCCATGACCATCACGATGCCGAGAATCACCGGAATATCGCGACTGAACACCGAATTGACGGCGAGGGTGCCCAGACCCGGTAGAGCAAAAACGAACTCGACGGTGACCGCACCGGCGAGGACCCGACTGACCTGCAAACCGAGCACAGTCGCAATCGGGGCGCCTGCGACCTTGAGCGCATGCTTGCCGACGATCTGCTTGCTCCGCAGACCCTTCGCGCGGGTGGTGCGGATGAAGTCCTTGCCCAGGGTGTCGACCATGGCCGCGCGAGTCTGACGCGCGACCTCGGCGATGGAGATCGCCGCGATCGCGATTGCGGGCAGGATCAGATGCTGGAACCACGGCACGAATCCGTCACCGAGCGGAGAATAGCCGGTCGCCGGAAAGATCGGCGACGAGATCGCCAGCACGATAACCAGAACGAGACCGATGATGAACGGGGGCACCGCCATCGCGATCGAGGAGAACGCGGTCAAGGCGCGGTCGAGCAGGGAGTTGGCGCGCATCGCGGCGATGATGCCCAGCGGCAGCCCGACGAGAACGACGATCACCATCGTCACCAGCGCCAGCGACAGGGTGATCGGCATGCGTTCGGTCAGGATCTGGGCCACCGACTGCGAGCTGTAGAGCGAGGTGCCGAAATCGCCGGTGAAGATGTTGCCCAGCCACTCGATGTACCGCACGACGAGCGGCCGGTCCAGGCCGAGCTGTTCACGCAGCGCCGCGATGTCCGAGGCGGACGCATTGTCACCGGCAAGATTGGCCGCGGCATCGCCGGGCATGAGGTCGACGAGGAGGTAGACGAAGAAGCTCAGGAACAGCAGCAGCGGGATCGCCGACAGCAGTCGTTTGACGAGCAAGGTGATCATCATGCCTCCAGCGCGGGGACAGCGGCGGAACAGCGCCGGGCTCGGGGGTCGGGCACCGCCGCGACCAAGGTCTTCGTATACGGGTGCTGCGGGTTTTCGAACAGCTCTTCGGCCGTGCCGGTCTCGACCACCTGGCCGCGATACATCACCACCACCCGATGGGCGAGGAACCGCACCAGCGACAGGTCGTGCGAGATGAAGATGTACGAGAGCCCACGCTCGGCCTGCAGATCCAGCAGCAGATTGAGGACCTGCGCCTGGATCGAGACATCGAGCGCTGCAACGGGTTCATCGCACACGATGAAGTCCGGGTCGAGCGTCAACGCGCGCGCGATCGCGATGCGCTGCAACTGCCCGCCCGAGAACTCGCGAGGATACTTGTCGAGCTGATCTGCGCGCATCCCTACCCGCTCGAGCATCTCGACCACGTGCCGATCGCGTTCGGCTCCTTTGATCCCGTAGTGGATCGTGAGTGGTTCGCCGACCGCATTCCGGATCGTCATGTGCGGGTCGAGCGAGCTGAACGGGTCCTGGAAGATCATCTGGGCGCGGCGCCGGAACGAGAGCAGATCTTTGCCCTTCAGTTTCCGGACGTCGTCGCCGTCGAAGGTGATCGTGCCGGAATCGGGTTCGATGAGTCGCAGGACCTGCCGTCCGACCGTCGACTTGCCCGCGCCGGATTCGCCCACGATGCCCAGGGTCTCGCCTCGTCCGACGGTGAAGCTCACCTCGTCGGACACTACGGTGCGCTCGGTCACCCGGCCGAACAGGTTACGTGTGGCCGGAAACGACTTCCGTAGTCCGGCCACTTCGAGCAACGGGCTCATCCGTCCAGTCCCTTCAAGGTCAGTTCACTCTCGCGCACGCAGCGCACGGCACGTCCATCCGTGACGTCGTGTAGTGGGATCGGCGCCGCGTCGCAGCGTCCCGGTTCGGCGTGAGTGCATCGCGCCTGGAACCGGCATGTGCTCGGCCAATCCCACGGCGCCGGCACAGCACCGGGAATGGCAGAGAGCCGTGCTCCTTTCGCGCGGGGATCGGGGATCGCGGCGAGCAGTCCCTCGGTGTACGGGTGGCGGGGGTCGTCGAACAGGTTCTCGATGGTGGTGGATTCGACCACCTGTCCCGCGTACATCACGTTCACCCGATCGCACATTTCGGCGACGACGCCGAGGTCGTGGGTGATGAACAGGATCGAGACGTCGAATTCGTGCTGTAGCTCTTTCATCAGGCGCAGCATTTCCTTCTGGACCGTCACGTCGAGCGCGGTGGTCGGCTCGTCGGCGATGAGCAGTTTCGGTTTGCACACCATGGCGATCGCCAGCATCACCCGCTGGCACATGCCGCCGGAGAACTCGTGCGGGTAGGCGCGGGCCCGGCGCGCCGCATCGTCGATCCCGACGATATCGAGCATTTCGATGGCGCGAGCGAAAGACGCCTTCTTGGACAGTCCTTCGTGTCGGCGGACCACTTCGGCGATCTGGTCGCCCACGGTGAAGGCCGGAGACAGGCTGCGGCGGGGCTCTTGAAAGACCATCGAGACATCGGTCCCGCGGATGTCCGACAGTTGCTGTTCGGGCAGTCCCACCATCTCTTGTCCGGCGACTCGGACCGAGCCCGTCACCCGCGCACCGCGCGAGGGCAGCAGTCCCATCGCGGCGAGCGAGGTGACGGTTTTACCCGACCCGGACTCGCCGACCAGGCCGACCGTCGTGCCGAGTGGGACGTTGAACGAGACGTCGTCGACGACCTTGGTCCAGCCGCGGTCGGTGGCGAACTCGACGGACAACCGGTCGATTTGCAGGACGTCGTCCTGCACTTTCGGCGGCGGGGGTGATAACGAGACATCTGTGACCATGACGGTGCACTCCTGAAGTTTCGCCCGAGGGGGGAACTGCTGCGCCGGTCAACAGAAGGCGCAGGATTGCGATGAGCTACGTCACAGCGTAGCCGAAAAGGAAGGTTACTTCTATAGATATGACGACCTGGTGCATTTATAGATCAGAGCGAGCTCCGGTGCCGGAACATCCGAGCCGCGGGCACCCCGGTTAACGAACCGCCTTCGAAAAGTGCTCGAGGGCAACAGATGTGAAGGCTACCGCGGCGGGTGTCATGTGCTCGATGCGATGAACAATTCCCATCGGCCATTCACGATGCGGTTCGAGCCGCCGCACCGTGACCATCTCGTCGATGTGGGGCGGCAGGCCACCGCGGGTGCTGAGGTACGCGCCGACACCCCCTCGCACCAGCTGGATGCTCGTCTCATGGTGGTCGCATTCCGCCGCGACCTCGAACCGCGAGCCGTTGTCGGCGAACAGCTTCTCCACAGCGGTGCGCACGAGACTGCCGGGCGGACCGACGATCATCGGCAGCCGCGTGAGCTCAGTGACGGTGATCGGCTCGGTGCTGGCACCGAGGACACTGTCTTTGGGCACCAGGGCCGCACTCTCCTCGATGGTGATCCGGTGAATCTTCAATCCGGCGCCGAGGAGTTCGATGTCGCGTGCGAATCCGATGTCCGCTTTACCGGAACTGACCGCGTCGAAGACACCATCGTCGTTCTGCGGTGCCAGCACCCGCAGCGTCACCGTAGGAAATTTGTTGGCGAACACCGACATCGCGGCCGCCGCTTGCGTCGTGAACGCCTTGAACGTCACGACCGTCACCGATCCTGTCGTCAGGCCGTGAATCGCGTCGACAGCAGCTTGCGTGTGCCCGACCGATTCGAGGACTTTACGAGCGGGCTCGAGCAGTATTTCACCGGCCGAGGTGAGGGCGGCACCGCGGGAGGTGCGCTGAAAAAGCTCGGTTCCGAACTCGGCTTCGAGTTTGCCCACCGACTGCGAGAGTGTCGGCTGCGACAACACCAGTGCCTGCGCCGCTCGAGTGAAGGAACCGTGATCGGCGACGGCGACGAAGCACCGTAACTGCTGCAGCTCCACGTCGCCTCCGTCTATTATCCGTCTGGGTCGTGCCAGCCTACTAAGGGCCGATGCCCGAGGGGCCGCGCCACCCGGCGCAGATGCCCCTCGGGCCGTGTCCACCTACTGCGCGATGCCTACGTAGCGCAGGTCCATAACGCCGATGTAGTGAGAGACTCCCATCGAGTCGGCACCGATCACCTTGTCGGAGAACGCGAACTGTGTCGCGACACCGCAGATGAACACATCGAGCGCTTCGTCGGTGACGACGGCGTTCGCCGACTCCACCGCCGCATGGACATCCTCCTCGGACGTTGCGGGGTCGTATGCGGGCGCGACCGCATCGAAGAAGGCCGGCGGGGTCGTACCCGGGAACAGTGCGGGATTGGAGTAGTTGCGCACCAGCGACTGCGCCGAGCTCGGCTCCTGCACGCGAACCTGGATCTGGGCGTCCGCATTGCCCCGCTGATATGTGCCCACGGCTTCGACCAGCTGCATCGGGGTGACCTCGAGGGTAACGCCGATCTCGTTGAACTGCGCCTTCAGGGCCTCACCGATCTCGTTCTGCGGTGCCAGCCCCGCACCGACGACAGTTTCGATGGTCAGATTCTCGACCCCGGCCTCTGCGAGCAGCGTGCGCGCCTTGTCCGGATCGTAGGTGTACTCGATCGGCGGGTCGGTGAGGAACCCGTTCATCGGCGGCGTCAGCGGTTGGGGGTTCGGGGCACACTGACCGTCGAGCAGAGAGGTGTTGATGCCGTCGCGATCCACCGCGAAGTTCAACGCCTGCCGCACCGCCTGCTGGTCGAGGTTCGGACGAGTGTTGTTGACATTCAACGTGTACACCTGCGAGATCGGGTACGCGAAGTATCCGAAACCACCGCCGAGCTTCGACGCCTGATTGTACTGGCTGACCTTGGCGAGCATCATGTCGATCTGTCCCGAGCGCAGAGCGTTCAGGCGCGCATTGTCATCGGTCATGCCCTGGATCGTGATCGTCTTCGACAGTTGCGCTGCGGGATCCCAGTACCCCTCACGCCGCTCGTACGTCGCCGAGTCGCCGACCTTGACCGAGGTCGCGACGTAGGGTCCCGACCCGACCGGATTGATGTCCAGATCAGGGTTGTCCAACGCCTGCGGGCTGATCAACGACCCTTCGACGCCTGCCAATACGTACGGAATATCGGCAGCCGGGCGGTTCGCGACCACCTTGACGTGGGTCGGATCGACGACCTCGACCGACTCGATCATCGACAAGGTTGAGGCGACGGTCGAGCCCGGTGTGTTCTTCGCGTGGTCGAGCGTGGCCTTGACCGCTGCCGCGTCCAGCGCGGCACCGTCGGAGAACGTGATGCCCTCTCGTAGTGTGAAGACCACTGCGCGGCCGTCCTCGGAGAACTCCCACTCGGTTGCGACCATGGGCGCAAGTTCGAGTTCCCCGTCGACCGACTTCATCTGTGTCAGTCGGTCGTAGACCGGAGTCAGATAGGAGAACGCCGCCGGTGCAGACGTCATCTTGTGCGGGTTGAGCGCCGGAGTCGGCACGGTGAAGCCCACGCGCAGGTGGCCGTCCGGGTTGGCCTCTTCCGCGGACGGACCCGACGCCGCGCCCGAGTCCGGGCCTGTCGTGCTTCCGCCGCCGCAGGCGGTCAGGGCCAGACACAGCGCCGCTGTGGCTACTCCGGCTCTCAGAACTGGTCGGAATTTCACAGAATCTCTCATTCTCGAAGGGGTCAACGGGTTTGTGCCGTCTGGCACGTCGCGGGGCGCGACTACGTGACGGCGCCGGCGATCTTCAACTCGATGAGTGTGTCGTCGTCCCACCCGAGTTCACGCAGGATGTCGTCGGTGTGCTCAGCGAACTGCGGAGCGCGCGTCATGCGGACCGGGGCATCGTCGAACTTCACCGGATTCGCCACCAGCTTCTGGGTCTGGCCGTCCGCATCGACGACATCGACAATCCGTCCGTTCGCGATCAGAGCCTCGTCGTGCCCGATGTCCCAGCCGTTCTGCACCGGTGCCCACGGACCGCTGAGCGATGCGAGTGTCTCGACCCATTCTGCGTACGGGCGCTTGGCGATGGCCTCTGCGAACATCTCGAAGATCTGTTCGTTGTGTTCGAAGATGGCCTCCATCGTCGCGAACCGCGGATCGTCAACCAACTCTTCGAGGCCGATCAGTGTCACGAATTCGTTCCAGAACCGGGTCGGCTGGAGCATCGAGAACTGCAACCACCGACCGTCCGATGTCCGATACGACCCGGTCAACGGGTTGCCCGGTGCAGCCGTGGTCTTGTCGTCGCGCACCGGGGCCTGCCCGGTGAGCAACGCCAGGTTGACCGAGAACTGCGTGGCCCACGCCCCGACACCGAGCAACGACACATCCACCACGGACGGCTCACCGGTGCGTTCGCGGCCGGCGATCGCCGCGGCGATACCACCGGCGATCGTCATGCCGCCGATGTTGTCGCCGTATGCGCCGGCAGGCATGAACGCCATCCGGTCCGCGCTCGCGCCCATCACGCCGTCCGCGCTACCACCACGGGCCCAGAACCCTGTCGCGTCGTAGGCGCCCTTGTCCGCATCCGGTCCCTGACTACCGAACCCGCTGCCCGTCACGTAGATGATGTCGGGGTTGATCGCCCTGACCTCTTCGAGGGTGATCCCGAGCTTCGCCCGAGGGGTAGGCAGATAGTTGGTGAGGAACACATCGCTGCGCCGGATCAGCTCCTCGAGCACGGGACGCGCCTCGGGTTTCGCCAGATCGATCCCGATGCTGCGCTTGCTGCGGTTGGGGCCTTCCATGATCGGTGCGAACGACGAGCCGCCCTTGCCCGCGGCGAGACCGAGCACCCGGACCAGGCCACGCTGGGCGTCACCGTTCTCGGCGTGCTCGACCTTGATGATGTCGGCACCCCAGTCGGCGAGCACGGCACCGGCCGCGGGGACGTAGGTGAACTGGGCGACCTCGAGAATGCGGATGCCTTCCAAGGGACGATGCATGACGAACTCCTGACACTGGATACGGAAAGGGACCAAAGTTGATCGACGGCGGTGATTCAGTCGGCGCGCAGCAGGATCGCGCCGGACGGCACGCCGCCGCCGGCAGTGACGACCGCCACGTGTGGATCGGCGACCTGATGTCCGGGCGCCTGACCACGGAGTTGCAGCACGGCCTCACGGAAGAAGCCGTAGCCGTGGGTGCGACCGGCCGAGAGCTGTCCGCCGTGCGGATTCACCGGGAGCCGGCCGTCGATCGCGATGCCACGGCCACCATCGATGAAATCTCGGGCGCCACCGAACTCGCAGAAACCCAGGCCCTCGAGCCAGGACAGGGCATTGAAAGTGAATCCGTCGTAGAGCAACGCCACATCGACATCGTCGGGACGCAGATCGGTGCGGCTCCACAGATGCGCGGCCGGCCCGAGGGACTGCGGCAGGTGTGTGAGTGTGCCCTGATCCCAGGACAAATGTTCCATGATCTGGGTTCCGATCGCCTCGACGAATACCGGCTTGCCCGGCAGGTCTTTCGCGGTATCAGCAGCCGAGACGATCACCGCGACCGCACCATCGACGGGAACATCACAGTCGTAGAGACCGAACGGCGTGGACACCATTCGAGCCGAGAGGTAATCGTCCATGCTGATCGGATCCCGGTACACCGCTTCCGGATTCGCCGACGCATTCGAACGAGCATTGACCGCGATCGCGCCGAGCGCATCCTTCGCATCGCCGTAGCGGTGGAAATAATGCGAGGCCTGGCACGCGATCCAATTGGCAGCCGACATCGCACCGAAAGGGTGTCGAAACTCCAGCATGCCTGTTGCCCGCCCCGCGATCGGCGCCCACTTCCCCGACCTCATCAGTTCGGAGTGACTGGACTCCCATACCGTGCGGAAACACAACACATGCCGGCACAGGCCGGACGCGACCGCAAGCATCGCAGCGATGATCGACCCATTCTGCCCCGGTAAGTCGCCGCCCCCGTTGACCCACGTCGGATGAATCCGCAGCGCCTGCTCGACCGGCATGATGCCGCCCTCGGACATACCGCCCGCCGCGTTCCCGGGATAGGTGGACAGACCGTCGATGTCACCCAACGTGAGGCCGGCGTCGTCGATCGCCGCCAGACACGCGTCGACGGTCAGCGACAGGGGGTCGACCATGAGCCGGCGCCCGATCCTCGACTGTCCGACACCGGTGATCGCGACGCGGTCCTCGAACTTGTCGGAGGAGACCGGAGGTCGCAACCGGGTGCGGTAGTCCTCCGGCTCCGGCAGCGGTCCGGACTCGTCGTCGGCGTCCGCGTCCGGCTCGAACAGCGGGAGCCAGACGTCGGCGGCGATCTGCTCGAACACGACACGCACCTTGGAACCGATCTGCACCTCGGCGGGTTCGCACCCGACAATGTTGGTGGTCAGGCGCACGCTCGAATCTTCTTCGAGTGCAACGATCGCCACGACATACGGCGGCGGAAAATGCGGAAGCCATTGCTGGGCATTGATCGTCACACCCACGACCACGCCGCGGCCCGACACCGGTTCGTATCCGATGTCACGGCCACGGCACTGCGGACACAGCACCGACTGCGGATGCATTCGCTGCGAGCAGGTGCGGCATTGCGCGATCCGAAGGGTCCCGTCGGCGCCGGACGCCCAGAACGGGGCGCTCGACAGCGTCGGCTGTGGGACGGGTCTGCCGGTGTCCACGATCTCGGTCACGGTTCCTCCGGTGTGTGGCCGGCCCCCGCCGCTCGGCGTGATGCGGCGGGGGCTGACCGATAGAAAGTGTGGTGTGGGTTGGGGGCTATTTCTCGGCGGAACCCTGAGCCTGGTCACGGGCGGCCACCATCGCGGCGAGTCGGCGCTCCATGTCGGCACGGCTCATGACGATGCCCTCGTCACGCTCGCCACGTTCCAACCGCGCAAGTCGTTCGCGTTCGGCGGCGATCTCTTCGTCGAGGAGATTGCCCGCCAGCTCACGAGTGAGCAGATCCTGGTCGACCCAGTCTGCGTAGGGAAGCTGTTCGATGGGTTCTTCCATGGGAGCAGTCCTTCTGAAATTCGCCGCGGGATCGGCGGTGTGGTCAGCTGGTGCGGGGGAAGTTGAGCAGGGCGCGAGCATTGAGCTCGACGATCTGGTGTACTTCCTCGTCCGGCACGTTGAGCATCTGGTCGTGCACGACCTTGCGGCTGTTCGGCCAGTTGGAGTCGGAGTGCGGGTAATCGCCTTCCCACGTGATGTTTCCGATGCCGACCGCGTGCCGATTGTCGAGTCCGAACTGGTCTTCGATGAAGCAGCCGAACAGGTGCTTGGCGAACAGTTCCGACGGCTTCACCGTCTGATTGATGTTCTGGTAGTAGCGGTGCTTGGCCCAGACACCGTCCATACGCTCGAGCATGTAGGGGACCCAGCCGATGCCGCCTTCGGACAGCAGGAACTTCAGGTTCGGGTGGTTGTGGAAGACCGGGGAGAACAGCAGGTCGGCGGTTGCGTACATGGAGTTGCAGCCGAACAGGGCCGTCATCACCGCCATCGGCGCCTCCGGGGCAGTGATCGGCGCTTTGCCGGAGGTACCGAAATGCACGCACAGCGGCTGGCCGGTGTCCACCGCGGCGGCGAATACCGGGTCCCAGTGGTCGGTGTGGAACGAGGGCAGTCCCAACGGGACCGGGTTCTCGACGAACGAGATCGCCCTCGATCCCTTGGCCGCGGTGCGGTAGATCTCCTTGACCGACTCCTCTACCGACCACAGCGGCAGGATCGTCAACGGGATCAAACGATCCGGTGCGTACGCACACCACTCGTCGAGCACGTAGTCGTTCCACGCCTGCACGGACAGCAGGGCGAGTTCCTTGTCCTGTGCCTCGAGGAAGACCGTGCCGGCGAACCGCGGAAACGACGGGAACGACAGGGTGGCCTGCACACCGTCGATATCCATGTCCCGCACACGAGCTTTCGGTTCGTAGCAACCGGGAATCATGTCCTCGTAACGCGTCGGCTCGGCACCGAACTCCTCCGGAGCCTTGCCGGCCACCGCGTTCAGGCCGATGTAGGGATAGATGCGGCCTTCGTACTCCCAGACCTCCGCGAGTTTCGTGCCGGTTTCGAGGGCCTTATCGCCGTCGCCGATGTGGATCGCCTTCGGCAGCTCCTTCTCGATGATCTTCGGGCCGGCGTCGAGGAACTTCTTGGGCAGGCGGTCCGACCAGAGTTTCGGATGTTCGATCAGGTGGTCGTCGGTTGAGATCAGGTGCATGTGGTCTTGGAGCGGCATGGCTTCCTCCTGTGCTGAGGGTTGCGAAGGCGTCGTGCAGTTCTAAGGGAGAGGGAAGTTGTCTTAGATAACCAAGTTGCATAGGCGGTTGCAATAAGAGACATTAACACCTGTTATGACGAATGTCACGGTTTTGTTCAAGACGCAGTTCGGAAGGGCAAACTTCACCGCGCGAACCAAACGGCGCCCCAGGGCCTGCGGCTACACCATGCGCGACCCGGTGATATCAACCCCGCCGACCGGAAGGCTCCCAGCGGCAGCCCGCCACGCCGATCTTGCGCTCAGCAGGAGGGAACTGGCCGGTGAGGTCGGCATCAAGATCGAGGTAGTCAAGGCAGATCCCCGATAATCGGTCCGGTCGATTCTAGACGGCGCCTCTCTAATAGAACCCGAACGGCCGATCGGACTTGTCTGACGCCTGGCGCCTCTCGAGCCCGGTGAGGCTTTGACACAGACCGAGCGAGCGGGAGTTCGATCGGCCGTTCTCGGAGTCTTCCGTTCAGCGAAGTCTGCCGAATGGCAGATGGACGATCCTGACATGTGCACACTGTTATCGATCATGGTTCTTGCCCGCCTGCACGATCAAGCCTCGCCGACCCGAGCCTCGAGCTCTGGACATAGACGGGTGTCGTGCTGGTCGCTGGGACCGCGAACGGCTCAATCGGAGGGTAGGCCAACGAGCCTCGCTATTAGAGTGCCGCGCGCTCCCCGCCAGGGTTGCAGAGCCGACGTCGACTCGAATGTGGAAGAAGGGGGATCCCTTGGCGATGTTCTGTGGCATCGATTGGTCGGAACGGCATCACGATGTCGCCGTGGTGGACCAGGACGGAAACCTGGTCGCCAAACGCCGTATCGGCGACGACGCAGCCGGACTCACAGAGCTGTTGACGATGCTCGCCGAGCTCGGCGACCACGAACAAGACCCCGTTCCGGTGGCGATCGAGACCCCTCGCGGCCTGTTGGTCGCCGCGCTCCGTGCCACCGAGCGGCCCGTGTATGCGATCAACCCGATGGCGGTGGCCCGCTATCGGGAACGCTGGACGCCGGCCCGCTCGAAGAGCGACCACGCCGATGCCATGGTGCTGGCCAACATTCTGCGCACCGATCAGCAGCGGCACCGACCGCTGCCGGCGGACAGCGAGCTCGTTCGGTCCGTCGCGGTGCTGGCGCGCCCACCAGGACGCCACATGGCGGCGCACCCGGGCCGTCCAAGAGTTGCGTTCACTGCTGCGCGAGTACTACCCGGGATTCCTGGCCGCATTCGCCGAGAAGGGCTCAGCCAACCTTGCCAGCGCCGACGCCCGCGCCGTGCTGGCCATCGCACCGACCCCGGCCGACGGCGTAAGGCTGACCCGACCGCGTATCACCGCGGCACTACGCCGCGGTGGGCGGCAACGCAACATCGAGGCGGTCACCGACAACGTGCATCGCGTCCTGCGTCAACCCCAGCTGCGCCACCCAGCGTTGGTCGAGCAGGCGATGGGCCAGCAGACGCTCGCGCTGCTGGCCATGCTGAATGCGGCGTGCGACGGCGCCGATCAGCTTGGCCAGGCCACTGCTGCCGCGTTCCGTCAGCACCCCGACTATGGGATCGTGACCAGCTTTCCGGGACTTGGGGAGCTCACCGGTGCCCGGGTACTTGCTGAGATCGGCGACGACCGAACCCGATTCGCCGATGCCCGGTCATTGCGCGCCTATGCCGGTTCCGCACCGGTCACCCGCGCCTCCGGGCGAAGTCACATCGTCACACACCGACGCATCAAGAACGATCGACTGGCCGCCGCGGGCTTCAATTGGGCGTTCATGGCGATCACACATTCGAGTCCGGCGCGAGCGCATTACGACGGCGCCGCGGTGTCGGTGATGGACATCCGGCCGCATTGCGAAACCTGTTCAACCGCTTCCTCGGTCAGCTATATCACTGCCTCGGCACCGGACAGATCTACGATCCCGTCAAGGCCTTCGGCACGCATCAACCTGCGGTGGCCGCATAGGTCACACCGGCGGGGTTGTTTGACTCCTTCGCCTTATCGGAGGTCTGTGTCAAGACGAGCCCGCGGAGCCGGGTTGTAGGGTGGGGTTTGGTGGGTTCGGGAAGTGACTTATCCGAAGTGCCGGTGTGGGGTGTCAGCCGGCCGCGCAGGACGATAGAGTCGCCCCCGATTGTCCTCCCGGGCCTGCCGTTACGGCTGGTGTTGCGTCGCGGAGAAGCTGCCGATAGACAACATCGGAGAGTCGTCTCTTCAAGCAGCGCAACGCTTCCCTGTGGCTCTTACCTGCGGCGCGTTTGCGGCGGTAATAGGCGCGGCCAGGTGTGTCTCGGCGGATCTGGGTGATGGCCATGGTGTGCAACACGTAGTTCAGTTGCCGATCACCGGCCCGGGAGAGGCGGTGGCGCACGACGTCTCCGGAGGACGCCTCGATGGGGGCAGTTCCGGTGTAGCTGGCGAACGCGGCGGCCGACCGGAACCGGTGGACCGAACCGACCCGGGCGAGGATTTTGCCTGCGTTCAACGCCGCGATCCCGCACAGCTGAGTCAACGAGCTGCCGGACTCGGCAACCGCTGCCTCGATGTCGCGTGCCGCCTTGTCGATCCGACGATCCAGTTGCCGGACCTCGGCGACGAGATCCGCGGCGAGAGAGCGGAGGGTTTTGCCGGCGACGTCGCGGGGACGGACTCGTTTGAGCATCTCGGCGGACCGGTCGGTGCTCAGACCGCGGGCAGCGCCGGCGGGGATCAGGTGGGTGAGCACGACGTGGAGCCGGTTGACAGTCTGGGTGCGGGTCTTGACCAGGTCGTCGCGATGCTCGACGATCGCGCGCAACGCGGTGGCCGTGGCATCGATCCGGGCGGTGGTCAGCCCGATGTGGTCGTCGCTCGGCTGTGGGCGCAACTCGACGGACGCAGCGCCGCAGCTGAGCCAAACGAGAAATACACCGCGTGGCCATTCCCGGCGACCGCACCTTCCGACGGCGCGACGCGACAGCACGCAGGGACGTCAGTTCGTGCGTGCCGTCTTTACCAGAATCTCGGCAAGAAGATCGGGGTGGGTAATGAATGGTTCGTGTGGTGTATCTATGCTGTACAGCCGAGTGACGCCCAGCCGCTCGGCAAATCTCCCCTGCCATGCCGGTGGCAGGATGGGATCACGTTCGGTGACAATAAAGCTGACGCTGAAAGAACCAGGAAATCTGCTGCGATACACGGCCTCCGCCGAGGCGCACGCCGGCCAGGAATCCTCGAGTGCGTTCTTCAACACCACATCGAATTGTTCGGGCGTCATGTCAGGAGCGAACATCGCCGCGAAGAACTTCTCAAGGCCGGCTTCGCGCGATTCAGGCCACCCGATGCGGGTCTGGTCTATTCCTCGCAGTTCCGTGCCGAAAAGGTCAAGAATGCTCTCGCCGTTCCGCGGGATCGAGGTCGACAGAAAGCAGGCTGACGAGAACAGAGCGGGGCGGTTCTCGACCATCAACGGAAGGATAACCCCGGCCATCGAATGGCCTACCAGTAACGCATTTCGCGTATCGATCCCAGATAGCTCGTCGTTGAGTTCCTCGGCTATTTCGATCAATCTCAACCGGTCAGTATCTCGGCCACGCTTACTTCCACAGCCCGGCACGTCAGGGGTATGAATGTTTCCCTCGTAACCGAGGTTTCGCATGGATTCCACCACAGCGTCCCAACACCACGCTCCGTGATGACCTCCGTGCACCAGAACCACATCACGATCGTTCATCCTTGCCGCCTTTCTGCCATGTCCTGAACCAAACTCGTCTCGCCGGCGCAGCTGAGGACGAGATTTCAACCCGCGCCGACGGCCACGCCGTCACCCTTGGCAATGGTGGGTATCGGCAACGCGGACAACGCTCAAGTCACCTCACTCGCGCTTCAAGTGATAGTGCCCCGTGGAGTGGTGGACTTCGGATCGGCTCTGCAGTAGACGTAGTGATCAACGAGTCGTGCTGGATACTATGCTGTTTCGTTCGATCCGGTCAACGACAACGCCGGTTCGGTAGCGTGCTGTTTGGCGGCGATCACCGCACGGAGCTCGTCCATGCTCACATCCGAGACATAGCGGCGGGTGACCTGCCACTCGTCGTGTTGCTCGATGACCACCGCGGTCGCCAACCGGAGGAAGGCCGCCGGGTTCGGAAAAATCTCCACGACGTCGGCTCGACGCTTGATTTCCTTGTTCAACCGCTCAATGGGATTGTTGGACCACACCTTTTGCCAATGAGCCTTGGGGAACGCGGTGAACGCCAGCACATCGTGTTTGGCGGCTTCCATCAACGCCGCGACCTTCGGAAACGACCCGGAGAAGGTGTCGGTGACCTGATCCCACTGCTCCGCGACGGCGTCCGGGTCGGTGTGCGCGAAGATCGTCTTGACCGCCGCCATCACCGGCGGCACATGCTTGGCCGCCACCGCCGCCCGAATGTTGCGCATGAAATGCACCCGGCACCGCTGCCACGAAGAACCCGCGAACTGCTGCATCACAGCAGCTTTGAGGCCACTGTGTGCATCGGAGATCACCAGATGCACCCCCGACAGACCACGGGCCTTGAGGCTGGTGAGGAACTCGCGCCAGAACTCGTAGGATTCGCTGTCCCCGACGGCGGTTCCGAGTACCTCGCGGGTGCCGTCGATCGAGACTCCGGTGGCCACCACCAACGCCTGGGACACCACGTGCGCACCGACCCGGACCTTGCAGAAGGTGGCGTCGAGAAACACGTACGGAAAGCTCGTGTGCGTCAGCGTGCGCTCGCGGAACCGGGCGATCTCGGTGTCCAGACCAGCGCAGATCCGCGACACCTCCGACTTCGAGATCCCGGATCCGACACCCAACGCGCCGACCAGGTCGTCGACGCTGCGGGTGGAGACGCCGTGCACGTAGGCTTCCATGACCACTGCGTACAGGGCCTTGTCGATGCGGCGGCGTCGCTCCAGCAAGGATGGGAAGAACGATCCTGACCGCAGTTTGGGGATCTTGACCTCGACATCGCCGCTGGTGGTGGCCACGGTCTTCGTTCGATGTCCGTTGCGGTGCGTTATCCGGGTGTCGGTGCGTTCGTAGCGGCCGGCGCCGAGCTTGTCGGTGGCCTCGGCTTCGATCAGAGCCTGCAGGCCGGTACGGATCAGTTCGGCGAACACGCTGGCGCTGTCGGCGCCCTTGAGCGCGTGGAGCTGGGTGAGCAGTGCAGAATGATCGTGGGTCATCGCGTAGCTGCTTTCTGTGAGTCACTGTGAGAGGTAACTCGTTGATCACTACGCGATGGCCCACCCTCGGCGAGGGAGCGACACGCCGCGGACCTGGCCGGATGCGCTCAGCCGATTCCCACCACTCCCCGGGACTTACCCCTTCAAGTAGTCGAGCGCATCATCGCAGGGTCCGTCCAGGTCAGCCCCGTCGCTCGATCACCAGGGCTGCGCTCAATCGCTGTGAACACCTCGGCGAGACCACATCCCGAGAGTACACGTAGAAAACGTAGTTGACTACCTGTCTCAGGCGCGCGGGATTGCATATCTTCTCCTCCCAAAGGAACCCGATTCACCAAGACGAGCACCACCACCGCCTCGGCTACGACCTGAACCGTCTCGGGTTTCTCGCCGCTCCTATATCGGTGACGGATCCGGTTGTGGTGAATCGCCCCGAGTTCGGCGGAGGCTCGGCTATCTGGTTCCGGCCTCAGCGAGGACCGGTGTCTCACGGTAATCGGCCGCCGTGTGATTCGACCAGTAGGCGGCGGCCTCGTACTCGGCAGGTGGGACGTGGTCGATCTCGCCGTGCAAGCGGCGATGATTGAACCAGTTCGGGGTGCACACCGAGCTGATGGGCGATCCGATTGAGTGCACCCGGCCGTGTCGCCGGATCCTGACGGGCCTCGACCGCCATCCTCGTTGCTCGTTCCTTCAGCTCAACGCTGTACTTCCGTGGTGCTGCCATGCTCCGACAGACCCGGAGCGATTCAGTTCGTGGGGTGTGGGGGTTGTTGTGTTGTGACCTGGGGTGATGACATTTCCTGGGGCGGCGGGGTGGTCGGCGGGGTGAACCGCCCTGGATCGGGTGGAGACTTCGTTCAGGCTGCCTCGAGGATCGAGGCGGCGGTGGGGCGCTGTTCACGGTAGCGTGTCTCGTACTCGACCGGCGAGAGATAGTCGATCGACGAATGCAACCGGTCCGTGTTGAACCAGCGGACCCACTCGGCGGTCTCCCGCTCGACCTCGGCCCGACCGGACCAGGACTGTGCCCGGTCGATCAGCTCGGTCTTGCAGAGCCCGATCGTCGATTCCATCAGGGCATTGTCGAGGGCGTCGCCGACGCTGCCGATGGAACCGGCGATGCCCGACTCGACCAGAGCTTCGGTGAACGCCAGCGACGTGTATTGACTTCCGGCATCGGAGTGATGAACCAAACCTGTTGAAGTGAAACGGAAGTCGGTTCTTCTTCTCGTGAACAGAGCTTGCTCGAGAACACCGTGGACCAACGGGGTGGTCTTTGTTGTCATCACCCGCCATCCCAGAATCCGGCGGGAGAATACGTCGACGCAGAACGCGGTGTAGACGAACCCGGCCAACGTCCACACATACGTGAAATCGGCCACCCACCATTGATCCGGACGCTGCGGTGCATCCCAGTTCCGCTCGATCAGGTCCGGATGTCGGGGTGCTCGACCATCACGCTCGGTGGTGACAGTGCGGCGTCTGCCGCGCACGACGCCGGTGATGCCGGTGATCGTCATCAGACGGGCCACCTGATCGCGGCCCATGTCGTGACCAGCGCGTTTCATCGCGTGCCACATCTTGCGGACACCGTAGACGCGCCGATTGGCCACATACATCGCGTGCACGGCGTTCGCGGCGTAGGCGTCGGCCAGTTCGGTGGAGGAGACACGTCCGCGGGACTTGGCCTTGTAGTAGGTGGACGGGGCGATGCTGATGCCGTGCTCGGTGAGCACGGCACAGATCGGGATGACCGGAGAAACGTTCCCGGTGGGCGTCGATGTAGTCGACGATCACCGCAGTCGGCGGTCGACCTCCGCCGCCGTGAAAATGCACTCGCAGTCTTCAAAATCTCGTTGGCCCTGAGTAATTCGGCGTTCTCTTTGCGGAGCCGCCGCACCTCGTCGGCATCGACGGCTTCACCGGACATCAATACCGTCGGCATGTCCGTCCTGTCGGCCGCCTCGATCCAGTTCCGCAGTGTCGCCGGCGCGATATCGAGCAGCTCGCCGACATGGCGCCGGGCGGCAGTCTTCGAGCCTCCGTGTTCGGCGATCCGGTCCCGATACATCCGGACCGCACGCTCTTGGGTCTCGGCGTCGTACTTCCTCGGTGCAGGCATACCAGCATTCTCCTTGTTGGATCAGGAGCCTCCACCTCGTCCAGGACGGTTCAGGGTGGCCGGCGGGG
>NZ_JALPTB010000087.1 GCF_023218075.1 Rhodococcus sp. HM1 | reverse complement strand
GGCGGCCATAGCGACAGGGAAACGCCCGGTCCCATTCCGAACCCGGAAGCTAAGCCTGTCTGCGCCGATGGTACTGCACTCGACAGGGTGTGGGAGAGTAGGACACCGCCGAACACCCGTTACCGAAAGGGGACCCACTCACTGGGTCCCCTTTCGTGTTTTTTCGTGAAAGGATTTTTCTGTGTCCGACAACAGCGGTGAGCGTCGATCCTTCCGGGGCGGAGGATCCACCCCGCGGTCGGGACGCGACGACAATCAGGACCGGCGCCGGGACGAGAACCGTTCCGGTCGCAGCGACGATCGCCGGCAGAGCTCGTCCTTCGGCGACCGCCGGCAGGGTCCTTCTTCCGGCGATCGCCGGCAGGGCGAGGGTGAGCGCGGACGGTACGGCCGCAGCGGTGAGGGCCGTCCGTCCTACCGCGGAGACGATGCACGTCAGGGCGGAGACCGTCGTCGCGACGACCGGGGTGATCGCCGTCAGGGCGGAACCGGAGACAACCGTCAGGGCCGGGGTGGCGACCGTCCGAACCGCTACGGCGACGAGCGTCGTGACGATCGGCGCGGTGGCTTCGGCGACCGGCCCCGGGGTGAACGTTCCGACCAGGGCCGCGGCGACCGCGGTCGCGACGACCGCCGGGGCGGCTACGGCGACCGGCCCCGCGGTGAGCGACCCGAGCACGGCCGTGGTGATCGCGGACGTGACGAGCGTCGGGGTGGTTACGGCGACGAGCGCCGTGACGACCGGCGCGGCGGCTTCGGTGACCGGCCCCGCGGTGAGCGGCCCGAGCACGCCCGTGGTGAGCGCGGACGCGACGACCGCCGTGGAGGCGAGGGACGCGACCGCGGACCCCGCGACGATCGTGGTGCCCGCGACAGCCGAGGTCACGGCCCGGATCGGCGCGACGGCGGCGCCCGTCGTCGCGGCGGCGAGGGCGGTTTCGGACCCGGCCGCGGTCGCGAAGGCGTGCCCCCGCAGCGTCGCGATGCCCGACCGGACGAGCCGGATCTGCCGGACGATGTCGAAGCCTCGGAGCTGGATCCGACGATCCGTCGCGACCTGCTGAGCCTGGACAAGTCGAACGCGAACACCGTCGCCCGGCACCTGGTGATGGCAGGCAAGCTCATCGACGACGATCCGCGGCTCGCGCTCGCACATGCCCGGGCGGCACGACAGCGTGCCGGTCGCATCGCCGTGGTCCGCGAGGCCGCGGGCATCACCGCCTATCACGCCGGTGAATGGGCCGAGGCCCTGTCCGAGCTGCGCGCTGCCCGCCGCATGTCGGGCGGTCCCGGCCTGCTGGCGGTGATGGCCGACTGCGAACGCGGACTCGGCCGGCCGGAGCGTGCCATCGAACTCGGCCGCAGCGAGGAAGCCCGTGCCCTGACCGGGGACGAGGCCAGCGAGCTGCGCATCGTCGTGGCCGGTGCCCGCATGGACCTCGGCCAATACGATCAGGCCGTCGTCACCTTGCAGACTCCGGATCTCGACGAGTCCCGGACCGGGACCGCCGCCGCACGCCTGTTCTACGCCTACGCGGACGCGCTGGTGGCAGCCGGTCGCACGAAGGACGGCGTCAAGTGGTTCCTCAACGCGGCCGCCGCCGACCTCGACGGCGAAACCGACGCCGAGGAGCGGGTGGCGGAACTGACCGGCGAGGATCTGTGACCGATCGAGCATCTGCACCCGCCGACGCCCGGACCGCGGCGGGTACGCTGCGGTCGGCGTACGACGTGCTGCTGCTCGACCTCGACGGCACCGTCTACCGCGGCGCCGATCCCGTCCCCGGGGCGGTGGAGGCGCTGACCGGTGGTGACGACCGGCTGTTCTACGTCACCAACAACGCCAGCCGCCGACCCGCTGACGTCGCCGCACACCTGCGCGACCTGGGCTTTTCCGCCGACGAGTCGACGGTGGTGACCAGTTCGCAGTCCGCCGCACGTGTGCTCGCCGAACGTGTCCCCGCCGGTGCCGCGGTCCTCGTCGTGGGGACCGAGGCGCTGTCCGAGGAGATCACCCACGTCGGCCTGAGGCCGGTGCGGTCCGCGGACGAGCGGCCGGTCGCCGTCGTGCAGGGGCATTCCCCGGACACCGGCTGGCCGATCCTCGCCGAGGCAACCCTCGCGATCCGGGCCGGCGCGCTGTGGGTGGCGACGAACGTCGACTCCACGCTGCCGACCGAACGGGGCCTGGTGCTGGGCAACGGGTCGATGGTCGCCGCGGTGCGGTCGGCCACCGGCGCGGAACCGGTGGTGGCGGGCAAGCCCGCCGCGCCGCTGCTCGAGCACGCCATCGCCCGCAGCGCCGCGGGCCGTCCGCTCGTCGTCGGTGACCGGCTGGACACCGACATCGAAGGTGCGGTCGCCGTCGGCGCCGATTCGCTGCTGGTGCTCACCGGGGTGAGCACCGTCGCGGAGCTGCTGCGGGCTCCGGCGCGGCAGCGGCCCACCTATGTCGCGGACTCGCTGAGCTGCCTCGACGTCGAGGCCGGGGCGTTGCGCGTCGGCGCCGTCGGGGCGTGGACCGCGACCGTCGACGGCCGAGACCTGCGGCTCGAGGCGGCCGGGCCGGTCGACCCGATGGCGGCGCTGCGGACCGTGCTTCCGGTGGCGTGGGCGAACCCGGACTTCGAACGTGTGGTCGGGGTGAACGACGCGGCCCGCTCCTCGATCGAGGCGTGGAGCGCGGGTGCCTGATCCGGTCGTGCCGCGTGTCCGGTGGGTCGGTGATGCACTAGCGTGGTCAGCGATGAGCACGTCGATTCCACGCCCAGGCCAGCATCTCCCCGGCGCCCAGCCGGGTATCGAACCGGACCGGATCCACGCCGAGGTGGACGGGCTGCTGACCCGTGCCCGGGACGCGGCCGCCGGGGACGGCCACGACCGGGCCGTCGCGATCTCGCGCCAGGCCCAGCTGCTCGAGCAGGCCCACGACGTGCTGGTGCAGGCCCTCGCGACCGTGGACAAGGTCTGACGTGGCACGCCGGGCACGGGTCGATGCGGAACTGGTGCGGCGCGGGCTGGCCCGCTCACGCGAACACGCCAGCGAACTGATCGCGGCGGGCCGGGTGCTGATCGCCGGCACCGTTGCCACCAAACCGGCGACCGCCGTCGAGCCGGGCACACCGCTGCTGGTCACCGAGGTCACCGACGAGGTGTCCTGGGCCTCACGCGGGGCACACAAACTGCTCGGGGCGCTGGAGGCGTTCGCGCCGCAGGGGCTGAAGGTCACCGGACGCCGCTGCCTCGACGCGGGCGCATCCACCGGCGGATTCACCGATGTGCTGCTGCACGAGGGTGCCCGGGAGGTCGCCGCGGTGGACGTCGGATACGGCCAGCTCGTGTGGCGGCTGCAGTCCGACGACCGCGTCCACGTGTTCGATCGAACAAACGTGCGTAATATCGACGCCGAGCAGATCGGCGGCCCGGTCGAGCTGGTGGTGGCGGACCTGTCGTTCATCTCGCTGAAGCTGGTGCTGCCGGCGTTCGTGCGCTGCGTCGCCCCGGGAGCCGACCTGCTGCCGATGGTCAAACCGCAGTTCGAGGTGGGGAAGGAACGCGTGGGCAGTGGCGGTGTCGTACGGGATCCGGCGTTGCGGACCGAAGCGGTGCTCGACGTCGCCCGCGAAGCCCACGTCCTCGGCCTGCGCACGATCGGCGCGGTGGCGAGCCCGCTGCCCGGTCCCTCCGGCAATGTCGAGTACTTCCTGTGGTTGCGGGCCGGTGAGCCCGGCCCGACGGAACTCGAGCCGTCGGTGATCGAACTCGTCGAACGTGCGGTGCAGGAAGGACCCCAGTGACCACAGCAACCGGTGACACGGCCACCGTGCCGCGCCGGGACATCCTGCTCGTGTCGCATTCCGGGCGCGGCGAGATCGCCGAAACGGCGCAACGCGTCGCGGCGATCTTCGGCGAGGCGGGAATCGGGCTGCGGGTCCTCGCCGAGGAAGCCGACAGCACCGGCCTCGGGGCGCTCGCCGCCCCGGACGGGCAGATCCGCATCGTCGAATCCGGACCGGACGCGGCGGTCGGCTGCGAGATGGTGATCGTGCTCGGCGGGGACGGCAGCTTCCTGCGGGCCGCGGAACTGGCGCAGTACGCGGCGGTCCCGGTGCTCGGCATCAATCTGGGCCGGATCGGGTTCCTCGCCGAAGCCGAGGCCGAGCACCTCGAGGAGGCGCTCGCGCAGGTCGTGCGGCGCGAATACCGGATCGAGCACCGCATGACGCTCGACGTGATGATCCGGGTGGACGACGAGATCGTCGATCGTGGGTGGGCGCTGAACGAGGCGAGCGTCGAGAACAAGTCGCGGCTCGGGGTGCTGGAAGTGGTGCTCGAGGTCGACGGACGGCCGGTGTCGTCGTTCGGGTGCGACGGCGTTCTCGTCGCCAGCCCGACCGGATCGACCGCCTACGCGTTCTCGGCCGGCGGACCGATCGTGTGGCCGGAACTCGAAGCGCTGCTGGTGATTCCGAGCAACGCGCACGCCCTGTTCGCGCGCCCGCTGGTGACGAGCCCCGAGTCGCTCATCGCGGTGGAGACGTTGCGCGGCAGCCACGACGGTCTCGTGTTCTGCGACGGTCGCCGCACCCTGGAACTGCCGGCCGGGGGCCGCGTCGAGGTGGTGCGCGGCAAGCATCCGGTCCGCTGGGTGCGTTTGGACTCGGCGCCGTTCGCGGACCGGATGGTCCGCAAGTTCGAACTTCCGGTGAAGGGCTGGCGAGGAAGGAAACTCTGACGTGCTCGCTGAGATTCGGATCGACAACCTGGGTGTCATCTCCGAGGCGAGCGCCCAGTTCCACGACGGTTTCACGGTGCTGACCGGCGAGACGGGCGCGGGCAAGACGATGGTGGTCACCAGCCTGCACCTGCTGTCCGGCTCCCGCGCCGACCCGGCCCGGGTGCGGGTCGGGGCCGAGCGCGCCGTCGTCGAGGGCCGCTTCGCCGTGGACACCGACGAGACCGCGGGCGCGCTGCCCAGTCACGTCGAACGGGAGATCGCCCGGCTGCTCGAGGCGGCCGGAGCCGAACGGGACGAGGACGGCAGCATCATCGCGGTGCGCACGGTCGGCCGGGACGGGCGTTCCCGCGCCCATCTGGGCGGCCGCAGTGTCCCGGTAGGGGTGCTCGCCGAGTTCACCGACCCGCTGTTGACGGTGCACGGCCAGAACGACCAGCTCCGGCTGCTGCGCCCGGACCAGCAGCGCGCCGCCCTCGACCGGTTCGCCGGCAAGGCGGTGCTGCCGCTGCTCGCCGCCTATCAGCAGCACCGGAGCAAGTGGCTGGCCGCGCGCGCCGAGCTGCTCGAGCGCACCGAACGGTCGCGGGAACTCGCGCAGGAGGCGGACCGGCTGCAGTTCGGTCTGGACGAGATCGAGCGGGTCGACCCGCAACCCGGCGAGGACGTCCGGATCGTGGCGGAGGTGCGCCGCCTCGGCGACCTGGATTCGCTGCGGGAGGCCGCGGAGGCCGCGCACGCCGTCCTGACCGGCGGCGACGCCGGCGACGGGGACGGGGCGGCGGCCGCCCTGGATCTGCTCGGGGAGGCGCGTGCCCGCGTCGAAGGCGCGGACGATCCGGCCCTGCGCGAGCTGGGTCCGCGCCTGGTCGAGGCGATGGCGGTGGTCACCGACGTCGCCGGCGACCTGTCCGGCTACCTCGCCGACCTGCCGTCGGATCCCGGCTCCCTCGACACCCTGCTCAACCGCCAATCCGAACTCAAGGCCCTGACCCGCAAGTACGCCGCCGACACCGACGGGGTGCTCGCCTGGGCCGAGGAGGCCCGCGCCCGGCTGTCGAAGATCGACGTGTCCGCCGACGCGCTGGCCGAACTCGCCGCGACCGTGGAGTCCGCCGCCGCCGCGACCGCCGAGGCCGCGCAGGCCCTGTCCGCGGCCCGGCACAAGGCCGCGGCCCGGCTCGCGAAGGCCGTCAGCAAGGAACTGTCCGGCCTGGCCATGGGCCGGGCGACCCTGGACGTGCAGGTCCGCGACCGGGAGGCCGCCGAGAAGGACGCGGCGCCGCTGACGATCGGCGACCGGGTTCTGCACGCCGGGGAATCGGGGACCGACGAGGTCGAATTCCGGCTCGCCGCGCACAGCGGCGCCCAGTCGCTGCCGTTGGCGCGCAGCGCATCCGGCGGCGAACTGTCCCGGGTGATGCTCGCGCTCGAGGTGGTGCTCGCCGCCTCCGAACGCGGCGCCACCATGGTGTTCGACGAGGTGGACGCCGGGGTCGGGGGCCGGGCCGCGGTCGAGATCGGGCGGCGGCTGGCCCGGCTGTCGCGCACCCATCAGGTCATCGTCGTCACCCACCTGCCGCAGGTCGCGGCGTTCGCCGACACGCACCTGGTCGTCGACAAGGTCGACGACGCCGGCGGGGTGGTCAGCAGCGGGGTGCGCACCCTCGACGAGACCGAACGGGTCGCCGAGCTGGCGCGGATGCTGGCGGGTCTGGACGACACCGAGACCGGGCGCGCGCACGCCGAGGAACTGCTCGCGATGGCCCACGCCGAACGGCAGAGCTGACCCGCGACCCCGGAACGTGCCGAGCGGTCCGTAACCGCGGCTCGCGTGTCGTCCGTTCGGCGCGCCTCCGTTACCGTGCCGCGACCCGGGTTCATCATCGATGCCATGAAGATGCCGGCTCTGCTGTCACGCAATAACGAAACGTTGCCCGGAGTGAGCGGCATTGCCCGGGTCGACAAGAACACCGCGAAGCTGCTGCGCCGGGTCGGTCCCGGCGACATCGTCGTCCTCGACGCGGTCGATCTGGACCGCGTCACCGCCGACGCCCTCGTCGAGGCGGGGGTCACGGCCGTGGTCAACGCGTCACCGTCGATCACCGGCCGTTACCCGAACCTCGGCCCGGAGGTGCTCGTCGCCAGCGGGGTCGCGCTGGTGGACAACACCGGCACCGAGCTGTTCAAGAAGGTCAAGGACGGCGCGAAGATCCGGCTGTACGAGGGCGGGGTCTACGCCGGGGAACGGCTGCTCATCCAGGGGGAGGAGCAGACCGAGGCGGAGATCTCCGATCGCATGATCGAGGCGAAGACCGGACTCGTCGACCATCTCGAAGCCTTCTCCGGCAACACCATCGAATTCATCCGGTCGGAGAGCCCGCTGCTCATCGACGGCGTCGGGGTGCCCGACATCGACGTGGACCTGCAGGACCGGCACGTCGTGGTCGTCGCGGACGGGCCCGATCACGTGCAGGACCTCAAGGACCTCAAGCCGTTCATCAAGGAGTACTCGCCGATCCTCATCGGTGTCGGTGCCGGCGCGGACACCCTCACCAAGGCCGGCTACCGGCCCGATCTCATCGTCGGCGATCCCGAGCAGATCGGCACCGAGACCCTCAAGTCCGGCGCCGAGGTGGTGCTGCCCGCCGACCCGGACGGGCACGCCCCCGGCCTCGAACGCATCCAGGACCTCGGGATCGGCGCGATGACGTTCCCGGCGGCCGGCGCCCCGGCCGATCTGGCGCTGCTGCTCGCCGACCACCACGGTGCCGCGCTGATCGTCACCGTCGGCAGCACCGTCTCCCTCGACGAGTTCTTCGACCAGGGACGCCGCGACACCAACCCGTCGGCGTTCATGACCCGCCTGAAGGTCGGGCCGAAACTGGTCGACGCGAAGGCCGTCGCCACGCTCTACCGCAGCCGGGTCTCCGGCGGCGTGATCGCCCTGCTCGTGTTCGCCGCGCTGATCGCCGTGATCGCCGCGCTCATCGTCTCCAACCTCGGCGGTGAGGTCGTCGACTGGGCGGTGCAGCTGTGGGACGACCTCGTCGAGTGGGTGCGGGGGCTGCGCGCGTGATCTCTCTGCGCCAGCACGCCGTGTCCATCGCGGCGATCTTCCTGGCACTGGCGGTGGGGATCGTGCTCGGCTCCGGGCTGCTGTCGAGCAGCCTGGTGTCCGGGCTGCGCGACGACAAGGCCCGGATGCGCGACGAGTTGCAGGCCGAACAGGACCGCAACAGTGTGCTCACCGAGCGGCTCAACGCCGCGGACGGCTTCGACGCCGCGGTCGCCGGGCGGGTCGTGCGCGACACGCTCGCCGGCCGCACGGTGCTGATGGTCGCCGGGCCGGACGCCGACCCGGCCGATCTCGACGCCGTCGTCGCCACCGTGGAGGCCGCCGGAGCGGCCGTCACCGGGAGGGTGTCGCTGACCGAGTCGTTCGTCGACGCGGCCGGTGCGGACCTGCTGCGCACCACCGTCACCAACGTCGTGCCCGCCGGGGTGCAGCTGCAGACCGGCGCCGTGGACCAGGGCAGCCTCGCCGGGGATCTGCTCGGCGCGGTGCTGCTCGTGGACCCGGGCACCGGGCAGCCGCGCAGCACCCCCGAGGAACGGACGCTGGCGCTGACCACGCTGCGCAGCGCCGGCTTCGTGTCCTTCGAGGACGGCACGGTCGAGCCGGCCCAGGCGGCGATCGTCGTCACCGGGGACGGCAGCGGCGGGGAAGAGGGCAGCGGCAACCGCGGGGCGCTGCTCGCGCGGTTCGCCGCGATCTTCGACACCCGCGGCGCCGGCACCGTGCTCGCCGGCCGGCCCGGCGCGGCCACCGGCAACGGCCCGCTGGCGGTGGTCCGGGCCGACACGGCACTGTCGGCGGGCCTGTCCACCGTCGACAACCTCGACCGGGAAGCCGGCCGGATCACCACCGTGCTGGCATTGCAGGAACAGCTCGCCGGGGGCGCCGGACGCTACGGCACCGGACCCGGCGCGGGTGCTGTCACGGTCGGGTCGGCGGCCCGCTGACCGCGGGCAACCGCCCGGCCGCGGCCGCCGAAATGTGACGTCGGCACGGATGCGTGCGAGTCGTGCACGGTATCGCGCCGGCAGGTGTTACGGTGGGGTTCCGTGGGTCCGCAGGCCCCAGCAGTACCGCCATCAGTCCGAAGTCCTGCACCAGACGTCACGGGAGCTTCTTTGCCACAGTCACGCCACTCGCGTACCGCTACCAAGCACATCTTCGTCAGCGGGGGCGTCGCATCCTCGCTCGGCAAGGGGCTGACCGCATCGAGCCTGGGTGCTCTGCTCACCGCGCGCGGTATGCGCGTGACCATGCAGAAGCTGGACCCGTACCTCAACGTCGACCCCGGCACCATGAACCCGTTCCAGCACGGCGAGGTGTTCGTCACCGAGGACGGCGCCGAAACCGACCTGGACGTCGGGCACTACGAACGGTTCCTCGACCGCGACCTGTCCGCCGACGCGAACGTCACCACCGGCCAGGTGTACTCGACGGTCATCGCCAAGGAGCGGCGCGGCGAATACCTCGGCGACACCGTCCAGGTGATCCCGCACATCACCGACGAGATCAAGAACCGCATCAAGGCGATGGCGGCCCCCGACGCCGAGGGCAACGTCCCGGACGTGGTGATCACCGAGATCGGCGGCACCGTCGGCGACATCGAATCCCAGCCGTTCCTGGAGGCGGCCCGCCAGGTGCGCCACGACATCGGCCGCGACAACTGCTTCTTCCTGCACGTGAGCCTCGTGCCGTACCTGGGCCCGTCCGGGGAACTGAAGACCAAGCCCACGCAGCATTCGGTGGCGGCGCTGCGCAACATCGGTATCCAGCCCGATGCGCTGATCCTGCGCTGCGACCGGGACGTGCCCGACGCGCTCAAGGCGAAGATCGCCCTGATGTGCGACGTCGACGTCGACGGCTGCATCTCCACCCCGGACGCCCCCTCCATCTACGACATCCCGAAGGTGCTGCACAGCGAGGGCCTCGACGCCTACGTGGTGCGTCAGCTCGGCCTGCCGTTCCGGGACGTGGACTGGACCGTGTGGGGCGACCTGCTCGACCGGGTCCACAACCCCCGCGAAACCGTGAAGGTGGCGCTGGTCGGCAAGTACATCGACCTGCCCGACGCCTACCTGTCGGTCACCGAGGCGCTGCGCGCCGGTGGTTTCGCGCACCGCGCGAAGGTCGAGATCAGCTGGGTCGCCTCGGACGAGTGCGAGACCGAGGCCGGCGCGGAACGTCATCTCGGTGACGTCGACGCCGTGCTGATCCCCGGCGGCTTCGGTATCCGCGGCATCGAGGGCAAGCTCGGCGCGATCCGGTTCGCCCGGACCCGCAAGATCCCGCTGCTCGGCCTGTGCCTGGGCCTGCAGTGCGTCGTGATCGAGGCGGCCCGGTCGGTGGGCATCACCGATGCGTCCAGCACCGAATTCGACCCGGACACCACCCACCCGGTGATCTCCACGATGGCCGACCAGGAGCAGATCGTCGCCGGTGAGGCCGATCTGGGCGGCACCATGCGGCTCGGCGCCTACCCCGCGGTGCTCACCAAGGGGTCGGTCGTCGCGAAGGCCTACGGCACCGAGCGGGTCTCCGAACGGCACCGGCACCGCTACGAGGTCAACAACGCCTACCGCGACCGCGTCGCCGAGTCCGGTCTGCAGTTCTCCGGCACCTCCCCGGACGGCCGGCTCGTCGAGTTCGTCGAGTACCCCGCCGACGTGCACCCGTACTTCGTTGCGACCCAGGCGCATCCGGAGCTCAAGAGCCGCCCGACCCGCCCGCACCCGCTGTTCTCGGGCCTGATCGCCGCGGCGCTGCGGTACAAGGCCGCCGAACGGCTGCCGGTGGACGTGCACGGCGACGAGAACACCGAGGCTCCCGAGGTCACCGAACCGGCCGCCGCCGAGGTCGACTAATCCGTGGCGCAGCGACACGAGTTCGAGACCCTGTCGTCACGGCGCGTCTACACCGGCGCGATCGTGTCGCTGCGCGTGGACGAGGTGCGGATGCCGGACGGGCACGCCGTGCAGCGGGAAGTCGTCGAACACCACGGGGCCGTCGCGGTCGCCGCGGTCGACGACCGGGACCGCCTCGCGCTGGTGCACCAGTACCGGCATCCGCTCGGCCACCGGCTGTGGGAACTGCCCGCCGGTCTCCTCGACGCCCCCGGTGAATCCCCGCTCGACGCGGCCCGCCGGGAACTGGCCGAGGAGACCGGGTTCGCCGCCCACCGCTGGGACCTGCTCGTCGACATCGCCCTGTCGCCGGGATTCACCGACGAGGCGGTCCGGGTGTTCGCCGCCCGGGACCTGTATCCCGTCGACCGGCCCGATCCCGAACACGAGGAAGCGGACCTCGAACTGCATTTCGTCCCGGTAGACGAGGCCGTGGCGATGGTGCTGCGCGGGGACATCGTCAACGCCACCGCCGTGTCCGGCATCCTCGCGCTGGCCGCGACCCGCAGCGCCGGCCTGCCGCCGCGCTCCCCGGACACCGCATGGCCGGACCGGCCGCAGGCCTTCGCGCGGACTCGCGCCGAGCTCGGGAACTGACCCGGTGCTGTCCCGCCACATCGACGCGTACCTGAACCACCTCACCGTCGAACGCGGCGCCGCAGCGAACACGATCGCCTCCTACCGCCGGGACCTGGCCCGCTACCAGGAGTACCTCACCGACCGCGGCGTCGACGACCTCACCGAGGTCCGCGAGGACCACATCGGCGACTTCGTGATCGTGCTGCAGCGCGGCGATCCGGACCGCAACCGGCCCGCCCTCGCCGCCGGCTCCGCGGCCCGCGCGCTCATCGCGGTCCGCGGGCTGCACCGGTTCACGACCGCCGAGGGGCACACCCCCGTCGACGTGGCGCGGGCCGTGAAACCACCCCCGCCGGGCCGGCGGCTGCCGAAATCGCTGACCGTCGACGAGGTACTGGCGATCCTCGACGCGACCGGCACCGAATCCGACGGGCCCCGCGGCCTGCGCGACCGGGCGCTGCTCGAACTGCTGTACTCGACCGGCGCCCGCATCTCCGAAGCCGTCGGCCTCGACGTCGACGACATCGACACCGAGGCCCGCTCGGTGCTGCTGCGCGGCAAGGGCGGCCGGCAACGCGTGGTCCCGGTCGGTCGGCCCGCCCTCGCCGCGCTCGACGCCTACCTGGTGCGCGGCCGGCCCGGCCTGTCCCAGGGGCGCACCCCGGCGCTGTTCCTCAACGCCCGCGGCGGCCGCCTGTCCCGGCAGAGCGCCTGGCAGGTCCTGCAGACCGCCGCCGAACGCGCCGGGATCACCGCCGCCGTCTCCCCGCACACCCTGCGGCACTCGTTCGCCACCCACCTGCTCGACGGCGGCGCCGACGTGCGCGTCGTGCAGGAACTGCTCGGTCACGCCTCGGTTACCACCACCCAGATCTACACGCTCGTCACCGTCGGGGCGCTGCGGGAGGTGTGGGCCGGTGCGCATCCGCGGGCCCGCTGAGCACCACGCCCGGGACGCGTGTCCGTCCACGGAACCCGGGGCCGAAGCGGTAGCGTTTGGGCAACAGATCAGTGACGCCGAACAGGGGGAGGACCGGACCGTGGGGACACCACACTCACCCGCAACGGACACGACCTACCCGGCTCCGCCCGCGTCGACCTCGCACGACGCGCGGCCGGTGGCCTCTGCAGCCGACATGGATCTCGGACCGACCGGCCGCCCGCGCCGGCACATCCCGGAACCGCCGCCGCTGGCCGTCCACGGGCCCGCCAAGATCATCGCGATGTGCAACCAGAAGGGCGGGGTCGGCAAGACCACCTCGACCATCAACCTCGGGGCGTCCCTCGCCGAATACGGGCGCCGGGTACTGCTCGTCGACCTGGACCCGCAGGGTGCGCTGTCCGCCGGACTCGGCGTCGCCCACCACGACCTGGACCTGACCGTCCACAACCTGCTCGTCGAACCGCGCGTCGGCGTCGACGAGGTGCTCATGCGCACCCGCGTCGAGGGACTGGACCTGCTGCCCAGCAACATCGACCTGTCCGCCGCCGAGATCCAGCTCGTCTCCGAGGTCGGCCGCGAACAGGCCCTCGGTCGCGCCCTCCACCCGGTGCTCGACCGCTACGACTACGTGCTCGTCGACTGCCAGCCGTCGCTCGGGCTGCTCACCGTCAACGCCCTGGCCTGCGCCGATTCGGTGATCATCCCGATGGAATGCGAGTTCTTCAGCCTGCGCGGGCTGGCCCTGCTCAACGACACCGTCGCCAAGGTCCGCGACCGGCTCAACCCGCGGCTGTCCGTGGGTGGCATCGTGGTCACCATGTTCGACGCCCGCACCCTGCACGCGCGGGAGGTGATGTCCCGCGTCGTGGAGGTCTTCGGCGACCTCGTCTACGACAGCGTCGTCAACCGCACCGTCAAGTTCCCCGAGACCAGCGTCGCCGGCGAACCGATCACCACCTGGGCCCCGAAATCCGGTGGCGCCGAGTCCTACCGGGCGCTCGCCCGCGAAGTCATTCACCGCTCCGGCCGCTGATCCGTGCCCGACGACATCCTGCTGCCCGACGCCACCCCCGTCGACGAACCCGACACCGGCGGATTCCGGGTCCGGCTCCGCAACTTCGAGGGCCCCTTCGATCTGCTGCTCAACCTCATCTCGCAACGCCGCCTCGACGTCACCGAGGTCGCGTTGCACGAGGTCACCGACGAATTCATCGCCTACACCCGCACCCTCGGCCCGGAGGCGGGACTCGACCAGACCACCGAATTCCTCGTCGTCGCCGCGACCCTGCTCGATCTGAAGGCCGCGCGGCTGCTGCCGTCCGGGGAGGTCGAGGACCCCGAGGACCTGGCGCTGCTCGAGGCCCGCGACCTGCTGTTCGCGCGGCTGCTGCAATACCGCGCCTACAAGCAGGTCGCGGAACTGTTCGCCGCCCTCGAATCCGCCGCGCTGCGCCGCTACCCGCGGGCGGTGTCCCTCGAGGAACGCTACGAGGGACTGCTGCCGGAGGTCACCCTCGGCGTTGACCCCCACATGTTCGCGGAGATCGCCGCCGCAGCCTTCCGCCCCAAACCGCCACCGACGGTCGGGCTCGATCACCTGCACGTGCCGAAGGTGTCGGTCCCCGAGCAGGCCGCCCGGCTGCTCGAGCTGCTGCGCGCCCGCGGCGCCGGCACCTGGACCGGATTCGGGGAGCTGACCGCCGAATGCGAGAGCGGCCTGCAGATCGTCGCCCGGTTCCTCGCGCTGCTCGAGCTGTACCGCGAACGCGCCGTCCAGTTCGACCAGCCGGAACCGCTCGGCGAGCTGCTCATCACCTGGACCGGCGAGAACGACGACGCCGCCGTGAACTTCGAGGAGGATTACGGTTAACGCCTCTCCTGCCCGGAGACAGGGGATTTCCGGCTCGGACCGCAACCGCACCACCCATCCGAGGTGATCACGCTTGACTTCCGTCGTCGACACCGGTGTGGCCACGCTCCGCCACAGTCAGAATCACTCTGGCAGCGTTCCGGTCGCGGCATGCGCTGTAGCCGCATGTCTCGCACCGGAAAATTCGTTCGTCGAGTCCGAGGCGCTGCTTGGCTCTCGCGAAACACCTCGAACACGTCATGGTCGTGTACGCGGGCCGGACAATCACCACCCTCCGGCCGGCCCGCCTGCCCCGCTCGATCAACACCCGCTTCACCCTGGCGATCGCCGCATCCGCGGCCTTGCGTGCCATCGACGACTTCGCCAGAAACCGCGGGCGGAAATCCTCCACCGCGATCAACGCATGCTCGTCGACCACTCGGGTCGCCCACACACGCGCAGCTTCTTCATTCCGGCGTGCCGCCTTCTTCTGAATCTTCGCCACCCGCCGCCGGGCGCGCCGGTAGCCCTTCGATGGCGTCCTTCCTTTTCCGCGACGGTGCCGGGCCATCGTCCTCTGAGCTTTCGCCAACTCCGCTGCACAGCGTTTGCGGTGTTCCGGGTGCGGCAGATCGAACTTCTCATCGGTGGTGGTGGCGGTTTGCGCGACGCCCCAGTCGATGCCGATCGCCGAACCCTCCGGCGCTGCTGGTGCTGGGAGTGTTGCGCGGCTCACTACGAACGAGGCGTACCAGTGTCCCAACGAGTCCTGGACGATGCGCACACTCGACGGGGGCGATGGCAAGTCCCGCGACCACACCACCGGAATACTGACGCCCTTTGCCAGCACCAACCGGCCGTGCCGCAGCGTGAAACCGCGGCGGGTGTACTGGAGCGATGGCAACGTCTTCTTCCGTGCCTTGTATCGCGGACGACCGCGTCCCTTGATCCGGAACGATGCCTCGAGCGCTTGGGCATACGTGCGCAGCGTCTGTTGCTGCGCAACTTGCGACCCCTCCCGCAACCAGGACGACCGCTTGCGCGCCTCGGTCAGCATCTTGCCGAGTTTCGCGAACGTAGGCTTGGCGCCGGACTTGTGTTGGTGTACCGCTTCGTTCCACAGGAACCGGCAGCGGTGCCATTCCTCCACGAGGGCACGTTCGGCAGTCACCCCGGCCGCAGCCGAAAGCTGTAGCGCACCACCTCAACCCCCATGCCCGGCACCGTATCCGGGCCCACCGACAGGTTTGTTCGACACGACCACAACCCACGAAAGGAGGACGGCGCTTCAGTTCCCCCGCCGACAGGGAAGTATCTGCGCCGAAGACCCGATGACCGAGAACGCGGACAGGGATATCACAGCCGATCCGAATCTCGATGCGGAACCGAACCTCGACGCCGAATTACTCGACATGTCCGACGACGAGCTCGCCGCCGCCCTCGAGGCGCTGCTTCTCGTCGTCGACACCCCCGCCTCGAACGAGCAGCTCGCCGCCGCGATCGGTGTCACCGCCACCCGCGTCGAATCCGCGCTGCTGGAGATGGCCGCGCAGCTGACCGCGCGCGGCTCCGGTATCGACCTGCGCTACGCCGGGGACGGCTGGCGGTTCTACACCCGCCGGGACTACGCGCCGTACGTGGAGAAGCTCCTGCAGGGCGGAGCCCGCACCAAACTGACCCGGG
The DNA here is from genome assembly GCF_023218075.1 of Rhodococcus sp. HM1. Lineage (GTDB taxonomy): Bacteria > Actinomycetota > Actinomycetes > Mycobacteriales > Mycobacteriaceae > Rhodococcus. The sequence goes on along the minus strand of NZ_JALPTB010000087.1, from coordinate 7,449 downwards.
CCGCGCTGGAAACCCTCGCCGTCGTCGCCTACCGGCAGCCGGTGACCCGCAGCCGCGTCAGCGCGGTGCGCGGCGTCAACGTCGACGGGGTGATGCGCACCCTGCTCGCCCGCGACCTGATCGCCGAGGCCGGCACCGACCCGGAGACCGGCGGCACCCTCTACGTCACCACCGAGCTGTTCCTGGAGCGTCTCGGGGTGGCGTCCCTGCAGGATCTGCCGCCCGTCGCGCCGCTGGTCCCGGACGTGGATGTGATCGATGACATCTCCGAGAGCCTCGAGTCGGACCCGCGATTTGCGAGAATGGGAGGGAACTCGCGCACCGAGGACGTCTCGATCGCGGAGTTCGAGCCAGACAACTGACAGGAAAATCTTGAATACACCCGCTCGCCGTGATGGCACACCGGACCGCAAGAAGAACACCTCCCGCTCGGGCAAGACCCCGGGTTCGTCCAGGGCACAGGCCTCGGGCCGGTCGGAGGCCCCGAAGAAGGCGCACCGCAAGGGCGGCACCCCGCAGACCAAGCTGAACAAGCGAGGCCGGCCCGCCGCCCCGAAACCGACCGCCAAGCGTCCCGACCCGATCCCCACCATCAGCAACGCCAAGCCCGCCCGGCACCAGCACAGCTCCGCCGCGCCCACCCAGCTGCCCGCCGGTGAGGGCGTGCGCCTGCAGAAGGTGCTCGCCCAGGCCGGGGTCGCCTCCCGCCGCGCCGCCGAGGAACTCATCGCCGCCGGCCGCGTCGAGGTCGACGGCAACATCGTCACCTCGCAGGGGCTGCGCGTCGACCCCGAGAACACCGTCATCCGCGTCGACGGCATCCGCGTCGTCGTCAAGAAGGACCTCGTGCACCTGGTCCTGAACAAGCCCCGCGGCTGGCAGTCCACCATGTCCGACGACCTGGGCCGCCCCTGCGTCGGCGACATCGTCTCCGAACGCGTCGCCGCCGGTCAGCGCCTGTTCCACGTCGGCCGGCTCGACGCCGACACCGAGGGCCTGCTGCTGCTCACCAACGACGGCGAACTCGCCCACCGGCTGATGCACCCCTCCTTCGAGGTCACCAAGACCTACCTCGCCACCGTCAAGGGGGTGCTCGCCCGCGGCGTCGGCAAGCAGCTGCGCGCCGGCGTCGAACTCGAGGACGGTCCCGCCAAGGTCGACAGCTTCGCGCTGCTCCAGGTCAACGAGGGCCAGTCCCTGGTGCGGCTGGAGCTGCACGAGGGCCGCAAGCACATCGTGCGCCGCCTGCTCGACGCCGTCGGGCACCCGGTGGTGCGGCTCGTGCGCACCGACATCGGCCCCGTCGCGCTCGGCGACCAGCGGCCCGGCACCCTCCGCGTCCTCGGCCGCAAGGAAGTCGGCGGCCTGTACCAGGCGGTGGGCCTGTGACCGCGCTGATCGTCGCGATGGACGGGCCGTCCGGCACCGGCAAGTCCACCGTCTCCAAACGGCTCGCCGAGCACTTGGGCGCCGCCTATCTCGACACCGGCGCGATGTACCGGCTCGCGACGCTGCACGCGCTGCGCCGCGGCACCGACCTGACCGACCCGGACGCCATCGCCGCCGCCACCGTCGATCTGCCCTGGTCGATCGGCACCGACCCGACGGTCGAGGACATCCGCCTCGACGGCCAGGACGTGCGCGGCGAGATCCGCGGCGCCGAGGTCACCGCCGCCGTGTCCGCCGTGTCCGCGGTCCCGCAGGTGCGGGAGATGCTCGTGGCCGCGCAACGGCAGATCGGCCGCGACGCCGAGCGCATCGTCGTCGAAGGCCGCGACATCGGCACCGTCGTGTTCCCGGACGCGGACGTCAAGATCTATCTGACCGCCTCCGCCGCGGCCCGCGCGCACCGGCGCAACGCCCAGAACATCGCGGAAGGTCGCGGCGACGACTACGACGCGGTGCTGGCCGCCGTGCAACGCCGCGACCACCTCGACTCCACCCGGGCGGTGTCCCCGCTGCGCGCGGCCGACGACGCCGTGCACGTGGACACGAGCGACATGAACATCGACGAGGTGATCGCCGCGCTGGTCGCGGTGGTCGCCGAACAGACGGGAGCGGCGCTGTGAGCGACGACACGACCATCGAATTCGCCGGCGACGGCACCTGGTCCGAGGAATCCGACTGGGACATCGAGTTCGGGGAGGGCGGCGACCTCGAGGAGTTCGTGCCGGTTCCCACCGTCGCGGTCGTCGGACGCCCCAACGTCGGCAAGTCCACCCTGGTCAACCGCATCATCGGCCGCCGCGAAGCGGTCGTCGAGGACGTGCCGGGCGTGACCCGCGACCGCGTCTCCTACGAGGCCAGCTGGAACGGCCGGCGGTTCATGGTGCAGGACACCGGCGGGTGGGAACCCGACGCCAAGGGACTGCAGCAGTCCGTGGCCCGGCAGGCCGAGGTGGCGATGCGCACCGCCGACGCGATCCTCGTGGTCGTCGACGCCACCGTCGGCGCGACCTCCGTCGACGAGGCCGTCGCGAAGGTGCTGCGCCGCTCCAAGACCCCGGTCATCCTCGTCGCCAACAAGGTCGACGACGACCGCGTCGAAGCCGAGGCGGCCGCGTTGTGGTCGCTCGGCCTCGGCGAGCCGCACACCGTCTCGGCCACCCACGGCCGCGGCACGGGTGACCTGCTCGACGTGCTGCTCGAGGCGCTGCCGGCAACCCCGCGGGAAGGCACCGGCGGCGGCGGGCCGCGGCGCGTCGCGCTGGTCGGCAAGCCGAACGTCGGCAAGTCCAGCCTGATCAACAAGCTGTCCGGGGACGAACGGTCCGTCGTACACGACGTCGCCGGCACCACCGTCGACCCGGTGGACTCGATCGTCGAACTCGGCGGCAAGCCGTGGCGGTTCGTCGACACCGCCGGCCTTCGCAAGCGCGTCAACAGCGCGTCCGGCGCCGAGTTCTACGCGTCGCTGCGCACGCGCGGCGCGATTGACGCCGCCGAGGTCGCGGTGCTGCTGATCGACGCCTCGCAGCCGATCACCGAGCAGGATCAGCGGGTCATCACGATGGTCGTCGAATCCGGTCGCGCCCTGGTGATCGCGTTCAACAAGTGGGACCTCGTCGACGAGGACCGCCGCTACGAACTGGGCCGCGAGATCGAACGGGACCTGCTGCGGGTGCCGTGGGCGGCGCGGGTGAACATCTCCGCCAAGACCGGCCGGGCCGTGCAGAAGCTGGTGCCGGCGATGGAGACGGCGCTCGAATCGTGGGACAAGCGCATCTCCACGGGCCGGCTCAACACGTGGCTCAAAGAGGTCGTCGCCGCGACGCCGCCGCCGATGCGCGGCGGCCGGTTGCCGCGGGTGCTGTTCGCCACCCAGGCGGCCACCCGGCCCCCGACGTTCGTGCTGTTCACCACCGGGTTCCTCGAGGCCGGCTACCGCCGGTTCCTCGAGCGCCGGTTGCGGGAGGAGTTCGGCTTCGACGGCAGCCCGGTGCGGATCTCGGTGCGGGTGCGGGAAAAGCGCGTCCGCAAGTAGATCTCCGCAGCCGAAAAGACCTTCTGACCAGGCGATTGGTGCTTCGGTCCGTCACTGTTGTAATCTCAACGAGCGCTCGACGAGAGCGCGGACGGGCTGTGGCGCAGCTTGGTAGCGCACTTGACTGGGGGTCAAGTGGTCGCAGGTTCAAATCCTGTCAGCCCGACAGGCAGTAGGGGCAGGCCCCGGATTCTTCCGAGAATCCGGGGCCTGACTCGTTTCCGGGCCCCCGGTTTCTCCGAGCGAATGTACCGTTCGTCTCCTTGGATCGACCGAATGTACCGTTCGCTCGGGAAAGGGGCGGGACGACTCGGAAAGGGCGGGGGGAGAAACGCGACCGCTGGACGTCGCACCCGGCCTCGTCGATCATGGGGTGATGTCGACCGTGGGCAGCGATGCCGAAGTGTTCGAGCGTTCCCGGGGACGGCTGGAGGCGATCGCCTACCGGCTGCTGGGATCGGCCGGTGACGCCGAGGACGCGGTCCAGGACACGTATCTGCGCTGGCACGCCGTCGACCACGACCACATCGAGAGCCCCGAGGCGTGGCTGACGAAGGTGCTCACCAACCTCTGCCTCAACCAGCTCACCTCCGCGCGGGCCCGGCGGGAAACCTATGTCGGACAGTGGCTTCCGGAGCCGCTGCTCGCCGGCGACCGGATGCTCGGCCCCGCCGACAGTACCGAGCAGAAGGACACCGTGTCCATGGCGATGCTCACGCTGCTCGAACGGCTCTCCCCGAACGAACGCGTCGTGTACGTGCTGCGCGAGGCGTTCGGGTTTCCGCACCGCGAGATCGCCGGCATCCTCGGGCTCACCGAATCGAACTGCCAGCAGATCCATCGCCGCGCCCGGCAGCACATCGCCGCCGACCGGGTCCGCGCCGACGTGGACGCGGCCGCCGCCTCGAAGATCACCGAACAGTTCGTCGCCGCGGCCCTGAGCGGCGACACCCAGCCGCTGGTCGCGATGCTCACCGCCGATGCCGTCAGCGTCGCCGACGGCGGCGGCCGCGTTCCGGCCCGCCGGGGCCCGGTCACCGGTGCGGTCGCGATCGCCAAGTACCTGCGCGGGCTGTTCCACCCGACCGAAGCCAAACGCGCCGTCATCGGCGGCAGCCCGGCGGTGTACGCCGCCGCCGTCAACGGCGGGCCCGCCGTGCTCGTCGAGGTGGACGGCCGCGTGGTCGGGGTCTTCTGCCTCGACGTGACCGACGGGCAGGTCGCCGGCCTGACCATCCAGGTCAATCCCGACAAGCTCGACCGGATCACCCGGAGCTGGGCGGAGACCGGCCCGCACGAACCGCTCATCGATCGATGGTGACGCAGATCGCACTTCGATCTGTCAGGGATCGTGCCCCTATCCGGTTCAGGAGGTGAACCACATCGGAAGGAGCACGTCATGAAGCACCGCATCGTCGTCCTCGGAGCCGGATACGCCGGAGCCAACGCCGCCGGCCGCCTCGCCCGGCGGCTCGACCACGACGTCGACATCACCCTGGTCAACGCCGACCCCGACTTCGTCGAACGCGTGCGCATGCACCAGCTCGCCAGCGGACAGGACCTGCCGCGGCGAGTACTCGACGACATCGTCGGGCGCCACGGCGTCCGCGTCCTGACCGCGCGCGTCACCGCCCTCGACGTGGACCGCCGCACCGTCGACCTGACCGGCCCCGACGGAGCCACGACCCTCACCTACGACAGCCTCGTCTACGCCCTCGGCAGCGCGGTCGCCGATCACGGCGTCCCCGGCGCCGCCGAGCATTCCTACAACGTCGCGGGCAAGGGGGCGGCACTGCGCCTGCGGGCGCGACTCGCCGACCTGCACCCCGGCGCGCGGGTCCTCGTCGTCGGCGGCGGCCTGACCGCCATCGAAACCGCCACCGAGATCGCCGAATCCCACCGCGACCTCGCCGTCGCACTCGTCGCCCGCGAGCGTGTCGGAGGCTGGCTGAGCGACAAGGCGCAACGCCACCTGCGCGCGGCTCTCGACCGGTTCGGCATCACCGTCCACGAGCGCACCGACGTCACCCGCGTCGACGCACACGAAATCGCCGTCCGCACAGCGGATTCCGGGGCAGAAGACACGATCCCGGCCGACGTGACGGTGTGGACGGCGGGATTCGCGGTCCACCCGATCGCCGCCGCCACCACCCTGACGGTGTCCGACACGGGCCGGATCGTGGTGGACCGCACGATGCGCTCGGTGTCGCATCCGGACGTCTGCGCCATCGGTGACGCAGCGCTCGCCGAGGGAGCCGGGGGCAAGCCCCTGCGCATGTCCTGCGCGTCGGGAATCCCGATGGCGTGGGCGGCCGCGGACGCACTCGCCGCCCGCCTGACCGGCCGCGCGGTCCCCGAAACCACCATGGGCTACACGTTGCAGTGCATCAGCCTGGGCCGGCACGACGGAATCATCCAGCGGGTGACCCCGGACGACCGGGCGACGTCCACCGCCGTCACCGGCCGGGCCGGAGCCTGGATCAAGGAGTTCGTGTGCGCGGGCGCCGCCTGGAGCGTGGCGCACCCGCTCGTGCTGCCGCGCCACCGTCGCCTCGTTCCTGCGCGCTCGACCGCGGAGGTCGCCGCCGGCTGAGGGGATTCCCGCCCGCGAGCCGGTGACGGCGAGAACAATCGGGTGACGTCACGAACCGACGCACGTCGATCAGGAGGTCGTTCGATGGGTACCCAGCTCAATCCGTATATCAGCTTCCGCGACAACGCCAGGCAGGCGATGGAGTTCTACCGAGACGTCTTCGGTGGCGAACTGACCGTGAGCACGTTCGGCGACTTCCACGCCAGTGACCTGCCGGAGGAGCAGGAGAAGGTGATGCACGCGCAGCTGGTCGCCCCCCACGGCCTGGTGCTGATGGGGGCCGACACCCCGAACGCGATGGAACTGAAGGAGGGGAGCAACTTCTCGATCTCCCTCAGCGGAGACGACGAGGGAGAACTGCGCGGCTACTGGGACAAGTTGTCCGACGGCGGCACCGTCGCGATGCCCCTGGCCAAGGCGCCGTGGGGGGACACCTTCGGCATGTGCACGGACCGGTTCGGTGTTCCGTGGATGGTGAACATCGCCGGGAACCCCCAGTAGCGCACGCTACTTCACGGGCACAGCGCGAGCGTTATCTCTCGAGTTCCGCGAGCGCGGCGATCACGTACGACTCGGTGGCCTCGGTGGTGATCCCGAGGCCACCGAGCAGTTCGGAGGTCGGGCTCTCGGGAGCGAGCAGGGCGAGCAGCAGATGCTCGGTGCCGACGTAGTTGTGGCCCAGGCGCAGCGCCTCCCGCACGGTGAGCTCGATAATCTTCTTCGATGCCCCGTCGTAGGGGATCAGGCTGGGGAGCTCGGTGTCGGGATCGCCGGCGGGCACCGTCGCCTCGGCAGCGGCCCTGATCGCCGCGGCGTCGGCGCCCTGCTCGGCGAGGGCGCGCATCGCGAGGCTGTCGGGGTCCGTGGTCAGGCCGAGCAGCAGGTGCGCGGCCCCGATCTCCGTCAGGTGTGCGGCGCGCGCCTCCTCCTGGGACCGCACGATCGCCGTGCGGGCACGCGGGGTGAACCGGGCGAACATGTTCGCATCGGCCTTGGGGGTGAAGCGCTGCTGCGCGGCCTGCTTGGTCACGCCCATGCAACGTCCGATCTCGGTCCAGGAGGCGCCGCTGCGGCGGGCCTGGTCCACGAAGTGGCCGATCAGATGGTCGGCGATCTCGCTCATGTGTTCCGCGGCCAGCACGGCGGCGGTGAGTTGATCCAGGGGCTGATCCGGGTAGCCGGTGCGGATGCCGTCGATGAGGTCGTCCAGTCGAGGTGTCGTCATACGTCAACGATAGGTTGACGCCACAGGCTGGTCAAGGACTCGTTGACGCCAGTCGAATGCCACGACGATCGGGCCGAATCCACCGGATCCCTGCCCCGCGCGCGGCACAATCGTCCAGTGGCCCACCGAAAACCGCCCCTCGATCCC
>NZ_JALPTB010000086.1 GCF_023218075.1 Rhodococcus sp. HM1 | reverse complement strand
GTGGGGATCGGGTCCCCGTGCGGATCCCGTTCGGGGAAACCGAGTTTCGCGTCGAGTGCGGCGATCATCCGCTCGGAAACCGCGTGTTCGAGCACCTCGGCCTCGTCGTGCACCTCGTCCCACCTGTAGCCGAGTTCGCGGACCAGGAAAGTCTCGATGAGCCGGTGCCGGCGGACCATCGCGACGGCGGCTGCGCGGCCCGACTCGGTCAGCGAGATCGCACCGTACCGTTCGTGGTCGAGCAGGCCCTGGTCGCACAGCCGGCGCACGGCCTCGGAGACGGTCGATGCGGACACGCCGAGTTTCTCGGCGAGCAGCTTCGTGGAGACCTTCTCGCCGGACCATTCCTGCACGGTCCAGATGACCTTCAGGTAGTCCTGTGCGACGGAGGTCAGCGCTCCCGTCGTCGTATTCGTCTCGCTCCTGCCAGGCACCTGCCCAGCTTAGGCAACTCTCACCTCGGAATCACCTTTGTCCGGGATTGCCCGCGAGCGGCGGACCGCGGCCGTCACCACGCCCTGGCGGGGTGCGAACAGGTACGCGGCCGCGAACACCACCGCCTGCGCGAGCACCACGACACCGCCGGTCGACGCGTCGGAGTAGTAGCTCGTGTACACCCCGACGATCGACGACGCGACCGCGAGAGCCGGCGCGAGGATCAGCATCCGGGAGATCCGGTCGGTGAGCAGGTACGCGGTCGCACCCGGAATGATGAGCACGGCGACGACCAGAATCACTCCCACGGCCTGGATGGCCGCGACGATCGTGACCGCCAGCAACGCCAGGAGCAGCGCCGACAGCCGTGCAGGGGAGATACCCAGCGCGTGGGCCTGGACGCGGTCGAAGGCGAACAGCGTCAGGTCCCGGCGCTTGACGACGAGCACCGCGAACACGACTGCGGCGAGCATCGACACCTGCCACACATCGGCGGTGGCCAGCCCGAGCAGGTTGCCGAACAGGACGTGATGGAGATCCACCTGGCTGGGGTTCTTCGAGATCAGCACCACCCCGAGCGCGAAGAGCGTGGTGAACACCACGCCGATCGCAGCGTCCTCCTTGACTCTGGTGGTGCCGCGCACCAGCCCGATCAACGCCACCGCGATCCCCGCGAACAGCAACGCGCCGATCGCGAACGGCGCGCCCACGAGGTAGGCGAGGACCACGCCGGGCAGCACCGCGTGCGAGACCGCGTCACCCATCAACGACCACCCGATGAGCACGAGCCAGCAGCTGAGCAGGGCGCACACGACGGTCGCGGCGATCGCGACGATCAGAGCGCGTTGCATGAACCCGTACTGCAGGGGTTCGACGAGCAGATCGAGCATCACCAGGCCTCCCTCTTCGACAGCGTCGCCGCATCGCCGGCCAGGGGGTCGACGCCGAACGCGCGCGCCAGGTTCTCGGGGCGCAGCACCTCGGCGGGGGTGTCGTGGACGAGCAGCCGCCGTTGCAGCAGCGCGGCTTCGTCGCACAGCCGGTCGAGTCCGGCGAGGTCGTGCGTGGCGACGAGGACGGTGTGACCGGCGTCGGCGAGGGAGCGGATCACCGCGGTCAGCGCGAACTCGGTGCTCTTGTCGACACCGGCGAACGGTTCGTCGAGCAGCAGCAGCGGGGCGCCCTGCGCGATGGCGCGTGCCACGAACACCCGTTTGCGCTGCCCACCGGACAGCTGCCCGATCTGCCGGTTCGCGAACTCGGTCATCTGCACGCGGTCGAGGGCGTCCGCGACCGCGTCGTGGTCGGCGGGCCGGGGCCTGCGCATGGTGCCCTGGTGTCCGTAGCGGCCGGTCATCACGACCTCCCGCACGACGATGGGGAAGTCCCAGTCGACGGATTCGGACTGCGGGACGTACGCGACCGAGGCGGTGCGGCGGGCGGCGGCGGGTTCGGCCCCGGCGATCGTGACGCGGCCTGCGCTGGGGCGCACGATGCCCATGACGGTCTTGAAGAGGGTGGACTTGCCGGATCCGTTGGTGCCGACCAGTCCGCACACCCGGCCGCGGGCGAGGGTGAGGGTGACGTCGTCGAGCGCGGTGACGGTCCCGTAGCGGACGGTGATGCCGTCGAGAGCGAGGGCGGCGGGGGCGGCGTTCGTCGTGCCGGTCGTGTCGGCGGTCACGATGCCAGTCCCTTCGTGACGGTGCGGACGTCGTGGCGCAGCAGGTCGAGATAGGTCGGGACCGGCCCGTCGGGTTCGGAGAGCGAGTCGACGTAGAGGATGCCGCCGAACTCGGCGCCGGTGTCGGCGGCGACCTGACGCTGTGCCTTGTCCGAGACGGTGGATTCGCAGAAGACCGCGGGCACGCGGTTGGCGCGCACGAAGTCGACGGTCCGGGCGATCTGCTGCGGGGTGCCCTGCTGGTCGGCGTTGACCGCCCACAGGTAGGCCTCGCGGAGGCCGGCGTCGCGCGTGAGATAGCTGAACGCGCCCTCGCACGTGACCAGGGCCCGCTGCTGCTCGGGCAGTACGGCGAGGCCGGCGATCAGTTCGTCGTGCACGAGCTGGAGCTCGTCCTTGTAGGCGGCGGCATTCGCGGTGAAGTCGGCGGCGTGCTCCGGCGCGATCCGCGAGAGCGCCGCGGCGATGTTGTCGACGTAGATCCGGGCGTTGAGCGGTGACATCCACGCGTGGGGGTTGATACGGCCGGCGTAGGCGTCCTCGCTGATCGGCAGCGGCGCCACCCCGTCGCTGAGGACGGCGTGCTCTGCGTGGGTGTCGGCGAGGAACTGCTCGAACCACCGCTCGAGGCCGAGGCCGTTGTCGAGGACGAGGTTGGCGTCGGCGGCGTGCCGGAGGTCGCCGGGGGTCGGTTCGTATCCGTGGATCTCGGCCCCGACCTTGGTGATGGATTCGACGCGGACGTGCTCGCCCGCGACGTTGCGTGCCATGTCCGCCAGCACGGTGAAGGTCGTCAGCACCAGCGGGCGTTCGTTGTCGGCGGGGGCGGTCGCGGTGCACGAGGTCACGGCGGCGACCGTCGCGGCAGCCACAAATATTTTGATCGCTCCAACGAAAATGTTCGGCACACCGAAATTATGTGTGCAGACGGCCCTGATGTCCATCCGCGCTCCGTGACCCACACTGCATCGCGAGTCGGAAGTGACCCGTTCGAGCCGGGGCCGTAGGCTGCCCGTTGTGCAGAGATGGCGAGGCCTCGAGGAAATACCTGCGGACTGGGGTCGTTGTGTACTGACGATCGGCGTGTTCGACGGAGTGCACCGCGGACATCAGCAGCTGATCACGCGGGCGGTGAAATCCGCCAAGGAACGCGGAATCCCCAGTGTGCTCATGACATTCGATCCACATCCGATGGAAGTGGTGCGACCGGGCAATCATCCGGCCCAGCTGACGACGCTGGCGCGTCGCGCCGAACTCGCCGAGGAGCTCGGCGTCGACGTCTTCTGCGTCATGCCGTTCACACCGGAGTTCATGAAGCTGAGCCCGGAGCGGTACGCCCACGAGATCCTCGTCGAGCGGTTGCACGTCGCCGAGGTCGTGGTCGGCGAGAACTTCACCTTCGGAAAGAAGGCCGCGGGCACCGTCGAGCTGCTGCGGACGATCGGGGAGCGGTTCGGGTTCGCGGTCGACGCTCAGACCCTGCTCGCCGAACACGCGGTCACGTTCTCCTCGACCTACATCCGCTCCTGCGTCGATGCCGGTGACGTGGTGGCCGCCGCGGACGCGCTCGGTCGCCCGCACCGCGTCGAAGGGGTCGTCGTGCACGGCGACGGACGCGGACGCGACCTGGGGTTCCCGACCGCGAACGTGGCCCCGCCTATGCACTCGGCGATCCCGGCGGACGGCGTGTACGCCGCGTGGTTCACGGTCCTCGGGCCCGGCCCGACTCTCGGCACCGTGGCGCCGGGGGAGCGCTACGGCGCGGCGGTGTCGGTCGGCACCAACCCGACGTTCTCCGGCCGTGCCCGCACGGTCGAGGCGTTCGTGCTCGATCAGGAGGCCGACCTGTACGGCCAGCACGTCGCGGTCGACTTCGTCGAGCGCCTGCGCGGCATGGAGAAGTTCGACTCGATCGAGGCACTCGTGTCGGCCATGCACGGCGACGCCGACCGCGCCCGCGACGTCCTCGCCCGCGCCGCCGACTCCGCCTGATACCGGGTCGTGTCTCGTTGTGGCGGTGGGAGCCGCCACAACGGCACACCGGGCGGGGGCCCCGTCGGCTCTGGTAGCCTGGATTCTTGGTGTGTGCTGCGGTTCGCGGTGGCCGCACCGGCGGGTCTCGTGCCCGCTTTCGTATCACGCGGACGTCAGTGATCAGGAGTATCCCAGTGGCATTGACCACCGAGCAGAAGAAGCAGATCCTCGGCGAGTACGGCCTCCACGAGACCGACACCGGTTCGCCGGAGGCGCAGGTGGCACTGCTCACCAAGCGCATCGTCGATCTGACCGAGCACCTGAAGAAGCACAAGCACGACCACCACTCCCGCCGCGGCCTGCTGCTGCTGGTCGGTCGTCGTCGCCGCCTCCTCAAGTACGTCGAGAAGGTCGACGTCGAGCGTTACCGCTCGCTCATCCAGCGTCTGGGCCTGCGTCGCTGACGCAGACCCCGAGCAAGACGATCTGCGTACGCTGATCTCTGCCGGTAGCCGACGGGAATGCCTCTAGACTGGCCTCGTCGGCTACCGGTGTTTGCGCCGGAAGACCGGCAAACGCCGCCTGGGTAGGCGGCGAACCGTATGCGCCGACGGTGTCGGTCCTCGGTAGTGACCCTCCGACCCCCGGTCATCCGGGACCGGAGGGTTTCGATCGACGACCGCCTCCGCGAGTCGGTGCGCAGCCGTGGCCAAGGGGGCCGTGGCGCCCACGCGGGTACGGCGAAGACGAAGAGGGAAGAGAAGACACAGAGATGACCAGCACCACTGCAGTCGAGGTCGACGAGGGCGTGTTCGAGACCGCCGCGACCATCGACAACGGGGCCTTCGGCACCCGCACCATTCGTTTCGAGACCGGCCGCCTGGCGCAGCAGGCCGCCGGTTCCGTCGTCGCCTACCTGGACGACGAGACCATGCTGCTGTCGGCCACCAGCGCCTCCAAGCAGCCCAAGGAGCACTTCGACTTCTTCCCGCTGACGGTGGACGTCGAGGAGCGCATGTACGCCGCGGGCCGTATCCCCGGCTCGTTCTTCCGTCGTGAGGGCCGTCCCTCGACCGACGCCATCCTGACCTGCCGCCTCATCGACCGTCCGCTGCGCCCGTCGTTCGTCGACGGCCTCCGCAACGAGATCCAGGTCGTCGTGACGGTGCTGAGCCTGAACCCGAACGACCTGTACGACGTCGTCGCGATCAACGCCGCGTCCGCGTCCACCCAGATCGCGGGCCTGCCGTTCTCCGGCCCGGTCGGTGGCGTGCGCATCGCGCTGATCACCTCGGCCGAGAACAAGACCGGCCAGTGGGTCGCTTTCCCGACCGTCGAGCAGCTCGAGAACGCCGTGTTCGACATGGTCGTCGCGGGCCGCATCGTCGCCGGTGGCGACAACCCGGACACCGCCGACGTCGCGATCATGATGGTCGAGGCCGAGGCCACCGAGAACGTCATCGCACTGATCGACGGTGGCGCGCAGGCGCCGACCGAGGCGATCGTGGCGCAGGGCCTCGAGGCCGCCAAGCCGTTCATCGCCCGCCTGTGCATCGCGCAGCAGCAGCTCGCCGCCGCCGCCGCGAAGCCCACCGGTGAGTTCCCGCTGTTCCCGGCGTACGAGTCCGACGTGTACGCCGCCGTCGAGGCCGCCGCGTCCGAGAAGCTCGCCGAGGCGCTGACCATCGCCGGCAAGCAGGAGCGCGACGACCGCACCGACGAGATCAAGGTCGAGATCCTCGAGCAGGTCGCCCCGAGCTTCGAGGGTCGTGAGAAGGAGATCGGCGCGGCGTTCCGTTCGCTGACCAAGAAGCTGGTCCGCCAGCGCATCCTGCGCGACCAGTTCCGCATCGACGGCCGCGGCATCACCGACATCCGCGCGCTCTCGGCCGAGGTCGCGGTCGTCCCCCGCGCCCACGGTTCGGCACTGTTCGAGCGCGGCGAGACCCAGATCATGGGTGTCACCACCCTGGACATGATCAAGATGGCGCAGCAGGTCGACTCGCTCGGTCCCGAGACCAGCAAGCGCTACATGCACCACTACAACTTCCCGCCCTACTCGACCGGTGAGACCGGCCGCGTCGGTTCGCCGAAGCGTCGCGAGATCGGCCACGGCGCTCTCGCCGAGCGCGCCCTCGTGCCGGTGCTGCCGAGCCAGGAGGAGTTCCCGTACGCGATCCGTCAGGTGTCCGAGGCTCTCGGCTCCAACGGTTCGACGTCGATGGGCTCGGTGTGTGCCTCCACGCTGTCGCTGCTCAATGCCGGTGTGCCGCTGAAGGCCCCGGTCGCGGGCATCGCGATGGGCCTGGTCTCCGACGAGGTCGACGGTGAGACCCGCTACGTGGCGCTGACCGACATCCTCGGTGCCGAGGACGCGTTCGGCGACATGGACTTCAAGGTCGCCGGCACCAAGGACTTCGTGACCGCCCTGCAGCTCGACACCAAGCTCGACGGCATTCCGTCGCAGGTGCTGGCGGGTGCGCTCTCGCAGGCCCACGACGCTCGCGCCACGATCCTCGAGGTCATGGCCGAGGCCATCGACACGCCGGACGAGATGAGCCCGTTCGCGCCGCGCATCACCACCATCAAGGTTCCGGTGGACAAGATCGGCGAGGTCATCGGCCCCAAGGGCAAGATGATCAACTCGATCACCGAGGAGACCGGCGCCAACATCTCCATCGAGGACGACGGCACCGTCTACGTCGGTGCGGCGGACGGCCCGTCCGCGCAGGCCGCGATCGACAAGATCAACGCCATCGCCAACCCGCAGCTCCCGAAGGTGGGCGAGCGTTTCCTCGGCACCGTGGTCAAGACCACGGCGTTCGGCGCGTTCGTCTCGCTGCTCCCGGGCCGCGACGGTCTGGTGCACATCAGCAAGCTGGGCAACGGCAAGCGGATCGCGAAGGTCGAGGACGTCGTGAACGTCGGCTCGAAGATCCGGGTCGAGATCGCCGACATCGACAACCGCGGCAAGATCAGCCTGGTTCCGGTCGAGGACGACGCGGCTGCCGCGCCGGCCGAGGGCGCCGAGAACGCGGAGGGCTGATCGCCCCTCGCGCAGTGTGATACCACACGGTTCGAAAGACCCGCCCCGGAAGGACTCAAGTCCTTCCGGGGCGGATTTCTTTGTACCCGGGGATTGTTCGGACTGCTGTCCCGAACCCCTAGGGTATTTGTACTATGTTGTGCTGCAACGTAATTCGTAATCATAAGCCGGTATTCGTCCGTGCGGAAGGGGTTGCGGAGAACCGGTCCGGAATTCACAATCCGCGAAGGCTGTAACTTTTCCCCCAAAATTGCGCCAAGATCACCCCAGGGTGGTTTCGTGGGTGACGTGAACACGGCAACGACGCCGGGTGCCGGACTTGGGCGGGGTTTCAACCTCGCCCTCGCCACCTGGGTATCAGCGATCAACTTCTGGGCCTGGAACATGATCGGCCCGCTGTCCACCACCTATGCGGGCGACCTGTCGCTCAGCAGCACGCAGGCGTCGCTGCTGGTCGCGACCCCGATCCTGGTCGGGGCGCTCGGCCGGATCGTCGTCGGATCGCTCACCGACCGCTACGGCGGCCGGATCATGTTCATCGCGATCTCGCTGGCGTCGATCCTGCCGGTGCTCGCGGTCGGCATCGCGGGCGCCGCCGGTTCGTATCCGCTGCTGCTGGTCTTCGGGTTCTTCCTCGGCGTCGCGGGCACGATCTTCGCCGTCGGTATCCCGTTCGCGAACGCCTGGTACGAACCGGCCCGCCGCGGCTTCGCGACCGGGGTGTTCGGTGCCGGCATGGTCGGCACCGCGCTCTCGGCGTTCTTCACGCCGCGGTTCGTGAACTGGTTCGGCCTCCTGGCCACCCACGTCATCATCGCGATCGCGCTCGCGGTGACCGCGGTCGTGTGCATCCTGACGATGCGCAACTCGCCCGATTTCGCTCCCAACACCGATCCGGTGGTGCCGAAGCTGACCGCAGCCCTCAAGCTCGGGGTCACCTGGGAGATGTCGTTCCTGTACGCGATCGTCTTCGGCGGCTTCGTCGCCTTCAGCAACTACCTGCCGACCTACATCAAGACGATCTACGACTTCTCCGCCGTCGACGCGGGCGCGCGCACTGCGGCGTTCGCGCTGGCCGCGGTGATCGCCCGGCCGTTCGGCGGCGCGCTCTCGGACCGCATCCCGCCGAAGTACGTGGTGCTCGCGTCCCTCGCCGGCACCGCGGTGACGGCGTTCGTCGCGATCTTCCAGCCGCCGCCGGACGTCTGGTCGGCCGCGACGTTCATCCTGCTCGCGCTGTTCCTCGGCGTCGGTACCGGTGGTGTGTTCGCTTGGGTCGCCCGCCGTTCGCCCGCCAGCTCGGTCGGATCGGTCACCGGCATCGTCGCCGCGGCCGGCGGCCTCGGCGGCTACTTCCCGCCGCTGGTGATGGGTGCGACCTACGACAGCGTCGACAACGACTACACGATCGGTCTGCTGCTCCTGGTGGCCACCGCGCTGATCGCCCTGGCCTACACCGCGCTGCGGCTCCACGCCCACGAACCTGCGCGCGATCCCGCCGCCTGACGACCACCTCCGGAAGGAACCACTGTGAACGCTCCCCACATCGGCGGTCCCGTCGAAGAACTGCTGCAGCGCAGCGGACGATTCTTCACCCCGGGTGAGATCTCGGACGACGGCCGCACCGTGACCCGCCAGGGCGGCCGCGAAGGCGACGTCTTCTACCGCGATCGCTGGAGCCACGACAAGGTGGTGCGCTCGACGCACGGCGTCAACTGCACCGGTTCGTGCTCGTGGAAGATCTACGTCAAGGACGGCATCATCACCTGGGAGACCCAGCAGACCGACTACCCGTCGGTCGGCCCGGACCGCCCCGAGTACGAGCCGCGCGGCTGCCCCCGCGGTGCCGCGTTCTCCTGGTACACCTATTCGCCGACGCGGGTGCGCTATCCGTACGCCCGCGGTGTGCTCGTGGAGATGTACCGCGAAGCCAAGACCCGTCTCGGCGACCCGGTCCTCGCGTGGGCGGACATCCAGTCCGATCCCGAACGGCGCCGCCGCTACCAGCGGGCACGCGGCAAGGGCGGGCTGGTGCGGGTGAGTTGGGCCGAGGCCACCGAGATGATCGCCGCCGCCCACGTCCACACCATCAAGGAGTACGGCCCGGACCGGGTCGCCGGTTTCTCGCCGATTCCCGCGATGTCGATGGTGTCGTTCGCCGCCGGCTCCCGGTTCATCGAACTGCTCGGCGGTGTGATGACCTCGTTCTACGACTGGTACGCCGACCTGCCGGTCGCCTCGCCGCAGGTGTTCGGCGACCAGACCGACGTGCCCGAATCGGGGGACTGGTGGGACGCGGCCTATCTCCTCATGTGGGGATCGAACGTACCGGTCACCCGCACCCCCGACGCGCACTGGATGGCGGAGGTCCGGTACCGCGGCACCAAGGTTGTAACGGTCAGCCCCGACTACGCCGACAACACCAAGTTCGCCGACGAATGGATGCCGTGCGCGGCTGGCACCGACGGCGCCCTCGCCATGGCCATGGGCCACGTGATCCTCAACGAGTGCTTCGTGCGGGAGCGGGTGCCGTTCTTCGTCGACTACGTGCGGCGCTACACCGACCTGCCGTTCCTGGTGAAACTCGAGGAACGCGAAGGCCGGCTGGTGCCCGGCAAGAACCTCACCGCCGCCGATCTCGGGCACGACGTGGAGAACGCCGCGTTCAAGCCGGTGCTGCTCGACGGCGCCACCGACGACGTCGCGGTGCCGCACGGGTCGCTCGGGTTCCGGTACGGCGACGACGGGGTCGGCAAGTGGAACCTCGACCTCGGCGATCTCGTGCCGGCGCTGACCGTCGCGCCGCACGACGGCGCGGCGGGGGAGAGCGCCCTGATCCATCTGCCGCGCTTCGACACCCTCGACGGGCACGGCGAGACGCTGCAGCGCGGCGTTCCGGTCCGGCGTGTCGGCGAGCACCGCGTGTGCACGGTGTTCGACCTGATGCTTGCGCAGTACGGTGTGGCGCGCCCCGGTCTGCCCGGCACCTGGCCCACCGGATACGACGATCCGGCCGAGCCCTACACCCCGGCCTGGCAGGAATCGATCACGGGAGTCTCCGCGGCGCAGGCGATCCGCGTCGCGAAGGAGTTCGCGCGCAGCGCCGAGGAATCCGGCGGCCGGTCCATGATCATCATGGGCGCCGGGATCTGCCAGTGGTTCCACGGCGACGCCACCTACCGGGCGGTGCTCGCGCTGCTGCTGCTCACCGGCTCGATGGGCCGCAACGGCGGTGGCTGGGCGCACTACGTCGGGCAGGAGAAGTGCCGCCCGGTCACCGGCTGGGCCGCGATGGCCATGGGCACCGACTGGTCGCGTCCGCCCCGGCAGATGGCGGGAACCTCGTACTGGTACGCGCACACGGACCAGTGGCGCTACGACGGATACCGCGCCGATGCGCTGGCCAGTCCGCTCGGCCGCGGCCGATTCGCGGGCAAGCACACGATGGACGTGCTGGCCGCCGCGAACGCGATGGGCTGGAGTCCGTTCTTCCCGCAGTTCGACCGGTCGAGCCTCGACGTCGCCGACGACGCCCGCGCCGCCGGCCAGGAGATCCCGGCCTACGTCGCGAGCCAACTCGCGTCGGGTGACCTGAAACTGGCCGTCACCGATCCGGACAACCCGCGGAACTGGCCACGCGTGCTGAGCATCTGGCGCGCGAATCTGCTCGGGTCGTCGAGCAAGGGCAACGAGTACTTCCTGCGGCACCTGCTCGGGACCACCTCCAACGTGCAGGCCGAGCCGACCCCGGAGGAGCTGCGGCCGAACGGGGTCGTGTGGCCCGACGACATCCCCGAGGGCAAGCTCGATCTGCTCATGTCGATCGACTTCCGGATGACCTCGACGACGCTGCTGTCCGACGTGGTGCTGCCCGCCGCCACCTGGTATGAGAAGGGGGACCTGTCGAGCACCGACATGCACCCCTACATCCACGCGTTCAGCCCCGCGATCGACCCGCCGTGGGAAACGCGGTCGGACTACGAGGCGTTCGGTGCGATCGCGCGCGCGTTCAGTACGCTCGCGGCACGGCACCTGGGCACCCGCACCGACGTCGTGCTCGGCACACTGCAGCACGACACCCCGGGCGCGATGGCCTATCCCGGTGGTACCGAACACGATTGGCGGACCACCGGTGAGACGCCGGTTCCCGGGAAGACGATGGGCCCGATCGCCGTCGTCGAACGCGACTTCGCCGCGATCGCCGACAAGTGGTCGGCGCTCGGCCCGCTCGTCGACACCCTCGGCCTGACGACCAAGGGCATCACCACCCACCCGACCGAGGAGGTCGCCGAACTCGCCGCGAAGTTCGGGGTGATGGATTCCGGTGTCGCGGAGGGGCGTCCGGCGATCACCACCGCCGAGCGCATGGCCGATGTGATCCTCGCGCTGTCCGGCACGTCCAACGGCCGGCTCGCCGTCGAGGGTTTCCGGGAACTCGAGAAGCGCACCGGACGCCGTCTCGTGCACCTCGCCGAGGGCAGTGAGGAACGGCGCATCACCTACGCCGACACCCAGGCCCGCCCGGTGCCGGTGATCACCAGCCCGGAATGGTCCGGCAGCGAGACCGGTGGCCGCCGCTACGCCCCGTTCACGGTGAACATCGAGGAACTCAAGCCGTTCCACACCCTCACCGGCCGGATGCACTTCTACGTCGACCACGACTGGATCGAGGAGGTCGGCGAGCAGCTGCCCACCTACCGGCCGCCGCTGGACATGACCCGGCTGTTCGGGGAGCCCGCGGTCGGCGAGAGCGGCCGCGACGGCATCGGGCTGAGCGTGCGCTACCTGACACCGCATTCGAAGTGGTCGATCCACTCCGAGTACCAGGACAACCTGTTCATGCTGTCGCTCTCGCGCGGCGGCCCGACGATGTGGATGAGCCCGGTGGACGCGGCGAAGATCTCGGTGAAGGACAACGACTGGGTCGAGGCGGTCAACCGCAACGGTGTGGTGGTGTGCCGGGCGATCGTCTCGCACCGCATGCCGGAGGGCGTCGTGTACGTCTATCACGCGCAGGAACGCACCATCGACACGCCGCTCACCGAGACCACCGGCAACCGCGGCGGCATCCACAATTCGCTGACCCGGTTGCTGATCAAGCCCACGCATCTCGCCGGCGGCTACGCCCAGAACGCCTTCGCGTTCAACTATCTCGGGCCCACCGGCAACCAGCGCGACGAGGTGACCGTGGTGCGGCGCCGGTCGCAGGAGGTGACCTACTGACATGGACGTGATGCACGTGAACGGGTCTCGGGGAGCGAGGAAATCATGAAGGTCATGGCACAGATGGCGATGGTGATGAACCTCGACAAGTGCATCGGATGCCACACCTGTTCGGTCACCTGCAAGCAGGCCTGGACGAACCGGGCCGGTACCGAGTACGTGTGGTTCAACAACGTCGAAACCCGCCCCGGACAAGGCTATCCGCGTGCCTACGAGGATCAGGAACGCTGGCGTGGTGGATGGGTCCGAGACCGCAAGGGCCGGCTGCGGCTGCGGGACGGCGGTCGCCTGCACAAGCTGTCCCGCATCTTCTCGAACCCGAAGATGCCGTCCATCGACGACTACTACGAGCCGTGGACCTACGACTACGAGAACCTGACCTCGGCGCCGGCGGGTGAGCACATGCCCGTCGCGCCGCCGCGCAGCCTCATCAGCGGCAAGCCGATGAAGGTGTCGTGGTCGGCGAACTGGGACGACGACCTCGGTGGCTCGCCGGAGATCGTGCCCGACGACCCGATCCTGAAGAAGGTCGGCGAGCAGGTGAAACTCGAACTCGAGCAGACGTTCATGTTCTACCTGCCGCGCATCTGCGAGCACTGCCTCAACCCGTCGTGCGTGTCCTCGTGCCCGTCCGGCGCGATGTACAAGCGCGTCGAGGACGGCATCGTGCTCGTCGATCAGGACCGGTGCCGCGGCTGGCGGATGTGCGTGTCCGGATGCCCGTACAAGAAGGTGTATTTCAACCACAAGACCGGCAAGGCCGAGAAATGCACGTTCTGCTACCCGCGGATCGAGGTGGGCCTGCCGACCGTGTGCTCGGAGACCTGCGTCGGCCGCCTGCGGTACCTCGGGCTGGTGCTCTACGACGTCGACCGGGTCCTCGAGGCCGCCTCGGTCGAGGACGAGACCGAGCTGTACGAAGCGCAGCGCAGCCTCATCCTGGACCCGCACGATCCGGAGGTGATCGCCGGTGCCCGCGCCGAGGGCATCTCCGACGAATGGATCGAGGCGGCACAGCGGTCGCCGGTGTACACGCTGATCCACACGTACAAGGTCGCGCTGCCGCTGCATCCGGAATACCGCACCATGCCGATGGTCTGGTACATCCCGCCGCTGTCGCCGGTGGTCGACGCCGTCAGCCGCGACGGGCACGACGGTGAGGACCTGGGCAACCTGTTCGGTGCGCTCGAAGCGCTGCGCATCCCGCTGCAGTACCTCGCGGAACTGTTCACCGCCGGTGACGTCGCACCCGTCGAGGCGGTCCTGCGCCGGCTCGCCGCGATGCGCTCGTACATGCGCGACATCAACCTCGGCCGCGAGACGCAGCCGCACATCCCCGAGTCGGTCGGCATGACCGAGGAAGAGATCTACGGGATGTACCGGTTGCTGGCGATCGCGAAATACGAAGAGCGGTATGTCATTCCGTCCGCCTACGCGGCCGAGGGGCACCGGCTCGAGGAATCGGTCACCGACTGCGCGCTGTCGTTCGAGGGGGGACCGGGCATGTACGAGTCCGGGCCGTTCGGCGAGGTCAGCGGCACTCCCGTGCCGGTGGCCGTCGAGACCTTCCACGCGCTGAAGCAACGGCAGACGAGCGAGGGCATGGCCGCCAACGCCAGTCGCCCGTCGCGGGTCAACCTGCTCAACTGGGACGGAAAGGGCGTGCCCGAGGGCATGTTCCCCGGTGCGCACCGCGCCGGCGGGCCGGAGGGAGACCGGTGATGAGACTGTTGTCGCGAGCCCGGTCCGCCCCGGCGGGGCCGACCCTGCAGGACCGGCTGGTGTGGCAGGCTGCGTCGCTGCTGCTCGCCTACCCGGACGAGGCACTGCCGCAGCGCCTCGACACGATCGAGCAGTTGCGCGCCCACGTGACCGGCCGTGCCGCCGATCTGCTCGGCCGCACCGCCGCCTGGCTGCGCGAGTCCGACCCGGTGGACGCCGCGACCACCTACGTCGACGTGTTCGACCTGCGGCGCCGGTCCACGATGTACCTGACGTACTGGACCGGCGGCGACACCCGCAACCGCGGCACCGAGATCCACGCGTTCGCGCAGGTCTACCGGGCCGCGGGCGTCGAACCGCCGGTGGGGGAGACACCCGACCATCTGCCGGTCGTCCTCGAGTTCGCCGCATCCGTCGATCCCGAGGCCGGACGGCGGCTGCTCGTCGAACACCGGGTGCCGATCGACGTGCTGCGCGAGGCATTGACCGAGGCGGGATCGCCCTACGCGCACACCGTCGAAGCGGTGTGCGCGACGCTGCCCCCGGCGACCGACCAGGAACTGCAGCGCGCGGCGCGGCTGGCCCAGGCCGGTCCGCCCGCCGAGGCCATCGGTCTGCAGCCGTTCACCCTGACGGTTCCGCCCCGACGAAACGAAGGAGAGCACTGAGATGTCCGCGGGAGAGATCTTCTGGGATGTCGTGCCGTACGTGACGCTGGCGATCGTGATCGTCGGCACCTGGTGGCGCTACCGCTACGACAAGTTCGGCTGGACCACCCGTTCGTCGCAGCTGTACGAATCCCGACTGCTGCGCATCGCGAGCCCGATGTTCCACTTCGGCATCCTCGTGGTGATCGTCGGTCACATCATCGGGCTGGTGATCCCGCAGTCGTGGACCGATGCGGTCGGGTTGAGCCAGCACGCCTACCACGTTCAGGCGGTCACGCTCGGCTCGATCGCCGGCGTCGCGACGCTCGTGGGCATCATCCTGCTGATCTACCGGCGCCGCACCAGCGGACCGGTGTTCCTCGCGACCACCGCAAACGACAAGCTCATGTACATCGTGTTGGTCGCCGCGATCGTCGCCGGGCTGGCCGCGACGCTGCTCGGTTCCGGCGTGGTCGGCGAGGAGCACAACTACCGCGAGACGGTCTCGCTGTGGTTCCGCTCCATCTGGGTCCTGCAGCCGCGCGGTGATCTCATGGCGGAGGCTCCGCTGTACTTCCACATCCACGTCCTCATCGGGCTCGCGCTGTTCGCGCTGTGGCCGTTCACCCGGCTCGTGCATGCGTTCAGCGCGCCGATCGCCTACCTGTTCCGCCCGTACGTCGTGTACCGCAGCCGGGACGTGGCACGGAAGGGCCAGCTCGTCGGGTCGCAGCCGCGGCGCCGCGGCTGGTGAGATCTCCCCGCCGCAGCCGGTGAGTTCCTCGGTCCTGAGGCGTCGCGTGTAGGGTGTGCTTTTCCCACTTCGTACCCCACGTGCCGATCGCCTCAGGACCGCAGAACACTTCCATGGCTTCCAACCGCCGTACCTCCACCGCCATCTCCGCCGACCACGCCGCAGCCGTCGCGGACTCCGGCGTGCGGCGCACCGTCCTGCCGGGCGGTGTCCGAGTTGTCACCGAGCACGTGCCGGGGGTGCGGTCCGCCGCCATCGGCATCTGGGTGGGAGTCGGTTCCCGCGACGAACATCCGTCGGTCGCCGGCGCCGCCCACTTCCTCGAGCATCTGCTCTTCAAGGCCACCCCCACCCGCACCGCGCTCGACATCGCCGAACTCGTGGACGGTGTCGGCGGTGAACTCAACGCGTTCACGTCCAAAGAGCACACGTGCTTCTACGCGCACGTCCTCGACGACGATCTGCCGCTCGCCGTCGACGTGGTCGCCGACGTGGTGCTGCGCGGCCGGTGCCGCAGCGCCGACGTCGACGTCGAACGGCAGGTGGTGCTCGAGGAGATCGCCATGCGCGACGACGACCCCGAAGACCTCCTCGGCGACAGCTTCCTCACCGCGCTCTACGGCGACCACCCGATCGGCCGGCCCGTCATCGGCTCCGTCGAGTCGATCGAGTCGATGACCCGCAACCAGCTCCACTCGTTCCACGTCCGCCGCTACACGCCGCACCGGATGGTCGTCGCGGTCGCCGGCAACGTCGACCACGAGCACACCGTCGAGCTGGTGCGCCGCGCCTTCGCCGCCCACATCGACCGCGGGGCCCAGCCGGCGCCGCGCCGGGAGGGAACAGCGCGGCTGCGCACGCCACCGGCGCTGAGCATCACCGACCACGACGGGGAACAGGCGCACCTGTCGCTCGGGGTGCGCGCCTTCGGACGGCACGACGGTCGCCGCTGGGCACTGTCGGTGCTCAACGCCGCGATCGGCGGTGGCCTGAGCTCGCGGCTGTTCCAGGAGGTACGCGAGAAGCGCGGACTGGCCTACTCCGTGTACTCCGGGGTCGACACGTTCGCCGACACCGGCGCGTTCTCGATCTACGCCGGGTGCCAGCCCGAGAACCTCGCCGAGGTCGCGACCGTGATCCGGGAAGTGCTGCGCGACGTCGCCGACCACGGCATCACCGACGCCGAATGCGCGCGGGCGAAGGGATCGATTCGCGGTGGCCTCGTGCTCGGGCTCGAGGACACCGGTGCCCGGATGCACCGGATCGGCCGCAGCGAACTCAGCTACGGCACCCACTGGAGCGTGAGCGAGACCCTCGAGCGCATCGCCGGGGTCACGTCCGACGAGGTGCGCGCGGTCGCCGGGGAACTGCTGAACCGGCCGTTCGCGGCGGCCGTCGTGGGGCCCTACCGCCGCGCCCGGGATCTGCCCGCGTCGGTGCGCGGCATCGTGGGGTGAACCCGCGACCGGTTGCTCGGGTGGGCACCCGGATTGCGTACGCTCTTGTGCGACGGACGTGACGGAAGGGCGTGACGAGACAAGTGAACGCAACAGCTATCCGGGTGGGTGTGCTCGGAGCCAAGGGCAAGGTCGGGCAGGCGATCTGCAAGGGCGTCGAGGACGCGGCCGATCTCGAGCTGGTCGCGACCGTCGACAAGGGCGACAGCATCGAGTCGTTCGTCACGTCGGGCACCCAGGTCGTTGTCGACTTCACCAACCCCGACGTCGTCATGGGCAACCTGGAATTCCTGGTGCGCAACGGCATCCACGCGGTCGTCGGCACCACCGGCTTCGACGAGGAACGCCTCGAGAAGGTGCGCGGCTGGGTTGCCGAGTCGCCCGGAACCGGTGTGCTCATCGCCCCGAACTTCGCGATCGGCGCGGTCCTGTCGATGCGGTTCGCACAGGCCGCCGCGCGATTCTTCGATTCTGTCGAGGTCATCGAACTGCATCACCCGAACAAGGTCGACGCCCCGTCCGGAACGGCCTACCGCACGGCCGCGCTGATCGCCGAAGCCCGCGCCGCCGCGGGTGTGGGTCGCAGCCCGGACGCCACCACCACCGAACTCGAGGGTGCGCGCGGCGCCGACGTCGACGGTGTGCGGGTGCATTCGGTGCGGCTCGCGGGTCTGGTCGCGCACCAGGAGGTCCTGCTCGGCACCCAGGGGGAGACCCTAACCATCCGCCACGATTCGATCGACCGGACCTCGTTCGTGCCGGGCGTACTGCTCGGCGTCCGCGAGATCGGGTCGCGACCGGGACTGACGGTCGGGATCGATCCTCTGCTCGACCTCTGACGGGGACGGGCCGCCACCGGCGGCCCGGTCCTACGTCCATCCGCGGGGAATCGTGGCGCGCGCATACCAGGCGCGGGCGTCGAGGGTGAAGGCGCCCGACGAGGGCAGTTGCTCCCGGCACGCTTCGCGAACAGCCGCTTGCTGCTGCGCGGTCAAGGTCTGCAGGTACTGGCCGGCCGGTCCGACCGCGAACGTGAACGGCTCCCAGAAGTCGTCGAAATCGGCGTAGTCGGCGCGAGCGATCAGCCTGCCGGCGATCACCTCGTCGAGACCGGCGCGGCGGAACCGGTCGGCGATGTCACCCTCGGCCGTCCCGGCCATCGCGCTCTCGCCGACGGCGTCGGGGACGACGCTGCGCACCGCCGACCAGAACACCCGCAGCATCGTCATGCCGTCGGAGGCGATGTCCCACATGCACGCTGCGACGGTGCCGCCGGGACGGGTGACGCGAGCCATCTCGCGCACGCCGCGATCCGGGTCGGACATGAATCCGATCACCAGCGCGGCCGCGGTGACATCGAACGTGTCGTCCGGCCACGGCAGGTCCTCGGCCACGCCCACGCGCACGTCGACTCCGGCGTTCCGCTCCCGGCAGGCCGCCGCGAACTGCGGTGCCGGATCGATCGCGGCGACGTGGTCCGGTCCCACCCGGGACACCATCTCCGCGGTCAAACCGCCGGGGCCGCAACCGACATCGCACACACGAAGCCCGGAGGTCACCCCTGCGGCGTCCGCGAGCGCGGCCGCGAGTGTCGGGGCGTATCGGCCCATGTACCGGTCGTACAGCTCGGCCGGGGCGGCGAATTGCATGAGACCAGTGGACGCTGTCGTCGATGGACCGTCAAGGGCCGGTGGACGTGGGCACGCTCACCCCGGCGGCGTTCGGCCGCGGGTCCCCGAACGCGGCCTGAGACAATCGGCACGTGAAGAACGAACTGACCAAGGTCCTCGTGCCGATCGCGTTCATCGTGGTCGCGCTCGTCTTCTACTTCGTGCTGCTCGGCAAGGTCGGTATCGAACTGGTCGGTTCGGGCGAAGTCGCGGCGATCGGCCTCGGCATCGGCGTGCTGCTGCTGCCGTTCGTCGGCGCGTGGATCGTCTACGCCACGATCCGCGCGGGCCTGCAGCATCAGCACCTCGCGCGCCGCATCCACGAGGAGGGCCTCGAGCTCGACGTCAGCGACCTGCCGCGGATGCCGTCCGGACGCGTCGACCGCGACGCCGCCGACCAGCTGTTCCAGCAGGTCAAGCAGGAATGGGAGGCGGACCCGGACAACTGGCGCAACTCGTACCGGCTGGCCCGCGCGTACGACCACGCCGGTGACCGGCCCCGCGCCCGCGAGACCATGCGCCGCGCGGTGGCGCTCGAGAAGCTCGAACGCGACCGGAACGCGTCGTAGTCTGCACCCTGTGACCGACCCCGCTGCTCCCCAGGATCCGGCCGAGCGCGTCCTGCTCGTCGTCCACCACACGCCGTCGCCGCCCACCCGGGAACTGCTCGAGGCGGTGCTGGCCGGCGCGAACGACCCCGAGATCACCGGGGTGCGGGTGCGTTCGGTCCCGGCTCTCGGGGCGACCGTGCCCGACGTGCTCGCCGCCGACGGCTACGTGTTCGGCACCTCGGCGAACTTCGGCTACATGTCCGGTGCGCTCAAGCACTTCTTCGACACCGTGTACTACCCGTGCCTCGACGCGGTCGCCGGGCGGCCCTATGGGCTGTGGGTGCACGGCAACAACGACACCGCCGGTGCCGTCACGTCGGTGCAGAAGATCGTCACCGGACTGGAACTGACCCAGGCGGCAGCTGTCGTGGAGGTCACCGGCCCGATCGACGCGGCGGTGCGGGAGAAGTGCTACGAACTCGGCGCGACCGTCGCCGTGACCGTCGCGGGATAGTGCGGCTGCGCCGCCCGTGTGCCTTTGTGGCGGCAGGAGCCGCCACAAAGGCACACCGCTACGGGATCGGCTGGAACGGCGGCGGATTCGCGGGATCGAAGTTCGTCGGCAGGGTCGCGCAGGTCGCGCCCGGCTCCGGGTAGGTGTTCGGATTCAGCCGCAGCGCCTCGATGAACTGATCGATGCGCGGATCGTCGGCGTCCTCGACGAACAGCCGGTGTCCCCACGACTGCAGTGAGATCGGCTGTGCCAGATCGGGATACGGCGACATGAGCATGTAGCTCACGCCGTCGACGCGGGCGGCCAGCAGGTCCACCTGCTCGTCGGAGAGCCGCTCGGGATCGTAGGTGATCCACACCGCGCCGTGCTCGAGCGAGTGCACCGCGTTCTCGCTGCGGATCGGCACCGGGTAGACGATGCCTGTGCACGTCGCCCACGCCGCGTCGTGCGGCCCACCGAACGGCGGGCTGTACTCGTACGGGACCCGCTCCGAGGCTCCCACGTGATCGCCCGCGGGATAGTCGACGATCTCGATTCCCGGGATGTCGACCGACGGATCCGCTACGGTGTCGGCCCCGGAGCCGTTCCCGTCGGACTCGGACCCGCAGCCGGCGAGGGCGATCGCGACGACAGCGCCGACCGCGACCGCGAACGACCTGCGCACCACCGTCAGACCGTCTTCGCGACGAACGCGGCCAGGCCCTTGCTCGCCGTCTCGACGGCCATCTTCTGGGCCTTCTTCACGAGGAACCCGGGCAGCGGAATCTTCGGGTCGATCGTCAGCGAGAACTCGACGCTGGTGCCGTCGGCGGTGGGCGACAGGGCGTACGCGCCGTCCTGCTGCTTCTGCTGGCTGCTCTCGACGAGCGTCCACGACATCGACTCGTTGCCGTTCCACGCATAGTCGACGACCTGCTCGTCGGTGATGCCGATGATCGACACCGTCATGCGGACGCGATGCGGGCGTCCGTCCGGGTGGGTGCTCTCGATCGTCACGGACTTGTGCGCCGAGGACCACTCCGGAAGCCGGTCCACCGCTGCGATGGCGGCCATCACCTGCTCCGGGGTCGCCTTGATCTCCGAGGTGAGGGAACTGCTGACGGCCATCGGGTTTCACTCCTTGTCCCAGGTGCGGTGCGTCGGAAATGTACCGCACCCGAGAGAAGTTCACTCTTCGTCGCGGTCGGCCTCGGGGGAATGTCCGGATTCCTCGGGGCCGGAGTCGGCCGGTTCCGGATCCTTCCGGGCGCCGGCGGCGCCGGATCGGGGCGCGCCGGGGCGACGGGGTGGACTGTACGAGCCCCAGTTGTGGTCGAATCCTGTTCTCTGATAGCGCATCTGGTCGCGCAGTGCGCCCTGCACGGCTTGCGCGACCCAGGAGTTGAGCGAGAGGCCGTTCTGCGCCGCGGCCTCCTCGGCGCGGGCCTTGATCTGCTCGACGAGTCGCAGCGTCACCCGGCTGATGTCGCCGGTGACCTCCTCGAACGTCGGTGGCGGGGTCTCGGATTCCGGTGCCCGACCGTCGTGGACCTCGACGACGGTCTCGCGTCCGTCGAGCCGGACCGCCACGCGCCGGTCCCCGAGCTGGTCGGAAACCTCGGTGGCGAGATCGGAGAGTGCGTCGAGCACGGCGAGCCGCACGGGGGCGGCGATCGCGGTGGCGAGTGCCGCGGCGGTGCGGCGGGTCTGTTCGTCACCGAGTTCCGCCGCGGCGAGCACGGCGTCGGTCACGGCGGCGGTATAGGTCTCGATGTTCATGACGTCATAGTGACGCCATAAATGACGCCGGTCAAGCATCGTGTTGACATCATCGCGACCTCACCGAGTGCGATCGACGCGGCGCGGCTACCGTCGCACCAGAGGTAGTGAACGAAGGCAGGAGATCGCGATGGCGCCCGAAGCTGTCACACCGAAGGTTCGGCTCGTCGCCCGAACCGAATTCGTCGCGCCCGACGACGTGCCCTGGGAGACCGACGCCGACGGCGGCGAGGCACTCGTCGAATTCGCCGGTCGCGCGTGCTATCAGAGCTGGTCCAAGCCCAATCCCCGCACCGCGACGAACGCCGGCTACATCCGGCACCTCATCGACGTCGGCCACCTGTCCGTTCTCGAACACAGCTCCGCGAGCTTCTACATCACCGGCATCTCGCGGTCGTGCACCCACGAACTGATCCGGCACCGGCACTTCTCCTACTCGCAGCTCTCCCAGCGGTTCGTGCCGGGCGGCGACACGCCGGTCGTGGTGCCGCCGGCGATCGAGGGCGACGAGGAGCTCGAGCGGTTGTTCCTCGCCGCCGCCGAGACCAGCAGGGCGGCCTACACCGAACTGCTCGGCGCTCTCGACGAGAAGCTGTCGCACGTTCCCGCGGGCCCGCTGCGCGCGAAGCGGGTGCGCGAGGCCGCCCGCTCCGTGCTGCCCAATGCCACCGAGACGCGCGTGGTCGTCACCGGCAACTACCGGGCGTGGCGGCACTTCATCGCGATGCGTGCCACCGAACACGCCGACGTCGAAATCCGTCGTCTCGCGGTCGAGTGCCTGCGTCGCCTGCAGGAGGTCGCACCGAACGTCTTCGGTGACTTCGCCGTCACCACACTGCCCGACGGGACCGAGGTCGCGGCCAGCCAGTTCACGACGGAGGGCTGAACAGCGCGACGGGGTGGGCGGGCGTGTGTCGCAGCGCCTTCTGCACGCGGTAGCCTTCTGACCATGACCAACGGTGATTCCGCTTCTGCTGTCGAGCTTCCGTTCGGCACCATCGCCACGGCGATGGTGACCCCGTTCACTGCCGACGGCAAGCTCGACGTCGATGCGGGAGTGCGTCTGGCGACCTACCTGGTCGACGGCGGCTGCGACGCACTGGTTCTCGCCGGTACCACCGGCGAGTCGCCCACCACGACCGAGAACGAGAAGCTCGAACTGATGCGCGCGGTCCTCGCCGCGGTCGGCGACCGGGCGAAGATCATCGCCGGTGCCGGCAGCAACGACACCGCGCACAGCGTCGAGCTCGCGCGCGACGCGGCTCGTGCGGGCGCACACGGCCTGCTCGTGGTCACCCCGTACTACTCGCGGCCCCCGCAGGCGGGCCTCTACGCGCACTTCACGGCCGTCGCCGATGCGACCGACCTGCCCGTGATGCTCTACGACATTCCGCCCCGCTCGGTGGTGCCGATCGAAACCGAGACGCTGCGCCGCCTCGCCGAGCATCCGCGGATCGTCGCGGTCAAGGACGCCAAGGGCGACCTGAACGCCGGTGCCGAGCTCATCGGAACCACCGACCTGAAGTTCTACTCGGGCGACGATCCGCTGAACCTGCCGTGGCTCGCGGTCGGCGCGGTCGGCTTCGTCAGCGTCATCGGCCACCTCGTTCCCGGCCGCCTGCGCGAGCTGCACACCGCGTTCATGAACGGCGACATCGCCCGCGCTCGCGCGATCAACCTCGAACTCGTGCCGATCCTGCGGGCCGTCGCCCGCCTCGGCGGTGTCAGCGCGTCCAAGGCCGGGCTGCGTCTGATGGGCATCGACGTCGGTGAGCCCCGCCTGCCGCAGGTCGCGCCGACCTCCGCGCAGATCGATGCGCTCGCCGCCGACCTCCACGCCGCCGGGGTGCTCTCGTGAGCGGCCCGTCCCGCGGCCGCGGGCGAGCCACCCGGAGCGCAGGCCCGCCCGCCACCCGCCCGCGCCGCACCCCGCAGACCTCTGCGGCGAC
>NZ_JALPTB010000085.1 GCF_023218075.1 Rhodococcus sp. HM1 | reverse complement strand
AAGAGACAGCCCCGGCCCCGGTCGCCCCGCCGGAGGGGTTGACCGCCGAGACGCTCGCCGCGGCGATGGGCAATGCTGTCTCGCTCGACCGGTACCGGGAGTTGCTGCCCGGGTTCGCCGAGGCGATGCGGCAGGCCGAGTGCACCACCCCGCTGCGTGCCGCGATGTGGTGCGCCCAGATCGGTCACGAGTCCGGCGGCCTGCGGTACATGGAGGAAATCGCCAGCGGCGACGCCTACGACACCCGCACGGACCTCGGGAACACCCCGCAGGTCGACGGCGACGGCCGACTGTTCAAGGGATCCGGCCCCATCCAGCTGACCGGCCGAAACAACTTCCGGGCCTTCTCCGCCTGGTGCCATGCGAAGGGCTGGGTGGATTCGCCGACCTACTTCGAGCAGCACCCGCAGCTGGTGCGTGAGGATCCGCGCTGGGGGTTCCTCGCGGCGACCTGGTACTGGACCGTGTCCCGGCCGCAGATCAACGCGCTCGCCGACCGGCAGGACCTCGACGGTGTCACCCGCGCCATCAACGGCGGGCTCAACGGCACCGGGGACCGGCGCGAGCGGTACGCGCGGTGCCTGCAGCTCGGTGCCGCACTGATTCCCCGGGACACCGGCCCGGTCGCCGCGATCGCGGCGGAGGCCGCTGCTGCTGCCGCGTGGCTCGGTGAGCGCACCGCCGAGGGGGACGCCGCCGACGGCGGCCGGTACGTGCACTACACCGGCGGCTCGATCTACTGGCATCCCACCACCGGCGCCTATGCGATCCCGGCTGCGTTGTTCGAGAAGTACGAGCAGCTCGGGTGGGAACGCTCGTACGTCGGATACCCGACCGAGCGGCACCTCGTCCTGCACGAACCGGAGGTCTCCGGCGAGGCGTGGGGTGATGTGCAGGGATTCCAGGGCGGCGCGATCTACCGCCGCTACGGGCACCCCGGTCACGTGGTCACCGGCCTGATCCGCGCCTACTGGCACGCCGCTGGGTCCGAGACAGGCCGGTTCGGGTGGCCGATCACCGACGAGCAGTGGGCCGACGAACAGGGCGGTATCCGCTTCCAGGACTTCGAGCACGGACGTATCACCTGGTCGGCCACCGGCACCGTCGGCACCCACGCCGAACCGGGATTCGACGCCATCATCACCGAGGAGAACTGACCATGCCCGACACCTCCACCGACACCGTCCTCCTGACCGAGCAGCGCGTCACGTTCTGGGACTCCAGTTTCGAGCTCCTCGAATCACGGGACCTGACAGTCGAACTCCGCCAGGAAAGCACCGTCGCCCGGATCGCCTTGCCGAGCACCGACGATCTCGCGCAGAGCATCCTCGAGGGTTCGTTCGAGGGGTCCGGCTACGCCCCGAACCTCACGATCGACCGCGACGGAGAGCGGTGGTCCGGCTGGCTCGCCGAACTCACCGTCACGACGGCCGCCGGCGTCCGCGTCGTCGAGCTGCTCTACGTCGACCAGAACCACAAGTCCGAGTTCGCGAAGTTGCTGGAGGCACTGTGAGCGACAACGTCGTCGACATCATCACCCGCGCGGTCGTCGAGAAGCTCGGCGACGAGATCGACGCACGATCCCAGCAGGTGGTGCAGGCTGTCACCACGCGGCTGGAGGCGGAGGCGCAGCGCCGCATCGACGAGGCCGTCGCCGCCATCCCGCAGATCGCGATCCGTGCAGTCGAGCAGACCCAGCCGCTCCCGATCCCGGGCGAGCTGGTGCACGACCCGGCGCCGGACGCCCACGCCGACGCGCGAGACCGGGCGTGGCGCACCCTCGTCCAGGGACTGGTCGTGACCGTGGTCCTGGCGGTGGTCACCGCGTTCGGTGCAGCGGTCGCCGCGCCCGGGTTCGATCTGCTCACCTGGGATTCGTGGCGGGCGGCAGCAACATCGGGCGGCACCGCCGCGGTCATGGCTGCGGCCGCCTACATTCAACGGCTCGTCCAGCCACCGCGAGGTGAACGCTGATGGGGGAGTGGCTGCTCGCGCTGCTCGCGCCCGAGCGGGTCCAGCAGTTCGGCATCGCGGCCACCGCGTTGCTTACCGCGTGGACGGCCAGGCAATCCTCTCAGGTCAAGAAGCTGCAGGCCGAAGTCGCCGAGCTGAAGGCCGGGCGCGCCGAGGACCGCGAGAAGTTCCGTGAGGCGATTCGCTTCATCCGGCAACTGCTCCGTCACATCGAACACCTCGACGCATTCCTCAGCCACCACGCCCCGGGGCAACAACCACCGGACACCCGCCCAGCGATCCCCGTGAGCCTAGAGAAGGAAATCTGAGGTGACCACCCCAGGACAGAACGCACCGGACGGGGCCTGGCAGTTCGGTGACCGGATGGGCCAGGACATGGCCGGGATGAGCGCGGCGGATGTCATCGCGATGATGACCGGGCAGACGCGCAGCGACATGAACGCCGCCGTCGGCGGCTGGAACGGCATGGTCGCCGACGTCGACGATCTCGCCGAACAGGTCCACGACGTGCAGCTCGAACTCGGCGAGCGGGTCGATCTGCTCGACGGGGTACGCGGCTACTGCAGTACCTACCTCGGGTCGAACTGGCTGGTCCCGGGAAACCAGGGCAAGCAGTTGCCGTTCGACGCGCAGCTCGGCCCGGCAAAGGGCGCGGCGCCCCAATCCGGGGGGATCCGACTGTTGGAGAAGGGCCTGTGGCGGGCCGACGCGCATGTGGGGTTTCAGGTGCAGTCCGGCTGGTTCACGGGCGCGGCCCGGGCGGTGGTGTATCTGACGGTGCGGGTGGCCGCGACGTGGGAGACATACTCCCAGCGGGAGTACTCGCTGGTGGTCGGCCGGGCGGGCGATGAAACCGCCGCGTTTTCCCACACGTTCGTCGTTCCCGAGGACGACACCTACATCGTGACGGTGGACATGTTCCACCAGAACACCCGCCAGTACGTCTTCGGTGGGACGTTGCGATCGGCGCTGTCGGTGAACAAGTGGGACTTCCGTGTCACCAACGCGGTTGTCGCACCGACCGTTCCGGACGGAGGGACGCTGTGACGACACCAGGACAGAACGCACCGGACGGGGCGTGGCAGTTCGGCGACCGGATGGGCCAGGACATGGCCGGCATGACCCAAAGTGCCGTCATCGACATGATGACCGCCGCGGCCCGCGCCGATCTGGTCAAGGCGGTCACCGGATTCAACCAGTCCCGCGGCAAACTGCAGTCGTCGGCCGCGGACCTGACCGACGGCCAGAACGCTCTGCGCGGCCGGCTCGATCTGTTGCAGGGCATCACCGCGCACGGCACCAGCGTGATGTCGAAGAACTGGGCCGTCGATGTGCTCAACACGTGGAAGACCCTGCCGTTCGATACCCAGGTCGGCCCGGCCACCCGCGTCGGAGTGACCTCGGACGCGCTGGTCCTCAAAGGTGGCGGCCTGTGGCGCGTCGATGTGCACGCCGCGGTCTCCGGCTACACCATCGGGCTCGGCTCCCGCATCAACCCGGTCACGCATTTCCTCGAGTTCTACAACATGTACCGGGAAATCAAGCCCGCGTACATGATCGAGATCCGCGACGCGGCAGGCGAGCTGCTGTCGGCGAGGTCGTTCGATGCCACACCGGAGCCGTTCTACACCGAGTACGCCCCGCCGGGAAACGGTTTGACCGGCCCGTACACGACGAACTATCAGACAACGTTCGTCATCGACCGTCCCGACGACACCACCGCGGATCCGGACGCGTGGGTGTATGTGCGGCTGCTGCTGCGGGTCGAGCCGTCCCCGTCCGGGTTCTTGAACGACACCCTGGCCACGATCCACGGCGGCACCCGGATGTGCGGGCTGACCGCGGTCCGCTGGTCCGTCGACACCGACCACCTCGCCCACGCACCGACCGTCCCCGACGGCGGCGAACTCTGAAGGAGGCCCACCGTGTTCACGTTCTTCTGGCTGCAGCTGATGTGGCTGCTGACGTGGGGGGCGCTGTGACAGTCCTGACCGCGAACGTCCGGGACATCGCCGGCGCCGACGACGCGACGGTGTTCACCTTCGAAACCCCAGCGGTGCGCGGAGGATTGGACGGCAGCGTCGTCACCATCCGGGCGCGCCGCTACACCGCCGAGTACGGGGTGCTGACCACCGATGATCTCGAACCCGGGCCCGCGGTGCTGCACCTGTCCGGCGGGATGCGCGCGGACTACCGGATCACCATCCCCGACAGCACCACCCCGGTGCAGCTGTGGCCGTTGATCGACGCGGCCACCCCGCCGGACAACGAGGCATGGATGACCGGGTTCGTACGCAACGGCGGCGGCGTCGCCCGCGTCGCGGCGATGGTCGACGACGAGTACTGGCTACTGGTCGCCGACGGACTCGACGATCCCGCAACCGTCTACTTCACCGTCGAAAGTCTCTGACACTCAAGGAGTTTAATCATGGCTGTAACCGCGAAAGCATACGGGCTGTTCGCCAAGTCGCTGGCGGAAAAGAAGGTCGACCTCGGCAGCGACAACCTCAAGGTGATGCTGTGCTCCGTCGCGTACACCCCGGATCAGGATGCCCACCAGTTCAAGTCGCAGGTCACCGGCGAGGTGACGGGCACCGGCTACACCGCCGGCGGCCAGCTGCTGACCGGGGTGAGCCTGTCCTACGACCCGGCGACGAACACCGTCAAGCTCGACGCCGACGATCCGTCGTGGCCGAGTTCGACGATCACGGCCCGGTACGCGGTGTTCTACGACGACACCCCCTCGACCGCGGCGACGAAACCGCTGATCTCGTACGTCGACTTCGGGGCGGACATCGCGACGACCGCCGGCGCGTTCACACTCACCCTCGACGCGAACGGCATCGTCCGACTGTCCGCGGCCTGAGATGAGCATCTGGCTGTTCCGCCGTGCCCCGACCGGCGTGTACCTCGGAGCACGTCGCGCGACCGGCGTGTACTGGCGCGGCCGCGCCGCCTGGGACGGCACGATGCCCGCGAACGTGGTCACTGTCGCGGCCACCGTCGTGGTCCACGCCGTCCAGCCGGGCGTCTCGGCCGGCGCGACAGTGGGAATCCCGCCGGCCTCGATCGGCGTGTCGGCGGCGCCGGTGGGGCTGTCGGCGATCGTGGCGGTGCCCGCCGCGCAGATCACGCTCACCGCGCCCGCCGCGGAGCCGGGCACCGAGGGCGCGGTCGTGGCGATCCCGTCCGCACACATCACCCTCGAGGCGCCAGCGCCGGTGTTCGCGACACCGAACGTGGCGGTGCCGGTCGCGGACGTTCTCGTCGCGGCCGGCCACCCGAGCGCGCATGCCTCGACCGGGCTGCTCGCGGTGCCGGCCGTGCAGCTCGAGCTCGCCGCGCCCGGCGGCGCCGTATCGGCGGGGTCCGCTCCCGCGGTGCCTGCCGCGCAGCTCGCGGTGTCCGCGCCGGCCCCGATCGTGCGGGGCGCGGCGACCGTCGCGGTACCCGCCGTCGACCTCGCCCTCACCGCACCCGCACCCCAGGTGACCGGGTCTGCGGTGGTCGCGGCCCCGGCAGCGGTGGTGTCGGTGACCGCGCCCGCCCCGGTGGCGCAGGCGATCCAGTTCGTGCCGATGGGTGTCGACAAGTCCGGCACCCAGGACCCGGGCCGGGACGTGTACACGATGGTCACCGGCTGGGTACCGCGCGCCGGGTTCCCGGACACCGTCGAATCCGGCGGCAAGCTGATCGTCATCGGCAACAAGACCACCACGATCTACGCACAGGTCACCTTCAACTCCGGCAACCTCTTCATCACCAAGGGCTGCCGGATCGTCGTCAACGGCACCGTGGTCGCGACCTCGCAGAGCAACGGCCAGAACAAGGTGTACAGCACCAATTACTCGACCACGTTGCACGAGGGCGATGAGGTGTGGCTCGAAGCGGCACACACAGCGACAACCTCCGGCGAGCGAAACATCCTGGCCGGCGCATCGAACACCTTCCTGTACTGGGACTAGAAGGTCAAACCGACAGCCCCGTAACGCGTCCGTAACACGTACGTAACGCGCGGTCTGTTCTGTCCGATACACCTGGCGGCTGTAGATTCCCACCCCCGATCGGTCTCTACGGCTGCTCTGCGCCCCGCCTCCCCTCAGAACGCCGGAGGCGGGGCGCCCTTTTCGTGTTCAGGCAGGTCCTCGCCGCCGTAGAATTCCGGTGGCTGCAACTGGGCTGTACGTGTCGCGTCAAGGGGTAGCCGATTCGGTGCTCCGCTTCCTCCCGAGGCGGCGCACTGCCAATGGGGCGGAGTAGTGGGAGGGTCCAGAACCTCCGAGCATCCCCTGCGTGCTCGAACGTGCTGGACCCGTGTCCAATGATTACAGGATTTTCCGCGATCGCGGTAGACCCTCGAGATAGAAGCAGGCCCCGTCGGCGGATGCGGGGGGCGCCGACGGGGCCTGGATCGCCGCGCAGGGGATGGGCGGCGACAGTGTGGATTCAATCACGTCGCGGAGGGGGTCCGGAAATTGCTTTTGCCTAACGAAACTCCCGATTTCACCCCCATACCGCTGAATGCTGCGATGGCCATGTAGGTGCGTCCCGGGCCGTTCGGATGGAACCGCCTGGCCCGCGATCTCGTCCAATCGGGTATGGATGAGCGGCAGCAACAGGCGTGGTATCTGCTTCGCGCGATGGGAATACTCGAGCATGCCGAGATGCTGGATGCAGGCCGGTGCTTCCCGAGCTCGCGGCTCCACCGGCCCGCGGATCAAACCCTACCGAATATCGAACATGTGTGCGAACGTAACGGTATGCAGTCCGTCGAGCGCAGCCCTCGCACGTGCCCGAACGGACACCCACTCGGGGCGCGCCGGGTGCTCGTCGGATGGGTGCCCTGTGACTGCATCTCGGGAGCCGGCGGTCATCGAACCTACGAGTGTCGGAAGTGTGGCGTCACCATCGTGCGGCCGCCCCATGTCGGCCCGCCACGGCCGGGTGTGAAGTGGTCGTAGCGAACGCCCCAGCTGGAGACAGGGGCGTTCGCGCGCAACCCTACTCGGCACCTGTTGCGATCCAGCGCCGCATTTATCACCCGTACGACTGAGTCCCCACGTCGAGGGCGGGGTGCTGTCAGTCCAGAAGCAGAAGGGCTACCAGGACAATCGTGGTCCCAAGTGCTGTGGCGATTACCAGGTCGCCGCGGCGTGAGTTCGTGTCGCCGAACAATGGTTCGTTGGAGCGTCGCGGGGGCGGCGTCTTTCTGCTCATGCCGCCATGAGACCCGAATGGTCGGTTTGTCGGCAATGTGTTTCTCGCCCCACTCGGCTCGGTCGCCGGGTGACGTGAGGGGTGATGGGAGGGCCCAGGTGCCGCCCAGGCATTCCCCTGTCGCTGCCCGGGAAGTGCTGGACCCGTGTCCAATCACGGCAGGGTAGCCCGCATCTGCGGTAGATCTTCGGGGCAGAAAGAGACCCCGTCGGCGGATTGGGGGGCGCCGACGGGGTCATGTATCGCCGCGCAGGGGAACGGTGGCGACCGCTGGATTAGATCACAAAAGCCACCCGGATTGGTAGGGGCCGGTCCGCGAAGCCTCTTGTCCCACAGCTAATTTCGTTAGGTAACAACTGGGCCTGGTGTCCCGCATCCGCCGAACGAACCAGGCTAACCGCCGCCGTTGTCGCTCCCGTTGGATCCGTTCTTCTTCACCGGGAACAAGCTGCGAGCGATCACGAGAAGGATGCCGATCACCTCGATCACCGACGCACCCAGCCAGGCCACCATCACCGCAGGGTCCATGTCAGTCTTGTTGGCGCAAAGATAGATCAAGAAGAAGATGTTCGAAGCGACAAGCTGTCCGCCCACGAACTTGATCGACCAGCCCGCGAGCGTCTTTCGGAGTTCGATGTCCTGCTCACGGTTCTGGGCCTTGATCGTCTGCAGGCGAATCTTTGCGGCAAGGATCGCGCTCCGGGAATCCTCGTCGCGGTTTTCCTCAGAAGACTCCGGGTCGTCGAGGTCACCACCGTCGTTGGCGTCGGGCGAGTCCGGCGTTCCGCCGTCGAGCGGTGGCCTCGATTTGAACCGTGACTCGATCTGGCCGGCGCGCTGCAGCTTGCCGTCGACCTCGTCGTCGGCTTCCCGGTTCAGCATGGGCTAGATGAGCCCGAGACTGGACAGTCGGTTGTTGATCGCTGGTGATGACACGTCGAAACGTCGGCGGAGCTCGCCGACCGACATCCCTTCCGCCCACCATTTCTTCACGATGGCGGCGGGCATCAGCAGTTCGGCGGCAAACTGGTTCGCCCAGATTTCTTCGGGGTCGGTGCCGGCCTGCGCCAGCTCTGCGCGCTCGTCAACGAACCCGAGTTCATCTTCGTCGTCCTTGTGCCGGAAGAAGTGGCCGAGTTCGTGGGCGACGGTGAATCGCTGCCGGACCGCATGGTCCTGCTCGTTGACGTAGATCTCCGTGGGCGCGTCGGCATCTTCGCGGATGATGAATCCAGCAAGGTTGTTGTTGAGCGGTGCGGGCTGCACCCGGATCCCGATCCGGTCGGCGATCTCCCAGGGGTCGACAGGGAAAGGGATATTGCCCATGCTGTCGTTCCAGTAACGCATCCGCATTTCACGGGCTGCTTCCCGCGGGGTTGCGTTGCTCATGGGCACCTCCTCTTCGTTCCTTCCCGTCGCCAAGGTCAACCGATGATATGCACGGGTTGTTCCGGAAGTTCGACTGACTGTACAGGTCTGTCGCGATCATCCGGTACGGATGCCGTCGACGTGGACAAACGACGCGGCACAGGAGTTCGCCGGCCGCGCTCCGGATCACGAACAGCGCCCCACCTCTTCGGAGGTGGGGCGCTGTTCGTGTATTCGCTGGCGAAAAGGTGCCGCCTTCACGACCAGTGGATGTCTTACGGTACCTGCTGCAGGCCGCGAACAGAAGAGAGTCCGTCGGTGGATGTGGGGGACGCCGCCCCCCGACGACGGCGCCTCCGTGTGGCGCTGGCGAGTGAGACGTGAGATGTCACTTGCCATACCTCCCGGCGAGGACCAGTGAACTTCTCCGGGTGAGCTTGACGCCGGACGTGATTGTCCCAAACGGGGCCGGGTCTTGTGCGGTCGGCCGTCCCCGACGTCAGGCAGCGACTGTCGCGGCCGCGACACTGGTGCGGTGCGCGGTGACCCACCGGTGCACCTTGTCTTTCGAGATACCGAGCGCGGCGCCTGTCGCGCGGACCGATGTCTTCTCGTCGACGACGCGCCGGATCGCCTCGGCCCGCTTCTGCTCGTCTGTCGCGGTCGCGATGTCGAGCGCGAGCGTCACCTGTGTCGCAGGCCGGTCAGCGGCGGGCTCTGTCGCGACGGGCGGCGTCGTGGTCCGGCGCGGTGTCGCAGCGTCCGGTGTCGCGGCCGGTCGGTCCGGTGTCGCGGGTGCGACGCGCAGCCGGGTGATCGGCCGCGGGGCGTCGTCGCGGTCGGTGTCGTGCCGCGACAGTGCTGGTGTCGCGGTCCTGTCGCGCGATGACGATCGCGAAGTGCACCGCGAAGAAGGTGGCGAGCGGCGGGACGATCGCGAGTGCGACAGCGATCTGCGACGTTTTCGAGGGGGCAGGGTCCGGTTCTACGTCTACCCGTATGTGGCGCCCCTGTCTTGTCGGTATGGTGTGCTATGGAGCGACCGAAGTCGAACATAGTTGCGAAAGAGGGTAGATCATGCCGGGAAGACCTCAAGGTTTAGCCGAAACGGGTTACGGTGCCTGTGAAATGGGAATGCCCCCGGCCTTGGTCAGCGTCGGATACGAAGGCCGCACGCTCCAAGACCTCATCTCGCAGCTGAAACACCAGCGAGTTCAGGTGCTCGTCGACGTCCGTCTGACACCGCTCTCGAGGAAACCGGGGTTCTCCAAGACCAAGCTCGCCCAAGCGCTACAAAGCGCCGGCATCGAGTATGTCCACCACCGCGCCCTCGGAAACCCAAAGGACAACCGGGACGGCTTCCGGAGCGGCAGCGAGGAGAGTCGTGAACGGTTTCGCGAGGTTCTCGGATCGGATGCGGCCGCAGACGCACTCAACCACGTGGTCGAGCTACTCGACGGTGGAATCGTCGCGCTGCTGTGCTTCGAGCGAGACCATGAGACGTGCCACCGAGACATTGTGGTCGATCGACTGAGGTCGGTTGCTCCCTATGTTCAGGTTCACCATCTCTAGAAGAGCGTGAGGTCCTCGCGGTCCTTCTCGATCTTTGGGTACCAACAACCAAGGATCGAGAAGGACCGCCTGTGCTGATGCTGATTCCCGATGAAGAAGTGCAGATCTCTGGACGGGTCGCAGAATTCGTCCTCCCACTTTTCCCGGATCATTTCGCGAGCCCGTTGATCGCCGTGCTTCCGGCGCCATAACCTGCCTGCTTGCCCAAGCTCCCAATCCAGAACTTTCTGGGTATGAGTCGGGCATTCTGCCGACTCGCACCGATACCGGTACCTGACGATGTACGGCATTGGCTCAAGGGGTGCGAGTCCTGGACCGAACAGGTCGGGCTCGCTGGCCTTCTGGATCTTCGCGATCTGCTTCTCGTTCCACGGCTCTCCGGGCAGCACCTGCACCTCATCGATACGCGGTTTGATCAGCCCGAGCGAGGGGGAGGGTTCGTTCATGCGCACCTCGTTGGCGGAGCGAAGGGCGCAGGTTGTCGTCGCTCCGATCAAGCCGCCGAGGAGGTTTCTGCGGTGTGCCCAGTTCGTCTTCGTGTCGATCACCCCGACCCGATCAAGATGTGACTGATCCGGGCGATGTGATTCGACCCGCGGGTCTCGACTCCCGTGAGCCTGGACAGGAAGGTCGACGCGCTCGTATTTCTTGAACTGCAAGTCATCGTCGATGCCCCGAAATCGGACGGGATACAGTCGGATCCAACTCGGCTCGGCCTGGTCGATGCGCACCCCTGCGACACACACGGTTTCCTCGTACGTGCTCGACGGACTCGGATACGTCTTCACGGTGATCAGAACCCTGGCACGTTCGTAACCCGCTCGCATCAAGCCACTGCCTTCGGATAGTCGGAAGAACCGCCACTTTCGTCGCCGCTCATATGTCCGGCGAGGATATCGCCGGGCCGACCTAACTGGTTCGGCAGAGTCTGGGCAATCGTGGGGTCGGTCATGTCCGGATCATCCCGTCTGACGTGCCGCGTGTTACGTCGCGGCCCCGGCGAGGCGCCGGGGCCGCGACGGCTGATATCAGACCGCGACTGTCTCAGCATCG
Organism: Rhodococcus sp. HM1; assembly: GCF_023218075.1. Classification (GTDB taxonomy): domain Bacteria; phylum Actinomycetota; class Actinomycetes; order Mycobacteriales; family Mycobacteriaceae; genus Rhodococcus. The sequence continues at coordinate 12,534 of NZ_JALPTB010000085.1, read as the reverse complement.
AGCATCGCGCGGTGAGCAGTCACCCAACGCTGCACCTTGTCCTTCGAGACACCGAGGTCTGCTCCTGTCGCACGAACGGTCCATCCCTCTGAGACAACCCGGTGAACTGCGCGGGCGCGGAGCTCGTCGTCGGTCGCAGCGGGCGCGACATCGAGGGCGAGTGCCTGCTGTGTCGCGGCGCGAGGCTTTGCGACACGCGGTGTCGCAGCAGGTCGCGGGTCTGTCGCGGGTGCGACACGCAGCCGGGTGACCGGCCGGGGTGTCTCGTCGCGATCGGTGTCGCGGATCGTCTTGTCGTTGTCGTCGGATGCGACAGTCGGCCCCGGCTCGACGACCGGCGCCGCGACGGCGCTCGTGTCGCGGTCCTGTCGCGCGACGACGATAGCGAGGTGCACCGCGAAGAAGGTGACGAGCGGCGGGATCACGGCGAGCGCGACAGCGATCTGCGACGCCGTGGTCAGCCAGGCGTGGACACCGTTGCCGGCGCACGACAGGACCGTGCCTGCGACAAGGAGCGACCAGGCGTACCAGCGGGCGTCGCGTCGCACGACCGCCGCGACGGTGGGGACGACGATCATGCCGTCGAGTGCGACGGGCAGGATCCACGCTTCACCCGCCGGCCACTCGTGCATCACGGCGAGGTCGGACAGGGCGGAGAAGGACCGGGCGAACGCGGAGAGTGCGACAGCGAGCGCGGCGAGTGTCGCGAGTGCGACAGCGACGGTGTGCCGCGACGGCAGGTGGAGGCGAGGCGTGGTCATCGGGTGCTCCTGACGAGGTCGTAGAGGCCGGACGTGAGCGTGAGGAACGCTTCGCGGTATGCGGCGGTGAAGGTGTCGACGCCGTCCTCAAGGTGCAGGGCGTGGGCGGCGTCGATGTGGGTTTGGGCGGCGGCGATCAGGTTGATGAGGCGCTGATCGAGCGCGGGCATCACGCGGCTGCCTGGGTGGTGGTGCGGCAGGCGCAGCGGACGGCGGGTTCGATGGGGCGGCGGTCGGGGCCGAGGACCCAGCCGTGTTCGCAGTTGTCGCAGTCGTTGTCGCCGCGGACCTCGGACATCGGCGGGGGTCCGGACGTTTCGCCCGTGCGGGCGGGGCGCGCCGACAGGGCTTTCCAGAGGCGGATCCAGCCGTGGACGTGCATGGTCGGGTTCTCCGGCCGGTGCGCACGCACAGCGGCCTGGACGAGCGTGTCGACGCCGTGGCGGTCGATCAGCTCGAGCAACTCGGTCTTCTGCGTGGGCTTGATCCCGGCGTAGGTGGCGGGCAGGCCTTCGGCGAGCGTGGCGGCCTCGAGCTCGGCGATGTTGTCGGCGTTGCGCTGCAGTTCTTCTCGGGCGATCTCCGACGACGACACGGACTCGAGCGCGTCGACAAGTGAGGTGGGTGCCTGAGGTGCGGGGTTGTTGTTGGTCTCAGTCCTTGGTGATCCATCCTTTGTAAAGGCGCCCGTCTTCCCGTCGCGCGCCTGCCCGGAGTTCGATTTCCTGGGCTTCGGCGGGGCCGGGGTATCTCCGCTGGGGCGGGGCTCCTCGTAGACGGTTTGGATGGTGGACCATCGGCCCTGCTCGTCCTGGACCTTCTCGCGGATGAGGTAGCCGAGTTCGACGAGTTCGCGCATGGTGCTGCGGATCGCTTCGCGGCCTTCTCGGGGGGACTGGGCGGCGATCGCTTCGGAGCGGATGTGCCAATCGAGCGGCTTGGACAGCAGCCACGCGAGGACACCGCGGGCTCGGAAGGACAGACGCTCGTCGTTGAGAACAGCGTTCGACAGGACGCTGAAATTGTCGGCCAGACGGGGGCCGCGCCGGATACCACCCTGCGGGTGGACATGGGTATGCTGGGACACTGTTCGACTCCTTGGAGTAAGGGTCAGTCGGACACGGCCCGTCGCGAATGCAACTCGCGGCGGGCTTCCGAGTTTTCAGGGGAGCTGTAGCCGGAGTTTCGGGGGTGCTGTAGCCACGCTGGAGTAGGCAGTAGCACTATGGCTACAGCTGTGGCTACAGAGTATTTCCTGGAAGCGGGAGCGATTCGCATCTCCGCTGGTAGATCGGGTATTTCGTTGAGCCGATGACGGGAATCGAACCCGCGTATTCAGCTTGGGAAGCTGATGTTCTACCATTGAACTACATCGGCACGCTGGGCTTTTGCCGATTTTCACCGGCTCGTCCCTAGCTCGTCGCACACTGTATCAGACTCCCCGCGACCTCTGTCACCATGTCTGCGACGTGTGTCGCCGGCCGCTCACATGAGGGCGCGGCCGGTCCGGATCCGCCACCGCATGTCGGCCAGGAGCAGCCGGTAGGGGGCTTCGCGGACGGGAACGGGGAGGCGTTTGTTGACCTTGCCGATCGCGCGCATGACCCGGTCGAAGCGACGCTGGTCGCGCGGGCTCCACGCCAGACGCATCTGGTCGCGGAACAGCGGCGGGAGGAACCCGGCGGTGAAGAACAGATTCATCCGGCCGAACAGCCGCGACGCCGGCCCGGGCACGAATTCGAGCTTCGTGATGGACAGCAGGTGCTCGCGGATCCTGTCGTCGATGTGGACCTTCTTCAGGCCCTCGTTCCAGTACTCCTCGAACGCCTCGCGGTCGACCGGCCACATGTCCGGCTTGACCTGCAGGGTGGTGCCGAACCGGGCGCCGTTTTGGTAGAAGTAGTCGACGTGCTCGTCGGCGATCGGCCCGTACAGCGCCCGGTGGACGTCCTCGAATCCGCGGTAGATGCACGACGCGACCCACAGCTGCAGTTCCGGATCGAATGCGTTGTACTTCACCGGGCTCTCGGCGGTGGAGCGGACCTGCCGATGCGAGCGATTCACGGCGTCGCGGAACAACTTTCGTTCCTCCTCGGTGCCGCGCGCGGCGACCGCGAGGTAGCCGAGGGTGGTGCGGGTGCGCTTGAACGGGTGATCGAAGAGACGTCCCGATTCGACGCGGCTCTCGAACACGCCGTAGCCGACGCCGGGCCACGACAACTGCATGATGATGTTCGCGGCTCCGGCGGCGAGGCCGAGGCCGTCCATCGTGTCGTCGAGTCCTGCCGGTTTCTCCGTCGTCGTCACGCTCCACCCCTCAATGTGAACAGTATCTGTGCACGAATGTACGCAGATATATGACGCTCGTAAAGCGGCGAGGCTGACAAGATGGCCGCATGGCAACAGGACGGCTCTACGGGGGACGCGGCGGCGAGGAACGGCAGGCGGATCGCCGCGCCCAGCTCATCGAGGCAGGTCTCGACCTGCTCGGCGCACCCGACGGAGAACCCACCCTGTCGGTGCGCGGCGTGTGCAAGCGCTCCGGCCTGGCCTCGCGCTACTTCTACGAGAGCTTCGCCGACCGCGACGCGCTGACCGGTGCCGTGTACGACCACGTCGTGCAGCAGATCGCGCAGAGCACCCTCGCGGCGGTGGCCGCCGCGCCCCGCGACGAGCGCGGCATCGTGCACGCGGCCGTCGCGAACATCGTCCGCGAGATCGCCGCGGATCCCCGCCTGGGACGCGTGCTGTTCTCCGTCAGCCAGGCCGATCCGCAGCTCGCGCGGCGTCGGCTCGAGTCCGCGCGCATGTTCGCCGGCTTGGTGACGATGCAGGCCGAGGACTTCTACCAGGCGAAACTCAGTCCCACCCTCGATCTCGCGGCGCACTTCGTCGTCGGCGGGCTGGCACAGGCGCTCACGTCCTGGCTCGACGGCACGGTCCCCCTGGAGGAGGACGAGGTCGTCGAAGCGTGCACCGAACTGCTGCTCACGGCATCGACGATGATGCGGTGATCCGGGCGGCGGCCGCGCACGCCCCGACCGCGACCGCCGTCGCGCCCGCGAACATCGCCGCGAACCCCCACGCGGTGGCCGCGGATGCTGCGAACACCACCGTCCCCGCGCACAGCCACACCGATTGCGTCGCAGCATCATTGACCTGCATCGCCGCCGAGTTCGTACCCGTCTGCTCCGGCGGCGAGTAGTCGAGCAACAGCACCGACGTCGACGCGAACACCATCCCGATGCCGAGGCTCGTGACGGACCAGCCGACCAGCGCGATGGCGGGCCACATATCCGGCCAGAGCACGGTGGTCGTCGCGCCGATCCCGATCGCGAGCGCTGCCGTACCCCACCGCACGCGTACCGCCGCATCCGACAGCGCCGACACGTGCGCCGCGAGCCACGCCCCGGCGAACCACGCGAGCGCCGACACCGTCAGGAACATCCCGGCATGCGCGGGCGTGAATCCGTGGAACTGCACCAGCGCCAGCGGCACGTACACCTCGGCACCGAAGAACGCCGCGCCGGTCAGCGACCGCGCCGACAGCACTGCGGGCAGGCCCGGGGCGAAACGCCAGGTCCCGGCGGGCACGAGTCGCGGAACGGACCAGCACACAGCCGCGACCGCCGCGGCCAGCAGCAACGGCCACCCCGCGACCTCCCGTTGTCCGGCGATCCCGACGGCGAGCACCGCGATCGCCGCGACCGCCGCCCACCGCAGCGACGGCGCGGTACGGGCCGGATCGTCCGACGGTGACGCCCGCCGCAACTCGGGGGCCAGCGCGACCACGGCGACGACGGCGGGCAGCGGCGCGAGCGCGAACACCCACCGCCACCCGACGGCCTCGGCCAGCGCACCGGCCACGGGCGGTCCGATCAGTGCCGGCAGCACCCACGCGCTGGTGAGCACCGTGAACACCCGCGCCCGGAACTCCTCGGGATAGGCGACGGCGACCAGCACGTACAGCGCGACCCCGGCGAGCCCGGACCCGAATCCCTGCACGGCCCGGCCCGCGAGGAACACGGCGATATCGGGGGCTGCGGCCACCCCGATCAGGCCGGCCGAGAACACCGCCACCCCGGTGTAGAGGGCGGGTCCGGGGCCGGACCGGTCGATCCACACCCCGGCGACGCAGATCGCGAACACCGACATCGCGATCGGGGCGGCGAACGCCAGCGCATACGAGGTGAGCGCCCCGAACTCGTGGCCGACGACGGGCATGACCGTCGCGACGGCGAACGATTCGAACGCGAACAGCGCAGACAGGAAGAACAGCCCGACCGTCGTCGCGCGGAACCGGCCCGACCACAGTGGGGGCGCGGAGACGACCGTCATGCCGTCACCTCGTCCACGCCTCGCCCGAGCGAACGGTAAATTCCGTCGGTTGAAGGAGTCGGGTGTACCGCTCGCTCGGGAAGCCGGGGGTGCTCGAAACGCGAACCGAACTCGCGCCGGGCAATCGGGTGCATGGCCGCCTCCGTTCGTCGGGTGTGGTCCCAGCGAACAACCTCCAGCCGACTCGAGGTCAAGAGGCACATTGTTAACCTCTACGCGTGCTGCTCTCCGATCGTGACATCCGCGCCCAGCTCGCCTCCGGGCATCTGGGCATCGACCCCTTCGACCCGGAGATGGTGCAGCCGTCGAGTGTGGACGTCCGCCTCGACAGCCTGTTCCGCGTCTTCAACAACACGCGCTACACGCACATCGACCCTGCTCAGCGCCAGGACGAGCTGACCTCTCTCGTGCAGGCCCCGCCCGGCGAACCGTTCGTGCTCCACCCCGGCGAGTTCGTGCTCGGCTCGACGATGGAACGCTGCACGCTGCCCGACGACCTCGCCGGTCGTCTCGAGGGCAAGTCGTCGCTCGGTCGCCTCGGTCTGCTCACGCACTCGACCGCCGGATTCATCGACCCGGGATTCGACGGGCACATCACCCTCGAGCTGTCGAACGTCGCGAACCTGCCGATCACGCTGTGGCCGGGCATGAAGATCGGCCAGTTGTGCCTGTTCCGCCTGACCAGCCCCGCCGAGCATCCGTACGGCAGCGCGAAGGTGGGGTCCAAATACCAGGGGCAGCGCGGGCCGACCCCGTCGAAGGCGTACCTGAACTTCGCGCACAACCACCCGGACGCTCGCCCGAGCTGACGCTTCCCACTACCCGTGCCGCGCGGCGCGGCCTGCTCGACGATGAGGACACACCCTCTCCCCTCGAAGAGCACACCGTGCCCATGCACGCGCACGACCTCGATGACGTCGTCGACATCCTCGACGCGATCGTCGCGGACACCATCGCGACCGCGAACCCGCGCGGTTACTTCGCAGCGATGTACCGGCAGGTCGCCCTCGAGGTCGCCGCGGCATCGTCTCCGGCGATTGCGACGACGGCGCCCGGATGAGCCGTTTCGACGTGGCATTCGCGAAACCGGGCGATCGCGCGGCTGATGCGCGGAATCAGTTCGGCGAGAATGCTGTTGATGCGAGCGTAGTCGGCGCGACGTCGGCGGGATCACGGCCGTAGAACGAGGTACCGGGTGACGACCGCGACATCCAGGTTGACTGGGCATTGATGCTGAGCAGGTCCTGCAGCACGATCAGCGGGCGACGAGGAGATCGCGTCGAACGTCACCCGCCACGACCGGGTCGGAGAGGCGACGACTCGTAGGCGGTGGAGTTGCGGCGGGCCTACTCGCCCTGATGACTACCCGGCGGGCGCTGTTCGCGGTCCCGCTGACAGCTGCGACGTCGCTCGTGCTGTTCGCTCTCGCCTCACGCTCGCCGTTCGATCTGCTCGCCAGGTATCTCGGCGACTGCTATCTGACGATATCGATGGCCGATAAGTAGCGTGTGGCAACCGAACTCGACGTCGAGCAGTGGGCGTCCTAGGTCGGCCATGCCGTCACCGTTGACGTTGGGTACAAGCACCTACGCCAACCGATCTCCGCTGTGATGATCTGGCGCATCCAAGCATGTGCGGGAGTCCCAGAAGGGGATACGGAGTGGGCGCCATCGGCGACGCGGAGGTTGTAGTTACGACGCATCGGCCGCGTCGAGCCTTGGAGTGGCGCCTGCTATGGAACGATCCCCGTTGAGATTTGTCACATACCCAGCAGGAGAACACGATGGACAATGACAATCCGCCCACGCTGCTCGACAGCATGGGCGGGCTAGTCGCGGTGCAAATCACCGCGACAGATCAGGTCCCGGAAATCCGGGTGTCCTGTGAGGGCGGGGCCTACCAGGACCTGACCATCGAACAGGCCGAAATCATCGGCGCCAAGACCGCCGAGGGGGCACTCCTCGGCGAGGCGATCGCCGCAGCGTACGGCGTCAGCCCCGATCAGGTCCGTATCAGCGTCGAGCTGCCGGGCGAGTGGAAGCAGGAGAATCCGCAGTGAGCACCCCCAACGAGTACGACCCCTACGCCGAGTACCGCAATGTTCCCGCGGTGCCCAATCCGGCGCAGCCGGACCTGGTCAAGCCACAGCCACAGCCCCAGCAGCAGCAGCCGCACGACCTGACCCGTGTCGACCAGCAGCAGCGGGAGATCGCCGAGCGGCTGGCATGGGAGCAGCAGCAGCGGGAGATCGCCGAGCGGCAGGCATGGGAACAGCAGGTGCGCCAGCAGGCGTGGGCCGAGGCGCAGCGCCAGGCTGCTTGGCAGGCCCAACAGCCGCAGCAGCAGCCGCACTACGCGGGGCCGGTGCAGCAGGTCACCGTCAACAACGTTGTCGGCGGCAGTGTGGTCAACGTCCGCGCGTTCCCGCACACCATGCACCTGATCCTCACGCTGATCAGCTGCGGCATGTGGGCACCGATCTGGATCATCCACTACGTCATCGATATCGCGCGCCGATGAGCACGGGCCGGCTACAGGCCGGCACCGTCTACCTCAACCCGCGGACCCGGATGGACCGCCCGTGACCATCGCGCACACCTTCGCGCGCTACACCGAGTAGATCAAGCAGGACTGATCAGCTCCACCCCCGATGCCCGCCCCGACACCAGTCGACGGCGGGCATCCCCATTCCCGGGTCTGTGCAGCCCTCAGGCGCCCAAAACCGCCCGGACTCAGTACTACTGGGCTAGCCCGCCTTGCCGAAACCTACGCTCCGACCTGGCTGAGGATTCGCCAGTATGTACGAACTGATCAGATGGTGGACCGTGGAGCGCCGATCGCTGAACTGTTTCGCCGCGTCGCCGCGGTTCACCCGAGGGGCACCCGCGGAGTCCACCCGCCCTGCCTCGCGCTACCCGAACACCTCCAGCCCACCTTCCCCTCGCCTGGACTGCCGCGGGGGAGCGCAGTGGAACTGCTCGGCGCTCGAGGACCCGCGATCTCGATGGTCGCGGCCGTCACCCGCGCCGACGGATCCGTGGCGATCATCGATACCCCCACGTCGGATTGCTCGCTGCGCACGGACAAGGACCGGCCAGCCCATCCGGACAGGCCCACTGCGTCGCTGCTGCGGTTCATCCGTAGCAGCGAGAGCGTGGACGCGTCCGCGATCATCACGGCGCTCGGTGCGATCACGGTGCCGTGATCCCCGCAGATTCGGGTAGTCCGCTACTCGTGTGCACCGCGGTCCCCGCTCGTACGTTCGGATACGTCACACGATCCGACGACGAGGGGAGCGCCCCGATGACAGAGATCGAACAACGCAGTCCACGTTCACCGGACACGGTGCGGGTCTACCTGCCGCACCACGCCGCGCACGACCTCGACGCGGTCGCGAAGATCTCCCGGCAGGTGCTCGATCGACTCGGTTGCCCCGGCTGCACATCCGGGTTCGACATCCGGTTCATCGAGTTGCGGGACTTCGCGGTGGACCCCGACAGTCTCGACGTCCGGGAGATCCCCGGTGCACCGAGATACTGACGGCTCCGTTCTCGGCGTCGGCATGGTCTACTGCCCGGCGCTCGGACCGGTCTTCGAGGCCGGCCCGGACGTCGTGGCCGTCGCCGAACTCGAGCCGCAAACACTCTGGCGCACAGTCTGTTCCGAAGGCAAATGGCGTTATCGTGTCGACGGGTGGGCGCTCGACGCGATGGCAGCGCTGCCGCAACGCAAGCTCGTCCACGGGGTAGGACAGCCGCTCGCCGGAAGCATCGACGATCCGCTGGACTACCGGACCCCGTTGCGCGGCGTCGTCGATCTGCTCGACCCGCCGTGGGTCAGCGAACACCTCAGCTTCGTGCGTACCGCCGGTGCCTCGGGGATCGAGCACGCCGGATTTCTGTTGCCGCCGGCGCAGACCCCGGAACAGGTTGCCGTCGCCGCGGAGAACATCGACGACTACCGGCGGGTGGTGGGCAGGCCGGTCGCGTTCGAGACCGGGGTCGACTACCGGGCACCCCGCGAGGACGAACTCGACGACGGCGTCTTCTTCCGGGACGTCGCCGAACGCTCCGGCAGCGGGATCGTGCTGGACCTGCACAACCTGTGGTGCAACGAGGTCAACGGTCGCGGTGCGGTGCGCGACGTCCTGTCCCGCATCCCGCTCGACCGGGTGTGGGAGGTGCACGTCGCCGGCGGCGACGACCTGGACGGATACCGGCTCGACGCCCACAGCGGCGCGGTGCCGGGCGAACTGCTCGACCTCACCGCCGACGTCGTGCCGCGCCTGCCGAATCTGCGGGCATTGACCTTCGAGATCACGCCGTCCCACGTGCCCCACCTCGGACTCGACGGCGTGCACGCCCAGTTGGAACGGTTGTGGCAGATCTGGGATCTGCGACCGGATGCCGCACCGGAACCGTTCCCGGCCGCGATCGCGACCCACGCGTCCGCCGCCGAACGCGCGACGGTGCACCGGGCGGAACGGAACCTGGTCGCGGCACTGCGCGGTGCGGGACCGGCGGAACCGGGTGTGCGCCTGTACCGCAGGCTCGTCGACGAACAACGCCGCGCGCATCTCGCCCAGGCGCTGCGCTACACGACGACGGCACTGCTCACCACGCTCGGCGCGGTGGCCACGGAAGCGGTGATCGCCGAACACCTGTCGGCGCATCCGCCCGAGATGACACCCGGGGTCGAGGGATACAGGTTCGCGATGTACCTGGCCTCGCGCCCCGGCCTGATCGACGCGGTGCCGCACCTGCGGCAGGTTCTCGAGTTCGAGACCGCCCTGTTGCGCGCGGCGCTGTTCGGGACGTCCACGGTGGTCGAGTGGGACGTCGACCCGGTCGGGGTCCTCGACGCTCTCGACGAGGGACGCGCCCCGGGCGTTCTCGAACCGCAGTCGTACTCGGTGTCCGTGGAGATCTGACGGCGGCCGGATTCGCGTAGTGCACTACTCGTGACCGCAGCCCCGTACCGGGCGACGCTGAAGACGATCCGAATCCACTTCTCGCCCGAAGGTGATGCCATGACGATCATCTCCAACACCAGGGTCCACGGCTCCGGCGACAACGCCGCGGCCTATCTCACCGAACGCGAACACCAGCGCCGCGCCGCGGCCCGGCGCATCGTCGACCGGTCCGATGTACGGGTCGGCAACGAGCAGGTACTCGGGGAACCCGGCGGGATCGCCCGCGCCGACGACCCCGCGCGCATCGCGAAGCGTCTCGACCGGGTGAGCCGCTACTACCTCGGCGGCGATCCCGCCGATGCGCCGGCGGGTGCCGATCCTGCCGCGTTGGTCGAATCTGCGCTCGAACGCGCCCCCGCGATCCTGGGATCCGGGACCGAGGACGTGGAGTCGATGCTCGAAAAGATCATCAACACAGCGGATTTCGTGGGGGTGCGCTATCTCGACGAGGGGGTGGCGGCCGCGCGCGCGATCGGCCGCGTCCACATCCTCGGCGCGGACGGATCACGGCTCGGCTTCGGCACCGGCTTCCTGGTCTCCCCGCACCTGCTGCTCACCAATCATCACGTGCTGCCCGACGCAGTCATCGCGGCGGCGAGCGTCGTCGAGTTCGACTTCCAGGACGGCATCGCCGGCCGCCCCCTGACTCCCCGATCGGTGCCGCTGGATCCGGGCCGGTTCTTCGTCGCCGACCGGGAACGGGATTTCGCGCTCGTCGCGGTCGACGCGCCACCGGATGTCCTCGCGCAGTACGGCTTCAACCGCCTGACCGCGGCCCAGGGTACGGTGGTCATCGGCGAGTTCGTGACCATCGTGCAGCATCCGCGCGGCGAGAAGAAGCAAATTGCGTTGCGGGAGAACAAGATCGTCGACATCCCCGAGATGTTCGTGCACTACTCCGCGGATACCGAACCCGGATCCTCCGGCTCCCCGGTGTTCAACGACCAGTGGGAGGTCGTCGCGTTGCACCACGCGAGTGTGCGCGCACCGCAGCAGACCCAGTTCGGCGGATTCCTCAACGAGGGCGTGCGGATCAGCCGGATCCTGCAGTTCCTCCGCGACCGTGATCTGCCGCCCGAGCAGCGGGCGCTGGTCGAGGAGCTGACCACCGCCGAACGTCCGGAGCTGCTCACCGATCGGCCGGTCCCGCAGTCGCGCCCCGGTGCCGTGGAATCGTCGGATGGTGCAGTAACAGTGCAGATTCCGCGCGACCGGGCCGTGGAGATCACTGTGCGGGTCGGCGCGACCGGGGCGGACGCGACGATTCCACCGTCCATAACCGAGGCCATCTCCATCGATCCCGACTACAGCCGGCGCGACGGATACGACCCCGGCTTCCTCGGCGCGGCGCTGCCGCTTCCGGTCGTGACCGGTGACACGGTCTCGGTGACATCCGATGAGCTTCGCTACCACCACTTCAGCGTCGTCATGCACCGGCAGCGCCGGTTGGCTCTCTTCACCGCGGTCAACATCGACGGTGGGCTCGCGCAGAAACCGCGACGGGACAGCGACCGGTGGATCCGCGATCCGCGTCTCCCCGCCGACGAACAGACGGGGGAGGAGGTCTATCGCGACAATCCGCTCGACCGTGGTCATCTCGTGCGTCGCCTCGATCCGGCGTGGGGTCCGCTTGCGAAGGCCGCGAACGACGACACCTTCCATTTCACCAACTGCACCCCGCAGCATCACGATTTCAACGCCGGCAGCACGCTGTGGCTCGGGCTCGAGGACTACGTGCTCGGCAACGCCGACAATCGGGATCTGAAGGTGAGCGTGGTGACGGGGCCGATCCTCGCGGACGACGATCCGCTGTATCGGGGTGTCGCCCTGCCCCGCCAGTACTGGAAGGTGGTGGCGATGACGAAGTCCGACGGCACGTTGTCCGCCACCGGATATCTGCTCAGCCAGGCCGCGCTGCTCGACGAGTTCCTCGCGGGCCCGGAGGAGTTCTCGTTCGGTGCCTACCGCACCTTCCAGGTTCCGGTGCGGCGTATCGCGTCGATGACCGGTCTGGGCCTGGACGCCTACGTCGCCGGTGACCCTCTCGAGCGCATCGAGGCGGGTGTCTCGGCCCGCGAACTGCTGCGACCCCAGGATCTGATCCTGTGACCCCGATCCGGGAGTGCGGTCTGTGACCGACCGCCCGATCATTGCCCCGTCGCTCCGCTGCGACGGGGCAATGGTTGGCCCGGTTCCGGTTATCGGGGACAATATCGGTCATGTGGTGGTGGATCGCCATAGGCGTCGCGGTGTGGGTGATGGTGGCGGTGGCCGCCGCGCTGATCATCGGGCGCATTCTCCGCCGTGCCGACGTGGAGGAGCAGATCGTCGAGATTCAGCGCAGCCAGCGGGACGGCTCACATACGGAATTGAGCTGACACGCCGAAATCGTTTGTACTAGCGAGTAACGATCTTTATCGCTACTGTCCACTGCGGTCGTCCTCCAACCCCCCTGCGTGGGCG